>PKXU01000050.1 GCA_003132445.1 Acidobacteriaceae bacterium | reverse complement strand
TGGGACTTCGAGAACCGCCTGATGCAGGCGGTTGTGCCGGGGCCGGGGACTACGACGTTCAAGTACGATCCGTTTGGCAGACGCATTCAGAAAAGCGGTCCGCTTGGTACCACGAACTACCTCTACGACGGCCCCAGCCTCATGGAAGAAGCGGATCAGTCTGGAAATTTCGTCGCCAGCTACTCTCAGGGCGCAAATATCGATGAACCGTTGGCCGAATTCCGTTCGGCAACTGCTAGCTATTACGAAGCTGACGGAGTCGGCACAATCACCTCCATTAGCAATTCCTCGGGTGCCATCGCAGAAACTTATACATACGACAGCTTCGGCAAACCCAATTCATCAACCGGCACGCTCACGAATCCATTCCGCTACACAGCGCGAGAATTTGATTCGGAGACCGCAGTGTACTCCTATAGGGCACGGTATTTTGATCCGAGCATCGGGCGTTTCCTCAGCCAAGATCCCGGTGAAGAAGGCAGCCTATTTGTACGCGTTGAACCTATATCGCTACGTGCAAAACAATCCCATCAACTACGCCGACCCGCTGGGCCTGTACACTTTGAAACCGAGCAATCCACCACTTCCTCCACCTTCTGCTGCGCTCGATGCTCTCTTAAAGTGCATTGAGGCAAACACGCATATAAACCTCATCGTAACTTCAACGTCGGAACCGCCGCCGCTCTCCACACATGGTCCGAATGACCCACACCGCAGGGATGGCGGCCTCGCGGTAGATGTACATTATCCGAGTGATCCCGATGCTGTGCTAAATGCTGCAGCGTGTTGCGGCGCAAAGAATGCGCTCGACGAAAAGAAGCATCCGTCGAAGTACGCGACTGCTGCGCACTTACATCTGCAACTCGTGCCAGGTCCGAACCCGAACAACCCCGGTGGTAATCTTCCGAAGAATCCCAAATGCAAGGAGTGCCAGCAGTGAGAACTCGACTAACAAAACTCGCCTTGTTCGCCGTCGTGTTGAGCATACCCACTGTAAGCTGGCCCTTGTGGTTGACGGCTCAAGTTGCAGATGGCTGCGATGCAGTGAAGCTGCCGGATTCCGCCCGTCAGGTACTCAAGGAAAAGTTTCCTTCGTGGCGTCCGAAGCAAGTCTTTGATCTTGGTGCCGATGATCAAGACCTCTGGCTAAAAGCGCATGACAGGGAGTGCCCAGGTATCGCTGCTGGGCATTTCGAACGCATGAATCAGCCTGCATACGCGGTTTTGTTGGTACCCGAGGCAAAGCCAACCGGGGGATACAAGCTCGTAGTGCTTGCTGAATCACAAACCGGGAGTCACTATGCCGCACGCGTCTTGGATCAGGCCGAGGGGCCGACCTATTCGGGACTGGTGATTTCCGCGGCTGCTCCCGGAAAGTTTTCCGATTTCGAGAGTACGAAATCGGTGCAGGTGAAGCTCGACAGCATTTACTTGGAGTGGATCGAAAAGGGAGCACAACTCTTCTACTGGTCGGGCGGTCGCTTCCACAAGCTCCAGGTCTCGGACTAGGGTTTCTCTGGTGTCAGAATGCAGGCAGCTTATGACGCAAACGGCAACACCCTCACCGACGCCAGCGGCAGAAGCTTCACGTGGGACTTTGAGAATCGGCTGGTGTCGGCGGTGGTGCCGGGCTCGGGGACGGTGGCCTTCAAGTACGATCCCTTCGGCAGACGCATTCAAAAGTCGGGGCCGCTGGGCACCACGAACTACCTCTATGACGGCCTCAGGGCCGTTGAGGATGTAGACGCTAGCGGGAACGTTCTTGCAAGGTACACGGAGGGCGGGGGCATCGACGAGCCTTTGGCAGAGCTGCTATCGACGACGGCGAACTATTACGAGCAAGATGCGCTTGGGTCGTGACTTCGCTAAGCAACTCCTCTGAAGTGCTGACTAACACCTATTCGTACGATTCCTTCGGCAGACTGGCAGCCTCGACCGGAACAGTCACCAATCGGTTTCAATACACCGGGCGCGAATTCGATTCCGAAACGGGAGTTTACTATTACCGTGCCCGGTACATGGACCCCTCAACAGGACAATTCCTCAGTGAAGACCCGACTCGATTTTTCGCAGGACCGAACTTCTATCGGTATGCCGATAACAATCCACTCAACCGGACTGACATGACAGGGTTACAGGCGCAGATGCCCGGCAATTTGCCGCCGGGCGAGCCGCAAGTCTACTGGGGACCGTTTGCGGACGGGTTTGCGGAAGCCCTCAACCGACTCAACAACACAAACTGTGCTGAACAATTTGAACCGTCTTGCCACGAAGGACCCTACACTACCGGCGCCAACCAGATGCGGAACACTACGTATTATTTCGATACTATGCCGCAAGGTGCTGGGGCGGGTGCGCAAACCGGGGGCCCGACTACAGTTATCATCAACGACCAGGGCCTGTACATGACGGCCAGGAACGGAAGAATAACGCTCCCGAATGGCTCTAAGTGCAACTTGGGCAGCATAACTAATGTTAGGGCGTTCATCCTGCTGCACGAACTGGGTCACCAGCTAAAAGGTAACACTGGCTTTACGGACGACGTGGACGGGGCAACGAACTCAGCACACTCCATGAGGATCATCAAGGCCTGTTTCCAATGCGACAACTGATTTGTCTGTTCTGTTTACTCAGCAGCGTGTTTACCGCCTCGGCACAGCGAACGCCGGACTCTAATCTTGGCGAGGTAACCGCCAAAGCGGACATCCGTGAGGAGAAATATTGTCGCGGCTATGGCGGCTTATTCACTGTCTCCCTCAGCCTCAACATAGAGGTCCTAAACTCGTCGAGGACGCCTGTGTATTTGCTATGGCCTATGGTTCCGTGGGAAGGCAAGGTTGCGTCCAGCATCGGGGATGCAGAGTCTGGACATTTCCTTTACGATCAGACTGCAAGCCACTATCCCCAGAATGCTATACGTTTTGACCGGCTGAAGATTGAACCCGGCAAGAAAGTGACGGTGCAGAGCGGGTACGACCTAATCGCGAGACACGACCCCGCATTTCCCCTTCCCAAATCAGTTTCTGCTGGGACTTATGCCTTGGTTCTTGTGCTCAGGCCGGAAGAAGAGCCACCGAGTCAAATTCAGGGTTCCGATACTGTCGAGAGCATAACGACAGATCCATTTGTAATCGACGTACCAACACATCCGAAGCTTGTTGGGTGTGATGCGGGTGCGAAAGGCCGATAAATGATTTGTGCCAGGTCCGAGCTCACGTCGAATTCGGCGGGCAGCTACACGTACGACGCAAACGGCAACACCC
>PKXU01000067.1:828-3127 GCA_003132445.1 Acidobacteriaceae bacterium | reverse complement strand
ATCCCCCGTCGCCGCAGCTTCTCTATGATTTCACCAGCAGTCCCAATTGCCTCCCCGCGGGGTTCACTGCGACCTGGTACACCAAAGGCGGCGTCAGCGGAGATGACACTGTCTTCGCCATGGCTTATTCGAATACCGGAGATCAGGGAACGGGCGTGTATGCCGTCGTTTATAAAGTNNAACATCGCCGACCGCTGGACCATTCACAACGTGAAGCTATCGAAGGACGGGAACTGGCTCATTATCGAAAGCACGACGTGCATGTCGGCCCGTTGCACTGCGGAACCATACTTCTGGCAGGTCGGCACCACCACCGTAAACTCTTGCGGCCAGGGCGGATCGTGCAGCGGCCACTTCACCGAAGGCTACAGCCACTGGGTGAACAACGACAACTCGCCCATGTCGAACCAGGTCGAGCGCGCGTTTGCCCAACCAACTTCCATCACCAATCTCACCAACAGCTTTCCTCAGGGAATCACACCGCCATTCGATCAGCACCAGTCGTGGAACAATGTGGACGCGGCGGACAGTCTGCCATTTTTCGCGGTCACCTGGAGCCCGACCACGCCCTTCCCTGCTCCCTGGTACAACGAAATCATCGCAGTCGCGGCAGATGGCAGCGGGAAAACATGGCGCTTTGCTCATGACTTCACCAGCACGCGCTCCCAGAGATTCAGCACCGAATGGGGCATTGGAACGATTTCCCAGGATGGAAGATTCTTCATTTTCTCTTCCGACTGGATGGGACAATTGGGCTCTGAATCGGGCAATGCGGCCTGCACCATCGGCACCGACTGTCGTGGAGACGTCTTTATTGTCGAGTTGAAGTAAAAGGACAGGGCTTGCGGAAATAGTTCCCGCGAAATTGACGGGATCCTATTTCCGCAGGCTCATGACCTTGACCGTCGCGAAGTGTTCCAATCCAGCGTTTTCCAAACCAGCGTTTTCCAAACCAGCGTTTTCCAGTCCAGCGAAATGCTTAATCCCCTAACCGGCTCCTGCGCCAAGCTTCTGCTGGTAATAAGCGAATCCATCCAGGTATTTGGAAAACTCGAGAGTCGTGGACTTGCGTGCCACGCCGATGCGCGGCAATCGATAGCGGTCGCTATTGCGGCTCACCATGCCGAACTGCGCGATCACGGAACAGTCATATCCCGCCCGCTCCACCTGTTGCACTTGGCTCGGGCGATAATCTTCCGCCATGCCGTTGGGATAACAGAAGCAACGCACGTTTCTTCCGATTTCCTCTTCGATTTGAGACTTCGAAAGCGTGAGTTCCTTCCATGATTCCTCGTCGGTAATGCTCGACAGAATTGGATGGCTTACGGTATGAGAACCGATCTCCATCAAGCCAGAGTCTGCCATTTCGCGCAGTTCACTCCAGGAACAAGGCTCGAATTTGGCGGGCGCGCTCGCCGGGATGCTTACGCCAATGCTCCTGGCCATGGCTTGAATGCGCGCGTTGCGCTCCTCCGGCCGCATTCGGTTCAGAGATTTAAAGAGGGCATCGAGTTTGCCGGGCACAAGTTCTGCCGGAGGCGTGGATTGCTCACTCAACCAAACGACTTTATCGGTCCAGATCCAGTCTTCTCCGCGAACGAACGAACTCAGAACAAAGAAAGTTGCGGGGAATTTAAATTCCACCAAAAGCGGGAAAAGATATTCATAACAGCTGCGCCGGCCATCATCAATGGTTAGCGCTACCAGGTTCGTATCCAGTTCGCGGCCGGAGGCAACTTGCTCGGCCAGTTGCAATAAGGGAACAACGTGAAAGTGCTGACGCAGGTACTCGAACTGGCGGCGGAGCCCTTCCACATTCAGCGCATCCGGATCTGTACCCTGCGAGCCTGAAAAATTGTGATACATCAAGATCCGCGCCATCCTTGCGGAGATCGTTCGAGTTAGAGAGAAGATGCCGCAGCTTCGCAGCGCGCGGAGAGCCAGCTTACTCATGCCGCACCCCTGGAATGGTTACGCTGCCCGGGGTTAGGCTGCTTAAGACGTGCGGAAACCGATCGCGGGAGTTCGGTCGAAGAGAGATTCCCGGTGAATATGAAAACATTCGACACGATAATATCACTGGCTCTCAGACCATCGGAGCGGCCGAATATTCGATGAGCGAAGGCGGGCGTAGTTGATCTTATCGCCCGCCGAGAATGGTCCACACTAATTTCATGCCTTCCATCAAGCCGGTCTTCGCTGACTGTCGGTGACGCCACCACGGCTGCTGAAACTCGGGATCTTCCACTCCAGTAACCGAAATGCGAAGGTCAGGGTCAGAAGCGGTTAACTTTCTCCA
>PKXU01000067.1:0-672 GCA_003132445.1 Acidobacteriaceae bacterium | reverse complement strand
CGGTCGGCGATTCCTCGCTGCAGGAAGTTGATGGCACCGGCAATTCGCACTTTTTCAGCGATAATCGAGCCTTGGAGCACGACGGCAGCATCCACATGCTGCGGCACGGGGCTGATGGCAACTAGAAAGTGTTGACCCCACAGCAGCAGGCAAACGGCGATCAGGATCGCGGAAGCCAACAGCCATCCCAGTAAGCGTAATAAAGCTTGGCTTGACCCGTGCCTGGCAGGTTGGGGCATTGGAAAGTTTCGCAATCGACCTGGAGATTTTTGTCTTTATCAATATCAGTATCGATTCCGAGGTTGCCGGAGCGGCCGATTTTAGCATGTAACCGAACCGTAATCTGGACATCGATAGCGCTTTGTGCCAACCTGAAACGAACCTTGCGTCACCTTTCTCCAGATCGGACCGAAGTAAAATGAGCTTCAAAACCCGGGCCCTCATCAACGTTGCCTCGAGTTGGGGAGGTTTGGGAACGAATATTGCCGTTGGCTTTTTTCTCTCTCCTTTTATTCTGCATCATCTGGGGGATGAAGCCTTCGGATTGTGGATCTTGATTTACTCCTTCACCGGCTACTATGGCATCTTCGATTTCGGAATCCGGTCTTCTTTAGTACGCTACGTTTCGAAGTTTCAGGCGACCGGCGATAAAGACGAACTCGCCCGCCTGGT
>PKXU01000195.1 GCA_003132445.1 Acidobacteriaceae bacterium | reverse complement strand
CGATGACTTGACGGCACGAGACGGCCCACCCCGCAGCCCCCCGCTCCGGTGTTTACTGGTTTTCACTATGGATGACGGACCCTACGATCTGCCTCTCAACTGCGGGAATGGCTCTAACGCGCTGCGGTCGGCACCGATGGGCTAACCTACCAAATTGGCGGCGAAGTCGGGTTTTGGGATCACCATTCTCCGGCTCCTACTTGGCGGCCGAAGTCACCCACTTGCAATGGTATCTCCGTTGGCCGAGCCCCGTAACTTTGGCCTGCTCCCAAGCCAGCTTGTTAAGTTCGTCCAGCGCGGCGTGATCCGAGGTGTCAAGGGTATAGTGGGATGGACGCGCTTTGGCGTGCGAAACTCAAACCTGAGGCTTGGTTAGATATTGGGCAGCAGATCGAAATATTCATCGTCTTCGTTTTTTCCACCTTCTCCGGCACCCAACTGTTTCTCTGACTCAACGAATTCAATGCGCTCAATCCACTTAACCATTTTGTAGCCCAGTTGATTCTCCACCCGCAGTCGTAGCGGAGCGCCATAAACTTCCGGCAGAGGACGCCCGTTCATTTCCAAAGCGAGCAGGCATTCCGCTTTCAAGACATTCTCGATGCTCTGAGTGTCATAGTAGGCATCCCCATAGAGTGCCTCACCAAAGGAAAAGAAGGCTACCACCTTGGCTTCCGGTTTTGGGCGTACGAGATCGATCAGCGTTTTGATCGGGATGCCGCCCCACTTCGCAATGCCGCTCCAGCCTTGAATGCAGTGATGCATTGTGATGTGCTCGACGTGACCCAGTCGTGTGATTTCTGCAAGCGAGAGCTCGACCGGGTTTTCGACCAATCCACCCACCTTCAACCTGAAATCCCTGAATCCGCTCTCCACCAGCCGTTTCCAATCCTCTCTTACAGGCATCTTCCCGTTCGGCCAGAAGTAGGGCGATATTTGCTGGTCAGAGTAATGTTGCTGTGGAAC
Source organism: Acidobacteriaceae bacterium (assembly GCA_003132445.1). Taxonomy (GTDB): domain Bacteria; phylum Acidobacteriota; class Terriglobia; order Terriglobales; family Acidobacteriaceae; genus Sulfotelmatobacter. Next base: position 7,038 of record PKXU01000195.1, on the reverse strand, counting down.
GAGTCGGTTCAACGTAAGCAGTTGCATGGGATAGGTCACGGACTTCAAAGCGTGTTGCAGTCCACGCGGATGGTGCCATGACAAATGGTGCGCCACAACCCACGAGAGCACGACCACGCCTATGCCGACGAATCCCAGCCACATCCCAATAGGATTTGCGTCGTCCGTGCCCATGACGATGTGATTCATGTTGCGCTTGAATCCTGTCATCACCACCAAGGCGACGTGCACAACCAAGAACCCAAAGAAACTGAGCATGGTTAAGAAGTGGATTGATCTCGCCGATTGCCTCCCGCCGAAAATACGCGGATACCGCGGGAAATGGTTCACGACGGCTGGAGACATTGCGATGCCCGTCAGGATAGCCAACGGCCCGAATACGAACACAACCGTGAAATACGCAATCTGTTGGAGTGCGTTGTAGCCATAAAAGCCATTCGGCTCTGGAGGCAAATGGAATGTTGCGTAATGAACGAAGGTGTTCCAAGCCTGTGCTAGGACAACTGGTGAAGTGGGCACGATCCGCTTCCACTGCTCAGTCGTAAGCAGCATCACGATGAAGAGAATTCCGGTGGCGATGAACCCATGCACGTCAATGAAGTGCCAGACCCGCGCAATCCCGATTGTGTGCCTGTAGCCGGGAGTACCAACGAGGGGCGAAATGTAGCGGGCGTCATCCTTTGCCGTCCAAATCCGGTCACGAGGGACTTTGATAGGCGTGAACCTGATCCATTCGCTGCCCGGTGTGCAGTCATCATTAAAGTACAGACGAGGATGATCCATCAGGATCGACAGACCGCTGCGAATCAGCATCATCACGAACAGAAAATTGAAGAAATGACAGTAACGCACCCAGAGCGGAAAGCCGTGCGGCCCCGCAAAGTTATTCGGATAGACCTGCGGGATAGGGGAAACATACGGCAGGCCGACAAGACCAAACTCAATCCACGCGGCAAAAAGCAATAATGCGATCGCCGCAGCGATGCCGATCAGAATGGAAGGGCGAACCCAAATCCGGAAGCGACGATCTTGCGGATAATGCACTGTCTTATGCGCAGCATCGAAGGAAATCATAATCCCACGTTGAAAAAGCAAACCTGATCTTCAGTCCCAAGTTCCCACAATCTTTTGGAACCTACCATATCAATTCAATCACAAACTGACCCGCCGCGACTCGATTGGAGTGCACTACGCTTGTGTATGGACGGATCAGAATAGTTACGCTCAGGCGCGGATCGGGTGCAAGAAGCAATTCGAGCGCGATTCCGGCGAGTGGAAGATGGCGCTCAGACGCGAGTTGACCACCAGAGTAGCGCAGTAAACAAAATCTGCATCGGAGCCCTCAACCAAAGTGGGGTCGGCGGTTTGCCTCGCAGTGTCACGCCGCGCTGTGCAGCATTTACCTTGGCGATGAACATCCCGACGAGGAGCGCAATGAGACAAATGCCAGCAAGGCTGCGAAATTGTGGAAGTACCAATCCCGCCGCTCCGAGAAGTTCCAAAACACCAGTGATGTACACGATCAGCAAGGGACGCGGGAAGTACGCCGGAATCGTTCGCGCTAGATCATGTTTCATCTTGTTAAAATGAGCCGTTGCGGTGAAGACGAACATCACGGCCAAGGCGTACAAAGCGGACTGCTGCGACGAGGCGAAAAACCGCTCCTATCGCCGAAAGACCAGCCACGCTGCCAGCAATACGATGAGAACGAGCATAGAAAAGCCGAATCCAAACCGTGACCCAGAAGACTCTTACAAACGCCAACCTCGAATCCCTCTAGCCAGCCAACAAAACCTCGAACGACCCCGCCTTGTCGCGCATCAGGCCTATGGCTGCGAGGAACCGCCCAAGCTCAATGATTGGCCGGAACATCCAATATTTCCGTCGAATGGCAGCCATGGCGCGTTCGTGCTCGGCGCGGTCTATGAGGAACCGGGCTGTGCCTTCGACGTTCTCGCCAGCAATAGACAGCTTGACTTGTGGCGTCTTCTGCACGTTCTGTACCCATTGGCGATTTACGTTCGCTGTCCCGATGTAGAGCCTGTCTCCGTCCAGAACAAACCAGATCGTGACTTCGTGTGGTTTCCCGGTCTTACGACCATAGTGAGTCAGACTCGTGGTCTGTTTCCCAGCGACCCGCCTCAGTCGCGCAAGTTCAGTAGATTCCATCACCTCTCGCTTGCAACCTTCAACATGACTCAGCTAGTCTCCTGCGATGCAATGGGCAGTATCGTAGCCATCGAAACAGCATTATGGCATGCTTACATTCCCTTGAAGCCCACGCCTGATTTGGCGTCGCGCCGATAACTTCAAGAATGTGCCGTTGTAAGGCAGCACCCAGTTCCCAACGGACACCATTTGTGCCCCTCTCTGCCGTGCGAGCCCCGTCTGGCCGACCTTCGAGTGATTCCGTTTTTAGAAAGGCCGATATACGCCGGCCAATTATTTGAGGTACGCGCGGACCAGACCAATGAGATCTTCTGCCAACTCCACCGAAGGCATCGCGCTCTTTTCGTTGCTCAACATGTGCAGACGAATGTGGTCTTCGAGAACCTCCGCCATGAGGCTATTTATCCCGCCACGCACGTTGGCCAAGAGCATCAACACGTCCGCACAATCGTCGTCCGTCGTCAACGAACGTTCGATGGAGTCAACCTGCCCCCGAATCCGCTTAATGCGAGCTACTAGCTTCTGTTTTTCTTTTTCGAGATGAGACATTTTTTCCTTGACTATATCCTAGGGGGATATGATATACGATTGGAGTCGAGATTCCCAGGAACTCGACGAGAATTATAGAAGGACTATGAACATTGAGTCTGCGCAAGACCCTCCGAGTAGATCGAGGGTCTCCCTGTGCTGCGACGAGCGTTCTGGACGAAGCGCCTAGCGTTTTATGGGCCGATTTCCTCCTCGCTCCTCACAGTATTTGACCTGTGACGTGAGCGAGCGAATCCGTCGAATGTGAACGGCCTGACTCACTCCTCCTAACCAAATTTCTTGCTGAGACGGTGATCCGGACGCCGAAAACAAATGCGGCGTTCAAACAGGATGCGTGTCTCTACTAGGAGGGAACCATGACGAACACTTTCATTCCAACATTGGGCCGTCAACCGCTGTATTGCATTTGGATCAAGACCGAAAATCCGTCTCGGCCAATAGCCTGCGTGTGGATTGATCCTCAACTCCGTAGTTTTCAATTTTCTGATTCTGAAGTCGAGAGGACATCAGCAACTCGGGCAAGGACTAAGGAACGTGGGGTATCGTCGCAACGCTTTCTGCAGGAAGGTTTCTCACGGGGGGAGCCTCCAGCAGTATTGAAGCCCGCCTCGATGGGGTGAGAATGGTGCACACAATCAAAGAAAACGGAAAGCTCATTTTGCGGGTCCTGCGAATCCGTGGCCAAGTCGAAGCTGTGGAGAGGGCTCTAACAAGTGAACACAACTGTTCCGATGTTTTACGGCTTATTGCTGCTGCGCGAGGTGCGATGAATGGACTGATGGCCGAGCTTCTAGAGGATCATGTTCGCTTTCATGTGCTTGATCCGAAGCGGAAACCGACCTCCGACCAGGCCATGGCCGCCGATGAGGTGGTCGACGTTGTCAAAGCTTATTTGAAGTAAGCGATCACAGGCTCACCAACGGACATGGGTTGTTGGCACCAGGGACGTTGTAACAGGTTATTCATACTCAACATATTTAATTGAGTGCCGCGCTTCGTCGTCTCGGAAACCACGGAACGTGATAGGGCGTTCCTGAGGCGGTGAGGGCGCCTGCCAACGAAGCGTGAAATGTTGGGACCAGCAAGTATGTAACAAACATAGGGAGGACTCATGTACGGGGTGGGAAAACGCTTCTGCTTCGGGTTATTCCTGGTCGCAGCTTTGGGGGAGAGTGCCTTCGCCCAAAGGGCACTGACGTGGCAAGAGGTTCGAGATAGATTCGAAGCCTCCAATCCTACCCTTAGGGCAGGGCAAATCGGCATCGATGAATCCCGCGCGCAGGAGATCACAGCGAACCTGCGGCCGAACCCCAACTTAAGCGTTCTAGCCGATCAGATCGATTTTGGCGGCGGCGGACCACCTCACGGACCCTTTGCGTACCTCTTGTCATCCGCCAGCGTGGACTTTTTATGGGAGCGCCAGCACAAGCGCGACTTGCGTCTGGAAAGCGCACAAAAAGCGACCGCAGTCGCAATCTCCGGGCAGGCCGACCTGGAGCGAAACCTATTGTTCAACCTCCGCGGCGCGTTCATACAGACGCTTCAGGAAAAAGCGATCCTGAATCTCGCGAAGGAAAACCTGGCTTACTACGATCACGTCTTGGACGTAAATCGTGAGCGCTACAAAGCCGGCGGAATTGCCCAGGTAGATTTGAAGCGTCTGGAACTGCAGAAGGTCCAGTACCTCTCCGACCTGCAGACCGCCGACGTGAATCTGCGCACTGCGAAAATTCAACTGCTCATGCTGTTGAATGAACAGACACCGGTTGAGCAGTTTGACGTAATCGGTCTCTTTGATTTTGCGGATCAGATTCCTCCTCTTATTGATACCCGCCAGGCAGCACTCGACACGCGCCCTGACTTGAGGGCAGCGTTGCAATCTGTCGACAAGGCCAAGACTGATTATCGGCTCGCCGTAGCGAATGGATCTACAGACCCAACCCTGGGTTTCGATGTGGGGCGCAATCCACCTATCGACGAGTACATCGGATTCAGCGTGAGCATTCCTTTGCGGATATTTGACCGCAATCAAGGTGAAAAGCGTCGCACGCAACTGGACATTGACCGAAACGACAGACTGGCCGCGGCAACGCGGGCCCAGGTTTTCAACGATGTTGATTCCGCCTATGCCACGGTCAATAGCGCTGTGATTCTTCTAAAACCATATAAGGACCAGTACCTGGAAGAGGCTTCGAGCGTGAGGGACACAATCTCCTTTTCGTACCAACACGGCGCGGCATCTCTGCTCGATTTTCTCAATGCTCAGGCCGACTACCGGACTGTACAGGTCAATTACTTAAATCTGGTGGCCTCCTATCTCAATGCGGCGAGCCAACTGAATCTTGCTGTAGGACGCGAGGTGATCCAATGAACCGCAGGGATTTCGCAATCTTGTCCTTACCTTTGATAGTGGCCCTATTTTTGGCGGGCTGCAGCGGTGGGAAAGGTGATCCCCAGGCAGAAGCGCCGCCACCGCTCAAAGTGGAACGCGTGGAAGACCGCAGTGTGTTTCAAGTCGACCATCCCGAGCGCTTCCAGTTGACGCAGGCAACAGAACACGTTGCTACGCCGCAGTTGAAAGTCACTGGTACCGTGAACCCGGATATCTCGCGTGCTGTTCCGGTGATTTCAATAGCCGCCGGACGCGTTGTGGAGATTGATGCGCGCCTGGGCGACACGGTTAAAAAGGGCCAATTGTTGCTCAAGGTGCAGAGGCTCGCCTCTTCACTAGAAATCATCGGACATCTGTTTGGCTACGCACAGGCGACAAACACGCGCGCACTCGCGCTCGTCGGCGATGCTGATGCCAACGCCTACGAGTTGCTGTTCTCTTTTGCATCTTCTGAAGGCAAAGAGCAGTTTTTGCATTTGGTCCGCACGAACGACGACATGGAGAACGACTACATTGAGAATGATTTCATGTCACCCACGGCTGAAGAAATAAGAAACGCTCGTCCCTTCGGGACGGTCCTGCCGCCGGATGTTGTCAACCATGTCGCCCAGCTCCATTCCGCAACTGCGCGCGATCTGCCGCTGCCCGAGTCCCAACTCAAACCGTAACCGCAGGACTTCCTTCGTTTTCCGCATGGACTTTCTCCTGGTCGGCACCCTGTTCTCCTTTTGTTTATGGAGTTTCAATGCCGGGTGATTGTCCAGCGTTGCTGCACATCCTGCTGTTCGTCTGTGGAAAACATTCCGCTCCAAGCCGAACGCCATTCCGGTAGCAGGCAAAGACTGTTCGGCTTGCCACCGGAATCGGCGTTCAGCTTCAGACCGGAATCGCGTTCACCTTCGACCGGATTTCCAGGCGCTTCTCGGCGATCCTGACGCTAAGCGCCTACGAGCTCCTTTTTTCCTTTTCGTCCCCTAAGGAGAAAGGCCAGTTCCTGGATTTGGTCCGCTCAAATGAGGACCTGGAAACGACTACATCGAAAATGACTTTATGGTGCCCCCCACTAAAGAGATTCGGAATGCTCGTCCGCTCGTAACGGTCCTACCCCGAGATGTCTTGACCCATGCCACGCCGATTGCAACAACCATCTCTATAAGGACCGAGGATGATTGCGCTGCGTCGTAAAGCGCCATGACTTCGATCCACACCAACGAGAAGGTGCGATGAGCGACAACGACTTTGAGCGCTTCGCGAGCCCCGGCGTTAACACGCCTGGACCAATATCTTCGAGCCTCTGATGTCCGGTCTGTCTAGGGCGTTCCAATTGAGGGATGAGGATCCCGCAAGTGCCGAAATCGGATGGCTCCTCAGGTAGGAGTCGAACCCGGAAGGTCTGCGCTGCAAGGTAGACGTCTGGGGTTCGCGTCTTCAGATGTGCTGCATCTTTCAATCACTTGCAGCCTCTCCGGGGGCGAATCCGGGGCCATTTGGGTCCAATAGAGCTTCACGATGGCTAACGCCAGTCCATGAGCGGCTTTTCAGAGTGCTACCTCGACAGGGTAGCCGTCCGTTAGATTTCGCCGCTCTCTGAGCGTCGCGGACATCGAGAGCTTCAATTTTTGTTTTTTCCCGCCGCCTGTTGAAACGCCCGGGGCGCCTCGACGGGAAGGGTAAAGCTAAATCGGCTGCCCTTCCCCACTTCGCTTTCCACACTGAATTCTCCGCCATGCTGCTCTATCAGTCGCTTGGCTATCGCTAAGCCGAGGCCCGTGCCTTCTTTCTTCGCGCTTTCTTCGCCAACTTGACGAAACTCATCAAAGATGACTGCTTGATCCTCTGGCCGGATGCCTACACCGGTATCGGTGACCGAAAGCTTGGCATAGCTTCCGTTGCGGCTGGCTTGCATTTGAACGACTCCGCCTTCGGGG
>PKXU01000005.1 GCA_003132445.1 Acidobacteriaceae bacterium | reverse complement strand
ACGGGGATATCCAATCGCTTACCGTGAAGGGGCGCATCTGATTAATGATTTTTATGGTAACAGCGTATCGAAACTTATATCGGCGGCAGTCTAGACCCTATGATCACAGTTACATCGCGAGGTCCCATAATTGTGTTTTGTCCTAAGTCAAGACGGAAAACCCGCGGCGGCCTCCGGGCTGCAAGGCGCGGCAGAAAAGTCCAAAAAATTGCGGTAAGTATCTTAATATCGGCTCTCGCGACGTTTTAAAGTCGCGCCATGAGTAGGGAAAGCTGTGGCAATAAGTGTGCGTACATCGAAGATCATTTGGGGCCAATGTGCTGCTCGATGTTGTATCTGCAAACAACCGGTGCTTCAGAATGAAAGCGGACAAGGTGTCTCGCTGGTAGGGGAAATTGCCCACATTGTCGGCGAACGTGCGCGCGCTGCCCGAGGTGCCTCGAATCTAACAGTGGAGGAGAGAAACGAACCTGAGAACCTGCTGCTTCTCTGCCGTCAACATCACAAGCTTGTCGACGACGATCCTACCACTTACACCGTTGAGTATCTCTCGAAGATAAAGAGCGATCACATTGCGTGGATAGCGCAAAATTTGGCCAAGCCTCAACCGTGGCGTTCGACCATATCCCAACTTACTTACATTAACGTGCCTCGTCTATGCGAACAGACAGAGCTTAAGGGTTATGGGGTCGATTTGAGTAAGTACAAAGAAGGTCAAACGCTTCACAGTCTCGGTTGGGAATTGAACCACGTAATGGCGGCGTTTCAGCAGGTGCTGCAACATCTATCGATTGATGCAGTGCCAATCAACAGAGTGGCCCTGCACGAAGGATCGATCGGTATGCCAGTGTCGTTTGATCGACAGGGTTTCCGGACCAAGAACATAGCTTTCAACGCTAGCGAGAATTACACTTCTTTCACAGGCAACATGGCAAAGGCCCCGCACATTTACTCGAAACTCGGTTCCTTTCGCATCGTGCTTTATATAGATCAAAGATGGATTACAACCACCACGGCGTTCGCGCTTTTTGGTGATGGACACTGCACTTTCTCCGGTCTTGGGCGAATAACTGGGATCGACTACGAAGCGCAAATATTGACTGTCACCCCCTGGGTTTTGGGGGTGCCCACAGCTGCCTTTGAAAAAGCTGACATTGAGGACGAGCCCAACCAGCCGATCGACCTGTCGCCTCTTGACTCATTGGTTGATATGGAAAGGGCTAAGCGTGACTCGGTCTACTTTAGTCCACCGCCAAAGCATTGTGACCTTTGCAGGAAAAATCTCAAAGGCGAGAAATATATGATCGATGGAGAGGTAAAGGATTTGGGCGGGTGGGGGTGCATGTGCGCCGCCTGCTTCGTCCGGCGTGGTGTGAAGATCGGATGGGGATACGGTCAATTATTTTTATGGGACGAGAACGGTTGGTTAGAAGTTGCGGGATTTCCACCGGAGCAATTAGGTTCCGATGAATTCTAACGCTTGGGCCTGCGACGCCTTCCTAGATGCGCGGACGTAAACTCATTTACATCTAGTCGATCTCGTGGGATTAGCCATCGCGTTTCGTCTCAGGGCGCACTGTGGCTGTGCATCGTCGTCTGCCGCAATTAGAACACCGTAGGCGCTTCATATCGGCAAGCAACGCATCCCAGCCAGCGAGGCCAGCGAGGGTCCTAGGCTGCGCAGTTCGCGTATGGCCGCACTCGCACTTGAGCGTCAGCACATACTGGCCGAGGTGGTCGGAGAGCCTGACAACGGTGAGTGGCGGGCGTGGCGGCGGTATCATGACGCAGGTAGTCGCAGTCGGTCTAGCGTTCTCGACTTTCGTTCGGCGTGTCACTATTTGGCGGAACAGCGACCGAAATCGGAAGGAAAATGCGTTGGCCATAGTGGCCCCTTTGCTCTAACAGTCTAGGATGCATCTGCTACTATGCTGCAGCGACAGGTTGATATTTCAGATGGTTTTGGCGTTGAAAAAAACAGAACGTAGGGCGGGCATGGACGCCAGTATTCCAAAGGTTTTCATTTCTTACTCTTGGGATTCGGAAGAACACAAAAAGTGGGTCCGAAACTTGGCAGAGCGCCTAGTCGCCAACGGTGTAGAAGTTACGCTGGACCAATGGCACCTTACTCCGGGACAGAGCCTTACTCAGTTCATGGAGGCGGCAATTGCCGAGAGCGATTACGTTGTCGTCGTCTGTACAGCCAACTATAGCGCCAGATCGATTGCGCGAATCGGAGGCGTTGGCTACGAACAACAAATTATAAGCGGTCGTATCTTTGCCGGACTGCCACGCGAGAAATTCATTCCTCTCGTGCGGCAAGGTGAATTTCAGCCCGGTGCGGAATGCGCGATTCCCCCGATGTTCTCGGGCACATTCGCTCTCGATATGAGAAACCCGGAAAGAGAAGATGCCTCCCTCGAAACTCTATTGCGGGCCATATACCGTAAGCCTCTTTACGAACAACCGAGGCGAGGAGCGCCGCCTCAGTGGCTGGACTCTACTTCAGAGAGTACGAGAGGTGCTGACATGGCTGCAGTCAGGCTCGCCACCATGGACCTCGATGGGTGGGAACTTGTAAGCGGTCTTGCGCAGCATCACAGAACCCCAGAATCGTTTTATATGCCTAGCGAGCGAGATAGACGCACGCTGGACGACGGCAAGCTTGTCAAACTGATGTTCGATATTGATCTACCGGATGGGTGGGGGGGTGACAAAAAACCTTCCAGTCTCATCGAGCGGATGTGGGTGATAGTAACCGGCAGGGTTGGCCCTTACTATGTCGGCGAGCTAAACAATCATCCAGCTACGTCAAGCGACCAAGACCATCTCCGGGCGGGGGATGAAGTTGTTTTCCTGCCGGAACACGTCATCGACATACTTGAGGAAGAGAGTCCGAAAGGAATCGATGGCCATAGGGCGGTGAGGCTCTCCTGGGACAGAGATTCAGGGGAGACCGAGGAGGCGGCGCAAGGGCTCATTCACCCGAATCGTTTGTGGTCATGCGCTGAGGTATTGGATAGGGAATGCCTGCTGCCGCGCACTCCGGGAGTTTACGCGTGGTATTTCGACCAATTGCCACCCACTGTTCCGGGCGAGCCATGCCACACTTTCGAGGGGCGCTACCTCCTGTACGTAGGTATCTCACCAAAACCGCCCCCGAAGAACGGCGCAGCTCCAAGCACGCAAACGGTAATAAAGCGGCTGCGGTATCACTACAGAGGTAATGCTGCAGGGTCCACGCTTCGCCAGACGCTTGGTTGTTTGTTAGCTGCCGAAATAGGCGTTGAACTCAGGAGGGTTGGCAGCGGGAATCGCATGACGTTTGGCTCAGGTGAAGCTCGCTTGTCGGAGTGGATGGCTGAGCATACGCGCGTTGCTTGCGTCAGGCATGAAGAACCGTGGAACCTAGAACATCATCTGATAGACAACTATTCACTACCGTTAAACCTCGACCAAAATAGGTTGCACGCATTTCATTCTGTCCTTAGTAAGCTTCGCCGCGAGGCAAAAGATCGCGCTAGAACTCTCCCAGTATTGTGATGCCGAGCCGTTGCGTGCACGACAATTTCCAAGACGCGCGTATGCGACCAGGTTCTTAGTAACGAATCGCCTCAGGCTCTGCTAGCTACAAGTTTGCACCTGCTCGGCAAGACGCGGGTCGTAACGTTGTCATGTGCAAGCGAACGGAGCGTTTCCTTGAAAGAAGTAAGTGATGCCGAATCTTAGGTACGCTATCCGGGATATCCTACGTGAATGCGCCCAACGCGCCGAACATCTTCAGATTGCGAAAGGGCTACGGTTTGCCTGGGCCGAAGGTATAAGGACCCTGTACAAATTCAAGCCGCTCGACAATGGTGGCATTGATCACGTTCGGGACATGATTGAGAACTCCCGCTTGTACTTATCTACGCAGGCCCAGCTCAATGACCCTGAGGACTGCGCACCGATTTTCCAGTTGGCTGGTGATCCTCACAATGATCCCGCCTTCATGGCGGAGCTAAAAAAAGACGAGGATCAAATGATCCGCGAGCTGCACATCACGCCTGAAGCCGAGGCGGAATTGAGAAAGCATCACGGTACCCACGTAGACGAAATGGCAGCCACGATCACACGCAACGTTCGAGACGAATTGCGGCGCACGCTGCACATTTTTTGCCTGACATCAGAGCTAGACAACCGGCTGATGTGGACCCACTATGCGGCGGGCCACACGGGAGTTGCGCTGCACTTTGACGTTATCCCTGGCACGCTCACGGGGCTCGCTCGTGGCCTTGACTATGTGGCGAAGCTCCCGCCAGTGTTGGTACCCCTGCGTTTCAACGCGAACGACGGTGACGACGCCGCGCGAATCATGAGTCTTATCAAAACCTCTGATTACAGCTATGAATCCGAGTACCGAATTTTAGGTAATCCTGACGTTGATTGGGGCTATCCGATGGACGGCCAGTTCGTTTCCTTTCCGTCAAGATTGCTAACCGGTATAACATTGGGGCTGCGCATTTCCGCCGCCAACCGCGACCTCATCTTGCAATGGTGCCGCGAGCGAACCCCGCCAATTCCTGTTTGGGAAGCCTATGAGGACCCTGCGACCTTCGAAAAGCTTTACCGCCAGATTGGTTGAACGCCCAGCAAGTCAGTCCTACAGTGTTTCTTGGGCTCGGCTGGTGTTTCAGCTGTGAACGCCCTTTAGCTGGATGGACGCCGCGTAGTCCGCTCGAAACTCTCGGACGAGGCATTGAGCGCGTCAGCGCGTCTATACTGGATAAGCCGTATTGCCGTCAACTCTCCCGCCAGATCATGATCAAACAACACTGGGCGATCTAACAGGCACTGGGCGTCGTCGCCGGCAGCGGCACGGGAGCGCACAAGCAAACGCAAAACCGGCACGCTAGGATATTGTGTGCACTGCGATGCTGCTCGCGACGACGGCGGAAACTCGCTCAGCGGCCCACTCAGGAACGAATATCGCCTCCACGAGGTCAAAAAAGTTCCAGTCCGGTGTGGGACTGTACAAATGAGCGAGAGACGACCGTTGGCGGGGCACACGTTCCACCGTAAGTTCGCGGGTCCAGAATTGATCGTCGATTTCGTGCAGCCTGGCAATTTCAGGCTCCGATAAACTGCGGGTAATAGGCCGTCCCTTGAGATTGATGTTGGGAGCAATTAAGCGCCACTCCCTCTGACGGTAATAGCCAAGATCATCCCCAGTGTGAGCGTTATCGGTGGGATAGAAGATGTTTAGGAAAACCTCGAGGACGCCAATGCTGTGATCGAACGGGATGCTGTTGAAGCCGAGGTACTGAATAACGTTACGAACATTAGCTGCCGGCACCGTATATGTTGCGACTATATTGCCGGCTGAGTCCGAATTCTGAAGAGTGAGCGCATAGTTTGGTTCAACAGGCAGTTTGAACTTTTCGGCTACGCGCGCCGGGTCGCTAATCTCCTTCAGATATTCCAATTGGCGCAGAACCTGTTGGGTGTGATAGGTACCGCGCGCGCAGAACGTCCCGATATAACTCAGGCCGCTTGCCTCAACACCCTGCGGTACGTAAATCACGGGGGTTGCGCCGGCGGTGCGCAATTTTGCTACGTCAAAAGACAAGGAGATTGGACCAAATATCGCGCTGTGCGTCGGTAGCTCCAGCACGGACAACTCTGTGAAGCATGCACGCCGCTGCAGAATCTTAAGTTCCTCCGCACCCCCGCTAATCAATTTCACGTCCCACTCAACGATTTCTGGTGCAAGCACCAAACCAAATTCTTTCATGAAAGCGAGAATGCGTAGCCCGCGCTCCAAAGTGGCGTTTTTCGATTCAGTCCCCCTTGATCGTGGGAAGCTGTGGAAGAGACGTCGGTCATTGGTGAAACTCATGCTGCTGGCCCCGTGCGAAAGGGCTCTCAGTTTAGGTGCCCCCTGTAGTCGCGCAAGGTGGAAAGCCGGTCAGAAACGCTGTGCGGGCCTGACTCGGGCCAGCTAGTATGTGCCCGGGGACGAGCCGGAGGGCTTCACCCCCCCCCGTTTGGACGAAAAAAGCTGACCGCTATGAATCTATCGCAGTGCGATGACTTGTCGGAAACACGCGAAGCGTGCCCCCGCTACCAACGAGGCAGATGTGCAAACGAATTGTTATGAAGTGCTGCCGGAGGTGTCTGATGTCGGTAAGATCGGCGAGGGACATCGCCACACATCTTGCGATCCAGAAGGAGTACGCCACCGAACCCGGGGTCAAGCCATCGCAAGAATGTGGGGGGTAACTATGGGGGTAGCTTTTAGCTCGTTGTTGGGAAATGGCGATAAATAAGCCAATTGCTCTTTAGTGTGATGGCCTCCCTGGCCACCATTTCCTAGGAAAATCAGTTAGTTACAAGACAACTGATTTTGTAACGTCTTGGTTTCCGCGACCCTAAAAAATGCAGCTAAATCCCTGCAGAACCATGGAGATTGGGCGTCGCATCAATTCTCGGGCAAGTGAGGATGAAAAAAATCCGTCGCTCCACTCGACTTGAGGAATCGGCCAGTCAAGCAATTGGCGCCCCCCAAATACCGGTTGCTTCAGATCGCTCCTCTGCTATCTAAGAACGCCCGCGGAGAACGATGTTGCCGATGGAGCCGGCACCAGTCGACGGATTGAGAAGTGTTTGTGTGTAACCATCCATTGCGTCTGGCGACTGGCCGATAACAGCAGATCTCAATGGCAGCACCAAACCCGGTGGAATCACATTTTGGTACTTTCGGTTCACAACTCATGCATTCTCGAAAACCATATCATTGAAGGTGCAAACCTTCTATGAAGTGGGACGAATTCGATAGGTGGTTCAACCGAGACTTTTGGCGAGCCTTCAAACGGCGCACATTTCCCATAAGAGTCCCCGAGACTTCTGCTGAACGTGCAATCACCGTTCGCCGGGTCTACGAATCTATCAAATCAGCGCGATATGCTGCTTCCATTCCGGAAGCTGAAATCGTCGTGAACAAGGGTCACGGCGTCGCACGTACCGTCCCTGTCTTCTGCATCGAGGACTACATGGTCTTCTATTTCTGTATTAAGGAATTAGAGGATGTGTTATGCGGTAACCGCACGGACAATACCTTCGGTGGGTGGACGCTCGGCGGTAAAATGCGGAAGCTCGAAGATCTCGATGTGGTGTTTGATAACAGCTTTTACAGCGCCCGTTTCTCCTTCAATCCGCGCGCATGGACGGCGGCATTTGGCGAGTTCAACTCATTGCTTTTCGCGCAGCTAGATACCGGGAAGTACAGCCACGTTTTGCAATTTGACATTTCAAACTTCTACGACTGTGTGCGTTTGGATATTCTCGAGCGATGGATTCGAGAGGAATCAGATGCATCCAAAGGCTGGATCATCGCACTTTTGTTCTACTTCTTGAATCAATGGAATCGAAAAAATACAGGTCTGCATCCCCAAGCCGTAGGAATACCGCAGGATGCGCTGGCGGATTGTTCACGTATTCTCGCCAACTTCTATCTTCAGAAGTACGACAAATTTGCAGCTCAAACCTGCCTGCGCGCGGACGCCTTGTATTTTAGATATGCTGATGACCAGATGGTTCTGTTGAAGACCCCGACCCAAGCGGAACAGTTGATGCTCTTGCTTACCCGGAATCTTGATCGGCATGGACTGCGTGTCAATCAAAAGAAGGTTGATTTGTGGACGGTGCGTAAGCTGGAGGCCTTTCGATGCCGATCTGTGCAGGCAATCTTCGTTACGCAGAGTGACCGTCAGGACCCAGAGATCGTGCGACGCTTCGCTGAGGCTTACATTGCCATTCCCGCAAAGAAATTAAAGAACAGTTGGAATCGCGGAATGCCCCTTCTAAACCGGTTATTGTGGGCAAAAATAGAATCCTTGCCGAAAAAACTATTGGAGAAGCTAGTCGTGCGATACACGGCCAGGGAGTACCTCATACTCGCTGACATCGACAAACTAAAGCGGGTGGCGCTGCTGAACAAATTGCGAAGCAAGCCAATCGATTTTGATAGGCGCCTCAAAGAGATTGGTGACGTAACGGATCACAATGCGTTTCATTTCGAAGTGCTTTCTTTTGCGCGTGACGTCGGCAATCGGGCGTATCAGAAATTCTGT
>PKXU01000135.1 GCA_003132445.1 Acidobacteriaceae bacterium | reverse complement strand
GCTTCTTCGACTGCCGGAAATAATTTGACTTCGGCGCCGCGGCGGTACGATCCATCCTGTGTAATGACCGCCGTCGCCTGTGAGTCGTGGATGCGATCGACCAGCGCATTGGAAGAGAATCCGCCGAATACAATCGTGTGTGGGGCGCCGATGCGCGCGCACGCCAGCATGGCGATCGGCAACTCCGGCGTCATTCCCATATAAATGGCGACGCGGTCACCTTTTTTCACGCCCAGCGACTTCAAAACATTGGCGAACTTCTGCACCTCGCGGTGCAGTTGTTGGTAGGTAAGCGTCACAACTTCCCCGGGTTCGCTCTCCCAAATAATCGCGGCTTTGTTCTTGCGCCAGGTCTCTACGTGACGATCCAAGCAGTTGTACGAGAGATTGATCCGGCCGCCGACAAACCATTTTGCCCACGGGCAATTCCACTCGAGAACCTTGTCCCAGGGCTTGAACCAGTGCAGTTCGCCGGCGATACGCGACCAAAACTTCTCGGGCTGGTCAACCGACTCTTTATAAAGATGCTCGTATTCCTCAAGTGTCTTAATGTGAGCCTGCTTGCTGAATTCAGGCGGACATTCGAACTTGCGTTGCTCATTCAGAATGGAATCGATGTTAGGGCCCTGAGTGTCGACCACAGCTTTATCGGACATGAAAAGAACCTCGACGCGGAGGAATGGTTTTCTCGCACCGAAGATCAGGCGCAAGGTCGCAAGGGTGTATTCTACACAGCGCCGAATGAGATGTGATTGCGATCACGCGGCGCAGGCTCGCGGCCGTCGGGAGGATCCGAGCTAAGCCAGAATCAGTACTTCGGGTCAGCATAATTCCATTATGGTAGATGTTCGCAATTCTTGATTCAGTCTCTCTCCAACCTTCCTTGACATTGGGGGTACAATTTCGGCCTATAGCCTCGCGCACCTGGAGGTGCCTATGCCCACCCGCCTGTGCCTTCTGCTTTTGATGGTGGCTGCCGTGCCGGCCTTCGGCCAAACAAATATTCAAACGCAAATCGCGGGAAGAGTCGATGCGAAGGAACAGCGCACTTCGCAGGTGATCGTCCCACCCGGGCCAGATGTGCGGGCTGCGCGGCTGCAGATGCTCAATCGGGATGTCAGCGAATTAACGGCGTTAAGTGAATCTGTGCAATCGGATCTGCGGCAATTGCAAAGGGGAGTACTGGTCAAAGACCTGAACGAGAATTTAAAGCGGCTGGAAAAGCTTTCGAAAAAGCTTAGGCGAGAGATGCAATAGGGTTGGCTTGCGTCGATCAGGACGCGGCTTATCAGGCCAGAACGCTTTGATCGTAGGGCTATTAACGGTCAGTCAGGCCGCGATCGCGGCATGAATTCTCATGAATTTCCCTGGGAATCATTTGAGTCTGCGAGAGGCGACCAGAAGGCGAGTCCAGGGTTGATCGTCGAGGCGGCTGATTTGCACTACGGGATGCCCGTTGGTAGTGTCGTGAATAAATTGACCGTCGCCAATGTACATGCCGGTGTGAGTAATTTTTTGCGGCGACGAGCCGAAAAAGAGTAAATCGCCGGGCTGCAGGTCTTTGCGGTCTACCGGAATCACACCCGCCCAGGCAGCTTGTTTATCGGCATCGCGTGGCATGATTACGCCGCGGGAGCGGACGAGCATCTGCGTAAAACCCGAACAGTCGTAGCCGAAGCTGGAACTGCCTCCCCATAGATACGGGAATCCGAGGAAGCGCTTCGCCAAATCGATAGATTCGGCAATCGAAAGAGGGTGGACGTCGGCCTCTGTGTCGCCGGATTGGATCCACTCATCGCGCTTGTCGGGAAGACGGACCTGCAGCCAACCCTGGTGGCTTCCCTTCTCTTGGGCTTGTTTCGCATCTGAGGCGTTTTCTTCTGGGATGACTTCGATGCGCGTTTCGAAGGGAATGGTAAGAACAGGCTTGTGGCGGGTGATGTCGGGCTCGCGATAGACGTTCGCGAAAAAACTCTCGACCTGAACGATTGTGCCGGACGTAGCGTATCCCGCACCGCTCTGAATGAGACGGAGATGCCGACTGCGAACCCATCCTTTATATCCATCGTCGGTCTGAATTCTGGACCACTCTCCACGGGCCGTCAGTAGGGTGACGTTGCTGCCATAAATGGCTTGCGAAACAACATCCGATTCGTCGGTGGGACGGGAAAACATGTCGGCGACGGGAACCACGACAGTGTGGGTGCTATTGGCCGCGAGGATAAATGGAGCGAAGAGAAGGATTGCTAAAAGCGCGCAGAAAGGGCGGACAAGGGTGCGATTCATTGGCATGAGTCAGACTGTCGCAGGATCGGAAAAATATTAAAGTTTGCTCCTCGAACGAAATGGTAGCGGATGGTAAGGTTGGGCCGCCAGTGGAAAGGGGCGACCGACGCGGGCGAGGGCGACCGCGCCACACTAAGTCGGATGGCCGGCGGTCGCATATCCCATGCCCGCCAGGACGCCCCGCATATACGCGAAGCTGGCGATCACGCCGGGCATTGGATTGTCGGGATGTATTTCATATTCGAGATCGACAAAGCCGTTGTACCTCGTCGAGATGAGGGCCTCAAATATTTTGCGCACGGGCACGAGACCCTCTCCCACAGCGACCTGACTTTCTTTATCTTGAAAGTTGGCGAGATCTTTCATGTGCAGGTTGAATAACCTTGGGCCTACTTCGTGAATGGCCTGAACCACGTCGGTACCGGCGCGAACCGTGTGGCCAACATCGATGCAGCAGCCGATACGGGCATCGATGCCTTTCAGCGACTTGAGGACATCCAGCGGCGAATGCCACAGTTTATCTTCGGGGCCGTGGTTGTGAATGGCGATGCGCATGTCGTATTCCCTGACAAACTTTTCCATGCGCGGCAGAACTTCCGGGCCAGGGTCGCCGGCAACAATAACGCTGACGCCGGCTCGCTTGCAATATTCGAATTTCGACCGGATGTCATCATCTTCATCCTTGTTGAAATAGATGACTCCGGCAGCGTGAAGCTTTATGCCTGCGGCGGCATAATCGGCCAGCGCAGCGGATTCTTGCTGAGGATCCATGGGTAGGTGATCTTTGACGTCCTTGGCATTGAGGGCGAAGACCTGGAGTTGCTTCATGAAGCCGATCATTTGGGCGCGGCCAAAATTGCGGAAAGTGTAGCTGGCCAGGCCCAAACGAATGGTAGAGTCGGCGCTAGTGGACGATCTTTTCTGCGCGAGCGCGATTAGAGGGTTCGGAGCTGCGAACGCCGCTGCAACCAGGGCGCCGGAACGAACGAAGGTACGGCGGGATAGATTCGTTTTCATAGGTAGATCGCTCGTTGTTTCGAGGACTTGTGGCTGACTGCTGTATGACAAAGTCGGCTAACACTGCCGGCCTGCTCCGCCGTTAAATCTTCGGCGCCCAGCCGTTTTCGTAATCGCGTCCCCACATTTTCATGGCTTCCGGGTCGCCCTGGATCTTGCCGTCGGTGGTGTCGAGTTGCAATTCGCGATTGACATCCCACGCGATGTTGGAAAGCTGCAACATCGTAACCGCAACATTTCCGACTGCGATAGGGGCGTTGAGCTTTTCACCTTTGCGAATCGCCGCTATGAAGTTGGCGAAGTGAGCGTCGGTCATGGAATCGCGCCCGATCAGATCGGCGGAGAAAGTTTTGATGCCGGCTTTCACTTCGCTGGTCTTTTTCCCTTTGAGATCGTAGATCTCGTATCCATCGCGATCCACCAGCACCGTTCCCGTGGTTCCCATGATGGCGGAGCCGCGATCGCGGCCGTATAGCTTCATGCCCTGGCAGCTTTTCCCTTCCCAGGAAAGCATCTGGTCGTCGTACTCGAAGCTGGTTACGAGTGTGTCATAAAACTGCCAGTCGTCTTTGAATTGATACCTTCCCCCCGAAGAGGTGACGCGCTTCGGATAGTCCGCGCCGAGAGCCCAGCGGCAGACATCGACTTCATGCGTGCCGTTGTTGAGGGTTTCGCCGGTTCCGTAAATTTTGAACCAGTGCCAGTTGTAAGGGTGCACATTGTCTTTGTAAGGACGGCGTGGCGCAGGACCTTGCCACAGGTCCCAATCAAGCTGCGGCGGCACCGGCACTTCTTTGCCGACGCCAATCGACTTTCGCACATTCACGTACCAGGCTTTCGCATAATACGGACGACCAATCAGTCCGGAGTGAATTTTGTCGATAATTTCGATGGTGTGCGGTGAAGAGCGCTGCTGCGTACCCATCTGCACGACCTTCTGATACTTTCGCTGCGCCTCTACCAACATCGCGCCCTCGGCAGGATTGTGGCTGCATGGTTTTTCTACATACACGTGCTTGCCGGCTTGCAGCGCGGCAATGGCCATGGGCGTGTGCCAATGGTCGGGAGTGGCGATGGTGACTGCGTCCACGTCTTTTTGTTGGAGAACGGAGCGAAAGTCTTTGTCGGCCACGGCTGATTCGCCGGTTTCGTGCTGCACGGTCGCAGCGAATTTATTGAGAATGTTGCTATCGACGTCGCAAACGTGAGAAATGCGGGCGGCGTTTTTGTTCGCTTTCAGCGCAGAAAGATGCGCATAGGCCCTGCCGTTCAAGCCGATCACGGCAAAGTTAAGGCGATCGTTCGAGCCCAGAATCTGGCCGTAACTCTTGGCTGTAGTTCCCACGGCCAGCCCCGCCGCGCCGACTGCCATCGCATCGAGAAACTCACGTCGTGTAATCATCGTTTTCCTCGCACTCTCTTGCCTCGCACTGCTTTACCTCGCCCCCTAGCGGCGAGTCCGCTCCCTGGCAAGTTCACAAGATACCGCGTGATCGGCAGAAGGGTCCAGCGTAGACACACGTCAGGGAGCAGTCGATTTTGAAACCGTTGGTTTGTTGGAGAGAAGTGAGATGGCTGCCCCCCAGGGATTCGAACCCCGATAGCCTGCTCCAGAGGCAGGTGTCCTAGCCGTTGAACGAGGGGGCAGTTTAGCGGGCGCAGCTGGCGCTCACAACCCAGTTTGATTTTATGTTTGAAGGCGAGGCGGGGTCAACCGAAACCGGCTGTCGATAGTCGCTCGGTTCGATGGGAGCGACATAAGCAAGGGATATCCCTCGGCCCGCTGGAGAAAACGCGGGACTTCGGGATGAGCCAGCCCGGATAAGCCATAGCCGTGATGGCTTAATCTGAAGTCCCATGCTCCATCGACGGGCACCATTTGAGTAAAAGGTAGACCGTACAGGCGTCAAGCTTCGCGACGGACAGCCGAGGGTGGCTGTCCCCACATAGACTCACCCCCCATAACCCTTCCGGCCCTTAAATTTCGATGAGGTCCGGCGTACAATCGGGCGAAACGATGGAGGTGCCACCATGAAGCATCTTCTTTGCGAGCTGTGGAGCAACAACCAGGGTCAGGACATCGCTGAATATGCGGTGATGCTGGCCGTTATTCTGGTGATTGTAGTGGGTACGATTCAGCTGATCGGGAGCAACGCGAACACTGTATTTTCGAATACGGTCAGTTCAATTCAATGAATTGAGTTCCAGACCAGGCGCGACGTTTTCTGGAAGAGTCGTCGAAAGAGTCGAAGCTCAGTCCAGGACGGCGATCATGCATCGTTGTCTTCTGCGATCTCCTGCATACCAACAGATCCCTTGAGGGCTCAAAATAAACCCAGAGACAAAAAGCGCGATCGGTGTATAATCCGCGCGTCCTGCGGCCTGAGTACGTTACCCGCCTTCTTTTAACTACATCCCAGGAGGTTTCACCATGGGTCACTTGGCTCGGCTACAACTGGTTGGAAGAGTTACATACTATCTCGGCTGGATAGGATTGCTTTGCGGGGCGCTGGTACATCTCAACGTTGCCAGAGGGATGTTCCTTGCCATCGATCTCACGCAGCGTAATCTGTTTGAAGTGAGCGTCTTGTGCTTTCTGATTTGCATTGCCTCGGAACTGCGGGCTCGCGATTCGGCTGAAGGCGAAATCGTTATGAAGCGGCAAGCAGCGGCCTGAGGCTTCCGGCATGGCAGAACTTACTCCCCCACATTGATCCCTAACAGCGGCTTGATCCGTCGCGTCACTGTGGTGCCGAAGTGTCGTCTCTTTACATCTGCATTCGCAAGCCTGCCATCTGCAAACCTGCCACGTTACGGGGTACAGTGAAAAATCAATACAGGCAGGATATTCCACAGTTGAAACTTCAACTTTACCGAACTGAAGCTGGACTTGAGGCAAGGTAGTAGCGCGCGATTATATTGAAAGACCAGCAGCGCCCCCTCCGCCTTCAGCGCGTGACGGGACTCGGTAACGATCCGCTGCCTCTGCGGCGTTGGAATCAAGCTGTAAGGGATGCTGGAGATGATGTAGTCCGCGCGCGCCAGGTCGTGTTCCGCCAGAATGCGGCGAACATCGGCAGCCGATCCGTGGACGATGCGAAGACGGGGATCGCGAATGGTCGCGCGCAGATATTGCACAAACTCCTGATTGAGTTCAATGACCAGCAGCACCGCATCCGGCCGCAGGCGTTTCAGAATTTCGCGTGTGATCGTTCCCACGCCGGGGCCAAATTCCACCAACAGGCGCGCCCGATTCCAGTCGACCTGCTTCATTAAATACTTCACGAGAAAGCGCGAGCTCGGAATCACCGATCCCAGCATGGACGGATGTTTGAAAAAGTTGCGCGCAAATAATGCGGCAGCGGACGTTTCCACGGCTGATTTCTTAGAGGCCTGACTGCGCATCCCGGCGTGTCCTCACGATTTTCTTATGGAAATTTTCTTCATCGTAGCTGATCTTCATCGTAGCTGATCTTCATCGTAGCTAATCCTGATCGTAGCTGATCTTGGCCCAAAACCTTCGAAGGTCAGAATGCCACACGACCCGCGCACTCAGCGCCGGCTACGAATTGCGCGGCTTGTTCTTTCCCGGCAGGCTTGCCGGGTTTTCGTGTACCCGCTCGCGGAATCCAGCACGAATCCCAGAAGCCAGGCCTACGCTCGACTCGCCGAATCTGTCGCGGAGGTGATCGGCCGCGGCCAGGGCATCTTTCCAGCGCTGCTGGCGGTTGCCCTCGAGGAGATTGATCTGATCTGGTCGCGACGTAAATGACGAAGCGTGCACGCCGAGAAGGCGAACCGGAACGCCGTTTTTCCAATTCTTGCGAAACAGCGCGCGAACCTGTTCGAAAATCTCGGTATCGAGTTGGGTTGGAGATGCGAGTGTATGGGCGCGAGTCAGAGTGGTGAAATCTTTATAGCGTAGCTTGAGTTGAATGGTGCGCGCATGAAACTGCGATTCACGCAGGCGTCGCCCAACCATTTCGGAGAGGCGCACCAGCGTGGCCTCAAGCTGGCTGGCGTCGGCAGTGTCCTCGTTATAGGTGTGCTCGTGGCTAATAGATTTGGCGTCGACATTGGCTCCAACTTCGGAGTCAAACCATCCACCGGCATCTTCGCCGCGAGCTTTTCCGGCGAGAGCCAGCCCCCATTTACCAAAACGATCGCTCAATTCGGATTCGTCAAGACGGGACAGGTCTCCAACTTTCTTGATGCCGAGAGCGTGCAGATGGGTCTCCATGACTTTGCCGACGCCGGGAATTTCGCGTACATCGAGCGGCGCGAGAAACTTGGCTTCTTCGCCGGGAACGATGAAGAGAACGCCGTTGGGTTTGGCCTGGCCCGAGGAGACTTTTGCGACGAGCCGGGAGGCTCCGATGCCGATCGAGCAATTCAGACCGGTATCGGTTTTCATGCGCTGATGCAGATGGTGCGCGGCTTTTAGCGGAGGGCCGTGCAGACGTTCGGTGCCGCTCATGTCGAGATACGCTTCGTCGATGGAAGCCATTTCCACTTGCGGCGAAAACGCGCCGAGCACAGTGTGAACCTTTTCCGAAAACTCGCGATAGCGGTCGGGATGGCCGTCGACGAAGATGGCATTGGGACAGAGTTTAGCGGCGGTGCGCAGCGGCATGGCGGAATGTACTCCGAACTTGCGCGCTGCATAGGAGGCGGCGGAGACGACTCCGCGCTCGTCGCGCTGGCCGCCAACCACGACCGGCTTGCCTCTCAAGGATGGATCGTAGAGCTCTTCCACCGATACGAAGAAAGCGTCCATATCGACGTGGAAGATGGTGCGCGGGAAGGCAAGCTGTGGAGTGGCAACCATGCTGCAAGAATTTTAGCAGCGGCGCGTGCAATGGTTCGAGCTGCGGTGTCTCGGCGGTTCGTGCCGTCGAATAGGGATTTTTCGACTGCGCGGAACCTCGCTTCCGCGAACTTTCCACTCCGCTCAAGATGACAAAATCCTCGATTCGGCGCGACGGACACTCAAACTCGAAGCCGCTGATAGAATCGGCCACATGTCCGCACGGGCTATCAGGGCAACCTCTCGCATCGCGTTTTTTCTTTGCGGAGTTGTGTCGCTTTTCACAGGCGTTCCTTACGTGATGTTGCGGGGCTCCGAGCTGCCGGTTCAGAACGAATGGGTTATCTTTGCTGTCGCTCTGGCGGTAGTGGGCGTTTTCAGCGTGACGATTGCGATGCTGCCCCGCTCGTGGATTGCGAAAGCTTGCAAGAAAGATCGGGACGATGGGCACTTATTTTCAGCGCCGCTTAAACTGCTCGGTGGCTTCGCGGTGATTTCATACCTTGTGGCGGTGTTCGCTTATCTCGCACCGCACCGCTGGAATCTCAATCCTCAACTGATGTTTTCGCTGTGTCCGCTGTATTTCATAAAGATGACGTTCGATCCCTCGCTCGTGGCTGTCTTTTTCCTGCTTGCTCCCATGAACGCGGGGGTCTACGGGGCGCTCGGCCTTACCGTGGCTTACTCATGGTTGGCCTTCTTTAAACGAACGTCAGGGTAAGGCCCAGTTAATCTCGCAGCGCGCGAGCGGGATCCGTTCTTGCCGCGCGCCATGACGGAAAAATACAAGCCGCCAGAGACGCGCCGATCATCACGGCGATCGCTAACCCGAACGCCAACGGGTCGCGCGGACTCACATGGTAGAGAAGATTGCCAAGCAGCCGGGTAAGTGCGAAAGCCGCCACGGTACCGAGAAGCACACCACCTGCTGTTAAAGCCATGCCGCGCGAGATGACCAGCCGCAACAGGTTCGAGGCGTCGGCCCCCAACGCCATGCGTATTCCCAGTTCGCGGGTACTCTGCGACACCGCGTAAGACATGACTCCGTACAGTCCAATGACAGCCAGCACAAGCGCCAGCCCGCCTAACACCGCAACCAGAGTTACGGCCACAAGCTGCGGCGATGTCGAGCGGTCGATCTGATCCTGTAGGGAGATGACCTCGTAGGGCGCGATATTCGCATCCAGGGCGCGCACCTCGCGGACCAGGACTGTGGCTGTGACTTGCCGAGGCAAGGTGGTACGAATATTCAGATCGGAAGCGACGGCGGGAGTCTGGCGGATGGGCACATAAAAGAACGGCGTCGGGCCCTCCCGCATGCTCTCATATTTAGAGTCGGCGGCAACGCCCACCACTTGCAACGACTGATCCTTATTTTGAACTCGTATTTGAAGGCGCCGGCCAATGGGATCTTGTCCGCTCCAATATCGCATGGCCATGGTTTGGTTTACTACTACCACCGGAGCGGTATTTTCATTGTCGGCACGGGTAAATTCCCGGCCAGAAATGAGTGGGATGCCCATGGTTGCCAGGTAACCGGGGCCAACCTGGTTATATTCCACTGAAGGCTGCTCGTCCGGCGCAGGTTGATATCCGTCGACGGCGATTGATGCCGAAGAGTACGAGCCGTAGCCGAGCTGCGTTAGACGGGCGAAAGCCGCCGATTCAACTCCAGGCAACACGCGGACACGATCGATCAACTCGTCCTCAAACGCCCGGGCGCGTGGCACATCGTAGCCCGCCGCCACCAACCGCATGGAGGTATTCAAAACGCCACGCGTGGAAAAGCCTGGATTGGCGTTTCGAATTTTCTCCAAACTCTCGACCAGCAAGCTACCGGCCACCAAAAGGGCGAAGCTCAAACAAATTTGCACCACCACCAGAGTCGATCGCACCCAGGCTCTTCGGCCGCCAGCTGCGATACTCGTCGATTCTGCTCGCAAAGTACTAACTAAGTCGACTTTGCTGTTTTGAAAGGCGGGCGCCAGCCCGACCAGGACGGTCGCGATGAGGCAAATGCCGGCGATCGCCGCCAGCACGCGCCAATCCATTTCTGCCGGCAGGTACATAGTCGCGCCGCCTCGCGCCGGAAATAACAGGACCAGCGCGTGTCGGCTCCAATACGCAACCAAGAGTCCGCCAGCCGCCCCCAAAGCGCACAGGATGAGGCTTTCCGTGAGAACCTGCATGAACAAGCGGCCACTTCCGGCCCCTACGGCGGCACGAATCGACATTTCACGACGCCGCGACAACGAGCGCACCAGCAGCAAATCGCCGACATTCGCGCAGGCAATCAGCATGACAAACACCACCACAACAAACATGGTTTCCAGGGTCGGAAGAAGAGTGCCGGCGTTGTTGAATGGCGTTTGCCATAGAGGCCATAAGCGGATGCCGCGGCTGCGGTTCGTAGCGGGATAATCGGCATCGAGCCGGGCGGAGATCGCGGAGATTTCTTCCTGCGCTTGCTGGCGGGTTACTCCGGGCTTGAGCCGCACGTAGGCCTCGATCCAGCGAGCGCTCCGATCCTCAAGCTTGTAGCCGCCTCCCTCAAAAGCCTCCTCCATCGAAGCTGGAACCCAGAAATTCATCGCCCAGCCCACAAACGTTCCGACGAATCCCTGCGGCGCCACTCCCACAATCGTGTGCAGAATGCCGTTGAGCCGCTGCGTCTTGCCGACGATTTGCGGATCACCTTTGAACCGGGACTTCCAGAGCGTGTAGCTGATGACGACCACGGGATGAGAGTTGCTACCAACGTCCTCGCCCGTTTCGAATCCGCGCCCCAGAATCGGATGAACCCCAATAGCGTCGAAGTAATTTGCGGATACGATGCTGCCTCTCGTCGCCTCGGACTGTTGCCCAAGGTTGAGGGTTGCGCCCGTTATTTTGCTTACAAACATGGAGTCGAGAAGAGTGCAGCTTCTCTGAAGATCAAGGTAATCGGGCCATGACAATGCGGTCGCGCCAGATTCGCCTCGGGCAGTGCCGCTCAGCGCCAGCAGCCTTTCTTGATGGGCGACCATTGGGTAGGGGCGAAATAGCAGGCCTTCGATCCAACTAAAAACCGCCGCGTTCGCACCGATGCCGAGTGTGAGGCAGAGGATAGCCAGGATAGAAAAACTTGGTCTGCGCCCAAGGATGCGCAACCCCAGGCGCAGATCCCGGAGAAAGTCTTCGAGAAAGTTCGCTGTATCCATATCCGACCGTCCTACCTTTACTCTTGCTTGCTGCAGAGGACAAGGCCACGAGATGATTTCGTCGGCGACCGATGATATCGGTTAGATACTATAGCAGCACTTTTTCTGCCGCTGGAGTAGACACATACTCCGCGCATGAGTTCGCGGCAGGGCAAAGCGTAGGGATATTTCGACTGCGGCGATTGGCCGGGCTTCGCCCAGGCCGGACAGCCGAGGCGGCTGTCCCCACATGAGCAGTGAGGCTGCGTTACACCGAGACTTTTTCTGGCACCGGGGTGAGTGCCGCTCTACGCATTTGCCGTACCTTCTCGTAGACCTTGCTATACTCGCGCGCGGAGGCGTTCCAGGAGAAATCCTTGTTCATGCCATTGCGCATGAGCGCTTGCCACGAGGTTTCGTCCTGATAGGCGCTCAGTGCTGCTTTGATCGTGAGCAGGAGCGATTCGCCGTTGTATTCCGTGAACTTGAAACCAGTTCCCTTTCCGGTTCTGGCGTCCCAGGGTTCGATGGTGTCGTCGAGGCCGCCGGTAGCGCGGACGATAGGAACCGTGCCGTATTTCAGGCTGTAGATCTGGTTCAGGCCGCAGGGCTCGTAGCGCGAGGGCATCAGGAACATGTCGGCGCCGGCTTCGATTTTGTGCGCGATCGCGTTGTCGTAGGCTACCTTGACGGCGATCTTGTTGGGGAACTGCTTGTTGAGGCGCACGAACATTTCCTCGTAGGTCTTGTCGCCGGCGCCGAGGGCGACCACGATCATTTCTTCGCGCGCCAGACGGTCGGCGATCTGGGCGATCAAATCGAAACCTTTCTGGGCGGCGAAGCGGGAGACGATTCCGATCACAGGCAGTTTCACGTCGGCCGTAGAAATGCCAAAAGCTGCTAATAGATCCTGTTTGCACGTCGCTTTGCCGGAAAGATCCTGAGGCGAATATTTAGCGGCGAAGAACTTGTCGGTCTGCGGACTCCACTCATCGTAATCGACGCCGTTGAGAATTCCCGTGACAGTGGAGGCGCGGTCGCGAAGCACGCCTTCTAGGCCGAATCCGTATTCGACGGTTTGAATCTCCTGGCTGTACTTGCGGCTCACCGTGGTAATGAAATCGGAATAAACCAAGGCTCCTTTCAGAAAGTTCACCTGGCCGAAAAATTCCATCTTCGACATGGTGAAGAGATCCCAGGGCAGCATAAGCAGGGGAAGCGTGTCGGGCGGGAACAATCCTTGATAGCCCATGTTGTGAATAGTAAAGACCGTGCCCGCTTCTTTGAAGGCTGGATCTTCCGAGTAGATGGTGCGAAGCAAAACCGGGATCAGCGCTGATTGCCAGTCGTGACAATGAAAGATGTGCGGGACACCAAGAATTTTCGAGGCTTCGAGGACGGTGCGGGAGAACAAGGCGAAGCGCTCGGCATTGTCGGGATAATCCCCGGCCGGCGTGCCGTAGAGAGCATCGCGGTCGAAGTACGGAGGATATTCGACGAAGTAGAAACGCACTCCGTTTTGACTGCCTCCACTCACAACCGAGGCAAAGCGATACTGGTCGTCAAAAGGAACGGTAACGCTGCGAACCACTACGGCGGGATCGGAAAGCTTGGTTTGGCGATAACGCGGCAGGAATACACTGACCTGATGACCCAAGGCGGCGAGGGACCTGGGAAGCGCGCCGACGACGTCGGCCAAGCCGCCAGTCTTAGAAAATGGAACGCCTTCCGAGGCAGCGAATACGATGTTCATGGGTGGGGGGACCTCCAGAAGCGCGGACGTTTTTTCGCGGCGCCAGTTATGATGAATATGTCTCGGGACCGAACCGTGTCCTGCAATCAGATCCGGCAATTAGGATGCGAGGACCGACTTGTAAGTCTACTTCCCGGGTGAGTGAGGGTCAACGTGCCAAAGGTCGCATCGACGCGCCGTCCGCAAAGCAAGCCTAAATTGGGACAACATTTTCTAGCGAGTGAAGATTACGCCGCGCGAGTGGTCGACGCTTTAGGCGACGTGTCGCAGAGAACTGTGCTTGAAATTGGCCCTGGACGCGGAATACTAACGTCTTTGTTAGCGAAGCGGGCGCGGCGTTTGATTGCAGTGGAACTGGACCGCGTGCTGGCGGCGCAGCTTCGCCTGAAATTTGGGATGGCACGCAATGTGGAAGTGATTGAGGGCGACGTGTTAGCGATCGATTTCGATTCTCTGTTCGGACCGAAGCCCGGGCTCAGCCAACCCGGCATCGAACTCAAGCCCCAACCCGTGAAAGTGGTGGGCAATCTTCCTTACTACATCACGTCGGATATTTTGCTGCGCCTGTTTAAGTTCTCGAAATATTTCGACAGCCTCGTGATCATGGTGCAGCGCGAGGTTGCGGACCGGATTGCGGCGAAGCCGGGCGGCCGCGATTATGGAATGCTCTCGGCCACCGCACAGTTATATGCACGCGTGGAAAATCTTTTTACGCTGCCGCCGGGAGCTTTTGTTCCACCGCCGAAAGTGCACTCGACGGTACTGCGCTTGACGATCGATCCGCAGCGGGAAAAATTGGGAGTGGCGGGAGATGGCTTCATTGATTTTCTGCGGCTGTCTTTTGGACAAAAGCGCAAAACGCTTTGGAACAATCTCAAGTTGAAATACGACGGGCTAGAGTTGAAGCGTGCTTTGGCCGAGGCCGAGGTGAAACCTACCGTTCGCGCGGAGACGTTGAGCCTGGAAAAAAGTGCGGCGATCTTCCGCGCCTTGCGCCCCACCCAGGCCGAGTCATAGCATTAGTGCGTGGCCCGCTTTCGTGGCCAGCGAGCAAGGAGTCGGCTTGGCTACTACCATTCTCCGTCATGCTGCGGTTGCGGGGCGTTTCTATCCTGGCGATCGAGAAGAACTGCAAGCGGAAGCGCTCGGCTATCTTTCACAAACAACTGGGGCGAATCAGGTTCCGATCCCAGCGTTGGGTTGTATTGCGCCGCACGCGGGGTACATGTATTCGGGGCACGTCGCGGGCGCGGTGTTTGCGCGAGTTGAAGTTCCCGAAGTCTGCATTGTGATGTGTCCGAACCACACCGGAATGGGGCAGCCGCTCGCCATTATGAGCGAAGGCGCGTGGCAAACCCCGCTCGGCGAGGTCGCGATTGATGCTGAACTGGCTGAAGCGTTGAAGGCTCGATTCCCAGCTCTGCAGGAGGATTCTGCGGCGCATCGTGCCGAACATGCTGCCGAAGTGGAGCTTCCGTTTCTTTTGCTGCGTCAACCCAAGCTGAGATTTGTGCCCATCGCTCTCGGAACCCGACAATTCGAAGTTCTGGAACACTTGGGAAAGGCTTTGGCGGAAACGATCGCGCCGTCTCATCAAAACGGGAAAGAGCGGGTCCTGATCGTGGCTTCGAGTGACATGAACCACTATGAATCTGACGCGGTGACACGCGCGAAAGATCACCGGGCGATCGAGCGCATTCTCAGCCTGGATCCGCGAGGACTGTACGACGTAGTCACGCAACAAAACATCAGCATGTGTGGCTTTGGACCGTCGGTAGCGATGCTGACTGCGGTTCGGCAATTGGGCGCGAAGTCGGCCGAACTGGTGAAGTACGCGACTTCAGGAGATATTTCGGGAGACCGTCGGGCAGTCGTGGGATACGCAGGAATTGTAATTTCGTAAACGTCATACTCCGGTGAACATGCTCGGGTGAACATGCGTGGGCAAACATGCGCGGGCGAACATCTGCGGGCAAAATTTTGAATTCAAATAGAAAAGGCGGCCCGCAGGCCGCCCTTAGTTTGCCCTCACAGTATTTCTACTTATGACCGGCGCTGCTAGTGGCCGTCGCTGTGTGTCCAATCGACATGTTGCTGTGGACAGGCGACGAAGATGACGAAGCCGACATCGTGCCCTGCGGTTCACCGAGGCTTGTAAACGCTGGAGCCCTCGGCGAGGTGGCCGCGAACTGCGGCCCTGGCTGTACTTCAGCAAATCCAGATTTGGTGACCTGGTGACTGAGTTGGTGGAGATTCTCTATAGAGCCACGTTCGATTCCCAGTCCAGCCGAACCGGCATTCACAACCAAGCGCGAGGATGCCATTGCGGAGCCAGATGCAACTCTTCCGACCACAACCGTTTTCAACGTTCCGGCCGCAGGGGCAACCAGCGCGTGGAAATTGGCCGGCAGAGTGCCGGCGTACAATGGCATCGCGCTAAACGAATTCCATCCTCCCGGCTGCCACATCCAGCCCATGGCGGGGATAAACATCCAGTTTCCATAATGGAATGGCATCCATCCCCAAGGGTACGCGGAGGCAAACATGTATCCGTACCCCGGATAGGAGGACCAGGCGCCATTCATGAACGGATCCCATCCAACGCCAGTGAAGTACGGTTGCCACATCATGCCGTAGCCGGGCACGTTCGAGTACGCGCCATAGTAATTCAGGTCACTCACACCGTAGCCGAAGGGAGTGGAATTGTTCTTCGCGTATTGATCGTGGTAAGCGCTCGCCTCTTTGTCCCAGGAATCGAGCGGGGCTTCCGCGACCTTGTTGGCGACGATGTATTTGTCGTCATCCGCTCCATCAAATTTCGCTGTTTTCTTCTTCTCAACAGTAACTTTGCCGTTGGGACCTTCGACGTCTACGTCGCCTTTAAAGACCGCCAAACTCGCCGCTTGAGTCGAGGTTTCGACTCGGAAATGCGCGGCATGATCGAGGGCGGCCTTTTCGCGGGAGAAGTTCAGACTGAATTCGTCTCCGCTCTTGCCCAGCCAGTTGACGTAGGCCATGCCGTCAACCAGATTGATCACAGAGATGCGCTGGCCGGAGTCGCTCAGGCCGAGCGTACTGAACTGCACAATCGTATTTGGAGCCAGGCGCAGGGTGCTGCCATCTTCAAATTCAATTTCCGCGCGGCCGCGGTCATGCGTTCTGACCTGCGTTCCTTGCGTAATCGGGAGATTGAGGAACGCGTTCTCGAAGCCCAATCCTGTGTTTTTGTTGATTTGAACTGAGCCCTGCACGTCACTTAAGCGAACGATGCGAGCCTGTGAACCGGCCAAGGCAGGCAGAGTGAGAA
>PKXU01000044.1 GCA_003132445.1 Acidobacteriaceae bacterium | reverse complement strand
CAAGCAGTTGATAAGCAAAACTCGTGTGAAGGTGACGTCCGAGCTGAGACTCCGTATGTATTCCGAGAACGATCAATCCGGCCCCCTGACTTTGAGCACGCTCAATAATTTCTTTCAACTCCATGCCTCGATCCAAATGAAAAGAGGGTATAACCCAATTTGGGTCCGACTCGGGAAAGACCTGCCGAATCGTCTCGCAGTACTCCTCGGCCACATCCTGACGAAGTCTTGGATTGTTCTCGGCTAGCACGGGCAATAGTTGGCAGACATCGATGGAAGCGTGAAATTCGTTGCCGAGGAAAGCGGCATATGGAGCAGCCGCAGTGGCCTCTGGACTGAAATCGGAGAAGTAAAGAATCTCCTTAAAGTGCAGGCTAAGATCGACCCCTGATAAGACATGGGCGCCGACGGTCATCGTTGGGCAGTTTGCAGAAAGGAGAACCCTCTCAGTATTGGAGCCAATCAGTAGATGCTCTACTCCACGATGGATCCCGTGAACGCCTAGAACGAGAAGATCGGCCGAATGATGGTCGACGGCTCGAAGAATCACTTCATGGGGAATCCCGTCTTCGACAAACGTCTCCACTTTAAGTCCAGTGCGTCGAACGCCGTGTGCGATGGCTTCCATTCGCTCCAGTGCATGCTTTCGTGTCAGGCTTGGTCTGGATGTTTCTATCTCAACTTCTGTCGCCGGATACAGGAGCTCCAAGGCATGCACCATGATGATGGTGGCCTTGAAGTGCTGTGCGAACGCCACCGCATAGTCGAGCGCGAGGTGTGAACTTCCCAGGAAATCAGTTGCGAATAAAATTCGCTTCACTTTCGGCTTTGCGAACATAATGTGCTGCCTTTCTTTACAACCTATGGCTGCGATCCACTTTGGAACCGCAACGCAGCGAGGTCGGCTTCATAGTCAAATCGGGCATTGGCTTCGGCGATCTGCGCCTGCGTCTGCTGTAACTGGGCCTGACTCAACTCAACGATGGAGCTGAGACCAGCACGATACCGCGTATCGGCCAGATCGAGCGCGGTGTTGGCCTCTTTCAAGAGCTCCGCGGTCACAGTCATCTTCTTCTTTGCGGTGTTCGCTCTTAGCCACGCAGTACGCACGTCCCGTACGATGCGGTTAATAAGTACCCGGCTCTGCTCATCCGATGCCTTGGCACGAAGGTCGGCTTCGGTGGCCTGCGCATGGAATTTGAAGCCATGGAAGATCGGTATGCCTATGTTCACGCCTGCCGCTCCATAGCGGTTCGTGGTGAAATAGGTGCTAGATCCGACGGGAGTGAGACCCACAACACCCAGCCCGGAGACCGTAGGGAGCAACTGCTCGTGCTGCGCTCGACTAAAGCGCAGATCAGCCTCATGGTTCAGTTTGAGAGCCAGAAGGTCGGGACGCTGTTGCAAGGCAAGAGCAATCACTGCCTCCGCTGAAGTCGCGACCGGCTGAGGGGGCGACGGATCGTCGACCAGAGTGTACTGTTGGTCGTTCGTGGTTCCGAGCACCTCGTTGAGATCCGCAGTTGCGGCATCGAACTGATTTTGTGAATCGAGATCGAGCAATTTGGCTTGCGACAAATCGACTTGCGCAAAACTCTGATCCAGCGTGGACTTGAGGTTGCTGGCAGTGAGAGCATCGATCTGATCGCTAACCGTCTGTCTGGCGTTGACAGTGCTTTCCGCGACCTGCAGAGTGGCTTGCGCCTCCAGGGCATTGTAAAAGGCAATGTCCGCCGCCAGGACGATGTTCTCCCGCGTCGCCTCCGATCGCTGCTCGGAAGCCTTTGCTTGAAAAGAGGAGGAGGCCACTAAATTGTGCGTGTGGCCGAAATCCGTAATCAGCTGATTGAGGTCTACCCCTATTCCCACGTGATAGAGGAGCCGGGATGAGGCTAGTGAACCCGCGGATAGGCGGCTTGCTTCATCCGCGTCAACCCCAGTCACATTGCCATCCAATGTCGGGAGTAACGCCGAGCGAGTCTCGCGGACGACTTGCTTCTGTGCGAGGGCAAGCAGTGCCGCGACGCTGATCCGTGGATTGTTTTTGAGGGCCAACTGCTCCGCCTGTTGCCGCGCGAGGGGTTTGCCCGTCGGAGGTGGCAAAGGAATAGGATCCGCAGGATTGGTTGCCGGAGAGTACAGCGCCGGAGCAGTCTTTTGCGCTTGAGCCTGGAGTTGCGGCGCGTCTGGAAGCTTCGCGATGCTCTCTTGTGCTCTCGTAGAAAAGGGGCACAGAAAAAGCCATAGCGGCAAAACTAGACTTCGGTTACGCATGGATCACCTCACCCGATCGGGGTTCGATTTCGTCATCACGAACGTCTTTGCGATGAATGAGACGGTGCGCGGTCGGCACCAGAAATACGGTAACCATGCTGGAAACGGTCAACCCGCCGAGAATTACGCATGCAAGCAGGGCATACTGCTCGCTGACCGGCTCTAGAACCACCGCCATTGGAATGAGGCCGGCGATCGCGGCTAACATGGATATGGGAGTCGATGTAGCCGGCCGTAGCACCGATCCATTCTGAGTAGACAGGAAGATCTCTGCGAACGGGGTTCGCTACTTCCGCCACAGTTGGTGGAGTTTTCGATCTATGTGCGCACCCCACCGAACTCGGAACCGTCGCGCTGGCGGCGATCCAAAGGGTTACTCGGCGTTGACAATTGCCCAATGCCAGATGCGGATTCTGAAGAAGCATATTTTGCGGTGTCTGGAGCGGGCATGAGTCCGCTGGAGGGAGCGTAGCGGCAGAATCCCTTTCACTTGGCTTTCTGCTCGCTGGCAGTCTCCTCCTGCTGATCTTCAGCCTTTTGCCACCTGGAATTGGGGTTGAATTCCTTCATGTTCTTGGCGACAATATCGGTCTTCTTGCCAAGATCTTTCTCGTAAACTACCCCGTCATGGTTAACAATGAATGTCATCACGCCGGACGATCTGTACTCCGCTGGATAGGCCACGAACGCAAATCCGCCGGTCATTTTGCCGTTTAGTACGTAATTCTTCGCGCCGCCTGGACCGTTTTTCCCCTGACGAGTCAGGATGCGAAAATAGTATCCCCGATAGGGAGTCGGAGAGTCCCCCTGGCTCTTGGAGTAGTCCCCTGCAACTGCCGCCGCCACCAACGGTCCGATGGGGCTCTCTGGTGCCCCGTCCACGGCTTTCCAATAGAGACCGTTGTGCTGCCCTTCATCACTGAAGATTTTCTCGGCATACTCGTTGTGCTGTGCGGAGTAGTATTCCTTTTGCGATGCGACGAGTTCCTGGCAAACGCGAATGGACGATATTTCGTTCTGGCCAATTCGCCTGTACAAAATCTCCTTCTTGCCCGCCTCGGTGTCGAAATACCACGAATCTCCGTGGTTCACGAGCGGTATCGGGGTGGGCCAGTTCTCCGCTCCGATGTATAAGGTGGTGGTTCCATCCGGTTCTTTCACCAAACGGTGCATTTCCTGATATTTCTCCACAAAATTAGCGCGGCTGGTGGCATCCTCGGTTTCGTCACCTGACGCGAGGATTTGCTTCCCGTCCGGTCCAAGGATATTGAGCATCGTTTTCTCGTCGTTACTCTGCGCTGCCGTGACCAATGCTTGGCTGGCGTCTTCCGGCGATGAAAATGTTTTCTGGCCCGGCTGCTGCGCCATGGAGCGGGTGGGAAACCACACCGTCAAAAGGATAGCGACCGCCACCAGTTTAGGAAGATCGGTCCAATGAAATTTGTCGGAATTCAGGATCGTTCGCCGCATATGGCTTCTCTCCATTTCTAACTCGTACAAGCTGATCGAAAACGTAATGACACTTCGATTACCGATGCCCGCCACCATGGCCGCCGCCTCCACCGTGTCCGCCGCCGCCACCGAAACCGCCGCCCCGCGCGCCGCCGCCCATACTGGCGCTTCCGCGTGATGAAAAGCCCCGGGCCTGTCCGCCATGCTGGTAGCCGCTGAACGCGCCGGAACGGACGCCGCTCTGCCCGCGAGGTGCGGCGTATCCTCGTGCCGCCCGGGCGTTTCCGTTGAAAGCCCTACTGGTTGCGCCGGAACGGGCGTTCGGTCCGCCGCGGGCGCCGTTCGCTCCGCCGCGCTCGCCGTTAAATCCGCCGCGAGCACCGTTCGACCCGCGTTGCACGTTCCTGGCTACGCCCGCCTGGCCTCCTCCTCGGTAGTAGCTGTTCCGGTTGTAAAACGTGTTGCTGCGAGAGTTGTACCTGCCGCCGCCGTACATCCCGTATCCGCCACGCCAGTTCATTCCCCAGTTGTTCCATCCCCAACCAAAACCGCCGTACCAGCCAATCCCGAACCCCATTCCGAACGAGAGGTAAGGGCCGCCAGACCAGATTCCGGGATACGGATACCATCCCGGCCACGCCATTGCAGGTCCTCCATAAACCGCCCACGGATCGTACGCGGGGATGTAAACCTCATCTGGGTCGGACGGCGCAATGCTGATGTCAGAGTCCTGCGTCGCCACGGTTTGCTGCGGCGTGGTCTTAAGNNGCTTCTTGCGCCCGCCGGCGCATCACCTGTACGGCATTCATAACGTCCGCTTGCTGGTTGTAGTATGCGTCGCCTAGAGACGATGCCCAGGAGAGATTCTTGTCCATATTTCCCAGAACGGATGGAAACGCAACCAGCGCCTTGACGCTCGGGTCCCAGGGTTGTTGGTCCACAGCCTTACCCAAATCGGCGCCCTTCAAATCAGGATGCGCTTGCACCCACCGGTCAGCCTCGACGACCTGCTCGGGAAAGGTCGACGCCGCCAGAATCTGCGCCACCAGCGAATCCGGATACAGCGCAATCGGCGCGACCAACTGCTGCAACTGGTCGAGAGTCTGTTGGGCATAGGACGGCGCCTGCGCGCCCTGCTGGTCTTGGGACGGCGTCGGGGCCTGCGCGCCTTGGTCTTGATCGGCCAACAGGCTCTGAGGCCAAGTCACGAAGCACAGAGCTAACGACAAGAGACAAACTAGATTCCGCTCGCCCAATCGAGACCTCGAAAAGCCTGCGACATATTTGAAAATATTCATGTTCCTGAACCTCCTCTGTACTTTCATTGCTCGCGTGGCGCAAGTTCTCGGTGCCCTGCCATGGTCGAGTTGTTGCGGGCCTCGGGCGGAAGGGAAAGATTGGCGTATAAGGGCATTCTGATTCGCTGGTCGTACGCGGCCCTGACCTCGACCACCGTGTTGTTCTTGCGGATGGTGATCTTCGCGGCCTGACCGAGGTCGGAAATCTTTATATTTTTTAGCTGGGTGTCGAGGCCTTCGGTGATAGCCTTGCCACCGGTGAGGATAGCAATGCTCTGCAACATTCTCTCGCCCTGATCCCCAAAGCCGGCTGTCCTGACGGCGGCAACTTGCAGCGGGCCACATAGCTTCTTCACGACGAGAGTAGCCAGCGCCTCGCCCCCAACGTCCCCTGCGATTATGACCAGCGGCTTGCCACTCTTTGTGATCTGCTCAAGTAGAGGGAGCAGGTCCTGCTTAGAATCGATTTGCTTTTCGTGAATGAGGATGTAGGCGTTCCCGAAGGCAACTTCCATGCGTTCCGGATCTGTGACGAAGTAAGGTGAGAGGTATCCGGAGTCGAATT
>PKXU01000124.1 GCA_003132445.1 Acidobacteriaceae bacterium | reverse complement strand
CTCCTCAATTGACACAGCATAGGCCTGAAAGGAATGGTTCGGCTGGTCCAAACTGCACAGTTTGGACAATGAATTTGGCTAGTTGTGGAAAGCCAAAGTGCTCCATATAACGGTAGTGGGCTGTTTTGAATTTAATCGGCAATCGCGGCGGTAGCTTTGGTAGTGGCGGGTTTAAGGGGTGTGTGAAACTCAAGAATGCCCCGGCGCTACACACCGGGGCGCTTCATCCTTACACTACTTGTCCCCAAAAGAATTGCTCAGGAAGCACGCCGCTTCTCATCTTCTGGTTTCTCTTGACCTCTGTTGGGGGAGTCGCTTTCCTGCGATGGATTCTTCTTAGAAATGTCCTGTGGAGGGCTGCTCTGATTTCGCTGTGAAGGGTCGGTCTTCGTACCCGAGGGGTCCGCCGATCCGGCTGGGTTTTGCTTGTTCTCAGCTTCGTTACTCATATTGCTCCTTTTAATACGTCAATGATTGGGGGCGCCTCCAGGTGAGGGTCGGCGCATGGCCCGCGACCCTTGCAACGCCTCTCGACAGCGATGCTATGCCGCCCGGAAGGGTAGGGCTGGTCACAATTGACCGGATTCGGAATAAATCTCGAAGCAGGCAAGCGTAGGCCGCCGGCTGACTCCCGCCTCAGACGGCAATGCTGTTGTAACATCCCCATTACACTCGTCGACCACTAAAAAGCCCTCCTGTGGCTCCTATACATGCATCATGCTTCCGCTGATTTCGCAGGGCGCTGGATGTTTCTGCCGGCCCTCAACGCGCTTCTGAACGGATTGTGCGCAATTACGCTCTGCGTGGGATTCTATTTCATCAAACATCACAACCGAGAAGCGCATCGCACGAGTATTCTGCTAGCTTTTGTGTTCTCTTCCGCATTTCTTGTCAGCTACATCGTGAATCACGCCCTCCACGGCGACACAATTTTTCCCGGCCACGGTCCAGTGCGCGCCTTTTACCTTACCATCTTAGGCAGCCACGTCATCCTTTCAATTGCCGCGCTGCCTATGGTGCTCACGACGTTCTTCTTCACGTTGACAGGCCGCTTCCAAATGCACCGCCGAATTGCGCGTTTTACGTTTCCTATTTGGCTTTATGTTTCGATTACTGGCGTGGCTGTTTTCGCCTTCCTCAAGGTGTATGCGTACTAGGTGCGGTACCCGCTGCTGACGGAAGGGAAGGTGTCAATGCTGTCGCCAAATCTGGCATAGGCGCCCTCTTCACCGAATCAGGAATTTCATTGGCGTGCGCGAGCAGTTGGCTAACCTGCCAAAGCTGGGTGTCGCTTAGCTTGGTCTTGAATGAGGGCATGCCTGAAAGACGGATTCCGTTAGCTGCCTTCCAGTACGTCTCCGATGCCGGATCGTCGGTGACACCCTTACCACGGAACAATTGTGGCGGCTTCGGAAACATCGTTGTCGCATAGTCAATGGGTGGCTGCCCTGGGAGTCCGTGACACAAGGCACAGTGCTGTTTGTATACGCTCGCACCGGCAAGAAAATTAGGTTCGTCCGCGGGCACAGAAGATGGAGGAATGTGTTGCTTCTCAATATGCGCGTCCAGAGCCATATTCGCGAACTTCTTCTCAAAAGGCATAGGCGGATCGGCCGTTGCGACTGGCGCCAAGCCAGTAGAAAAGTAGATGAAAACAGAACCCACTGAAATCGCAATGGCCAGAATGAACCCAATCACGATGCCCTTGATCACTTGTGCGCTCCTGTTCTTTATCAGAAATTAAAACGATACCCCAGAATCATCTTGGCAATCAGGTGGTCAGTCGCACCCGTGACGCCCACGCCGAGGCCGAAATTGATCTCCCACTGCGGTGCGATATTCAAATCAATCGCAGGGAAAATCTGGTGCTGTTGCTGCGAGATCGCATCGAATCCCGTTACTGGGCCGACTGAACCGTAATATTCCAAACCTCCCGCGACTTTCGGAGTGAAATCGTAGCTGAATTTGAAGTTTGGTGAAAAGACCACACCCTGGTTCACGCTCTCGCCGTGGAAAGAACGGTCGAGCGTGGGGTTCAAGGACCAATACCATCGGCCGGCTTTTTGGTCCACGATGGGGCGGATTTCCCACGTCCACGTGTCCACGGAATATTGCCGCCTCTGGTAGCCAATTTCGTTTGAGATGCTCACACCTACAGGCCAATGCCATTTCTTAGGGATGGCAACACGCGGCCGTATGTGGTCTCCCACCCACTGCCAGCTCTGGCCCTCGGTTATGGAAGTGAATATGTAAAAGCCACACTCGAACCAGTCATTGAAGCCGTGGGTGATCTCGATGGTCTCGTGCTCAGCGTGATTGGTGGGATAAACACCGTCCACAATCGTCTTCGAGCCATCGATGGTGAAGTTGCTGTGGAGTTCAACCATGGTGTGCGCTGGATCGACAAGGTCGGAGCCGTACACCTGGATTTCATAGTTGTCTTGAGCACGGCTGAGAGGTGCAGCAAAAATGAGGGCTAGAAATACGATCGCGACTTGTCGGTAGCACATCGTCCGATCGCGTTCACGAAATCCCATGAGGAAGATTAGCAGCTACAGAATGAATTCATCGTGGCGAACAAATGACAAGTTGTTCATATTCCCTCGCGAGGCGCTCCAACGTGCATCAACCTTAGTAGTATGAGGAGGTTGCCGTCATGTGCGTTTATTCCTAGAGTCTGCCGTGTACTGGTCTCCATTAATTTGCTGATCGGAGGAGTTATAGCGATTGGACAGGAACCGTCAGGGCTACCAGATGCGCCAAGCGCAAGTCAGACTCAATCGGCTCTATCCAGCGTTGCGCGGAGCGTACCGCAGCATGAACCGAGCAAGAATCACATCTTCTGGATAATCCCCAACTATCGCTCGGACGAAAACGCCGCGGAGATCAAACCGTTGACGCCTGCCGCAAAGATGAAAGTTGCATTGGACGACTCTTTTGATCCCTCGGCGTTTCTGGTGGCTGGCATCTTTGCCGGGCTATCCATGGCGCAGAAGCAGTACAGTTCCTTCGGAACGGGAGCGCAGGGGTTTGGCAAATATTACGGAGGAGCATTTGCAGACCAAGCAATTGGCAACATCATGAGCGAAGGGCTATTTCCAGTCGCTCTGCACCAGGATCCTCGTTATTTTGTGAAAGGCACGGGAGGATTTTGGAAGCGAACTGGATATGCGATGAGCCGGGAAGTTATCACTCGCGGCGACGATGGCCGCAACCACTTCAACACATCCGAGCTGGCCGGAAATGCGGTGGCCGCAGGCATCTCCAACCTCTACTATCCAGCCGTGAATCGATCATTTGGAAATACCGCAAACAAGTGGGGACAACAAATAGCCCTGGATACCTTCTTCAATGTGGCAAAAGAGTTCTGGCCCG
>PKXU01000014.1 GCA_003132445.1 Acidobacteriaceae bacterium | reverse complement strand
TTGCTGAAGCCGCGCGCAAAGAAGAGTACGTAAAGCACCAACGCGCCAATTCCGCCCTCCGCCGCGATCTGAAGATAAGAGACGTGAACTTCGCGCCAGGTACCGGAGTAGTTCGCGAAATTATCCATTCCGAGACCCAACGGATAATGCGCGACGGCCTTGATACTTTCGACCATTAGCAGGCGCCGTTGTTCGTAGGAGCCATGAGCGCTGATGTCGTTTTCAGTTTCAAGATCGCTTCCCGATATGGCGAAGAAACGATCTTTCAACTTGCCTCCGGCAGCGAATCCGACAATCAGTGCCACGACCAAAGCCGCCACGACCAAGTGAATCCGTTTCCCCCGCACGCCAAAAAGCCACAAGCACACTGCGCCCGTAACCAGGAGATTGATAAATCCGCCGCGGGAGGCCGTCAGGAACAGCGCGATGCACATGACCAGCATTGATGCTGCCCATGCGATCTTCTGCGGGATGCTGCGAGTGCTTAACAGAAATGCAAAACAGAATGGAAGGGTAAGCACGATCGCATAGGCCAGGTCGTTGGAATTGGAATAGATGCCTCCGATCACGCCTTCCAGCCTCGGGCTTGACCTTCCTTTGAGCACCGACACGACGGCAATTATCGCGACCGATGCCGACTGGATGAAGATGATTCGCCGCAATCTGGCAAAGGTCGTGATCGCGATAAATGTCAATACCCATGCGACCAGAGCTTTGGAGAAGTCCAGTGTCTTAAAAAATGCACCACCCTTCCACACCGGCGACAGCAGTGCGGAAAGGAACAGGAAAAAGAAAATGCCGAAAAAATAACCTGCCTCTCTAGGCAGGTCGCGGAACCGTCGCTTGAATCTTCCCCCGCTCAGCAACAGGGCCAGCAGCGCACATACGCCCGTAATTTTTGCGAGAGGAATGTAAGAAAGGCCGGGAATCCAATCCTCAGGGCGTGCGAAATAAACTGCGTAAAAGGCACTCAGCCAGAAAAACACCCCTTCCAGCGGTTCGCGTTTCTGCGCGAACCTCTGCCCCATCCAACCACTGCTAGCTTCATCCTTCACGCCGCGACGCTGCTGGAGACCGCTTGCCAAGTGCTCGTTTCCTGGAGTGGAATTGTTTCCGAAAATCGCCGCCCCCCNNCCCCCCGACATGCCGAAATCGTGATCAACCTCTGTCCGGGCGTTCCGGTGTTACCTCCCGGCGATTTCACGACAGAGGCAGTTCTTATTCATTTTCAACAACTTAATGGGCGGCAAAAACCCGCTCCATAATTGTCAGAGTACATCAAACCAGGTCCAAAGGCGAACTGTTTCCGTATGCCTTTAGGCGCAGGGAGTTACTCTCGGCGGCGCGTGATGCACGCAGGTAAC
This sequence comes from Acidobacteriaceae bacterium, assembly GCA_003132445.1. GTDB lineage: Bacteria > Acidobacteriota > Terriglobia > Terriglobales > Acidobacteriaceae > Sulfotelmatobacter. Next base: position 5,993 of record PKXU01000014.1, on the reverse strand, counting down.
GGCTTGAGCCCGGGCTCTGATTGCGCCTGCTTCAGCCTTAAATTATGATGGCCTTTCTGCCAATAACAGAACGCTCGTCGTAGGCTGAAAGCCTCGAAAATGCCTCTGAAATCGCTCAAGGATGTTGTTTCCGTCGACGTTGAGGACTATTTCCACGCCGAGGCGCTGGCTCGCGTTGCGCAACGCTCTAAATGGGACCGATACCCCGCCCGGGTGGAGCGCAACACCCAGCGTCTTCTGGAATTGTTCGCCGCCCGTCAAATCCAATCCACGTTTTTCGTGGTTGGCTGGGTGGCCGAACGATTTCCTGCGTTGGTCCGGGAAATTGCAGCCGCAGGACACGAACTGGCCTGCCATTCCTATTGGCACCGCCTGATTTATCAGCTAAATCCAAAGGATTTCCGCGAGGACACACAGCGAGCAAAGGACGTAATAGAACAGATTACCGGACTGGCCATCTATGGATACCGAGCTCCGACGTATTCCATTGTCGCCAGTTCCTTGTGGGCGCTTGAGATTCTTGTGGAACTTGGATTCACTTACGATTCCAGCATCTTTCCCATTCATCATGATCGATACGGTATCCCTTCCGCCCCCCGTGCCCCATTTCGCATCAACACTCCTGCAGGCCCATTGGTCGAGTTTCCGCCGACGACCTTCCGAATCGGGAATCACAGGCTGCCGGTAGGAGGAGGCGGATATCTCCGCCTTCTGCCGCAGTGGTATACCCGGTTTGGGATCAGACGCGCCCGGCGGGAGGGGGTGCCGATCATTGCTTACGTGCATCCGTGGGAGATTGACCCGGATCAGCCCCGACTACCCGGCAGATTGGCTTCCAGGCTGCGGCACTATACGAATCTGTCCAAAACCTATGATCGTCTGAGTGATATGCTCCGGGAAGGGACTTTTACGAGTTTCCGCGAAAGCGGACTCGCCGAGATGGTGGAGGACATAGACCTATATGCCTGTCAGCAACACAAAAACTGATGAAGCCCGCCAAGTAGCCGAATATTGGGATCGAATCGCTCCCGAATTCGACTCCATCTACGCCGGCAATAAAAACCTGCTGGCGCGCGGCCTAGACCGTTGGCTGCGCAAGGACATGTATCAGCGCTTTGATTGGGTGATGCGCAAGGCGGAAGAACTCCGCCCGGCAACGGTTTGCGATATTGGCTGCGGTTCAGGGCGCTTCGTCAGCTCCCTGGCCAAGCGGGGCGCCCAGGTGACAGGCCTCGACTTTGCCCCCGAAATGCTGAACTTGGCGAGTCAACTGGTGGAACGCGAAGGTGTGGCTGACCGTTGCCGGTTCGTTCTAAGCGATGTGCTCGATTGGAAGACCTCGGAGAACTTTGATCTCGTCATCGCTATAGGATTTTGGGATTACGTAGCAAATCCGCTGGCTCGACTCCAAGTAATACACAAACTGACCGGCCGCACCTTTCTATCAGCCTGGCCGCGGGCAGGAACGCTTCGGATGGCAATCCGCAAAGTGCGACTTAAGGTCGCGGGTTGCCCAGTGTATTTTTGGCGGCTGACCGACGTGGAAAGTTACTTGAATCAGGCCGGCTTCCAGGTGGAGTCCTGCGAAGTGCTCGGCCAGCTCTACTGCATTCAGGCTCGTCCCGTCTGACCCCACTATGCCCAAGCTTCTTTTTTTGATTTCAGCTGGACTGGTGGTGTATGTCTATATCGGTTATCCGCTGCTCCTTTGGGTGTTGCCGGTTTTCTTTCGCTCCTCGCTCCAGACGAAATCGATCGAGCCTTCCGTCTCGCTGTTAATCGCGGCGTACAACGAAGCCACCGTGATCGCGGCAAAAATCCAGAATGCGCTAACTCTCGACTATCCCGCCCAAAAATTAGAGATCGTAGTCGCATCGGATGGCTCAACTGACGCTACCGCCCAAGTGGTTCGCTCTTTCTCGGAGGGAACAGGGAGGGGCCGGGTCCGCTTGCTCGAGTTTCCCAACAATCGCGGCAAGGTTGCCACATTGAACGACGCTGTTCCACGTTTGACCGGTGAGATTGTTGCCTTTTCCGACGCCTCCACCATATTAGCGCCCGATTCGCTTCGCCGCCTGGTGCCGTACTTCGCCGATGCTCGGGTGGGAGGAGTGAGCGGAGTTTACCATGTCCTCAAGAAAGACCACGCCCGGCTGGGCGTGCAGGAAGATTTCTATTGGAAATACGAAACCTTTCTGAAGGTTCAGGAAGCGAAACTGCGCGGGTTCACGGGCGCGCATGGCTCACTCTATGCCATCCGCCGGGAACTGTATCCGTTCCCTGCCGTCGATACCATCAACGATGACTTCATCATTCCGATGCGGATCCAGCAGCGCGGCTATCTTATCGCTTACGAACCCGCGGCCATGGCCTATGAGGAAGCGCACGAGATGGAAGGGTTCGCGCGGCGCGTGCGCATCACCGCCGGCAACATCGAGCAACTCCAGGAAGTCAAGGGCCTGCTTTGGCCACCCAGGTTTGTGGGTCTATTCTGCCTGCTCTCACACAAGGCTGGACGCCTGTTGGTGCCGCCGGCCCTGGTACTGCTCGCATTCGTCAATGTCCTCCTATGGCGCGATCCCATCTACAAGTGGTTCTTGGGAGGGCAAGTCCTGTTCTACGGATTGGCCGCACTCGGAGCCCTGGTAAGGCTCAGACCCGGGTTCCTGCGCCTCCCATATTACTTCTGCATGATCAACTCGGCTTTCTTCGCGTGGATCTATCATGCAATGCGGATGAGACGGTTGATACCTTCGCGGATCGAACTGGACCAGCTTGGAAACCCGCCTTCGTCGAATTAGCGGGGGGTCATTTTGCCCCCCGGCCCAGCAGCACAATCTTGATGGTCTGGAAAAGAATCAACAAATCCAGGCCGACGGAAGCGTTCTTGATATAAAAGAGGTCATACTGCAGTTTTTCGCGCGCGTCTTCCAGCGTATTGCCGTACTTGTATTGCACTTGTGCCCAACCTGTGATCCCCGGCCTTACCACATGGCGGACGCCGTAATACGGAATCTCCTTGCTAAGCCACTCAACAAACTCCGGCCGCTCCGGACGCGGCCCCACGAAATGCATGTCACCCTTCAACACACACCACAACTGTGGAATCTCATCGAGCCGCGACGCCCGCAAGAATTTTCCCACCCGAGTAATGCGGGGATCGTCATCGGCGGCCCAAGTCGCGCCCGTGTCCGCTTCCGCGTCCTGACGCATCGTGCGAAATTTGTAACAAAAGAAAACCGCGTTACGCTTGCCTACCCGTTGCTGCCTATATAGCGCCGGCCCCGGAGAATCCAATTTCACGGCCATCCAAATGAAAGGCAGTAGAGGAAGCGACAGAATCAGCCCGAGGAGCGCCACGGAAAAATTCAGTGAGCGGCGAACCAGGCGGAAGAATGTACTGAAACGAAATCCTTCGGCAAAGATCATCCAGCTGGCGTAAAGCTGCTCGACTTCGATTCGTCCGGAAATTTTTTCTAGCCACGACGTGGCTTCTTCTACTCTTACGCCGTTCAATCGCAACTCCAACAGCGCTTCTACCGGAAGGGTGCCGCGCCGGTCGGGCATGGCGACAATCACGCGATGAACGCCGCTCTCGCGTGCCAGGCCCAACAAATGCGTCGCCACGGATTCTCGCGTGAGCGGGCCCTGAATGTTTCCAGTCCATCCCACAACCTCAATACCGAGTTCGGTGCGTTGCCGCAGCCCATTCAGCAGCCGCAGTGCCCGGTCGCCGGTGCCCAGCACATACACTCTTTCTCGAAAATAGGGCTGCTGCACAATCCAGGTATAAGCTCCTCGCCAACCCAGAAGCATTACGGTCAAAACCACTAATCCCCACTTAGCGCCAGGAAGAAACACGCGGCCGGGAACGAAGTGACCATATACAAGATCGACCGCGGCGAGAACAAAGGCCGCCAAGCCCAACACCATGAAGAGGCGGAATATCTGATCCCACTTTTCGCCCGTGCTGGAAGCGTCGTACAGGTCCAACCCATGAGAAAGCAATAAAACGATCGCCGTAACACAAACGATCTTCAAATACCCGCCTTCTACGTTGAGCAGAATCCAGCTCGTCTCCTGATTCTGCCACCATACCGTCAGCAGAAAAGAAAGGCCCACCACCACGGCCTCTACGATCAGAAGCACCAACGTTCGCACCGGATAATAGACGTTGAACAGCCGGATCACTCTGGAGTTCTCCTAGGCCTTGGTTGTAGCTGCTTTTTTCTGGTACGACTCGTAGTAGTAGCGGGCGTAAGGCAACGCATCTTCGCTTGTCCCGTTCAGCACCACTCCGATCAGAGATTCCTCCGGGAACTCCTGCCGCGCTTTGCGAGCCAGATCTACAGGCGTCGAATTCGAGCGCACCACCAGCAACACTCCGTCGCACGCCTTGGCCAGCACGCTGGCATCAGAAACCGGAACGGCCGGAGGAGAATCAATGATGATCCAGTCAAATAACGGCTCCACTCGTTGCAGCAGCAGCTTCAGCCGCCCATTGCCGATCAGTTCCGCTGGATCCGTCGCGCCAGTCCCACTGGGAATAAAGAAAAGATTCTCCAGCGGTCCTCGCTGCATAATGGAAAATTCGTCTTGCTCTCCCAGCAAGTAGTCGGAAAGTCCGGGATCGGATTTTGTCCCCAGCATCAAGTGAAGACGCGGGGCGCGGAGGTCGGCATCGATCAGCAGAGCTCGACGCCCATGCTGCCGCACCATGACCTGCGCCAGATTCGACGACGTAAACGATTTGCCTTCCTTGGGCAGCGCGCTCGTGACCAATAGCTTCTTCAACGTCATCTTCTCGCGCAAATGGTAGAGGCGCGACCGCAGGGTTCGGAATTCTTCCGTACCTCGGACACCCTCGTCAGCATTCATGAACAGCATGGTGGTTGAATCCGGCTTCCATTCCATCTGCGCGGAGCGAGCCAGCAGGGTGTCAACGCCAAAAGGACCGCCCAAGCCCGGCATCCCAGAGTGTGGCGCTGACGAAGGAACAGAAGCCGGCGCAGTCGTGTGCAACTTAGGCGATTCTGCAAATACTGGCGGGTCGGCGAACGGAGTCGTCGCCAAATTGGCTTGCGACGGAATCCCCTGGTTCACCGCGCGTTCCTGCTCGGCTTTTTTCAGCGCTTCATGAATACGGCTCATAGTTTCTTCTCCTGGGGCAGGTCCTTGTCTTCTTCGCGCAGGCGGTCGGCCAACGTGGCCAGCGACCGCAACGCATCCACCAAGTCAAACTTGTCTGGGCCCGGGTTCGGAGCAGGCGTCGCGACTCCGCCGGAAATCAGGCTGTCGCCGAGATCGAAGTCTCGCGCCACGCTGTCGACCACCGCCGGCCCAATCACCTTCTGCTGATCCACAAACGAACTCACCAGGCAGTGTTCGCATAAGAGATTGATCACGCGAGGAATTCCGGCCGCATAGCGGTGGATTGCGCTCAGCGCCTCGGGTTCAAAAATCTGCTGACCATTGGAGCCCGCGATGCGCAAGCGCTGCTGCACGTATGCTTTCGTCTCCTCGAGTGTCAAGGCATGAGTCTTCGCCCGCAGCGTGAGACGTTGCCGCAACTGGCGCAACTGCGGCTGCTTCAACTTCTGTTCCAGTTCCGGTTGCCCCACCAGAACAATCTGGAGAAGTTTTTCCGTAAAAGTCTCCAGGTTGGTCAGCATGCGAATTTCTTCGAGCACCTCGTCGCTTAGGTTTTGCGCCTCATCGACGATGAGCACCGCCGTCTCGCCTGCGCGGTAGCGATCCAGCAGCCAGTTGTAAAGTCGCAGCAATATCTGGCTCTTGGCTTCCGAATCGCATGGAATGCCGAAATCAGCCATCATGTAATCGAGGAACTGCGGCACATTCAACCGCGAGTTAAAGATGAACGCGGTCGCGACCTGCTGCAAGCGCAGCCACTCCAGAAGCTTGTTGATGAGCGTGGTCTTGCCCGTGCCCACTTCGCCGGTGAGCAGAACAAAACCTTTGCGGCTTTGAATTCC
>PKXU01000069.1 GCA_003132445.1 Acidobacteriaceae bacterium | reverse complement strand
TGTCTCTGTGACTCTGTGGTGAGGAGTCTCATTGTCTCTTCTTTACTGCCGCGTGCGAGGCCTAGAACTTGCGGCTGTGCTCTTTGGCCCAGCGCTCGACGACAACCTTCTTATCGGTATAGAACTCGATGGCATCGCGGCCCTGTCCGTGAAGATCGCCGAAGAAGCTGTTCTTCCATCCGCTGAACGGGAAGTAGGCCATGGGCGCGGCAACGCCGATGTTGATGCCGATGTTGCCCGCAGGCGCTTCGTAACGAAAGCGGCGCGCGGCCGATCCGCTAGAGGTAAACAGCGATGCCTGGTTGCCGTACGCGCTGCGTTCGAGAAAGGCCATCGCTTCGTCAAGGTTGTCGGCGTGGACAAGGCTGAGTACAGGCCCGAAGATTTCGGTGTCGGCGAGATCGCTGGTTGCAGGCAAGTCGTCGAGAATCGTAGGTTTGACGAAGTTTCCGGATTCGTATTTCGGAATCTTCGAGTCGCGGCCGTCGAGCAGAACTTTCGCTCCTTGTTGCTCGCCGAGACCGATCAAGGATTCGACACGCTCTTTGCTTTGCGGAGTGATTACGGGCCCCATCTGCACATCTTTGTCGAGGCCGTTGCCGACCTTCAGTTTCGAGGCTGCATCGGCAATCGAGTCGCGAAAGGTCTTCTGCGCTTCGCCGATGGTTACCGCGACAGATACAGCAAGACAGCGCTGTCCCGCGCACCCGAAGGCGCTGTCGCTGATGATCTGCGTGGCCATCGGCATGTCGGCGTCGGGAAGAACGATGACGTGGTTCTTGGCGCCGCCCTGGCATTGCGCGCGTTTGCCATTTGCAGCGGCGCGCGAGTACACATATTTCGCGACCGGGGTCGAACCAACGAAGCTGATCGCTCGAACTTTGGCATGATCGAGAAGTGCATCGACGGCGGCTTTTCCTCCATTCACTAGGTTGACGACGCCTCTGGGCAGGCCTATTTTTTCGAGCAACTCGTAGACGTAGCGCATGGTGAGCGGGACCCGCTCGCTGGGTTTGAGAATGAAGGTGTTGCCAGTGGCAATGGCGTAGGGCAGATACCAAAACGCAATCATGCCGGGAAAATTGAAGGGCACAATCGCCGCAGTGACGCCGATCGGTTGGCGGATCATCATCTCGTCGATGCCGCGGGCAACGTCCTCGAGATTGTAGCCCTGCATCATCATGGGAATGCCGCAGGCGACTTCGACGTTATCAATCGCCCGGCGCATCTCGGCTTTGGCTTCGGTAAAAGTCTTGCCATTTTCCTGCGTGATGACGCGGGCGATGTCGTCGATGTGCTCTTCGAGCAGCGTCTTCAATTTGAACAGCGGCTGGATGCGGTCTTCGGGCGGGGTGCGTCGCCATTCGGGAAAGGCAGCGGCTGCGGCTTCAACGGCAACGTTCACTTCAGCGGCGTCGGCGAGCGGGACGCTGGCCAGCACTTCGCCTGTAGCCGGATTGACTACCTCTCGCCATTCGGCGGCGCGAGATTCGATCCACTGGCCGTTGATGTAGTTGGTGAGTTTGACAATGGGAGGTGCTGCGACTGACGTCATGCTATTGCCTCTGCTATCACGAAGGATGTTTGCGCTGGGAGTCACGTGAGAACTCCCGGAACCAGCAAGTAATGATACAGCGTTATAGGGATCCTTCGACTACGGTTGATCTTCGCGCTTGGGCGCGAAGATCAATCCTCGCTCAGGATGACAAATCCGAAACTAAACCTATTCCTCCACGACAATTTCGACGGGACATGCGCGAGCCCCGATTTCGTGAATCAGATCCACAAAGTCGCTCGCCATCTTCATCGCGCCCTCGCCAATCGAGTCGTAGTGCCGGTGATCAGTCGGTATGGAACCTCGATCTTGTTGATGCTGCCAGTCGCGATGCTGTCATTCAGCGCGTCGAAGTTGCGACCGTGCCAGTCTGGCGCTCCGACTGCTTTGAAGAAGGCATCGTAGACATCGTCGCGATTTTGCCACGTCGAACCATCAAGGACGAGTTCCTTCATCCGCGATCCTCACGCCAATTGTGCTACTGCGCCTTTCTCGTCGCACACTGCGGCCAGAGCCGACTCCAGCACTGCCAGGCCTTCGTCGATTTGCGCATCCGTAGCCACGAGCGGAACCAGAATACGGATCACATTCGAGTATGTACCCGCGGTGATTGTGATTAAGCCGTGCTCGTAGCAGTACTGCGTAATCTTCTTCGTCTCTTCCGTTGCTGGAATCTTTGAGTCTTGCGACTGCACGAGCTCGATGGCTTGCATGCCGCCAAGGCCGCGCACATCGCCGATAATGGGCCACCGGCATTGCCATTCTCGCGCTCGGGTCTGAAAGCGGTCGCCGAGTTCGTTGGCGCGCTCCAGTAAGTTCTCGTGCTCAAACAAATCCAGAACAGCCAGCGCCGCCGCGCAAGAGAGTGGGTTTCCGGCAAAAGTTCCGCCGAGGCCTCCAGCCCCTGGAGCGTCCATAATTTCGGCGCGGCCGGTAACCGCGGCAAGGGGCAAGCCTCCGCCCAGGGATTTGGCGGTGACGATGAGATCGGGCTCAATGCCGTAACGCTCGCTGGCGAAAAGTGCGCCGGTACGTCCGAAGCCGGACTGGACTTCGTCGGCGATGAAGAGGATGCCGTACTTGTGGCAGAGATCGATCAGCACCTTGAAGTAGTCCGGTGGAGGCGCGATGAACCCGCCTTCACCCATGACCGGTTCGGCGATTACCGCAGCCACATCTTCGTTGGCCACAACCCGTTTAAACGTATCTTCGAGATGCCGCGCACAATACAAATCGCATGAAGGATATTTCAAGTTGTAGGAACAGCGATAGCAGTAGGCGAACGGAACGCGATACACCTCGCCGGGAAATGGCGCGAATCCTACCTTATACGGATGTGTTTTGCTGGTGAGGGCCAGCGTCATCATGGTGCGGCCATGAAACCCATCTTCGAACGCGATGATGCCGGGACGCTTGGTGAAAGCGCGCGCGATTTTGACTGCGTTTTCTACGGCCTCGGCGCCGCTGTTTACAAAAATCGTCTTCTTGGCGAACTTGCCCGGCGTAACCTCGTTCATGCGCTCGGCAAGGCGGATGTAACTTTCGTAGGCTGTAACTTGCACGCAAGTGTGCAAAAAATGGTCGAGTTGATTTTTCACCGCATCGACCACCGATTTCCTGCGATGGCCGACATTGAGGCAGCCGATGCCGCCAGCGAAATCGATGTAACGGTTGCCATCAACATCTTCTATCCACGCGTCTTCGGCTTGCGCAACATAAATCGGCGTGCCGTGAGAAAGGCCGCGGGGCACGGCTTTGGCGCGGCGCTCAGACAGGGCGCGGGATTTGGGTCCGGGGATTGGGGTGCGAAGTTGAATGGTAGACATTGCGAATTCAGTTCTCAGTTCTCAGTTCTCGGTTCTCAGTTCTCAATAACGGCTTCCGGCGCTCGGCTTCCGGAACTCAGCGCCTAAAGCCGCGGTCTATTTTCGACGCCGACGGCACGACTGAAGTCGTGCCCTTCCACGATTCCCTTCCCTAGTACCAGCCGATTCGCTAGTACCAGCTGATTCCTGGGCCAGCCGATTCACGCATCCGCCGATCTTAGTACCAGCCGATCGGAGCCTCGTTCAGATTGATATACACCTGCTTGGTTTCCAGATATTCTTCGATGCCCCAGGGGCCAAGTTCGCGGCCGAAGCCGGATTGCTTATACCCTCCCCACGGGGCTTCGACATACGTGGGCTGCATGTGGTTCACCCAGACGATTCCGGCGCGCAGAGCCTTCACCGCGCGCATCGCTTTGAAGATGTCCCGTGTCCAGACGGCGGCGGCCAGGCCGTAGGGCGAATCGTTGGCAATCTTGAGCGCGTCTTTCTCATCCTCGAATGGAATCACGGCCGCGACGGGACCGAAGATTTCTTCGCGGGCGATGCGGGCGTTATTCGATACGTCGTAGAAGATTGTGGGCTGGACGTAGTAGCCCTTGGCGAATTTTTCGGGGCGTCCGCCGCCAGACGCTAACTTCGCTTCCTTTTTGCCGATTTCGAGATAGGAGTTCACGCGGTCGTATTGCTCTTTGCTGACCAGCGGGCCCATCTTGGTTTCGCGTTCGAGAGGAGGACCGAGCTTGATCTTTTTTGCCTTCTCGGTCATGGCGTCGACGAAATTCTTGTAAATCGACTTCTGTACCAGGATGCGGCTGCCGGCCGAGCAAACTTCGCCTTGATTGATGAATACGCCGAAGAGAGCGCCGTCGATGGCGGCTTCGAAATCGGCGTCGGCGAAAAAGATATTGGGAGATTTGCCGCCGAGTTCGAGCGTCACGCGCTTCACGGTATCCGCAGCTTGTTTGACGATGATCTTTCCTACGGCGGCGCTACCGGTGAAGGCAATTTTATTGACGTCAGGATGTTGGACGAGCGGAGCGCCGCAGGATTCGCCGAAACCGGTGACGATGTTGACGACCCCCGGCGGCAGGCCGCAGTCGGCGAAATGTTTCGCGAGTTCGAGAGCGGTCAGCGGAGTCTGTTCGGCGGGCTTGAGCACGCAGGTGCAGCCGGCGGCTAGCGCGGGCGCCAATTTCCACGCGGCCATTAGTAAAGGATAGTTCCATGGAATGATTTGTCCGGCGATGCCGACCGGTTCCTTGAGCGTGAGGCTCATGGCGTTGTCGGGAACAGGATTCACGTAGCCAACGACTTTGGTGGCCAGACCGCCGTAGTATTCGAAACACGTAGCGACGTCGTTGAGATCGAATTCGGCTTCGACGATGGGCTTGCCAGTATTGCGGCATTCGAGTTCGGCGAGCGCGGGCAAATTGGCGCGTACTTTTTCCGCGAGGCGGAACAGGACTCGTCCGCGCTCCTGCGCGGTTGTGGTCGCCCACGGACCTTCTTCGAAAGCTGCTTTGGCTGCGGCGACGGCGCGGTTAACATCTTCGCTGGAAGCGTCCGGCACGTGTGCGATCACTTCTTCCGTAGAGGGATCGTAGACCGGAAAAGTTTTTGCCGATTTGCTAGCGACCCACTCGCCGTTGATAAACATCTGGTAGGTTTTCACTTCAGTTTGGACTCCGCCCGGCATTGCTTTCTCCTCCTTACCCCAGGGCCTGAAGGCCCAATCGCTTTTCGTTACAACGGCGCGACTGAAGTCACGGCCTTCCCAACCAGTTGCGGCGTCTTGTGGCGACCGTAAACGAAAAAGAAAAATGCGGCCAGCGCCAGAAAAAAAAGTGTGAAGCCGAACATCTTCGCCTCATACTTCCACACCGAAGTGATCTGCCTGGCGGGAAAAAACGCGAGCACGATTCCTAGAAGCGTAGTTAGAAATCCACACGATCCGGCAAATATCAGAGTGCCGCGGCCATAGCGTCCATCGCCCAAATCGTCCTTGCGAGCAAACATCAGCAGCGCGGCAAACACGTAGAGGAAAGGAACCAGCTGCAAGACAACCGCAAGCGAAAGCATCGTCTGGAACGTTTCCTGCACGCCTCCGGACGCATAAAAATTGATGACGATCAATACCAGCGAGACTACCGCCTGCACTATTAGTGCCGCGTACGGAGTCGCATATCTCGGATGCACGCTTCCCAACCACGACGGCATATAGGAATCAAGGCCGGCGACAAACGGAATTCGCGCCGATCCGCCCATCCACGCCGAGCCAATGCCTGCGATCGAGAGGCTCAGCATCAACGCAAACGGCGTAATGAGCCAGGCCACGCCAACGTTGCCGGCCATGTGGCTGACAGCTTGCACGATTCCCTGCAGCACATTGATGTCGTTCTTGCCCACTGCAACGAGCAGGGTCAAAGTTGCGCCGATGTAGAGCGCACCGGAAAGTATGCCGCCCCAGGCCACCGCGCCGGGCAGCGTTCTCTTCGGATCCTTAATCTCGTCGCCCATCACCGATGCCAGCTCAAGCCCGACGAGCCCAAAGCAGATCACGCCGAAAGAATTAAGAACGAACCGGGGGTCGTGTGGGATGCGAAAGTCCGCCGCCGTCACCGTCGTTCCAAATCGCGACCACACAGTTGCCCCTAATCCAATAAGAACCCCCGCGGCCAAGAATGTCCCAATCGCCCCGACATTGTTGAGCCACTTGCCGACTCCCAGCCCAACGATATTGAGGATGGTGAGAACCGCCAGCAACACCAGGGACGCGGCCATCGCGAAATTCTTGTTGTCAGCGAGTCCGGCGTGGCCCGGGCCCATCGCAAAGACCGACACACCGACGAAGTAGAGCATGACCGTCGGCACGTAGAGCATGTTGTTGGTCCAGTAGCACCAGCCGGAGAGGAATCCGTGAAAGTCGCCGAAGACCTCTTTCGCCCAGAGATAGACGCCTCCTTCGCCAGGATAGCGGTGCGCTAGTTCGATGACCGCGATGCCTTGCGGCCAGAAGAATAAAAGTAAGGAGACGATCCAGAGCCAGACGGTGACTCCGCCGTTAGCTGCGATCGAGGGAACAACGTTGAGATTGAAAACGGCGACCACGAAAAGCAGAACTAGATCGCGACGCCCGAGAGCGCGGATCAGTTTGGTCCCGGCGGGTTGGGCGGTGGTGGACAATTGTTTAGAACAGTACCAAGTTTCGCGCGGCAGGACAGCCGGGGGCGGCTGTCCCCACACGAGCGTTTCTGGTGCACGGAGGGGCAGGCGAGGGCGCCCGCCCTACACGANNGCTTTCGCCAGCGAGGCGGCAATGTCATCGAATGCCGCAAGGTGTTTGTCGATGTCGGCTTCCGTGTGCTGCACAGAAATGGTCCACTGCTCATCCCACCAATAAGGCTGCGCCATCACGCCACGATTGACCATGCCGAACCAGT
>PKXU01000090.1 GCA_003132445.1 Acidobacteriaceae bacterium | reverse complement strand
GTGGAGAAAGAAACGCAGACTGACGCCCCAGTGAACACTCAGGATCTCTGCGCCGCAATTGTGCTGCTTCCGGTCGATCGCTGGAGTGTTGTTTCGGAAAAGGCACTCCGATTCGCCTGGGGTCTCTCAGATCAAATCCGGGTTCTTCATGTGGAGTGCGGAGAAGAGACCGAGAGCCTGTGTAGAAACTGGGGCCGCCTGGTGGAAACTCCTGCCAAAGAAGCGAATCTTCCCGTCCCTGAGCTGGTGCTGCTGAAATCACCATTCCGATTTGTGGTCAAGCCAATCGTGGAATACGCACTGAATTTGGAGAGAGAGAACTCCGAGAAGCACGTCGCTGTCATTCTTCCCGAACTGGTGGAGAGACGCTGGTACTACCTCTTCTTGCACAACAATCGCTCTTCTGCACTGAAGGCACTCTTGTACCTTCAGCGCAGCCAGCGAATCAGTGTCATCAATGTTCCATGGTATCTCAGACGTTAGGCAGATGCCGCATCACCCGCCCGCTGACGTGAGGGGCACGAAGGGTTGCTCCGCCAGATCTCGCATTCTTTAGAATTCTGCTGCGAAACTCGCAGTACAGGTTGCGGTATGTAAACGTCCCGGAACGGGAAACGGCCGCCACGTTCTCACTAACTTGTGAGTGACGCTACCGAATCAAGTCCGATGCGAACCGAATCCGTTATACACGGAACGCCCGATCGGTTTGAAAAACGGTAGGGGCGGTGCATTGGAATTTATGCCGGGGAATGCACAAGGATATCCGAACAAAACGCCGCAGGGCCGGTCAAAGTCGGCGGAAGAGGTCAACCCATTATTGGCGAAATCGACCATGCTGGCGCCTCCGCCGCCGGGGTACAAACCTGGGCAAGCCTGAATGCCTTGATCGACAGTTGAGACTCCGCAATGGCTGAGCGTCGAAGCAATCGCCTGTTGCGCAGCAGCTTTGTTGAAATAGTGAATGTCGCCGGTGTGGTTCTCGTCGATTCCGAGGAAATAATGGGTTTGCACGTTGCGCACAAAGTCGGCACTGACTACCATGCCGCGACGAATTTCCCGCTGCACACCGATGTTCATCTCGACAGAACGCGGAGTGCGATAGTTGGGATCGTACATATTCGTGCCCAGACCGAATCCAAACTTGTTCTGCAGCAACGATCCGGCGTAGTTCGGGTTCGGCGCATTCAAATTAAACGGAGAGTCGGCCTGGTACAGTTTCTGGAACGCGGCGATCTGGCCAGCGACCATTCCGATGGCAACGGGGTTATTCGTCGGCATGCCTCCAGCCATCGCGCTGCAAAAGGTTGGCTCGAGTGCTCCACCGGAAATTGGAACTGGCTGTGGCGTAGCGGTTCCGTTGCAGGCAATCGGTGACTGGAGAAAGACGTCACCCACTGGCGCGCGATATAACGGATCGAGCGGTGCAACGATGGTGAGCACGTTCTCGTAGAAGAGACCGATGCCGCCACGAACGGACATCTTACCCTTGCCGGTCGGGTCCCAGGCAAAACCTAGTTGGGGCGCGAAGTTCGAATTGGGTTGGCGGACCCGATTGCCCAAGCCTGGTATCAACGCATTGAGTTGGGGAATCGGGGAGAACTTACTATCGCTCCGGCCTGGCTCACGCGCATAGCGCAGGCCATAAGTCAAAGTGAGATTCCTTTTAAATTTCGAATTCACGCCCACGTATGCGGCAAGACGCTGGTAGAAGAAACTGCCGGCCGGAAGTCCCAATCCCGGCGTCGGCGTCACGTATCCGAGACCGTTGCTCACCGTGACATATTCAACGGGATAGTTCAGCGGGTTGGTATCGCCGCCGGGGAAGGGCCCCGTTTGCGCGAAGGTTTCTTCGGAGAGGCCCACATTCGTGGACAGAAATGGTGCGAGGGACTGAACTGGCACAAAGCCAGCGGCAGCGATACGGTTGAAGTCGAAGCCGTAGCGGATGATGTGCGAGCCCAAAGTTTTGCTGCCATCGTACTTGGCCTGGTGGTCGCTCTGTAATATCGCCTGCGGCGCACTACCGGTAGGTCCGATTGCTAGTCCGGTATTACCCATCTGTATGTTCAATGGATAGTTGGCCAACGGCAAATTAGTACCGCTGGTTGCGTCGAGGTGCTGCAGCCCAGTTTTCAAAATACCCGAATCGGAAGCTGTGGCTGAAGCTCCCCGTATTAAAGTCGAACCCGGCCACATGTGTCCGCGTGACATTCTTGCCGCCGTACACCGAAAAACCCAAGCCTCCATTTGCCGAGAATGCGTTCTGAAAGTAGCTGAAGCGGTAGAACGCGCGCACTGAGTGGGTGAGCTGATAATCCGCCTTCGCCATGAGGTTGTCCTCATGGAATGGCGAGCTGAAGCTGCCGGAATATTGCTGAAAAGGGGCGGCCACTAACACCGGTGCCTGCTCATGCTGCAGCGTGCGCTCCCCATCCAGAAAGTAGAAGAATTTGTTCTTGACGATCGGCCCGCCCAGGCGCCCGCCGTATTGGGAGCGTTGAAAGGGCTCAGTAAGTCCAGGCGGCGTGGGCAAAGAGGCAGCCAGGGAGCTGTCGCGGAACAAACTGAAAGCTTCGCCATGAATGGCATTGGTTCCCGAACGCGTGGTCACATTGATCGCTCCGGAGGTCGTCAGCTCCGTAGAAAGATCCATGCTCGACTGGCTAAGTTGGAATTCCTGGATGCCGCTGGCGGGGATGTTGGTAGTGGTCGAGCCGAATATCTCGTCCGAGACGTCAATGCCATCAACTTCGATCCGAGCAGTACGGCTGAAACGGCCACCGAAGGAGATGGACGAATAGCCGTCCTTGCTGAAATTCGCTCCATCCTGAATTTGAACGCCGGGTTCCAATTGCGCTAGGTCTAGAAAATTGCGGCCATTGACTGGCAGGTTATCAATCTGGTCAGCATTCAAGACACCTTGCACAGTGGCTTGTTCCGTGTTGACCCGCACGGCGGAGCCTTGCACATCGATAATCTGATTCTGCTGCCCGATTTGCAGGTTCACGTTCACCGTAGCCGTGTTGCCCACCAGCACGGTCAGTGACACTTCTGCTGAACTGAAGCCTTTGGCCGAAACCAGCGTTTTGTAATTGCCCGGGGTCAGCGCTCCCGAGTTAAACGAACCGGAGGAATTCGTGGTGAGATGAATAACTTGACCGGTGGCAACGTTGGTAATCGTTACACTTGCACCGCTGACAACTGCACTCGATGGATCGCTGGAAATGCCCACAATGCTTCCGGTGCCTACGGTCGTCTGGGCGATTAGTGGGGCGAGAATGCTGAAAAGCGTCAGCCAGGTTGCGAATAGGCAAGGGAAGACACGCGCGACTTTTCCAGCGGCAGTACTCATGACGTAATCCGCTTATGGCGGCAGCCCCATGCGGCGGAGCAAATCCTTAAATCTGGGATCGGAGCGAAGGGGAACAAGCAAGGGATCCACTTTGAGAATCATCACGCCCCAATCGTGACTGGCCATTTCGCGATGGTTGTATCCCTGCTCCAGCCAATAGAAGGCGCGATCCTTGTCGCCCACAGCCACATATGCTCTTGGGAGCCAGATGAAGAGACTCACCATTATGCGAAACAGCGTTCAGGCTGGGTTCAATCAGCCAAGGCCCGACTTGGAAGTCTCCTTCCACAACTACTCTCCGGGGAAAGCTAAGGCCAGTAATTATAGCGTCTTAATAGTTCAGAACCGAGGCGAAATCCACGCTTGCCCCAAGCAACCCATGTCGCCTACTCCGCGCGGAGATTCTAACGATGCGATTGGAAATTCATCGAGCAACTCTCAGCAAAACGGCGTTGCGGCCAAAGTCAAGAAATTGATGCTGGCCTTCAGCAAAGCTTGAGCCTAGAACCCAATTAGGGTACAATCGTACCCATTATGAGTACAGGAGGGAATTACGAGGTCGCGAGCCGAGGGCTTTTTGGCCAGACGCGTAGCGCGCTGCTGGCCATGCTTTACGGCCATGCAGACCAGTCATTCTACCTACGCCAGCTTGTCAGGGCAGTTGGTGCCGGCCACGGTGCTCTTCAGCGAGAGTTGAAGCACCTAACGGAGATTGGCCTCATTGTGAGAACGGTTCAGGGTAATCAGGTCCTATATCGCGCAAATTCGCAAAGCCCGATTTTCTCGGAAATCAAGAGCCTGATATCCAAGACCGTAGGCATCCACGATGTCATCCGTTTGGCGCTGGCGTCTTTGGGAGCAGAGATTAAAATTGCTTTCGTGTACGGTTCGGTTGCGCGTCAAAAAGAGCGAGCGGATAGTGACGTGGATTTGATGGTTTTGGGTGATGCACCGTTCAGCGACGTTGTTTCCGCGCTGAGTCCGGCACAGAGAGCGCTCGGCAGGGAGATCAACCCGACCGTTTTTCCGGTGTCTGAATTCCGATCAAAGCTGGTGGCAGGGAACCATTTCTTGCGTAGCGTAATGAAAGGGAAGAGACTTTTCGTGTTAGGGACTGAGAATGAGCTTGCAAAGTTGGCTTCAAAATAGTTGGTTGGTTCAGCACACAACAAGCCCTGAAGAGATCAAGAACCTGTTGGCGATTTCGGATCGAGATCTCTTGGCTTGCCAAGTGAAACAGTTGCCCGCCGACTGGCGGTGTACGATCGCCTACAATGCGGCACTCCAGGCGGCAACCGCCGCATTGGCTGCCGCGGGCTACAGGGCCGCGCGGGACAATCATCACTATCGCGTTATCCAATCGCTGGAATTCACAACGGCACCGGGCAGAAAATTCATCGACACGCTAGATGGCTTTCGCAAGAAGCGCAATGTTAGCAGCTACGATCTTGCCGGGGCCGTATCCGATAAAGAATCGGACGAGATGCTCAAACTCGCGACCGGTCTCCGCGTGGACGTGGAAAAATGGATTAGAGCGACTCGCCCGGAACTATTTAAGCCTAAGGTCTAGCCGCGCGGTGCCAGCCGTTCCCAGTGGTTCGCCTTGCCCTGTGACTTGAAGCTTGAAATTGAGAGAAGGGCTGTCCCCCGCGGTTAGCCCTCGGCCCAAATCAGTTTGGTAGCAAATTGGTAGCACGTGTTTTGGTAGCATTTTGGTAGCAAAACACGCCGATTTTAGCGGTTTTTGCCGACTCGTCCGGCTATTAAAGCCTTTGCCGTCAGCAAGTTGCGACTTTCGTCGTTTCATGGCATGGAAGAGGTCGCCGGTTCGATCCCGGCCAGGTCCACCAACTTCGAATTAGGCTCAAGCAGGGAAGCGAGCTCCGCATCGGATCTCGGGTCAGCCACAACATCCGCTGGGACGCTCTGTTTAACGCTTCGATTCGCGCCGAAACTGTTTACTCAAAGTCAGCGCCTGATGCTGGTAGGACGATCCGATGTTTGTGCCGTAGATCTTGTTGGGGCGGGATAGCAGGTGCATGTAGTTCAGGCGGCCCACCAGTTGGCCGTGTTCGATGAGGAAGGGAACCTCGTGGGCGCGAACTTCGAGTACGGCGCGGGTGCCCTTGATTTCGCTGGAACCGTAGCCAAAGCCGGGATCGAAAAAGCCGGCGTAGTGAATGCGAAATTCACCGTCGGCGGGATCGAAAGGAACCATTTCGGCCGCGTAGTCGGGAGGGACTCGCACTCGTTCTCTGGACGCGAGAATGTAGAAGTCCCCGGGCTCAAGAATCAGATTCTTGTTCGCGCTCTGATGGGAGACTTCCCAGAATTCCTCTGTCGAATAAAAATTGATCCGATCTAGTTCGATGACCGGGGCGTAACGCTTCGCTTTGTAGGCGACGATTTCGTTCGGTTCAGAGGCTTCCAGATTGACAGTGACGCGCAGGCCCCGCTGCAACTGGGCCTTGGCCGGGCTGCTCTCGTCCATGTAAACGAGAGGCTCTTCGTGATCTAGGCCTTTGATCGTGCTGTCGCCGGAGCGCGGATTGCCCTGTACAAAACGCAATTGGCTGAGCCGCATGCCCGCTCGCAGGGCGACGGTAAAGGTGCGGGAAACGACTTCCGCGTACAGTTTGCCTTTGTATCCCGGGGGCACGGTGTCGAACTCCGTGCCGTAGTCGGTGATCAGGCGGGTGAATATGTCGAGGCGGCCGGTCGTGCTCTTGGGATTGGCCTTGCCAGAAATATTGTCCGGTAAGTTAAGTTCCTCGAGCAGAGGGATGATGTAGACGCAGTCCTTTTCAAAAACGGGAGCGCCAGTCAGATCGACGCGCGCCATGCGAAGATCTTTGATTTTGGATTCGACCGTACTGTTGGGGCCAGGCAGAAAACTCGCGCGTACGCGATGTGCCATGTCGCCTAAGCGGAGGTCGAGGCTTGCGGGCTGTATGTGTTCGGGATCGATGGCGCGGGAGGCATTGACATGCCCGCGGGCGATCAGATTGCTAATTTCCTGCGATGGCAGGATTCCTGTGGTGCGCGGATGGGCCGGTTCGATGGGCGATTCCGGCTCGTTTTCAAAGAAAATCTGGCTCTGGTTCGATGTGGACATCTGCCTTCCACTTTTACTGGCGGGCGGTCGGGCTGTCGGTGGCGTCAGAGGTCAAAGGTGCGATGGGTTGCACGGCCTCTTCGTCCAGTTGCGTCGGCAGCGGAGATTCCAGGGCGATCTGCAAGACTTGATCCATGGTATCGACGAAATGCAGCTTCATGGCCATGCGCAGATTTTCGGGCACTTCGGCGACATCTTTCTCATTGTCCTTGGGAAGAATCACTTCGAACAGTCCCGCACGGTGCGCGGCCAGAAGTTTTTCTTTGAGGCCGCCAATAGCTAAAACCTTGCCGCGCAAGGTGATCTCGCCAGTCATAGCTAAATCGCGACGGACGGGAATCTTGCTCAATGCGCTGGAGATGGCAGTGGCAATGGTAATGCCGGCAGAGGGACCGTCTTTGGGAATCGCGCCTTCGGGAACGTGCACATGCAAGTCGAGGTTACGATAAAAGTCACGGTTCAGGCCAAGCCGTTGCGCGCGCGAGCGAACGTAAGACATGGCAGCCTGAGCGGATTCCTGCATGACATCACCGAGTTTGCCGGTGAGCGTCAGCTTGCCTTTGCCGTCGACAACACTTGCTTCGGTACTCAGAATCGAGCCGCCGACTTCGGTCCAGGCGAGGCCGGTGACCAGTCCGATTTCAGATTTTTCGTGAGCCAGCGTGTCGCGGAACTTGATGACGCCGAGGAAGTCGTTGACGTTTTCGCCGGTGATCGTGACGTTGTAGTTCTCGCCTTCTTTGACCACCTTGCGGGCGACTTTACGGCAGACGTTGCCGATTTCGCGCTCCAAGTTCCGCACTCCGGCTTCGCGGGTATAGGAGCGGATCAGGCCGGTGATGGCTTCGTCGGTGAATTTGATGTTCTTTTCAGTCAGCCCTGCGGCCAGCATTTGCTTCTTCACCAGGAACTGCTTGGCGATTTCGACTTTTTCCTGTTCGGTATAACCGTGAAGGCGCAGCACTTCCATGCGGTCCTGCAAAGCGGCGGGAATCGTGTGCATCACGTTCGCAGTCGCGACGAAGAAGACCTGTGAGAGATCGTATTCCACGTCGAGATAGTGATCGACGAACATAAAATTCTGTTCCGGATCGAGCACTTCGAGCAGCGCGGCGGAGGGATCGCCGCGGAAGTCCATCGACATTTTGTCGACTTCATCGAGCATGAAGACCGGGTTTTTAGTGCCGGCTTTCTTCATCATCTGAATGATCTGCCCGGGCAGAGCGCCGATATAGGTGCGGCGGTGGCCGCGAATTTCGGCTTCATCTCTGACCCCACCGAGGGACATGCGAACAAACTTGCGGCCGGTGGCTTTGGCAATCGACATGCCTAGGGAAGTCTTGCCGACGCCTGGAGGTCCAACAAAGCAGAGGATCGAACCTTTGGGATTTTTTACCAACTGCCGCACAGCGAGAAATTCGAGGATGCGCTCCTTGATTTTTTCCAGGCCGTAGTGGTCTTCGTTCAGAACTTTTTCCGCGCGGGAAATGTTGCGAATTTCCTTGGAGCGCTTCTTCCACGGTACGGCCAGCAGCCAGTCGAGATAGTTGCGCGAAACCGTGGACTCCGCCGACATCGGCGGCATAGCTTCCAGTTTTTTTAATTCCTGCAGGGCCTTGTCTTTCACTTCCTTGGGCATGCCCGCGGATTCGATCTTCTTTTTGAGTTCGTCGAATTCGCTCTTCTCGCCCCGGCCTAGTTCTTTTTGAATGGCCTTGATCTTTTCGTTGAGGTAATACTCTTTTTGCGCCTTCTCCATCTGGCGCTTGACGCGCGACTGGATGGTACGGTCGACGTTCAACTTTTCGATTTCGATGTCGAGCACGTCGGCAATGCGGGTGAGTCGTTCGCCGGGATCGAAAATTTCGAGCAGTTCCTGTTTCTCTTCAATGGAAAGCTGCAGGTTGGCAGAGATTACATCGGTCAGTTTGGCCGGATCTTCCATGCGCACGGCCGAAATCATAGTCTCGTAGTTGAGCGCCTGGCACAGCTTCACGTACTGCTCGAAGAGCGTAGTAACGCGCTGCATAGCCGCTTCCAGCGCCTGATTTCCTTCGGTCGCATAACGAGCAACGCGGACGGTGGCCTGCATGTAGCCATCGGTGTCAACGACCTGCAGAATCTTGCCGCGCTCGACTCCTTCGACCAGGACTTTAATGTTGCCGTCGGGCAGCTTGAGACTCTGCACAATGTTGACGATCGTGCCGACCTGGTAAATTTCGTTGGCCTTGGGTTCATCGATAGAAGCATCATGCTGAGTAGCGAGGAAGATCTTCTTATCTGCCGCGAGCGCCTCTTCGAGCGCCCGCACGCTCGATTCGCGGCCGACCACGAATGGCGTCATCATGAAAGGGAAGATGACCACGTCCCGAATGGGCATCATCGGCAGCTTCTTCGATTCGAACTTTTCCTTGGATGTCGTCACTGAGTCTCCCTGGGCTTAAGAGCAAGACGATGAAGCCGCACACAACTAAATAGATTCTACCGCGTTTGGCCGTTGGCAGCGCAATTCGCCACTTGGCGAGCGAATGACGAACGACCCCTCCGAGCGACGAACGACCTAGCTACCCGGCTTTTTCCATCACGGTGGCGAATGAAGCGCTGCGTTTTTCCACCATTTCCCGAGTCACTTCAAACTCTTTTACCTTCTTCTGGCTGGGCAGGTTGAACATCAGATCGAGCATGAGTTCTTCGAGAATCATGCGCAATCCGCGCGCTCCTACCTTGCGCGCCATGGCCTGGCGGGCGATTGCCCGCAGCGCTTCTTCGTTGAATTTAAGGCGCACATTCTCGAATTCAAACAAACGCTGATACTGCTTGACGATCGCATTCTTCGGTCGGGTCAGGATTTCGATGAGCGCGAACTCGTCGAGATCTTCCAGCATGCCTACCACGGGCAGGCGGCCCACAAACTCGGGAATCAATCCAAACTTGATCAGGTCTTCGGGTTGGATTTCGGTCAATAGTTCCTGGGTGCGCTTTCTGGAAGCGACGGCTTCTTCTTTTTCGGCCTCTTCGCCACCGCGGAAGCCCAAAGCTTTCTTACCCATTCTGCGGGAGATGATCTTATCGAGCCCAACGAAGGCGCCGCCACAAATGAAGAGGATGTTGGTGGTATCGACCGGAGTGAATTCCTGGTGCGGGTGCTTACGGCCGCCCTGGGGCGGGACGTTGGCGATGGTGCCTTCCAGAATCTTCAAGAGCGCTTGCTGGACGCCTTCGCCGGAAACATCACGGGTGATGGAAGGATTTTCATCTTTGCGCCCGATCTTATCGACCTCGTCAATGTAAATGATGCCAGTCTGAGTGCGGCTGACATCTCCGTCGGCAGCCTGCAGCAGCTTGAGGATAATATTTTCGACGTCTTCGCCAACGTAACCGGCTTCGGTCAACGTGGTGGCATCGACAATGGCGAAAGGCACATCGAGCATGCGGGCTAGAGTCTGCGCTAGCAGCGTCTTTCCAGTGCCGGTCGGACCAATCAGCATGATGTTCGACTTGCTGAGTTCGATGCCGTCGCTGGCCTTCTGCCGGTTCATGAAGATGCGCTTGTAGTGGTTGTAAACGGCAACCGCCAGCTTCTTCTTGGTCTGTTCCTGCCCAATGACATACTCGTCGAGGAAAGCTTTTACTTCCTGAGGTTTGGGAAGTTGATTGGGAGTGGTGGCCTGTGGGGTAGCGGTGCGGTCGTCTTCCAGGATGGAGTTGCAGACGGCCACGCACTCGTCGCAAATGTAAGCGCGGGGATAATCGCTGGGCGACGAGATCAGTTTGGCAACGGCGTCCTGCGACTTGTGGCAGAACGAACAGCGCAGTATCTCGTCGGAGCCCGACTTGGTTTTCACTCGGCTGTACTCCTTAAATATTTCTTCGGCATGAACGGGACCCCGCGTCTGTCAGGCCCTTCCAGCGATCGGCGAAAACTTCGATGCGCCGAAGGCAGATCATACCGCTTTTNNATGAAGTCGCGCTCCACGTCTTTTTCTACTTTGTCCAGTTTCTGGCCGCTATGCTTGGAGAGCAACTGGTTTGTAATCTCGCGCATACGCAGGATTTCTCGGGCATGGATGTCGATATCGGTGGCCTGTCCGGAGAGTCCCCCCATGGACGGCTGATGTATTAGAATTCGCGAATTCGGCAGTGCCAATCTCTTTTTAGCCTCACCGGATGCCAATAGTAATGCGGCCATCGATGCCGCCTGACCGACGCACAAGGTCATCACGTCGTTCTTTACGTATTGCATGGTATCGTAAATCGCCATGCCGGCTGTGATGGAGCCGCCGGGCGAGTTAATGTAAAGCTGGATGTCTTTCTCGGGATCTTCCTGAGCCAGAAACAACATTTGGGCAATCACCAGGTTGGCGATGTTATCGTCAATGGGCGTGCCAATGAAGATAATGTTGTCGCGAAGCAGCCGGGAGTAGATGTCATAAGCGCGCTCACCACGCCCGGTCTGCTCGATAACCATCGGTACCAGCATCATTTGCGGATCTTTACTTTTGCCAGTCATTTTTTTGCCAATCGTTCTATTTGCTAATCGCTTTATTTGTGAATCGTTCGGTTGTCGTTTCCTGCCACACTCCGCTTCGGCGCAACGGGCTAGCTTGCCTGGGGAGGGTCGAAAGAGGTCCGCGTCTTTCTTATGAATTACGCGGACTGGTGATACAGAAAATCGAGGGTCTTTTCGCTGCGGATTCTGTTTCGGATTCTATCGAGGCCCCCATCCTGTGTCAAACGAGCGCGGACCGCCTCTGGAGTCTGTTTCGACTGTTTGGCCAGGGCTTCAATCTCATGATTCACTTCGTCCTCCCCGACCTCAATCTTTTCCAAATCCGCAATGCGTTCCAGTAACAACGACGACTTCACATCCTGTACGGCTTGGTCCCGCTGACCTGCACGCAGGCGGGGCAAGTCCATCTTTTTCAAATCTTCCATTTTCATTCCCTGCGCGGCCAAAGCGCGCAGGCCGCGTTCCAGCCGCAGATCAATCTGGCGATCGATGAGCGATTCCGGGGCCTCGAAATCATTTCGCTTGACCAGTTCAGCAATCAGCTTGTCTTTTGCTTCGCGTTCGGCATCGTGCCTGCGCTCCGCCAGCATGTTTTCGCGAATCTGTTTGCGCACCTGGTCAAGGCTGGTGAAGTCACCCAGCTCTTTGGCGAAATCATCATTGAGTTCGGGCAGGTTTTTCTGCTTGATGGCGTGAATCTTTACCTTGTAGACGAAGGTCTTGCCCGCCAGGCGCTTGTCCGCAAGGTCGTCGGGATATTTCACCTCGAATTCCCGCTCGTCTCCGGCATTGGCGCCGCGCAAGTTTTCGGTGAACTCCGGGACCGTATTCTTGCCCGCGATTTCGATCAGCACTTCATCCATATGTACAGGCTGGTTTTTATCGTCGCCATCTTTTTGCTTCCCGTCCATGGAGGATTGAGCGAAGTCGCCATCGGCCAATGGCCGGCCTTCCACCGAAGTGTAGGTAGCGTGCTGTTCGCGCACGCTGTTCACCGCGTCTTCTACCTCCTCGTCTTTTACGACGATCTCGGGGTGGTCGGCGCGCAGTTCTTTATAACCCTGGACCACGATTTCGGGCATGATCTCGAAGCTGGCCTTGAATCGCAGCGGTTCGCCATCGTGGATATGCAGATCGGTG
The DNA here is from genome assembly GCA_003132445.1 of Acidobacteriaceae bacterium. GTDB lineage: Bacteria > Acidobacteriota > Terriglobia > Terriglobales > Acidobacteriaceae > Sulfotelmatobacter. Next base: position 118,197 of record PKXU01000090.1, on the reverse strand, counting down.
ACCCGCGGCTGCGACACGGGGATCATCCCTTGTTTGTCGGTTTCTTTGCGGAAATAGCGCGGAACCAGAGCCTCTACAACGTCGCTCTTCAGATCTTCTTTGAATCGCTGCTTGATCACGGAAGCAGGAACATGGCCGGTGCGAAAGCCGGGAAGCCGCGCCACTTTTTGATATTTCTGAATAATGATTTCCATTTCGCGAGCGACTTCTTCGGCAGGGATTTCGACCGAAATCTCGCGGTTGACGCCGTTTTTGTCCTTCGCGTCGACTGTTTGTGTGGGACTCACGTTGACCCTTTCAGCTTGCACGACCCCGTCCGGCAAACGGATGAGAAAGACTATCGCGTTTACAGGCCGTTAATCTTGAGTGTAAAGACTAAAGGAGAGCAGCGTCAAACGAGCAAATCGTCGCTGGTCATTCATCGTCGGTCGTTGGCCCAGAAGCGGAACCTAAACACGTCGCGAGCCGTCTCTACAGCGGAGCGACGTGTGATGTAATAGCCGAATGTCCTGGCTCACCATTCTGAATAACGAAGTCGAAGCTTGCACCCGCTGTCCTCGGCTGGTTGCGCACCGTGAGGAAGTCGCCCGGGTAAAGCGGCGCGCGTATCTCGAATGGGAATACTGGGGCAAGCCAGTGGCTGGGTTCGGCGATCCGCGAGCCCGCGTACTCATCATGGGACTCGCACCGGGGGCGCACGGTTCGAACCGTACTGGACGTCCATTCACCGGCGACGCTTCGGGTAGGTTTATGTACCCCGTCTTGAATGAAACTGGATTTGCCAGTCAGCCGACGGCCATCGATCGCAATGACGGCATGCAATTAAGAAATCTTTATATTACGGCTGCGGTCCGCTGCGCGCCGCCGGACAACAAGCCTCTGCCGCAAGAACTCGAAGCCTGCTCAGGGTTTCTCGACCGCGAGTTGGCAGGATTAAAGGACGTAAAGGTCGTCGTCGCACTGGGGAAAATTGGATTTGACGCATACCTTAACTACGCAAAGCGGGAAGGCGTCCTGGTCAGCAAGAAGGCATATGTCTTCAAACACGGCGCCAGTTACCGAATGCCGGATGGGAAGGTATTGTTGGCGTCGTATCATCCTTCAAACCAGAACACGCAAACCGGCAAGCTGACGCGCAAAATGTTTGTGGAAATCTTTCAAGAAGCGGCAAGAATTGCCGATAAGGAACTCTGAGGCGCCGCCGGTGCCGGCTCGTTCACCCTTCCCCCGCTAGGGGGCATAGCCAAAAGCTGGGTCACGATCTGGGGCGGCGCCGTATTGCCAAAAAAATTGCTAATTGCTGATTCTTCGATTGTTGATCGAAGTACGTTCGCTTCGGAAGTCTTCGATTTAATCAGCAATCAGAAATCAGCAATCAGCAATTGCTCATGTGTGATGACCGCCCGAACTATTTCAGTTTCGTTACCGTCACCTCAAGTTGGAACTGGCGAGTGGATGCAGGATCGTCGGCGCTGCCGATCACGATAGCCTTCCCGGGGACGACAATAGTGCTTCCCTCGATCTTGATTTGGCGAATCACCGGATTCGCTAAGCCATTGCTATCACGGGCGGCTTCAGCATTAATATTGCTGATTTCGCTTCCCGCGTGCAACTCCAGTTCATCAGTAAGCTCTTTCAAGGAGCACCAAATGTGTGTGCCCACATCCACATACTGAAACTGGGTATTGACTGTGCTGCCGGATGAGGCACTTGCCGGATATGAACCGATGGCAACGGGGACCCGCGTGCCAATCTTAACTTCTTGTCTTTCCCCGGGTACATCCGAGTCGATCGAGTAGTGCCTGCTATTGATTCTCTTTTCCCCCTCGAGTTCATTGAGGGAAAAATCCAGACGATAAGCATGCACTGGCTTTTCGACCCGCTCTGTTTTGGGAGTTGAGTCCTGTGCGTGGGCTAGCCTCAAGCCAGAGCACAGGACCACGATTGTCACAAAAAAACACATTGCCGTCACTTTTCGCATAAATGTACCTCACCTTTCTTCTTGATCCGAACTGGCCTTCCGAGATTGATCTCCGTTCAGTTTTTCCATTTCCTGATCAAACTCAGCCTGCTCCTTCGCTATCACTTCAGCTTCCTGCGGGAAGTTCTGGACGTAGCGAACTAAAAGCCTCTCCCCTTCACTCAATGGCCGGGGGGACGGGAACTGATCCAGCTTCGGTTGATCGAGGTTAGGACTGTTAGCGACGACGACTTTAAGTCGAGAGCCCCGCGCATTTGTTCGTGGCATGCGGCCGCGCTCCGGCGAAGGGATCAGATCTCTCATGCTATTCGATGCAGTCTGCTTCGTTGGTTCTTTCGGAGCTTGCGTCGTGGTCGAAGGATGATGCTGTGCAACGATCTGTGACTGCTTGCCCGATTTCCAAGCCAGTGCCAGGGCCACAATGACGATCGCGGCCAGCGGCGCCACTATGCTCCAGCGCCAGCATGCGCGTTCCGTAACCCGCGCCCGTTCGGCGCGCAAGTTCGCCAGCACCCGCTCGTCCAGCCCTGCCCTCGGCTCAGCCGCTGCATACTTCGCCAGCGCCGCATCTAACATGTCATCGAATTCATCATGTTTTTGTTCGATCTGCTTTTCTTTATCCTGCTTTTCGTTAATCATTTCTCTTACTTATTTCCTGGCCATGCGTCCCGTTAGCTTCTCGCGCAGAATTTGCCTTGCCCGAAACACCCGTGAACGTACTGCCGCTTCGTTGATCCCGAGCGTCGCCGCGACTTCTCTGGGCGACATTTCTTCAATCGTCGACAAAATCAGCGGTTCGCGCAGTTTGTCCGGCAGTACTGCAATCATCCGTTCAAGCGCTGCTCCGACCTGCGCTGCCTGCAGGGTTGCGTCCGCAGTAGCCTCAGCCGAAGTCACTTCTGGCAACGGTTCCTCTGGATCTTCTAACGCAATTTCCCTGGTTCGTTCGTTTCGACGACTCCGGTCTACGGCCACGCGCCATGCGATTCGCGCCAGCCACGTCTTTGCGTCTTCCACGCCAGCGAGCTTCGAACTGTACCGCCGCACTCGCATAAACGTTTCTTGCGTGGCGTCTTCCGCATCATGGTGACGGCGCAGCACGGCATAGGCGATGCGATAAACGAGGCGGGAGTGACCGCGCACGAGCTCTTCGAGCTTCTCGTCCTGAGTGCGGACGCTTTCACTGCGATCGGCTCCACTTCTGCTGCGATCGGGTTCGCTGCGATCTTTTTCGTTCCCCGCAATCGTCGCCGCTCCGCTCAGGATCATGTCTCCTGCCAGCACGTATCTGCCCTCACTCATAAAGACCGCCCAGACTGTGTTTTTGTTCAGGAATATCTTTGGAAGAACGCGCACAGAGAAACAGCTTGCGGAACTCATTCCCAGCCCTTTGTTCTCACGCGAGGAATCTGCTGTGGCGCGGCCAGAGAAAGCAGATTCCTCGCTTCACTCGGAATAACAAAATGAAAGCGATGGAACTGAGAACTGGGAACCGGACGGAGAACCGGCAACTGAGAACTGAGAACTGAAAACTGAAAACTGAGAGAGCTAGAAGCCGACCATTACCGGCTCGGGCTCCAAACGAAGACCCCAGATTTCTTCAACACGCTGCTGGATATGGTCTTTCAACGCCAGTACCTCGGCGGCGGTGGCGCCTCCGCGATTCACAATGGCTAATGCATGCTTGCTTGAAATGCCGACGTGGCCAAAGCCGTAGCCGCGGGCGAATCCGGAATGCTCCACCAGCCATGCCGCCGAAACCTTTTTATTTTGCTCGAGCACGGGATAGCTAGGCAAAGTCAATCCCTTGGCTTCGACTCGATTCAGCAAGTCTTGATGTTGGTCCGGAGAAATTACTGGATTCTTGAAGAACGAACCTGCACTCTGGCAATCGGGATCTCCATCGACAATCAGCATTCCCTTGAGCGCGCGAATGTGACGTACCGCTTCGCGGGTCTGAGCTAGGGTAGGAATGGTTTTGTGATCTTTAAAGTCGCGTTTCAAATCGGCGTAACGGATGCGCGGTTCGCCGCCCGGCACGAGCAGATAAGTGACACGGAGAATGATGAATCGGCCGTGCTCACTGGTGTTAAAAATGCTCGACCGGTAAGAAAATCCGCAGGTTTCGCGGCACAGTTCGCGCACCCGTCCCTCTTTCAAGTCGAGAACCTGAACAGATGCGATCGTTTCGGAAACTTCCTGACCGTAAGCGCCTACATTCTGCACCGGCGTGCCGCCGACGCTGCCCGGAATTCCGCTCAAACACTCAACGCCTGCGCACTGCGCTATAACCGCGTGGGAGACGAAACGGTCCCAGGATTCGCCTGCGCCAACGTCGAACAGAGCCTTGCCTTCGACCTCCGCTGAACGGCGCTCGATTCCGGGAATCGCAACTTTGAGCACGAGTCCAGGCCAGCCGCTATCGGCCACGACGAGATTGCTGCCGCCGCCCAGAACAAATAAAGGCAGGTTTTTCGATTGCGCGAGTGTGGCCGCCTCTTGCACATCCCCGATCGACTTCGCTTCCACAAAGAAACGCGCGGGCCCTCCCAGGCGAAAGGTGGTGAGTGGCGCGAGCGAAATGTTTTCTTCGAGGAGCAATGGATTCAGTTTCAATATACACATTGGTGGTTTTGTTGCTGCCGGCTATGCATGGATTTCAGTTGTTTTGCTCGGGCGCAGTTTGCACGTCCGCACGTAGTTGAATATTTCTGCGGAAACTCTCGATGTGTCCGACGTTGCGAACGAAACTCTCTAGCCCGCTTTTCCGTTTAGATAATAGGGATGTTTCGACTGCGTTGCCGTTCGCTTTGCGACCGGCAACTCCGCTCAAGATGACAGAAGGAATGACGCGTTACAATAGGAAGAGAGAATTTCAATCACAGGAAGAAGAATCCAACATGCCGATGTATCCTGAAATTATGGTTGTGCCGATGCGTGCAGAACTGACGCGCCTGGGAATCGAAGAACTGCGGACTGCCGACGAGGTAGATGCGGCGCTGAAGAACCGGCCTGGCACGACGATGGTGGTCGTGAACTCGATTTGCGGATGCGCTGCCGGTCGCATGCGGCCTGCCGTGCGTCTGGCGCTGCAGAACGCAAGTCGGCCCGACCATGCTTACTCTGTTTTTGCTGGTCAGGAAAAAGAAGCCACGGAACAAGCGCGCAGCTATTTCACCGGACAGCCGCCTTCTTCACCGTCGATCGCGATTTTGCGCGATGGGCAACTTGTCTACATGATGCCGCGGCGCGATATCGAATCGCGCGAGGCCCCGGCCATTGCGGCGGAGTTGAAGGCTGCCTTGGACCGGTTTTGTGCGAAACCCGCTGCTGTGTAGTTAGCCTTACTTCGCCGCCGGTTTGCTCGCTAGGAACGCTTTCACTGCAATCGCATTCGGCTGCATGCCTACTGGAATCAGCGTCATCAACGCATACTCTCCAGGCTCCAGCTTGCGCGGTTTGCGTTTTTGGATCACAGTCACGTCCCCGGATTGTGTGTCCAGCACGAGAATATAGTTTTCATCCGGCGTAAGCGCGATTGCATCGGGCCGGCTCCCCACCGTCAGCGTGTCGATGCGTCTTCCGATATCGATGTCGTAGACGGCGACACTGTTCGAGCCGAAGTTGGTCACATAAAGGCGCGAATTGTCGAAAGTCACCACGCCGCGCGAGGGATGCTGCCCGATCTCCAGGCTGTTGCCGACTTCGTCGTTTCCGGTTTCGATGATCGAAATGCTGTCGGAGTCGAAGTTGCATACGATTAACTCGCCGCCGTCGGGCTTGAGTGCGAGGCTTACCGGCGTGCGACCCACATCGAGCAACGCTAAGAGACGGTCGCTTTTCTGCGTAGAAGTTTGTAGTGCGATCGACGCGACCTGTGCCGAGCCGGAGCAGGCGACAAATGCTTTAGTTGAGTCCGGCAGTATCGCGACTTCCTCGGGTTGCAGGCAAACGGGTATAGTCGCCCTTACACGCAGAAGCTTTGCATCGATCACTGACACGGTGTTATCGCCGCGATTGCTGACGACAATCGTCGAACCGTCCGGGGAAACCCGCGCCATCCCCGGAGAGGCGCCCACGCGGATGTTGCCGATAACGATTCGTTTTTCAAGATCAATCACGCTCACGTTGGAGGAGCCTGAGTTGGCTACATAGGCGTGCTTTCCATCCTCGCTCACATCGATGAAATAGGGCCGGCCGTGAACCCCAATCGTCGCCACAACGGTATTGGTCTCAGCATTGATCACGCTGACGTTGTTTGAGCCGCTGTTGACCACGTAGATTTCATTCTTCTTCTTGTTCGCTGCAACGCCGGTAGGATTGCTGCCGACCGGAATGGTCTTCGCTAACGCGAACGTGCGTAGGTCAATGACGCTGACCGTATTACTTTTGCCGTTGCTGACGTAGGCGTACTCGCGATAAGCGGGCCCGTAGTCGGGCAGCGCCTGCTCGCGGAAATACCACCACCCCATTCCGCCAAGAATGGGAATCAGTACAGCGATGAAGAGGATTTTTCGCAAGGCGGCTCAACTTAGGAAGAGAAAGATTAGCAGAAGTGGGGCCTCTGGACGGACGAATGCGTCCGTCTCCACATGCCACGTAGCGGCGGACGCATTCGTCCGCGCGGAGAGCCTCAGCGCCGGATGCGCACGTTTGCTCAGCCGAGCGATCGCGCTCATTGTGTCCCATTCTTGGGCTGCGAAAGTTCTTGCAATATTGCGTTGTAAGCAGGTTTGGGTCTATAGGCTCGGTCAAACGGCAGCGCTGCGCCACGCGTGCCGCGAGAGTGCGATCCGATCCACGAATATTTATCAGTAAATCCCCAGGTCTGAATCGCGGTGCAGCCGGGATTTTGCAAGCACGCATGCACGACGCTACGATACACCTCGGCCTGGCGCTGAAGATCGTCTTTGCCCGCAACGCCGCCAGCGCCGAGTGGCAGAGACACGTCGAGCTCCGTGATGTGAACTTGAACACCCAGCGCAGTGAGGCGCGCAATATTGGCCGCGAGCGCAGTGGTGTCGAAATCAAGCTGCGAGATGTGTAATTGCAAACCAACTCCGTCTATCGGAACACGGCGACGTTTGAAATCTTTCACCATCGCGTAAATCGCGTCTGACTTGCGATTGAGTCCCTCGCTCTCGGCTTCGTTGTAAAAGAGCAGCGCCTGCGGGTCAGCATCATGGGCCCAGCGAAAAGCCTGCTCGATATAGGCGGTGCCTTTCTTGGACAGTCCAATGCCGGGCTCGTCATACCAAAGAGAATTCTTGACCTGGCCGTTCTCGTCCAGAGCCTCGTTGACAACGTCCCAGGCGAAGACCTGGCCGGCGTAATGTTTCATGACGGTGGTAATGTGCTGCCGCAACAAGTTCGACAACTCGGCGGGTGTGAAGTCCCCATGCACAAGCCAATCGGGATTGTTGTGATCCCAGACCAGGCAATGACCGCGGACTTTCATTCCATGATCCTTCGCGAAGCGAGCCACTTCGTCGCCCGGACCAAAGTCAAATGTGCCGGCATTGGGCCGTGTGACCCACCATTTCATCGCATCTTCTGGTTCGATCATGTTAAATTCACGAGCCAGCGTCGCCGCATAGGCACCTTCGGAAAGCAAAGAGGGTCGAACAGCCGTGCCGATCAGCACATGCGATGGATCGGCGGCTTGCCGCAACGTGATCGCAGGCGCCACTGCCGCTGAGGTTCCGGCCACAAGCGCGGCGAGCAAACAGAATTGGTGCCACGGTCGGAACATCGCCTGCCTATCTTTACGAATTTCGCCTTTTGGGATTAACCCAATCAGCCTAAATCACTTAACGCCCGGCAGAAAACGCTGTAAAGGACAATCGTCACACTTAGGCTGTGATTTCTTGCAATAGTTTTTTCCTACGCCCACGATGAGCCCATGCATTTCGTTGTAGACCTGCACCAGCGCGGTGCGCGCAGAAGTGCTCATTACCGATGGCGGATGGGCAGTGCCACGGAAGCCCGCTTCCAGCATTGGGGCGCCATTGGCAAGCATGAATTCCTGCTGGCGAATTGCCGGTTCCAGCGCCCGCTGAAACAGCTCGCGAATTTCTTCGTAATCTGCTTTCCCCGGCAGAATGCAATGCCTGTCGAGAATTCTCCGCGTGTAGGCGTCCACCACAAATACGGGATGATTTCCCGCGTAGAGAAGAATCGAATCGGCCGTCTCGGGGCCGACGCCGCTTAAGTTAAGGAGTTCTTCGCGAATTTGGAGAGTGGGTTGAGCGAACAATCGATCGAGAAGGCCGCCGTATTTCTCATCCAGAAAAGCGACGAAGGTTTTGAGCCGGACCGCTTTTTGTCGAAAATATCCGGACGGGCGAATCAGGCTCTGGAGCTTTCCAAGAGAGACTTTTCGAATCCCCTCGACGCTTAAAAGATCCGCCTCGCGTAAGTTTGCCAACGCGAGTTCAACATTGGTCCATGCTGTGTTTTGCGTTAAATAGGCGCCCACGATGACCTCGAAGCGCGATTGTGCCGGCCACCAGTGTTGCGGTCCCCACACGCGATAGAGTGCGGAATAGTACTGCAGCAGTTGGTTCCGTTTTTCTTCTTGAGCTGGCGACAAGATAAGAATTCCCTGTTTTGAGTCTAATAGAAGGCGCTTCGCGAGCGAATTCACGCTCTCCAGAATGCTGACTCGAACTTACCGAAGTGCATGTACTGGGGCGGGAAAAACATCCCTGCGCTGCCGAAAAAGTCGCATTTGGCGCGGGGTTGAGCGCAAACACGTCTCTGATGCTGAAACTTCGCTTCAGGTGCAAGTACTAAAGTTACTGGTGAAGTAATCCACTTGCGTTGACAATTTGTGTCAACGCGAACGAGCTGCATCTCTCCCGATCATGGGCGGCCTTTGCGCTATGCCTGCACGAGTGCTAGGCATCGGTCCACCCACGTGGATAGGAGATCTGGGTATGTCTCAACGGCTGGGTGACCTTCTCGTCAAAGAGAAGATCATAACCCCCGAGCAGTTGGAACAAGCGAATAAGGTGCAGAAAGAACAAAGCTGCCGCCTGGGGTCCGCCCTGGTGAAGCTTGGTTTTCTCACCGACGAAGACGTTACCAATTTTCTCTCCCGCCAATATGGCGTCCCTGCCATTAACCTTTCCTACTTCGAGATCGATGCCGCAGTTGTCAAGCTCATACCGTTCGAAACGGCCAAGCGATACCAGATTCTTCCCTTAAGCCGAGTTGGCGCATCCCTGACGATCGCGATGGTTGACCCCACCAACGTATTTGCCATGGACGATATCAAGTTCATGACGGGCTTCAATATCGAGCCGGTAGTGGCGTCGGAGAGCTCGATTCTGGCGGGGATAGAAAAGGCATACGGGGCCGGAACCAAGGAAGAAGATCTCGAGACTGTAATGCAGTCGATGTCGGAGATGAACGAGAGCGACGTCGAACTGCAATCCGAAGAGTCGCAGATGGAGCTGGCCGAACTGGAAAAGGCGGCCGACGAAGCTCCCGTAGTCAAGCTGGTCAACGTTGTCTTGGGCGACGCAGTGAAGCGGGGCGCCAGCGACATTCACATCGAGCCTTACGAAAAGGAATTCCGCGTCCGCTTCCGTATTGACGGCGTGCTGCAGTCGATCATGTCTCCGCCGTTGAAGTTGAAAGATGCGATTACGTCGCGCCTAAAAATTATGTCCAAGCTCGACATCAGCGAGAAGCGGCTGCCGCAGGACGGCCGCATCATGCTGAAGATGAATATTGGAGGCCGCAAGAAGCAGCTCGACTTCCGCGTCAGCACTCTACCAACATTGTGGGGCGAGAAGATCGTGCTTCGGCTGCTCGACAAAGAGAACCTGCGTCTCGACATGACCAAACTCGGCTTCGAAGCCGAGTCGCTAGTGAAATTTGAGAAAGCGATTTTGAAACCGTACGGCATGGTGCTGGTTACAGGGCCAACCGGGTCGGGCAAAACCAATACGCTGTATTCGGCTATCTCACGTTTGAACCAGCCCGATACCAACATCATGACGGCGGAAGATCCGGTCGAATTCCAATTGGGCGGCGTCAACCAGGTGCAGATGAAAGAGCAGATCGGATTGAACTTTGCCGCTGCTCTGCGATCGTTTCTGCGGCAAGATCCCAACATCATTCTGGTCGGCGAAATCCGAGACTTTGAAACCGCGGAAATTGCCATCAAGGCCGCGCTCACCGGCCACCTTGTGCTCTCTACGCTCCATACCAACGGCGCTCCGGAAACAATCACCCGTCTGATGAACATGGGTATTGAACCATTCCTGGTAGCCACGTCAGTCCATCTGATCTGCGCGCAGCGTCTGGTTCGGCGCATTTGCAAAGACTGCATCGAAGTGGTGGACGTACCGCCGCAAACTTTGCTCGACGCGGGCTTCACTTCCGAAGAATCCAAGACCGTAAAAATTCAGAAGGGCAAGGGCTGCGGCGTGTGCAATAACACCGGCTACAAGGGCCGCTGCGGTTTGTATGAAGTGATGGAAGTCGACGATGAGATCCGGGAACTTGTTCTGGTGGGCGCGTCGGCGGTGGAACTGAAGAAAAAGGCCATCGAGCGCGGCATGATTACGCTGCGGCGCAGTGGATTGATCAAAGTTGCGGCAGGCATGACCACGCTGGAAGAAGTGGCGCGCGAAACCATTCATTGATTTGAAAGTAATGTAGCCATCCAAAAAGCAGCACCGGAAAGGGAAGGAATTTCAAATGGGTCTGTCGTTAAGCGATCTGCTCAAGAGAATGCTGGAGATGAACGGCAGCGATCTGCACATCACTACGAACTCGCCGCCGCAGATTCGTGTGCACGGACACTTGGTGCCGCTCGATTTGCCGCAAATGACGCCAGCCGAGACTAAGCAGTTGGCCTACAGCGTCATGACCGATTCACAGAAACACCGTTTCGAAGAAAGCCTTGAGCTGGATTTCTCCTTCGGATTGAAAGGACTGGCCCGTTTCCGCGCTAACGTCTTCAATCAGCGCGGAGCCACGGCTGCGGTTTTTCGTGTGATTCCGTTCGAAATCAAGTCATTCAACCAGCTTGGCTTGGCGCCGGTGGTGAGCAAGTTGTGCGATAAACCGCGCGGTCTGGTGCTGGTTACGGGGCCGACCGGGTCGGGTAAATCTACCACGCTCGCGGCCATGATCGACAAAATTAACAGCGAGCGCCATGACCACATTCTGACCATCGAAGACCCGATCGAATTTGTGCACATGAACAAGAACTGCGTGGTGAATCAGCGCGAACTTCATGCCGACACCAAGAGCTTCGGCGACGCCTTGCGCGCCGCGCTTCGTGAAGATCCCGACGTCGTGCTGATCGGCGAAATGCGCGATCTGGAAACCATCGAGTCGGCGCTGCGCATTGCCGAGACCGGTCACTTAACGTTCGGAACGCTGCACACCAACTCCGCGACTTCCACCATCAACCGCATTATTGACGTCTTCCCGGCGCACCAGCAGCCGCAAATTCGGGCGCAGTTGTCGCTGGTTCTGGAAGGCATCATGTGCCAAAGCCTGCTGCCGACCATTAACGGCAAAGGCCGCGCCATGATCATGGAGATTCTGATACCCAACGCTGCCGTCCGTAACCTGATTCGCGAAGACAAGATTCACCAGATTTATTCCTCCATGCAATCGGGGCAGGAAAAATTTGGCATGCAGACATTCAACCAGTCGCTGGCGGCGGCTTACTTCCAGAAACAGATTTCAATCGAAACAGCCATGGCCCGCTCCAGCAATACGGACGAATTGCAGGAAATGATTAACCGCGGCGCAAGTCTGATCAATCGTCCCACCGCGGCGGGAACAACTCTAGCCAGAGGCGCCGCACCGGCCAAGCACTAGAGCGAATGCAAGCAGCTTTGAGAAAAAAGTTTTCATCGAGCAGACACGCAAGTGAGGAGAAGCTAACATGCCAGTTTTTACATTTTCCGGCAAGGATGCATCCGGGCAGAAGATTTCCGGGGAGCGCATGGCCGCCAATAAACAGGCCTTGTCCCAGGCATTGCGCCGCGAGCGCATCACGCCGGGATCGATACGCGAAAAGGGCAAAGAGTTCTCAATGCCTACCTTCGGCTCAGGCAAGGTCGGCACCAAAGAACTTGCGATTTTCTTCCGCCAGTTTTCGGTGATGATCGATGCCGGGTTGCCGCTCGTACAGTGTCTGGAGATTCTGGCGGCCAACCAGGAAAGCCAGTCCTTCCAGAAGATTTTGACGGGCGTGCGCACCACGGTGGAAGGCGGCTCAACCCTTGCCAATGCCATGCGCGACTATCCTGTGGTTTTCGATGACCTGACCACGAACATGATGGAGGCCGGCGAAACCGGCGGTATTCTTGACATCATCTTGCAGCGCCTGGCCACCTACGTGGAAAAGGCCGTGCGTTTGAGAGCGGCCGTAAAATCAGCATTGATCTATCCCGTGGCCGTAGTCAGCATGGCGGTGTTGATTGTCGGCGCGCTGCTCAAATGGGTGGTGCCAATCTTCTCTAACCTGTTTGCCGGACTGGGCGTGAATCTGCCTCTGCCCACGCGCATCGTCATGGGAATGAGCGGTTTCGTGCAGGATTTTTGGTGGGTGGTCTTCGTGCTTGGCTTCGCCGTGTTCTTTGGCGTGGGTCAGATTCGCAAGCATCCCAAAGGCCGCTACTACTTTGACAAAATCCTGTTGCACATTCCGGTGATCGGATCACTGCTGCGCAAAATCGCTGTGGGCCGTTTCACCCGGACCCTGGGCACCCTGATCACCTCGGGCGTGCCGATTCTCGAAGGCTTGACGATCACAGCGAAAACTTCCGGCAATGCTGTGCTGGAAGAGGCTTTGATGAAAGTACGCAAGGCCATCGAAGAAGGTCGCACCATCGTTGACCCCTTACGCGAGTGCGGTGTGTTTCCGAACATGGTGACGCAGATGATCGGAGTCGGCGAGGCCACGGGCGCGATGGATTCGATGCTGCAAAAAATTGCTGACTTCTACGAAGAAGAGGTCGATGCTGCCACTAAAGACATGCTGGCTATGTTGGAACCGTTCATTATCGGAAGTTTGGGCATCATGATCGGCGGCATCGTTATTTCGCTGTACATGCCGCTGTTCGCCATGATCGCCAAACTGGCTGGCTAAAAGACAGGTTTCAAAGTAACAAGGTTTCAAAGTTTCAGGGAGCAATCCGGGAAACTTTGAAACCTTGAAGCACTGAAACTTAGAAACCTTGAAACTTTGGTCTTCTCCATGCAATCGACGTTCGACGAGCGCAATTGGCTGGTATGGCTGGTTCGGGTAAGAATTTTCATCCTGACCCTTTTGCTGGGCATTGAGCTGGCGGTCGCCCAGTTCACCCCGGCGCCGTTGCCCTTGCGCCTGTTTGTCAGCACCATTCTTTTCTGGTACAGCCTGTCGCTTTTCTATGTGCTGCTGCTCTCGCTGTGGCAGGAGCACCGGTTGCAGGCATCGCTGCAGCTTCTTTCCGATCTGATTCTTGTCAGTCTTGTCATCCACGAAACCGGGGGATGGGACAGTTCGCTAAACTTTCTTTATCCGCTGGTGATCATTGTTGCAAGCGTGCTGCTGCCGAGAGTTTGGGCCCAACTGATGGCAGCTCTCGCATTCATTCTTTATGGTACGGTGCTGGAACTGAACTACTACGGCGTGGTTCCTTCGTACTGCACCACACATCCTGGCTTGAAGACGCTGCAAGGGATTATTTCCGTCAATCTTTTTGCTTTTCTGGCAGTGGCATACCTCGCCGGCCTGCTGACGGCAAAGCTGCGCCAAGTGGGCGTACAGCTGAAGAACACCAGCGGCGCGCTCGAAAGTCTGCAGGCGCTGCACGAGAATATTATTCATTCCATCAGCAGCGGGCTGATTACCACTGGCCTCGACGGGCGAATCACACTGGTGAATGGAGCGGCGCAGCGGCTTCTGGAGCGTACGCCGGCGGAATTGTTCGGCGCGCCCGTGCAACCACTCTTTCTCGATCCGCTGCCCACTGTGGAATGGCAACAGGCGCACGGGGAAGTGCGTTTTGATGCTCCCACAAAATTTCGCAAAACGGTTCGGGTGCGAGTCGCCGCCCTCACGGTGCCGGAGCGCGGCGATCTCGGATTCGTCTATGTGCTCGACGACCTTACTGAAATCCGGCGCCTGGAGCGGGAAGTACGGATGCAGGATCGGCTGGCGGCGGTTGGACGCCTGGCCGCAGCTATCGCGCACGAAATCCGCAATCCACTAACGTCGATTGCCGGTTCGGTCAGCATGCTCTCCGGCGTCCCAGAAATGAATGAGGATCACCGCCGCCTGCTCGATATAGTCACTCGCGAATCCCAGCGGCTCAACAGTATCATCACCGACTTCCTGGCCTATTCACGCACCAAACAATATCACTTCGACAAAGTTGACCTGATTCAGCTTGTGGAAGACACGCTCACGCTCATGGATCATCGCATGACGGCGGAAAAAACCGGCATCACGATCACGCGCCGGTTTTCCGCCGCTCAGGCTTGGACGATGGCTGATGGCGACAAGATCAAGCAGGTGTTCTGGAATTTCTGTGAGAATGCCGTGCGCGCGATGAAGGGTTCCCAAGTCGGGGGGATGCTCACGGTCGCCGTGGAGTCGCATGGCGAAGACTGGCAAGTCGGGTTCACGGACACCGGAGCGGGCATGAGCCCGCAGCAAATTGAAAAAATATTCGAACCTTTCCAGTCTAACTTCGAAGGGGGCACTGGCCTGGGGCTGGCGCTTGTCTATCAGATTGTGCAAGCGCACGGAGGCAAGGTTTGGGCGCGATCCAAGCCCGGTCAGGGAACTACGTTCGTCTTGAGATTGCACCGCCTCGAGGTCGGGCAGCCTGTCTCCACGGAGGTGAAGGCGTCGGATCAGGCCCGTGCGCTGGTTGCAGCAGGAGGCGGGCGTGGCTAACATCCTGGTCTGCGATGACGAACGCTCTATTTGTGAAATGCTCGACATCTCTTTGCGCCGCGAGGGACACCGCGTAGAGACGGTTCAAGCCGGGCAACTGGCAAAAAACAAAATTGATGGTGCGCTCTATGACGTCATCATCACCGACATCAAGATGCCCAACATTGACGGCATCGAGGTGCTGCGTCATGCTCACCGGGTCTCGCCCGATTCAGCCGTCATCCTGATCACCGCGGTGGATGACTATGCGGCGGCGGTGGAAGCCGTAAAAGCGGGAGGCGCCAGCGACTACATCCGGAAAAGCCCTGGATTGGTCGATGAGATCAAGCTGGCAATCAATCGCGCGGTTGAGAAACTGAATTTAAGCAAACAGAATTTTGCTCTACGCCGCGACGCCGCTACCCGCAATTCGCTCGACAACATCATTGGCTCCAGTTCTGCGATCGAGAAACTGAAGCAAACGCTGCGAACCGTTTCCTCGACCGCCAGCACGGTTTTGATCCACGGCGAAAGCGGCACCGGAAAAGAACTCGTCGCCCGCGCTGTGCACGTATGTTCTCCGCGCGCCGCGGACGCGTTCGTTTCGGTCAATTGTGGAGCGTTTCCTGAGACCCTGCTCGAAAGCGAACTGTTCGGCTATCTGAAAGGCGCATTCACCGGCGCGAACCAGAACAAGCGCGGCCTGTTTGAAGTCGCCGATGGCGGCACGATCTTTCTCGATGAAATCAGCGAAATGACGATGGCCATGCAGGTGAAGTTGCTGCGCGTGCTGCAGGAGCGCACCGTACGGCCGGTGGGGAGCACTAGCGAAATTTCAATCGATGTGCGCGTCATCGCCGCCACCAACCGCGATCTCGACAAGGCGGTCGCCGAAAACGCTTTTCGCGAGGATCTTTACTACCGGCTGAATGTTATTCCGATTCGCGTTCCTCCTCTGCGGGAACGGCGCGAGGATATTCCGCTGCTGGTGAACCACTTCCTTAAAAAATACGCGAGCGCAGCCGGACGCAGCATTCTGCGAGTGCACGCTCCCTCACTCGACTCTTTGTGTGGCTACGAGTGGCCGGGCAACGTTCGCCAGCTGGAAAACACTGTGGAGCGCGCAGTTGCGCTTGAAACGTCCGATGAATTGCACGTGCAGCTTCCCGCTGAACGACCCAAGGCACGTGCCGCGGCGGCCTCCGCTGGTACTGGAACTCCGGAAATTTGTGGCGATGTGGCTCTTCCCGAAGGCATAGGGATGGAAAGCTACGTGGCCGGCATTGAGCGCTCGCTGTTGCAGAATGCGCTCAACCAGAGCGGCGGTGTGCAAACCAAGGCTGCCGACGCTCTCGGAATCTCCTACCGCTCTTTCCGGCATTTGATGAAGAAGTATGGATTGTAGAAAGCTTTGAGCTGCGAGCTGAGAGCTACGAGTTTCGAGCTCGCAGCTCATAACTCCAAGCTCGAAGCTAGCTTTTCTTCAACTGCTGCTTCCATCCAAGCACTCGCGCCTTGGCGCCTTCGGCCTCGGCTTCCGGAATCATTCCTTTTTTCTGGTACAGCACTGACAAGCTCGTGTGCGCGAGCACGTCGTCGGGATCGACTTCCGCTAGGCGCTGGGCCACCACGATGGCCTCGTCGTAGCGTTGCAAATCCTGGAGCGCACGCGCCAGTCCGTGCATGGCTTCGGTAAACATCGGATCGGCGGATAGAGATTCCTGATATTCAGCGACCGCTTTTTCTAACTTCCCATCGGCCATCAAATCGAGCGCAGCGTAATAGTGATCTTCGGCCTTTTGGCGGGCATTTTCTTCAGGCATGCGCGGAAAATTTGAAGTGGAAACTGGATTCTAACATGCGTCCCCGATCATTCTCATTGCCCGCATCGCCGTTGCAGGTATGATGGCTGCGTGCGCCACGAAATTCGCTTCCTCTGGAACGCCACCAAAGGCCATCGGATGGCCCCTTGGCGAAGTCCCTACCTGCTCTGGCGCATTGAAACCTATACTGGTGTGAAGATGACGCAGATTGGGTTTTTGGAATTTTGGGAATTCGTGTGGCGCGAGCGCGTCAATCTGTGGCGCTTTCTAAGGTGGACCGGAGAGATGGAGCGCTATGTCCATCCTAAACCGAAAGGCTCTTAGACCTGAGGGTTATTTAGAAGCCAGGTCTTCTACAAGCCAGAATATTCAAAGCGATCGCAGGTCCGCCCGGGCTTCGTCCCTTCGACTTCGCTCAGGCAGGCTCTGGCGGGACGGCCGAGTCGGCCGTCTCCACATGAGTGTTATTGGGCCTTGAAGAACAGCGCGGCCAGCGGCGGCAGCGTCAGCTTCACGGAAAATGGACGGCCGTGTGCAGGAATCTCTTCCGCGTTCACGCCGCCCAGGTTGCCCATCCCGCTGCCGGCATATTCGCGCGCGTCGCTGTTCAGCATTTCTCGCCAATAGCCTCCGTGTGGAACGCCGATGCGATAACCAAGACGAGGAACCGGTGTAAAGTTGCAGACAATGAGCACGGTGTCTTGTGGGGACTCGCTCTTGCGCAGCAGGGAAATGGTACTGGTCACGTTGTCGTTGCAATCGATCCACTCGATTCCGGCCGGATTATTATCGAACACATGCATCGCCGGCTCGCTGCGATAGAAGCGGTTGAGTTGCTCCATCCACGCCTGCACGCCGCGATGTACCTGGTACTGCAGCACGTGCCATTCGAGGCTAGTGTCGTGCGCCCACTCGCGCACCTGGCCGAACTCGCATCCCATGAACAGCAGCTTCTTGCCCGGCTGGGCGTACATGTAACCGAATAGCAAGCGCAGATTGGCGAAGCGCTGCCATTCGTCACCCGGCATTTTCCCGACTAAAGATCCTTTGCCGTGCACGACTTCGTCGTGCGAGAGCGGCAGCACGAAATTTTCATGGAAAGAATACAGACTGCGGAAGGTGAGGTCGTTGTGATGGTATTTACGATGAATGGGATCGTTCTGAAAATAGCGCAGCGTATCGTGCATCCAGCCCATGTCCCACTTCAGGCCGAAGCCGAGTCCGCCTACGTAAACCGGTTTTGAGACCATGGGCCAGGAAGTGGATTCTTCGGCTGTCGTCTGAATTTCGGGATGTTCTTTATAAACCTCCTGATTAAAACGGCGGAGAAAGTCGATGGCCTCAAGGTTTTCGCGTCCGCCGAATTTGTTGGGAATCCATTCACCTTCCTTGCGTGAGTAGTCAAGATAAAGCATGGAAGCGACTGCATCCACGCGCAGCCCATCAATGTGATATTTGTCGAGCCAGAACATTGCGCTCGACATCAGGAAGCTGCGGACCTCGGCTCGTCCGTAGTTGAAGATATGCGTCTTCCAGTCGGGATGGAATCCTTGCCGCGAGTCGGAATGCTCGTAAAGATGCGTGCCGTCGAAGTAGGCCAGTCCGTGAGCGTCGGAAGGGAAGTGCGACGGCACCCAGTCGAGAATGACGCCGATGCCGTGCTGGTGCAGGTAATCGACCAGATACATGAAGTCTTGCGGCGTGCCATAGCGCGAGGTGGGCGCGAAGTATCCCGTGGTCTGATATCCCCAGGAGCCGTAGAAGGGATGCTCCATGACAGGCATGAATTCCACGTGCGTGAAGCCCAATTGGCCGACATATTCGGCAAGTCGAGGCGCAGTCTCACGGTAGGTTAAAGGGCGATTGTGATCTTCGGGGACGCGCATCCACGAACCCAGATGCACCTCGTAAACGGACTGGGGCGCACGCAGCGAGTTGCGGCCCCAGCGGCTTGCCATCCAGTCATGATCGTTCCATTGATAGTCGAGATCCCAAACCACCGAGGCGGTGCGAGGAGGCTTCTCGTGCATCAGTCCTAGCGGATCGGCTTTATCGACGCGATAGCCGTGGCGCTGCGATTCGATATGAAACTTGTAGAGCGCGCCGCGAGGTACGCCCGGTATGAAACCTTCCCAGATGCCGGATGAGCCGCGGGATGGGAGCCGGTGCGTCTTCGGATCCCAGCCATTGAAGCTACCGACAATAGAAACCGATCGCGCATTCGGCGCCCATACGCTGAAAACCGCGCCGCCCTCGCCGTTGTGCGTGATGAGATGCGCTCCCATCTTTTCGTACATGCGGTAATTGCTGCCCTCGTTGAAAAGGTAGAGATCCTGATCGGTGAGAAACTGAGGACTCGCGATAGTGGGTTCGAGGGTCATGCGTAGCGCCGTAGTGCGTGCGCTTTAGTTTACAGAAGTGGCTGCAAGTTCGCACGGACCTGTGCAGGAAGATGCCCGGTTGCCTAGCGAGCTAGCCTGAAGCTGCTGAGTTCCGCCGCTCGATACGGCTCGAGGGAGAGTCCCCACTACAATTTTCCATATGTACATAAAAGTTGATCTTATGTACATACGGTGATAATCTTTAGGAAGAGGTAACCGATGGCCATAGCAAGCAAACGAGCTCACAAACATTTTCAACTGGATTCGGCGAAGATCAGGCGTGCGCAAAAAGTTTTCAAAGCCAAGACTGAAACTGAAGCGATCGAGCGCGCTTTGGATTTTGCAATCGACGAACACGAGAAGAATAGGTTGGCAGCGGAGGCGAATGAGAGATTCGTGAGCAGCGGTGTCGAGATAAAGGACGTCTACGGAAAGTTGGCGGACTAGGTGCAGCCTGCCCTCTTCGATACTTCGATTTATGTTGCTGCTCTGCGGCGTGGGAATGACGGGGTGCTTACTATCCGGCGGTTAGAGTCCAGTTCCATCGTCTGGCTGAGCGCGGTTGTGCTCGAGGAATTGTACGCAGGGGCCGGGGCGGGCGGTCGCGATATGGTCGAACGCCTCGAGCGGGATTTCGACCGTGCAAAGCGAATTCTCGTGCCGAGTCTGGGCGATTGGAGGAACGCGGGTGAACTGCTGGGATTAGTTGCGGCGAAATACGGCTATGAGCGAATCGGCCGGGGTCGACTGACTAACGATGCGCTGATCGCGATGAGTGCTGCCAGATGTGGCATCTCCGTCATCACTGCTAACGAGCGAGACTTTCGCAAGCTCGCCGAATTCCGGTCCTTCCGGTGGCTCATCGCTCCGATCTGAATCTGGATGAATAAACTTCTTCTACCAATCCGAGTTCTTCGTTGCAGGGTTGGAAAATCCCCATGCTAGACTGACTTCTCCAGCCATGCCGTCCCTGCGCGTCATTCTTCTGTGGCACCAGCACCAGCCGTTTTATAAGGACCTGGTAACGGGTGAATACCGTCTGCCATGGACGCGGCTGCACGCCCTCAAAGACTATTACGGCATGGTGAAACTGCTGGACGAATTTCCTAACGTCCACCAGAACTTTAACCTCGTACCCTCGCTGATGGTTCAGATTCAAGATTATGCGAATGGAACCGCGGAGGATCTGTTTCTAAGAGTTGCAGCCAAGCCGGCTAAAGATTTGTCGTCGGAGGAGCGGCGGTTTGCGCTTCAGTATTTATTTCAGGCCAACCCGCAGAATCTGATTGGGCGCTATCCGCGCTACAAAGAATTGTGGGAGCGGTTTCGCCAGTATGGGGATCATCCGGAGCGAGCGGAGCGGTATTTTCAGGCGCAGGATTTTACCGACTTGCAGGTGCTGTCGCAGATTGCCTGGTTCGACGAATTGTTTCTGGAAGAAAAGGACATTGAAGCGCTGGTAGCGAAGGGACACCATTACTCGCTCGAAGATCAGCAATTTGTAATTCGACGAGAAAGAGAGCTGGTCAGCAAAGTTCTTCCGGCGCACGCGGAAGCGGCGAAGAAGGGTTCGATTGAACTCTCGGCTACGCCGTTCTATCACCCAATTCTGCCGCTGGTTTGCGATACGAGCGTGGGAGCAGTGTCCTCTCCGGGATTGCCCCTGCCGCAGAATCGGTATCGACATCCTGAAGATGCGCGTGAGCAACTGATTCGCGGTCTCGACCTGCACGAAAAAATTTTCGGAATCAGGCCCAGGGGCGTTTGGCCGTCGGAGGGCAGCATTTCCGAAGAGGTGCTGGCGATCGCGCATAGCGTCGGGGTTAAGTGGATGGCAACCGACGAGGGCGTGCTGGGGCGCAGCGCGGGAGTATTCTTTGCGCGCGATGGCAATGGGCGGTTGCCGGGGAATTTGGCGGAGAAGCTCTACAACATTCATCGTTACGAGAACGGCTCAACGACGATGCATCTTGTCTTTCGCGACCACACGATTTCTGATCTGATTGGATTTGTATATTCCGGCATGCCTCCAGAGGAGGCGGCGCGACATTTGATCGGCAACATCAAAGAGGCGGCGAAGCCGGTGCTAGCCAAGGGACATGACGCGGTGGTTTCGATTATTCTCGATGGCGAGAATGCGTGGGAGTATTACCCGAAATCCGGACGCGAATTTCTACGCCGTTTCTACGATGGGCTGCAACGCGAGCCGGGCATAGAGGCGGTCACGATTTCCGAGGCCATTGCCCGGCATAAGAGTTTCGAAAAAATGACATCGCTGGTGCCCGGATCGTGGATCAGCGCGAATTTCAACGTCTGGATTGGCGCTCCCGAAGACAACCGCGCCTGGGATTACCTTTACCACGCGCGTCAGTTTTACGCACAGAATGCGGCGGCCGCACCCGAGGCGCAGCGCAAGTTGGCGTTCGAGGAGATTCTGATTGCCGAAGGCAGCGATTGGAACTGGTGGTATGGGCCGGAACATCACTCGGCCAATGATCGGGATTTCGACGAGCTTTATCGTAAGCACCTTTCGAACATTTATCAGGCGCTGGGTGCGGTTCCGCCGGATTCGCTGGCGCAGCCCATTACTGGCGCCGAGGTGCGGCCGTCATTTCTGCCGCAAACAGCTTATATTCATCCGCGAATTACGGGCGACAAGGTGCGCTACTTCGAGTGGATGGGCGCGGCCGTATATACGGCAGATCAGCGCGCGGGGGCGATGCATGGCAAACAGTTCCTGCTCGACTCCGTATATGCGGGCATTGATTCTACCCACGTCTACGGGCGGCTCGACTTCCTGGGTAAAGTTCCCGAGGAGGACTTCGACTTGGTGGTGAATGTGGAGTCATGGGCCAGCGGCGAGCCCAGGGCACGCCGTGCGCTGCGGGTTGAGGCTTCGGTGCATGAGCGCGGGGTCAGAAGTTGGAAGATCGAAAACGGATCGGAAGAAAAATTGGCATCGTCCTCCCAGCCCGAGGAACACGTGAAGCTGGCGCTTTTGCGCAGCTTCGAATTTAAGCTGCCCTTGGCATGGCTGCTGGCTACTCCGAGTGCCGCCCCGGCAGACCGCACAGCGGAGCGAAAGTCTGGCGCACTGGCCGTAGCCTCAACCGGCAAACTGCGGCTGCGTTTCAGTCTGTGGCAAAATCGTCTGCCGGTGGATTCGTTGCCGCTGGAAGGATGGATTGAACTCGAAGTGTTGAGTGAAGGAGACTTGATTTTCGGCGCGTAAGGAATAGATGTCCTCCGTTCTTACCCACGCGTTAGCGAGCGCTTCTAGTTCTGCAAAATAATGCCCCCACGCCTCCGGGGAGGAGCATGGGGGCACCCGGGTAACGTTAAGGCGAGGGGTCTCAATCCCGCCCAACATCTGATCAGAGATACGCAGCCGGGTTCGATAAAGTTCCCCGCTGGCATGTACTCTTAGACCGAAGGAAACTGAAAAAGGTTAGCCGGGTGAGACCATTTCTGGCGCCCCAAAAAGGAAAAGGAATTTTCTTCGATCAGACTAAGCCACGAATAAAACGCGGCCAAGCCAAAATCACAACAAACTCTACTGGCTATTTTTTCCCTTCGGGCGTTCGTACGCCTTCTGCAAATATTTCCTCGCTTCTTCGAGAGCGCCGAAGGTGTTGTCATTGGTCTGCAGAGCCTGGCGGTATTCGTTGATCGCGCGTTCGCGCTGCCCGGTGATATCGAAAATCTTGCCTAACTGGATGCGACTCCAGACTTCGGTCCAGCGCGGCTCTCCGTCGCCGTTGAGCCCTTCGCGGTAAGCATTGGCCGAAGACTGATAGTTTCTTTGCAGGAAGAACACTTCGGCAATGCGGTAATGAGCCAGCGAGCTATTCTTATTGAGATCAAGCGCTTTGTTGAATTCGAGCAGCGCGCCCGTTAAGTCGCCCTGCTGCTGCATCGCCTGCCCGCGCAAAATAGAGGCTCGCAATTTCACGTCGCTGGAGTTGGTGAGCACGCGGTGATCGGGATCAACCGAGATGCGGCGCGGACGGCCGAAGGTTTCAATCGAAAACGGCGAGTTTGTGCCGACCACTTCTACTTTCTGATTTTCAGTTTTTCCATCGGTATCAATGCGCAGGTCTACCGGCATGCGAAATAGATCGAGGTCCTGAGAAATTTCGCCAGTCACGCGGAATCCCGGCGATCTTTCCTGCTGGCTCTTCGATTCTTTGGCAAAGTTGCCCCCCAGCCGGTACGTTGTGTACTTAACCTTGAATTCAGGAGCGCCGGTGGAATCAAGCCATTGGGAGAAGAACCAGGTAAGCTGGCTCCCGTAATTTTTCTCCGCGATATCGCGAAAATCGTCAGTGGTTGCCGACTTTCCCGCATATTCCGCTGCGAATTCACGCATCGTCTTGTTGTACTTGTCCTCGCCCAGCACCCAGCGCAGCATGTGCAGGATCATCGCTCCCTTGTCGGTGGTCAGGGACTGAAACTCGGTTGAGAAAATGTCGAGCTTGCTGGCGCTGGAGAGCGGCACCGTGTCATAGGCCAAGGCGCCGACCGACATATCTTTGACTGCCTCCTCCAAGCCGGCAGCCCCCGCGGCATTTTCTACGTACATCGCCTCCGAATAGCGAGAGAAGCCGTCGCTCAACCACCAGTCGTCTTTGGTCGTGGGACTGACGGACACGCCCCACCACTGATGGGCAATCGCATCGGCCAGGAGACGATAGTTGGTTTTCTCCGTAATCGAAGGCCCCGCCAAGCCTGCAATTTCAGGCGCCCACAGATAGGGGAGCGTGTCGGCCGGCAATTCCACGACGGTGAGCTTCTGCGAAGGCGGTAGCCCGTAGAGCGTCAGGAAGTATGTAAACTCCTGGACGGTGGTGGTAGTGTAGGTCGGTGCCAGACTTTGATGAGTGGGCTTGAAGTAAACGTGCACGTCCAGACCAGCTTCATCGCTCTTATAGTCGGGCGCGAAAACTCCAGCAACAATGGTGCCGGGAAAGCTGGCTTTGCTGGAAACAAATGTAAAAGTCTTGGTCGGCAGTACGCTGGCGTTAGGCTTCTTTGAAGGCGGGGCGTCGACCACGCTGGACTGGCCACTGCCGATCACGATCATATGCGCCGGCACCGTTACGCTAATGGTCGACGTAAACCTGTTGGTGCCATAGCCGCTCACCGGAAACCAGCGTCCTGCATAAAACAAATAGCTGGTATCGTCGCCGATATAAGCCAGTTTCAGCCCAGGCACTGGGCTGTTATCGGCATTTTCAAGTTGCCCCTCGTATTCGAACGTCAGCGTCGTCGAAGAGTCTTTCGACAAGCCAGACGGCAGCGCCACGCGCACCGTGGAATCCTGAGTCACATGCTCTGCTGACAGGGACTGGTTCTTTTCGTCCACCACCTTGGTTACGCGCAGGTCATTGTGTAGCTCGAAGACGGCGACGCTCAAATCTTGAAGGGCGGTGAATTTAACCTTAGCGCGCGCGGTAATTTGATGAAGGTGCGGTTCCAGTTCAGCCTCGATCTGGTAATCATCCACGCGCAGGCGAGCCTTTTCTGCTGCCCGCGAAGGGATCGCGAGAAAAACCATCAACGCCAGAGTCAGGGAACTGGTGAGGACGCTAAGAGCGCGCCGCGGGTGAATCCACATTCAGGAGATTCTCCAGGAAATGATAACCCAATTTCCTATGATGAAGATTCTCACGTAAAAGATGGTTGGAGCACAAGTTTAGCTGCTTCTGGCTTCCGGCGCTCGGCTTCCGGCCGAAGCAGCCAACCTGAGGATGATTTCTGCGGCGAGGTCGGCTGGGTGCTGGGCAGTCCCAGTCGCCGAGTGTGGAGCTCGCAGACGCTCTTTCACGAGCGCCAGCCCATGAAGCATATGATCGCGCGCGGGACCGTCGGGCAGGATTTCCTGTAAGCGAGAAACAACATTCTTTGCGGTAAAGTCGTCCTGCACCAGCTCCGGCACGACCTCCTTCCCGGCAATCAGATTGACCATGGCGAAATGCGGTACTTTGACCCGAGGTTTGCCCAGCAGGTACGTGAGAGCCGAGACGCAGTAAACCATCACAAATGGTGTGTTCATCATTGCGGCCTCGACCGTAGCCGTGCCGCTGGCCACAACAGCGGCCCGTGAATGCCACAGCGCAGGCAGAGCCTGGGGGACGAGCGTGATCGGCTGCTGGCTAGTATTTTTGATTGAAGCTGACAACAAATTGCGGTCGAGTGTGGTCGCGACTGGGAGCAGGAATTCGAAGTCTGAACCGAGAAGATCGGCCGACTCCAGAATTGTCGGCAAGTTCATGCGAACTTCTTTCTCGCGGCTGCCGGGCATGAGAGTAATCCATTGCTTAGTTGCGTCAAGGTGAAACTGTGCCGCGTAGTCGGCGCGTTCGATGGTCGGGTGCGGCAATTCTGCCAAAGGATGGCCGACGAAAGTCGCGTCCACACCACGCTCGCGATAAAACTGCTCTTCGAAAGGAAAAATCACTAGAGCTTTATCCATGTAGTTGCGCACCAGCCGCACGCGACCTTGCCGCCACGCCCAAAACTGTGGC
This sequence comes from Acidobacteriaceae bacterium, assembly GCA_003132445.1. Lineage (GTDB taxonomy): Bacteria > Acidobacteriota > Terriglobia > Terriglobales > Acidobacteriaceae > Sulfotelmatobacter. The sequence goes on along the minus strand of PKXU01000090.1, from coordinate 92,584 downwards.
GCGACGTAGTAAACCGTAGGAATGCCGCGCTTCTTCATCTGCCGCGCGACGCGCCAGTTGAATGCGGGAGAGTCGATAACGATAGCGAGATCGGGCTTGCGCTTGTCTGCTTCCGCGATTAGATGCTGGTAGAGCCCGTAAATCTTTGGCAGATGGCTAAGAATCTCGGTAATGCCGACGACGGAGAGATCTTTAGCGTCGACTACAGTTTCACAGCCAGCAGCCCGCATGCGCTCCCCACCCACGCCGAAGAATTCGAGCCGACTCTTCGAGTCGGCTGGACAGCCGGGGGCGGCTGTCCCCACATGAGCGGAGGCGAAGGAATCCTTCGTGAAGCTGGATGCCGGTATGGCGGCAGCAGTGTATATGGTAGCGGAGGCCTGTGTAGTAGCAAAGGCTTGTGTGGGGACAGCCGCCCCCGGCTGTCCAGCGGAGCGAAGCTCGGCGGGCCTTTGCTCGGCAGCCCGGCGCAGCGCTTCAATAAGCTGTGCCCCGTACATTTCCCCCGAAGCTTCGCCGGCTGAGATCAGGATGCGCAAGAGAATATTGTAAGGCCGACGATCTGCCTAGGGACGATCACGGCCACCCTTCAGGTCCGCGGTTGGCAGAGGTAACGGACAGTGGCGAGAAATTCGATATCGATTTCGATTGAACCAGCGGTAGCCCTGCCAGAGAATCGAATTGAACCCTCGCAAGTGGAAGATTGCATAAAAAGGCCACGCCCACCAAATTCTCCGCGAGACATACAGGTATGCGTTTGCGCCCGATTCCAACGTTCCGCTACGGGTCAGTATCTGTACATCGTCCAATAGGTTCTGCTCTGGAATTTTCAACATTCGATCGGCAAAAGCGGATTGAAGGTCTCTAACCGCAAAACCACGACGCTCAACCACTGTCTGCCAGAAGTGGACCCAACGAAAACAAAATCCGCACTTCCCGTCGTAAAGTATCCAACCTTCGCGAGGAAAACCAACTTCCGATTTGTGGTCAGGCGATTTCATTGGATTCTATTGCCTTTGAACACAACGATAGGCGACCCTTCCGCTACGAACGCGCTGCTAGGGTGCATCTGGATCACTGATCCGAGTTCAGGCCCATAAAGAGAGCTCGCATCACCTTCGAATTTAGCGGTGGTCGCCGTCCAGACCTTCCACGGAGGATGTGTGACATGATATTCGTAGGACTCGTTGCTGCGGCGGGTCGCGTAGCCCCAGTAATGTTCAGTGATGAACTGCTCCAAACTTCCCTCGGGTGGATGTTCTGGATGTTCAACGGTCTCCGCAAAGATCCTGCACCCATGACCGTCAACCCGCCACTGATACTCGACCGTATTCCTGGTGCCGTCAGTCTCAATCCTGTGCTTCATCGGAAGACATACATAGTTCTCGCCATACACGATGCGGGCCGTTTTCGCGATCGCGAGTCTGGGCACCACTTCGGCAATGAAAACGACTCCTCTACGGATTTCGCCGCCCTCCTCGCGCCGGACGTAAAAGCGTAGGTTCACTTCATCAAAATCAGTATGAAATGGAACTGACAGACGTCCGAGTAGTTTTGTGCGGCAGAATCGAAAGCCTACAAGGCTGATGTATGTTTTTCCCTGAAATGAATCCAGCGACGTACCCGGTGGAACGTGCCGATTTAAAAGAGCGGGCTCGACCTCATAGTTCAGCATCAGCAGGTAACGCCATTCTGCAGAAAGGAAAACTCGTTTTGCCGGAGGGGTGTTTCCGTCGACGGTCATCTCGGTTCGCCTAGTCATCCGCACTGGCGGCGACCTCCGGCTGCTGCAAGCCGTCCGCGTTCGCGGGCGTGAGCTTGCCCTGAGCTTGTCGAAGGGGCGCCCGCTCCACATTCAGTTCCTGATCTTTGTATTGCAGCTGATAGAGCTTGAAGTAAATGCCGCGCTGGGCCAGCAGTTCCTGGTGTGTGCCCATTTCGCGGAGCTGGCCTTTGTGCATGACGATGATTTTGTCGGCGCGCTGCACGGTCGAGAGACGGTGGGCGATGATCAACGAGGTGCGGCCTTCGACCATGTGGTCCAGTGCGGCGCGCACTTTGAATTCAGTTTCGGTATCAACGCTCGACGTAGCTTCGTCGAGGATCAGAATCTTCGGTTCGTGCGCCAATGCGCGCGCGAAAGAGATGAGTTGCTTCTGACCGGTCGATAAGGTCGAGCCGCGTTCGCGGACCTCTTCGTCGAAGCCTTTGGGCAAGGCGCGGATGAAGTCGCCGAGGTTCACATCTTCGGCGGCCTTCGCGACATGCTCGTCCTGAATGCGTTCAGTGCCCAGGCGGATGTTGCCGCCGATCGTTCCGGTAAAGAGAAACGGATCTTGCAACACGACGCCGAAGCGGCTGCGCAGATCGGCGAGATCCATCTCTCTAACATCGACGCCGTCGATGCGGACGGCGCCTTTCTGCACATCGTAGAAGCGCAACAAAAGCGAGATGAGCGTGGTCTTGCCGGCGCCGGTGTGGCCGACAACCGCGACCGTTTCTCCGGGCTCGATGGCGAAAGTCACGTCGCGGAGAACCCAGTCGGGAGTTCCATCGACTGCGGCTGCATTCCCATTGCCCGGCAAAGAGCCCGCCGAGCTTTTTTCGTCAGGAGCAGGCTCGGCCGGACGGCCGGGGGCGGCCGTCCCCACATGTTCGGTTGTCCCCACATGAGGCGATACCCCCGCACGAGCGTCACTCTCTGCCGGCATGTCTCGATACGCGAACCAGACGTGGTCGAACTCAATGCGGCCTCGACCTTCGGGTTTCTTCGTGGCGGCGGGCGAAGTAATGTCCACCGGCGTGTCCAGCAATTTGAAAATGCGTTCACTGGCAGCCATCGCAGATTGGAGAATGTTGTATTTCTCGCTGAAGTCCATGATGGGCCGGAAGAACCGCTGCGCATATTGTGTGAATGCGATCAGAACGCCCAGAGACGCCGCCGTCGCGACCGCATGAAACGAAATGAACGACGGCTGGTGGAATTCGATCGACACACTTTTAGCAACGATATGCCGCAACACGTCCTGCCCGCCGAACCAGATGACGCAGGCAATCGCAATCGAGGAAAAGAAATCAACCGCTGGATAGTAGATGGCGTAGGCCAGAATCGCGTCTTTGTACGCATCCATATGGCTACGGTTGATTTCCGAGAAACGCTGATACGCTTTGCGCTCGCGATTGAAGAGTTGCAGCACCACCATGCCGCTGACCTGCTCCTGCAAATAGGAGTTGATTCTGGCGATGGCGGTGCGAATGCGGCGGTAAGAGTCGCGCACCTTGTCGCGGAAAACTTTGGTCGCAACCACAATCAGCGGCAGCACCCCGAATGTAATCAGCGCCAGCTTCCAGTTCATGCACAACATGATGGCGACGATTCCCAGCAGCACAAAGAAATCTTCAAAAATGGAAACCACGCCAGACGTGAACATTTCATTCAAAGCGTCCACGTCCGTAGTGACGCGCGTTACCAGACGACCCACCGGATTTTTGTCATAGAAAGCAACGTGCATGCGTTGCAAGTGGCGGAAAATCTGGCTGCGCAGGTCGAACATGATTTTCTGTCCGGTCCACTGCATGAAGTAAGTCTGCAGAAATTCGAAAACAAAAGTCAGCAGCAGTAGGCCGAAATAAATTGTGGAAATTTGTGCGATTCCGTGCAGCGGCCGCGGGCTGAGCCAATTCCACAAACCTGAAGCCGAGCCCTTTACCGGCGCAAGATAGCGGTCCACGGCGACCTTCACCAGATAGGGCCCCAGCACGTCGCAGAACGACTTCAGAATGATCGAGACAATGGCAATCGTCACCTGCCAGCGATACGGACGCAGGTAGGTGAGCAGCCGCCGCATCAGGCGACTGTCATATGCTTTTCCTAGTACTTCCTCTTCCTGGGCCATTGTTTTACGACGATGCTCTGCGGGCGCGTCCTGCCGGCAGAAACTGCTTCTTAACAGGTTAACCTAAATGCACGGCCGCGGCAGAATGCGGGAAAGCAAAGATTTCAGCTGGCGGTCTGGAGTAAAGTCAGCGACCACCGGCATATCGTCCCTCAACTTTGACGATGTCGGGATTTGGAAACCAATCGTTTAAAATCAAATCATGGATAAAAAGGAAATAAACTCTCCGAAATTGACTGCCAACTTTCTCTTCTGGGTCGCCGGGGTGGGTGGTGTTCTGCTGGTGACTCTTTTGGCCCATTTCGTGTGGAAGATTTTCTGAAACCGGCGCTTGCCGCGTGCCACGCGAGGGACTGCACCACCTTGACCACTACGTCTTGTCGAGTTTTAAAATGTTCGCCCGCTGACCCAGGCCACCTCTCACTGACATGTGCCCCGGACTCAAAAATCAAGATCCTCCAGAGACGATCTCGCATCTCAACGACAACGAGGAGAAGCTCTTATGAAAGCAGTACTGCTGTACGCCTACGGCGGTCCGGAACAACTGCGATACGAAGAAACCCCTACGCCCAAATTCGGGGATGACGAAGTACTCGTGAAGGTGCGCGCCACCAGTGTCAATCCCATCGACTACAAAATACGTAGTGGAGCAGCGAAGGCGCGAATGCCGATTGAATTTCCAGCGATCCTGGGTCGAGACCTGGCTGGCGAAGTGGTTGAGGCAGGGCGTGCGGTCTCGGGTTTTCCCAAAGGTATGCGCGTGATGGCGCTGACAAATCGGACTTATGCGGAATACACGGTTGCCAAGGCTGACGTGCTCGCGCCGATCCCAGAAACTCTCAGCTTCGAGCAGGCGGGTGCGCTTCCTCTAGTTACCACTACCGGCTCTCAATTGATTGAGCGAGCGGTAAAACCCAAAGCCGGTCAAACCGTCTTAATCACGGGAGCGCTCGGGAGCGTAGGGCGGTCGGCGGTGCATGTCGCTCGGAAGCACGGAGCCCGCGTGTTGGCTGGAGTCCGAGCCAGGGAGAAGAAGGAGGCGGAGGGACTGAAGGTTGATGGAGTGGTTGCCATCGACAGCGAAGAAGAAATTGGCCGTCTGCACGATCTCGACGCGATTGCCGATACAGTTGGAGGGCAGACCATCCAACGGCTATTGAAAACCATCCGTAAAGGAGGCGTGCTGGGCTCAGTGCTCGGTGAACCGGAAGGAGCCAGCAAATACGATATTCAGGTGCGGGCATTCATGGCGCAGCCGGATGCCTCCCGACTCCACCAATTGGCCAACGATGTGGCGAGAAATGAATTTTCCATTCCTATCGCCCGTACGATGAAGTTGCAGGAAGTTCAAGAGGCACATCGAATGTCAGAACAAGGCGAAGTCGCGGGAAAAATTGTCCTCATTCCGTGATTGGCGAATATTGTTGGCTGATCCAGTTGGCGGCGACCGATAAGCGGAGCATTCCATTTGATCGGCTTGCCCTGAGGAGGGCTTCTCCTAAGAAGGTCCGTCCCTGCCAAGTTTATTGTGACAAACGTTTCTTGTACGCTGCGTTTCATTCTTCAGGCATTTCCACGGTATTTCGGTTCTTGTCCACATCGCCATTTATTTTCCCTATTCTTATCTATGAAATAAACTCCAAGTTGTGGAGTCGCACATCTCAAATGCAAGCCGACCAGCAATTCAATCAGTCCGGAAAGGGCAACAGTCTTGATAAGAGAGAAGCCGATTGCCGGATATTATTCGTTATTCATTCTTGTTCTTTTTGGTTTTGGCAGCTTTGAACTCGCGACGGCGCAGGACAACTATGAAATCCAAGTCTATGGTTCGGACACGGTTGCGCCTAAGAATACGATGCTGGAGCTACACAGCAACTTTACCGCGGAGGGCAGTTCTCCGGCGCCCGGCTTACGATTCACTGCGAACGGGCTTTATCCAACGAACCATGCCGAGCACGAAACGGTTGAGATTACGCAGGGTGTGAATAGCTGGTCGGAGGTTGGCTTCTACATTTTCACCAGCGCGCGCAGTGGGGACGGCTGGCAGTGGGTGGGTGATCATATTCGCCCGCGAGTCAGAGCCCCCGATAGCTGGCACTGGCCTGTGGGTGTGAGCCTCTCGATGGAGTTTGGGTATCAGCGCGCGTTGTTTTCGCCGGACACATGGACGATGGAGCTGCGTCCGATCGTCGATAAGCAGATAGGCAGATGGTATTTCTCGGTGAATCCGGCTCTGGAGCGATCTTTCCATAGTCCGGGTGTTCCGCAGGGCGTAGGATTTTCGCCCAGTGCGAAATTCAGCTACGACTTCAATAAATATATTTCTGGCGGCCTGGAGTACTACGCTGCTTACGGGTCGATCACAAATATGTCTTCGTTGCACAACCAGGAGCAGCAGTTTTTTCCCACAATCGATCTGAATGTATCCCCCAATTGGGAGATCAACTTTGGAGTCGGAATTGGGGCGACGGCCAGCACCGACCATCTGATCGTGAAGGGTATCGTGGGGCGCCGGTTTGATTGGACACATCATCGGGCGGGCAGTTCCGAGAGCACTCAATAGGAAATACATGCGACTGGATCTCTACGGAACTGGATCCTCTATGAAAATGGATCATCTATGGAAACCGATCGCCGGGAATTTCTGATGCAAGCCAGTCTCGCGATGCTGGGTGCGGCGGCGAAGCCGACGCTGTGGGCGCAGACCACGCCGGATGTGCGCCTTGAAATTGCGCCTCTTAAACTCGAGATCGCGCCCAAAAAAATAATTCACACCGTCGCGTACAACGGACGAGTTCCCGGACCGCTGATTTGCTGGCCGGAAGGCAAGCCAATCACGATTGATGTTGTAAACCGGACGGACGTGCCCGAGATTGTGCACTGGCATGGATTGTGGATTCCATCGGACCAAGACGGCGCGATGGAAGAAGGTTCGCCAATGATTCCGCCGGGCGGACAACATCGCTACAGTTTTACGCCGCGGCCGGCAGGCTTTCGTTGGTACCACACGCACACATTTGCTGGGCACGATTTAAAGCGGGGCACATACACCGGTCAGTTCGGATGTTTCTACATTGAACCGAAGCAATCGCCAGGGGCCTACGATCAGGAGATATTTCTCACATTGCACGACTGGAATGCGTACATGGGCGGCGGTGGCGATGCTTCCATGGATGCGTTTTACGACTATGCGACCATCAATAATCGCATGCTTGGGCATGGCGATCCGATTAAAGTAAGCGAGGGGCAAGAGTGCTTTTCCGCGTGCTCAACGCCAGTGCGACCGCGACCCATTGGTTAGCCTTGGCGGGGCATGAATTCACGGTAGTAGGCATGGATGGAAATGACGTGCCGCAGCACGCGAAGGTCCCGGCGATCCGACTGGCTCCGGCGGAGCGCATCGATGCTCTGGTGGAGATGAACCGGCCAGGCGTGTGGGTAATGGGCGAGACGCGCCCGGAAATTCGCAAAGCCGGGATGGGAATTGTTGTGGAATATGCCAACCAGCAAGGGCCGCCCAGGTGGATCGATCCGCCAGAGACTTTGTGGGATTACACGCTGTTTGCAAAGCAGGAACCAACCGCGACGGAACCGGACCAGCAGATTCCTCTTGTGTTTGAGTCGAAATTTCGCGGGCATGGGGAGTTTGATTATTGGACGATCAATGGCAAGTCGTATCCGAAGACGGACGCAGTTCCATTGAAAGAAGGCAAGCGTTACAGATTAGCGATGCGCAACAAAAGCAGCGACGATCATCCCATTCACTTGCATCGCCATACCTTCGAGGTTACGAGCCTGGATGGCAAGCCCATGTCAGGTTTGCGAAAAGATGTAGTAGTAGTGAAAGCAAACAGCAATGCCGAGATTGATTTTGTCGCTTCGAACCCGGGTTCAACGCTATTTCACTGCCACCAGCAAAGCCACATGGATTTTGGTTTCATGATGCTGTTTCGCTATGCGTGAATTGCGGACCGCCTAGAGTCGCCGCTATTCGGACAATCGAACCCCCCGCCTAATACTCGGTCTGCCGGCACCCACGACTGACTGACGTCAAAGTATTATTCGCGGAGGCGATGTGGCAGTTGTAGAAAGCTCCATCCGAATCGGAGAAGGTATAGGTCTGCGAACTGGCGGCGGGACTGACGTCCGTGGCACTAACCGAGTTCGTGACCGCCGAAGCGTAGGCGACATGTCCGTCGTGCGAAACCTGGTGACCGGCCTGGTAATTCTGAGCCGTTGTCAGCGTGAGGCCGAATGTGGCGCTGCTGACCGGGAGGATCAAACCGACCGTAATCGGGAAGCTGAAGTTGTCCTGGGTCACGGTCGTCCCCTCAGCCCCCGAGACCGCGGTCGCAGTAGACACGCTCGTTTTCACATCAGTCTTCTGATCGAGAACTGTGAAGTTGACAGTGTCGAAGTCAATCGTCTGCGTGCCGGAAAAATTCTGCTGCCCCGACACTGATGTCGTGACCTTCCCGTGCGAGGTATGAACGTATCCGGAAATCGTGAAGTTGCGGTCGACCGTGACATTGATCGTTCCCGTGACCGTCGACGTACCTTTTAGCTTCTCCGTTACGACAGGCGATGGACTGGTGAGTGTGTTTCTGGTGACCGCACCTGTGATTTGACTACTGCCGTGATCGAGATAAAGCAAAAGCGATGCGGCTTCCGAAAAATAACTGTCGTCGTCGAACACGCTGAGCGCAATCGTGTGAGGCTGGCCGTTGCTCAAAAGTCCCGCGAAGGGCGTAAGGTTCACGCGGTAAGGCACAAAGTCGAGAGTTTGCAGGCCGGGGATGGGCACCCACTGATCGGGTAGAAATCCGGTGAAGACCCATGGAGAAACTGGTGCGATGCCGGCCAGCGTGCCATCAATGGTGACCTCAGTCTCGCGGAAGTCAGTATTGCCGCACCCGTACACTTCGTTGATGCTGGCGAGATCGTTGGGAAAGCAGGCGTACCACTGTTCATCTTTCGACTGGCTCTGGGAGATGACGTCCAGATAGGCTTCCTCGGTGTTGGTCGGCAGCGTGAACGTCGTCGTCAGTTGGTCAGTCGGCGAACCGAGCGTGGCCGGCAGGTTCACGCCCCCGCTTCCATTGGACTGGACTATCGGGAGGATCTCATCCGGCGTCCGTTTGGCCCGATCGTTATTATCTCCGTGACCCCGGTCATCGTCGCTACGGCCCCCGCGACCATGCCGTGCGGGATAAAACTCCAGGTCGGCGTTTACCGTGAACACTCCGTTCAAAGTATTGTAAGGAGCTCCGCAATCGGAGGTGCAGTTGGCGAGAACGATTGTTCCTTGTTGAGGCGCGGCGAACAGCGCGCTGTAATCGGTGACGTCGCGTTCAATATGCCACGTATTGGTCAACGTCGCTAACGGCTCCGGAGTGGTTCCAAAGTAAAGGTTCGCATTTGCAATATAGAGACTCGCGGTGCGGTCGAACTGGACTCCCCCGTTCTCGCTGAAATCCGCTTCCAAAACAACCTTTTCCCAGGGACCGGCGCAGTTGCCGGGAGGGGTGAACTCGAAGGTTTGGGTCGACTCGGAAAAGTGCGCGAACTGATAATTGGCAAAAAGAGGCACGATACATGGTTGCTCCGGCGGCCGCGGGACGAGCGGGTCGGCCGTTACCTCGAACTGCGTTCCAATTTGCCGGTTCGTACTTTGAGCTACTAATGCGGTAGTCGAAAGCAGGGAAGCGAAAAAGATGGCAAATACCAGAGAAAATTGCGAGCGCAGGCGAGGTTGCATAGCGGACTCCTGGGAAGATTAAGTCGACAAGCCTTCAAAATTCGGTCTCCCTTATCGCACCCGGCTTTGGCCGTTGTCAAGCATTTTTTGATCGAATTGACCTATATCGATCACAAGTTTGCGCTATATGCAATATTATGCGCACATTGGGCTCTGAGCGCGGCTGTCGCACCATCAGATTCGTGTGACGCGGATTTCCTTCTTAGCGAATGCCGCCACCATTTCATCGGACGCGCCGGCATCTGTCACCAATACATCCACGTCTTGGATTGGGCAAATTAGCGCCGAGGTGACCACCCCCAACTTGCTGGAATCGGCCACGACGATGACCTCTTTTGCTTGCTTCACCATGGCGCGAAAAGAAAGCGCTTCATCCGACTCGTTGGTGGTCGTTCCACGTTCGGGATCGATGCCGGAAACGCTGAGAAAAAGTTTGTCGAGAAAGATATCCCGCATGAAATTGCTGGCTGCCTCTCCGATTAGCGAAAACGACCAGGGCCAGCGCACATAGCCTCCGGTCAAATGGACCTTCAATCCGGGCATGTTGCAAAGCTCCATGCCAATGTTAACGGCGTTGGTGACGACGGTGATGTTGCTGCGATGGCGCAGGCTGCGCGCCACCCAAGTCGTCGTGGTTCCCGCCGTCAGTCCGATGGTTTCGTTCTCTTGGATCAATTCTGCGGCGGCGATAGCGATGTGCCGTTTTTCTTTTACGAAGAGATGTTGGCGGGTTTGAAAGGCCGCGTCGTAGCGGAACGGTTCATAAAGCAGTTCCTGCACTAGGGCCGCGCCACCATGAGTTCGGCGGATCAGGCCTTGAGCTTCCAATCGCGTCAGGTCACGACGAATGCTCGGCGCCGATGTGCGCAGGGAAGAGATCAGTTCCGTCACCGAGACGGAGCCTTTATGCAACAGCAGTTTCAGAATTCGATCGGTGCGGCGCTGTTGACGATCGGACATAGATTCAGTGCAAAGATTCGGTGCAAAAATTCAACGAGCGGCTTCGCTCAGAGGCAGTTCACCCAAGCAAAAGAGCCTATCATCATAATCCGGTCCGGCACTTCGGCCAAAGCACGACCAACCCCAACCTGCTCGAAAAACTTTAGCTGAAATCCAAGTTCCCAACTGGCGATGCGCTCAGATAATACGACTGAACGGCACGGATAGATCAACATAATGATCGTTTTAAGCTATTTCGATCATTTTATGCTTGACAACGGCCAATTGTTGGCCGGATTCTTCTCCGTTACAAAGTTCTGACAATGCATCTCCCAATTCACCGTTCTTTGGAGATCACCATGAATCCTAGAATCCCCACTCGACCCTTGCGCCATTTGTTTATTTTGTTGTGCGTCGCTCTGGCTCTGCTTCCGGCTTTCCTGCACGCGCAGAACTCGCAGGGAACAATTCTCGGCCACGTGCAGGATTCATCCGGCGCTGCCATCCCGGGCGCCAAAGTCACGGCCACGCATGTCAACACCAATATTTCGCACCATTTCACCACCACGGCTGGAGGGGACTTCGTTTTGGTGGACATGAACCCCGGCACTTATCAGGTCAAGGTGGAAGCGGAGGGTTTTGAAGGGCAAGTTAGCAATGGCCTGGTCCTGGAAGTGGATCAGACGCTGCGCCAAAATTTTTCCCTCCAGGTGGGCCACGCCCAGGAGATCGTAACAGTCACAGCCGATGCCCAGATGGTGCAAACCGACAATACAACGACGGGGAATGTGCTCGACCAGAAGACGATCGAGGAACTCCCTTCCAGCGGTCGCGATTTCAATAACTTATTGAACCTGAGCGCCGGCGCGTCGAACGTCAGCGGCGGATCTCAGGTCTATTGGGCGCTTCACGGTCTAAATCAGAACTTCACCGAGGTGAGCGTGAATGGCGCTCGTCCAGACTCGGTTAGTTTTCTGGTTGACGGAGTGGCCGACACAGATACTTTTTTTTCGACGGCTTCGAACATTCCCTCGGAGTCTTCGATTCAGGAAGTGAAAGTGCAGACTGGGTTGTATTCGGCGGAGTACGGACAAGGCTCGGGTCAAATCAATGTAGCCATCAAGTCTGGGACGAATCAATGGCACGGCGAGGCCTACGACTACTTTCAGAACGACGCGCTCAATCCGCGGAGTCCGTTGCAAGCGGAGCAGCACGTCTACGAGGGCGGCCTCGCTCCAAAAAATGCGCCTTTAAAGCAAAACCAATTTGGCGGAACCTTGGGCGGCCCTGCGCGAATACCCTGGATCTACAACGGGCATGACAAGACTTTCTGGTTCTTTGCCTACGACGGCGGCAGGCGCCTTCAAGTCCCGCTGAACCAATCTGCCATCCAGGTTCCGACTGCACAGGAGCGCAATGGCAACTTCTCCGACTGGCCTTATCAGCTCTACGACCCGAGCACGACAGTATGCAATCCCTCGTGCAGTGCGACTACACGTTCGCCAATCGCCGGCAACCAATTAACCAACATCAACTCCATGGGGCAAAAGCTGGCGAACCTCTATCCGTTGCCCAATATCAACTGCACCATGCCTTGCCTGAACTACCTGAATCCAGTCAAGAAATCGATCCAAACCGACAACGAGACCATGCGTGTGGATCAGAACTTTGGCGAGAGAGATAGGCTCTATTTCACGGGACACATGCGCAACGACTATGAGCCCAACCCAAGTATGCTTCCATACAGCGGGTCAACCTCATTCACGACCGGCCAGCTCTTTGGATTGAACTGGGAACACTCTTTCAGCGGGACCATCATCAACACAGCGCGCTTCGGATATAACCACGAAAACTTCAGCAACAATCCCCAGACTGCGTACGGCCCAAATCTTCAGGGGCAGCTTGGGTTCGCGAACTCACCGGTGGCGCCAGCCCTTTACGGAATTCCGCAGATCAATCTGAATTCTCAGTACAGCAACATCGGCAATGGCAGCTTCGGCACGTCCACAAAGCACACATCTTTTCAATTGGTGGATAATCTAAAGTTCACTCGTGGCAAGCACACGGTTACCGCAGGCGCCGACATTCGGTTGTTGCGTGAGTTTGAGCAGGACAACTATTTAGGGATCGGCAGCCTTAGCTTTAACGGTGAGTATACGGCGAACTGCGATACCTGCGTCACCGGAACTCCTGGAGCCGGCTTTGGAAATCCCGTAGCCGACCTGCTGTTGAGCGATCCCAGCAATCTCTCGCCACCTTATCCGCTAGGGGTCGACTACCTGCACGTGACTGGTATCAACTGGAACTTTTTCGTGCAGGATGATTTTCGAGTCACTCCACGGCTGACCGTGAATCTCGGTCTGCGCTATGAGATCCCGCCGAATTATCACAGCATCGACAACAGCGGTTGGAATGTGAGCTTTGCCAACGGCGGTAGCTTGGACTGGGTGAGCAAGAACTTTGTGAATAGCGTGGAGCAGACTGCCGCGGCTCAGGGCCTCACAGTATACGCTCCGTTTCTGAATTGTTGCGTTCCGAACACCCTGGTTCCGATTGACAAGAAGGATTTCGCCCCGCGCCTTGGAATTGCCTGGAGACCGTTTAACACCGACCGTTTCGTCGTGCGCGCGGGATACGGAATCTTCTACGACACCTACATGCGCTATTACGACATGGTGCAGAACTTCGACAGCAACACTCTGCAAACCGAATTTCCGAACAATACCTACGTCGTGGGTTCGGGCAGCGAAGCGGCGTCTCCGTTGCCTTCGCTGAATAATCTTTGGTTGCCCAATATTACCGGCGCGCAATTCTTCAGCACCACGCAGCCCTGGTATAGCCCCGGATTCACCAGCCCCATCCTGAATCAAGTGGAGTGGCCCTACAATCACAATCCCTATAACCAGCAATGGACCCTCGACACCCAATATGCTCTGCGGCCCACGCTGTTGTTAGATATCGGCTACGTGGGCTCTCACGGACTGCGTCTGCCGACGCAACTGCTCTACAACACTGCATACCAGCCAAAAGTACCGAGCGACTCGTGCAATTTCCTGTTTGATGCATCGCAGGCGACGGGAAGCAATGCTGCTTGCGCGACTGATCCGAACTTCCAGCCGATCGACACGCGCGTGCCTTTGCCCAATCTTCCCTCCGTCGTTTATGCCAACGCCAATGTCCTCAACGCCAATTACAACTCGATGCAGGTCCAGTTGCGGCAACGCTCTAATCACGGTTTGACCTACAGCGTCGCATATACCTGGTCGAGGGCCTTCGACGAAACTTCGGGCATCAACAACGTCAGCGGCAACAACGGATTTATTCAAAATCCGCACAACATCCAGGCCGACTACGGCCCATCCAATTTCGACGAGCCGAATCGGTTGACCGTGAATGGCGTATATGAGTTGCCGGTCGGCAAAGGCGAGCGCTGGTCGGTGGGCCGCCTCAACCCCATCCTCGGAGGATGGAAAGCCAGCGGCATTTACACCATCACTTCAGGACGGACATTTACCGCCTATGGCTATTCCGGGCCAGGTTATGACGAAATGGGAGCTCCGTTCAGCAGCAGGTACCGTCTCGATCAATCGGGAAGCGCCAATAGCGGCTTCACGCGAACCTATACAGAGTGGTTCAACACCAGCGTCTTCAGCACCGCTTCGCAAGGCGAGTACGGCAACGAGCTGAAGGGCATTCTGCGCGGACCTTACTATGCCGATCTCGACTTGAGTTTCGCCAAGGTGTTCGCAGTTACCGAAAGACAGCACCTGCAGTTACGGTTTGAAATGTTCAATGTAGGTTCGAACTGGCATCAGGGCGCGGTCATTCCAGATGGTGGTATTGGAGACGCAACGTTCGGCTCACTCGTTCCCAAACAAAGTTCCGCTGACGCGGTATCGGCGTCTACCTGGGCTCACGACAATCTCTGGAGACCGCATACCATTCAGTTGAGCGCCGTGTATTCTTTCTAATCCGCACGGGGAGCCGTCGCAAAATCTTACGGCGGCTTGCTTGCTCTCGAATGCAGCCATCTTTCGGCGCATGGATGCGCGCTTAATGAAATAATGCGCTTCTCATTTTTCGTTCTCTAATCCAATGGCCAATCGCCCGGTGCTGGAAATTTGTGTGGAGTCGGTGGACTACGCAATCGCCGCCGAACGCGGCGGGGCCGACCGGATCGAACTCTGCACGGACTTGTCGTCCGGAGGAATCACTCCGATCCCGGAACTCATGCAAACGGCTCGACGTCAGGTGCGTATTCCCATCCATATTCTGATCCGCCCTCGGGCAGGTAATTTCTGCTACAGCGATCATGAACTGCAGGTCATGCGCGACCACATCCTTGCTGCCAAACAGCTGGGCATGGATGGCCTCGTGCTGGGACTGCTGCGGGAAAATGGACGCGTCGATATTGAGCGTACGAAAGCCTTGGTGGAACTGGCTCATCCTTTACCTGTAACTTTTCATCGAGCCTTCGATGCTGCCAGTCATTTCGAAACGTCGCTCGAAGATGTGATTCGGACTGGCGCCTCTCGCATTCTCACTTCCGCGGGCCAACCGCGGGCTACGGACGGACTTTCGACTCTGGTACAGCTGGTACGAGCGGCAAAGGAGCGGATCGTGATCATGCCCTGCGGCGGAATCAATGCTCAAAACGTTGTGCACATTGTTCGCTCCACGTTGGCGCAAGAGGTTCACAGTTCCGCAGGAACTTCGAATTCCATCCCCGGCGGCAATGGCAACGATTTGTCTGAAGGAAATAGTGATTTCGAGTCTAGCCTGCCATCCGCGTTATTCGAAAAGAAAGTCGCGAAGTTAGTGAGTCTGCTGGAAGCTGTGTGGGTGTGACGAGCGCTTCCCTAGCCATAATCGAAATCGGGTCGGCCGCCGTGGCACGGGCCGCCGACGGCGCTTGTCCGCAGAGTCGCAAAAGACAGCGCAAGAATTGTCCTCCATTACCACTCAACTCAGCAGCCTTGTACGGCAGTTCAAAATTGAGCGCGCGCCGACTCGCGCATCGACATTTCCTTGTCGGTGGGGCTCGCTAGAACGTTCCACATTGGGAATTTCCCATTCCGCATCGTGCGCAAGCCAAGCTGTTTATTCCCAGTACGATTCAGCCCGGTAATGTACTGACTCCTGCGGCTGCCGGATCGTAATCATCCTTCGGTGCCCCGGCGTGGGTCTGTCGTGTCTTCTAAAGACCGGGAACGACCTCACAATGGTCTTGATCACGGAGTGTCCTCTTCATCTATGAATAAGTCTTTCGCCACTATGAATAAATCTTTCACCACAAATTTTGTTCCGGCTCCAGTGCTGCGCAAGGCCAGCGCACGCGCCGCATTGGTGGGTCTGAGCGAGTCGTCGCAACTCTTGCTAACGGAATGCTTCCGCCAATTCGGCATCGAAAGCGTGATCCTGTCCTCCGATGCTGCGGAGCGCCTCAAAAGGGAAAAGTTCGAGGCTTGCGTTCTGGCGCTGCGCGAAGGCGCCGATTCAGTGATGGAAGGGCTGCGCTCCTCCACCTCGAACAGCCGCTGCGTGATTTTCGGCTTAGGCGGCACCGCGCTGGAAGCTATGCAGTATTCGAAGTACGGCATCAACGCGGTATTCAAAGAGCCTTTGGAGCGGCCGGCGGCGCAGAAACTGGTGCAGGCCACGCGCATGCTGGTGCAGCATGAGCTTCGGCGTTACGTGCGCATACCGGTCATGACCGAAGTTTCGATTGTCGGCAATGGACGGCGCATTTGCGCGACCAGTATCGATATGAGTGCCGGCGGCCTGTCGGTAAAGAGCGAAGAGAGTCTTCCCATGGGAGTGAATGTTGAGGTGTCGTTCGCTCTGATGACGATGCCCCGCGCGACCATTCGCGGAGTGGTACGGTGGAATAAGACCAGTTCGTTGGGAGTACAGTTCGATATCGCCGACGAGCAACGCCAGAAAGTTAAGAGCTGGATCGATTCTTATTTCGAGAATTGAGTCACCGTTTCGCAACACGCTCGCGCGCCTTGCCTCCGCACTTTACAGTTCCTGGCTCCTGCGGCGCCCGTCTTAAAGGTCAGTTCGTCTACGCCGATAGTTCCATAAAGAGTGTTCGTGCACGAGACACCATGAGCCGCGCTGCTGCATCTCGATCTCTCAAGGCCGGAATTGCCATTCTCGCGACGGCAGGATCAGTGTGCGTGGCCGTCACTGCCGATAAGCTGTCGGCTCCATCTCCGGATTTCATGCCGCACGGCTATTGCTATCTCTGGGACACGCATGTTTTGTGGTTGAACGTGGTCTCCGACTCGCTGATTGCACTCTCCTACTACGCCATCCCAGTGATTCTTATTTATTTCATTCTGAAGAATTCCGACCTGCCCTTTAATCGAATTTTCTGGATGTTCGGCGCCTTCATCCTGGCTTGCGGAACCACACACCTGATGGAAATCTGGAACGTCTGGCATGGGAACTACATGCTGGCGGGTTTCATCAAAGCTGGCACCGCAGCCGTATCGATATTCGCTGCGGCGATGCTGGTTCCGCTGGTTTCCCAAGTGATTTCGCTGCCCGGGCGGATGCATTTGGAGCGAGTGAATCGTGAGCTCGAGCAACAGATTTCAGAGCGCAAGCGCTCTGAAGATCTGGCGCAGCAAACTCTCGCGGCCAGCGAGGGTCTATTGAAAGAACTCGCGGAACAGAAATTCGCGCTCGATCAGCACGCGATCGTTGCCACCACGGACGTTCACGGAACCATCACCTACGTTAACGACAGGCTCTGCGCCATCAGCAAATATTCCCGCGACGAACTTTTGGGAGAAAATGATCGCATTCTTAACTCGTGCCATCATTCCAAAGAATTTCTCCACCAGATGTATCAGACCATCGCGACTGGCCAGGTATGGCGGGGCGAGATCTGCAACCGGGCCAAAGACGGTTCGCTGTACTGGCTCGACACCACCATCGTCCCTTTCCTCGAAGCCAACGGCACGCCTCGCCAGTATATGGCGATTTGCGCCGACATTACGGAGCGCAAGCGGGCCGAAGAAGCCCGCGAATGGCTGGCTGCGGTGGTCGAGTCCTCGGAAGACGCGATCATCAGCAAAACACTGGAAGGAGAAATCACCGCCTGGAATCGAGGAGCGGAGAAAATATTCGGCTATTCGGCCGCGGAAGCGATGGGTCGGTCGATGCTGGTGTTGTTTCCGCCCGACCGTGTGAACGAAGAGGATGAGATTCTGCAGCGCATCCGCCGTGGCGAGAGCGTTGAAAATTTCGAGACCGTGCGCGTACGAAAAGATGGCACAGAAATTCCCGTCTCAGTCACCATCTCTCCCATCAGAGATCGTGCCGGCGTGATTGTGGGCGCTTCCAAAATCGCGCGCGACATCGGCGACCGCAAGATTGCCGAGCAGGCTCTGCAAGAAAGCTTGGCCAGTAGCAAGACGGTTCTGAAAGAACTGGCGGATCAGAAATTTGCCCTCGATCAACATGCCATCGTGGCGGTTACTGATGTGCAAGGTACGATCATCTACGTCAACGAAAAGTTCTGCAAGATCAGTCAGTACACGCGCCACGAATTGATCGGCCAAAATCATCGCATCCTCAACTCCGGGCATCATTCGAAGGAATTCTTTCAGCAGATGTACCAGACCATCGCGCGCGGAAAGGTATGGCACGGCGAAATCAAAAACCGCGCCAAAGATGGTTCGATGTATTGGGTGGATGCGACCATCGTTCCTACTCTGGTGGAGGATGGCAAGCCAGCCCGCTACATTGCCATCCGTACCGATATCACCGAGCGCAAACACGCGGAAGAAGCTCTGCGGGAGCAGGCCGAAGTTCTGGATCTCGCGCAGGTGATGGTTCGAGACCTGGAAGGCCGCATCATTCTGTGGACGCAGGGCGCGCAAAAGCTTTTTGGCTACACCCGCCAAGAGGCGCTGGGCCGTATTTCCTACGAATTGCTGCAAACGCAGTTTCCAAGACCATTGGAAGAAATCGCAGCAGAACTCCGAAGTTCGGGAACCTGGGAGGGGAACTGGAGCACCGCAAACAGGATGGCAGCCAGGTCGCGGTCGCCAGCGTTTGGGTGTTGCAGCGCAATACGCAAAATCACCCTCTGCGCATTCTGGAGTCCAATACCGATGTCAGCGAGCTCAAGCAGGCAAAAAGAAAGATGGCCGCGCAAGCCGAAAAGCTAGTGCAAAAAGCAGAGGAATTGCATCACTCGCGAGGGGAGCTCGAGATCCAGTCGCGCATGCTGCAGTCTGTGCTGGACAGTATGGCCGAGGGACTGGTCGTCGCTGACGAACGGGGTAAATTTATTATCTGGAATCCGGCGGCAAGCCAAATTCTAGGACTGGGCTCCGCAAACATTCCGAGCAACGAGTGGGCCCAGCATTATGGCCTGTACACGGAAGACATGGTGACCCCATTTCCTGTCGATCAGTCCCCACTGGCCAATGCGATCCGTGGGAAATCAACTTCGGCGCAAATCTTTGTGAGGAACTCTAATCGAGATCAGGGAATTTGGATCGAAGCCAGCGGCGGCCCATTGAAGGACAAAAGCGGAACGGTGCGGGGCGGCGTGATCGCCTTTCGCGACATCACACGAAGAAAGGCCGACGAATGCGAGATACGAAAACTGAATGATGAACTGGAAATGCGAGTGACGCAACGGACCGTTCAGCTGGAGGCCGCCAATCAAGAGTTGGAGGCCTTTACGTACACGGTATCTCATGACCTGAGGGCCCCGTTACGCCACATTGGCGGCTTCTCTCGTATGCTGATCGAAGACTTTGGCCCCGGCATGCCGCCGGAGGCTTGTCATCATCTGCGACGCATCGAAGATGGAGTGCGTCGCATGGGGCTGCTGATCGATGAACTTTTGAATCTAGCCCGGCTTGGCCGTCATGCCCTCGAAATTCAAAGCGCGGAGCTCAATTCGCTGATCGATGAAGTCGTCGCCCTGTTGCAGCCTGATGCTGAAGGCAGGGCGGTGACCTGGAAGATTGCGGACCTTTCCCCCGCCCAGTGCGATCCCGTTCTGATTAAGCAGGTTTTTCAAAACCTGATTGCCAATGCGCTCAAGTTCACCCGTCCTCGCGAGTGCGCCATTATTGAGATCGGAGATCTTCAGCAAGAGGGAGAGAGAGTCCTCTTCGTTCGTGACAATGGCGTGGGTTTCAACATGAAGTACAAAGACAAACTCTTTGGCGTCTTTCAGCGCTTGCACCGGAACGAGGATTTCGAAGGCACGGGGATCGGCCTGGCCACGGTGCAACTCATCATTCGCAAGCATGGTGGCCGCGTCTGGGCCGAGTCTGAAGTCGATAAAGGAACGACCTTCTGGTTCACATTGGCAGATGCCGGTCAATCCGTTGATGCGGATGCAGACCCTAAGATTTTCACCAACAAACATGCCTCAGCAGGAGCTTAACTATGGATTCCGATGTGATCGATATTCTTCTGGTCGATGATAGTCAAGACGATGTGGACCTTACTCTGCATGCCTTGCGCGCAGAAAGCCTGGCCAATCACGTGTTCGTTGCCCGCGACGGCGAGGAAGCGTTGGACTTCCTTTTCTGCACCGGACCGCACCGCCAGAGATCGTTTGAGCACCCACCCAAATTGGTCCTGCTCGATCTGAAGTTGCCCAAGGTTGACGGAATGCAGGTTCTCCAGCAAATCAAAAGCGATCCCAGGACCAAGACGATCCCCGTCGTATTGATGACCTCTTCGCGCGAAGAGCGGGACATGGCGAAGGGCTACAACCTGGGGGCTAACAGCTACCTGCAAAAGCCGGTTGATTTCGAGCAGTTCCGGAAAATGGTCAAACTTTTGGGATTGTATTGGCTGGTTACAAATCAGCCTCCGATTACTACGCGCAGCTCGCCGCAGGGCTCTGTGGAAGAGTAGACTGCGGGGGCTTACAAGAGCCGGTGAAGCTTCTAACCGCCTGAGGCGGCCGCCATTCGTCCGGGTTCTGAATCCAAGGGAGATTCTTTCCTGGGGGCGCAGGATTTGAATTTTGACAATGCCATGTAAAGGGTCTGAGCGAGCTCCTCAAAAGTTCTGGGTTTTGGCAGCATCTGCGGCAAGCCGAGAGTCCTTACTTGTTCTTCCTCCGCGGGCCCAATATAGCCGGAAGTGATGAAGATGGGCATATCGGGACGAATTCGCAGAAGCTCCCGCGCGAAATCGACGCCACACATTTGAGGCATGGAGAAGTCGCTCAACACGAGGTCGAAATCCTGGGGTCCGCACCGGAAGATCTCCAGCGCTTCTTCGGGCACGGTGCAGCCTGTCACCTTATACCCGAGTCGCTCCAGCCAGCGCTTCATCAGAAAAACCATCGACTCTTCATCATCGACGAACAAAAGTCGTTCGCCGAGAACCAGCAGTTCCTCCCGCATCAACTGGATCCGCGCTTCCGAATTTTGTCTGGACGTCCCAGGTCTCAGGGAAAGAACCGCACAGTTTCCCGGATCGCCATGAGCCACGCTGGAATCCACTTGTTTTCTCATCGCGCCAGGCGCCAGGGAAAAGTCCACTGCTTTCTCCTCATTCTCTTTGGCGGTTACATAGAACGGTTCAAGCACTTCTGCCATTGTGATCGGTACTCCAAAAAGAAACGATAGCCGCAGGGCTCGATACCGTAACTATCGGCTGGAAACGCGGCTACTTGAGTGAGCTTGCAGGTAAAAGACTTTGTGGTTCCCCAAGGGGAAAGCGGCAAAGTCCAATTCAAAATTAGTTTTATATAATCATTTATCTTCGCCATCCGCTCTGTGCCATCCACTCTATCTCGGCTGCTCCTCCGGACGTTCTGACTGACTTGTCTGGTTCGTCATGCTCATGCTGCGCAACACGTCGTTGGCGAAGAAAAATTTGCCGTCCGCCGGCACCATCATAATTTGCAATTTGTCCGAGAGCCGCTCCGCAATGATCTTGTTAATGAGCAGCGGATTCTGTTTCAGAATCGCCGCCTCGCTCGACATCCTCTCCGCGTCGGCAGCGGCCGTCACGCGAATGCGATCCGCCTCCGCCTCGGCCAGCAATTTCCGTCGTTCGGTTTCCGCCTTGCTGTCAATGACCTTGGCCTGCGCCGCGGCTTCCGCGTTTTGAATCGTCGCTTCCTTGCGCGCCTCCGCTTCCAGCTTGCTCTGTTGAATCTGTTTTTCCTTTAACGGCAGGGTGTACTGCATCGCATCGGCCTCGCCCTTCGCCTGCAAGACGTGAACCTGCGCCTCGCCCTCAGCCTGCTTGATCTGTTGCACCTTCGTCGCCTCGGCTTCAAGTTCCGCGATGCGCACCTGCTTCTGCTTCAGCTCCGTCTCTACCCCCATGCGGTCATTTTCCTGTTCTTTCAGCAACAGCGTCTCCAGCCCTTTCGCGTACTCCTCGGGCAATTGAATGTCGCGCAGCATTACTTCTTTCACCACAATTCCGTCGGCTGCCAGCGTCTGCGTGATCATGCCAGCGGCTTTTCGCCGCACTTCTTCCCGCTTCGCCGAAAAAACGTCTCGCACCGTATAGTTTGGAACTAACTCGCGCCACACGCTGGCCACGATTGGCGGAACGATTTCTCTTTCCACCGGACGAGGAAGATTGCTTTGAATGTAATCCAGTTTTGCCGGATCGAGGCGGTAACGCACCGTGATGGCAAGTCCCAGGGTCAGTCCCTCTTTGGCCTGCACATCGAGCAATTGAGATTTACTCGAGACGTTGGCCGCTGCATTTTTTCCATCTTCCGATACGCCCGTCGTGAAGACCTGATCTCGCGTATCGAACAGCGCGACGTCTTCGACCAGCGGCAGCACAAAGTGCACCCCCGGATACAACGTGCCCCGCAGCGTCCCACTCATTTGACTGACGCGAACTCCCGCCATCCCGCTCGGCACCACCACAATACTGAATGCGAGCAAAATCGGTCCCCAGGCCAGCAGAGCGAGCGCCACCGAAGTTCGCCATCGCCATTGCGGCAGAGGCGGCACGGTGCCCCCGCTATTCGCGGCTAGCGCCCGCCGGTACAGCAGTTCGCGGTACAGGTCATAACCCAAAATGCCCATAGCCACGAGAATCATCCCGAGGCCACTCGTGAATAACAAATATTTCAACGCCAGCATCGCCGTTCTCCTTTACCAGTTTCTCGATTCACCGCTTCTGTTCCAATTTTGCTGAGACCGTCCGTTGAGAAAAGAACGCACGGATTACTTGCCCAAAGATCAGTTCTTCCGCAAGCAACGCTACCGCCAGCGAGAAAACCATTCCACCGACCGCCGTCACGAATGTGATTGCCATTTCCATGCTGTCCTCCGCCCGTCTGCTTGACGTACGCTGAGAAGAGCGGCAAATCAAGTGCCGAATCGGATCTGCTTGATCTTTCAAGGGGTTTGGCGTACGTAGGGAGCGACGCGGAGTGTGCTGCGGGCCACGCTGTGGCTGTTCGCACACATTTCGGATGCATGAATTACAGCTTCTAAAGGGGAAAGCCAGAGGGATTCTGCAGGCCTTTAAGCGCCCGGCCCTCGCCGTCTGGGGAAACGGCTTGTGGGGTTCTGTGGGTAGGGCCGGGCGATCCTTGTAAAAAGGCCTACATCAATTGAAGCCATTTAAGTCTTGTATCCGGTCTATTTCCGTGACGGTCGTCACAGATGCGCGTGACGCGCATCATCAAGGCGCTGGAAGCCTTCGTAGATACGCCTCCCACGACTCCTTGCCTGCACGCCCAGCCTCCTGTGACCGAAATCACGGCTCGATCTCCTTTGCCTTCTTACACTCATTCTTGTAGGAACGCGAAAAGAAGCAAAGAAAACTTATTTCGTTCTGGAGATTGAATTCATTATGGCCTACGTAATTACTGATACCTGCATTAAAGATTCTCTTTGCGTGGAAGTTTGTCCCACGGATTGCATTCATCCCAAGGAGGATGAAGCGGAATTTGAGTCGTCTATTCAAATGTACGTTGACCCGGAAGGATGCATCGATTGTGGCGCTTGTATTCCGGTCTGCACTTCCGACTCGATCCATGCCATCGACGAAGTGCCCGAGGAGAAGAAAGACTTCATCGCGAAGAACGCCGCCTTTTACAAGCGCTAACCGGAATTTACCGTTTATTCCTCTCCAGCCGGGCGATGGGAGACGCGCGTTGCAGCAAAAGGCAAGTTCCAGTTGAAAAGCTGCCAAGATCGCCGTATGGTACTCACATCTGCTGGAACGCGCCGTGGACGGGGTCGTTTGGCGGTGCGAGGTCCTCTGGTTCCTGTAGCAACGGGAAGGCTTCCGGGAACGTGCAATTGCTATGAGCTTGCTCACGGACGAGTTCGTGGGCGGGTGTGGCAGATGTACACGTCTTAGCAGTTTCTAACTAAGGAGATCGGCTATGGACAGCAATAAGCCGGCGCAAAACATCCAGGATTCCTTCCTCAACACGGCCCGCAAGGAAAGACTCAGCATAACGATTTATCTGCTGAGCGGCGTGAAATTAACGGGCCGCATCCGCTCCTTCGACAAGTACTCGGTGGTGCTGGAGGCGAACGGTCAGGAGCAACTCATTTTTAAGCATGCAATTTCTACCGTGGTGATGGGGCGAGTGACGTCGGCGCATGTTGCCCACGTCCCGCATTCGGACAAAGCGGCGGGACCGGGATCGGCCACTGGGCCGGTGGCCGCGCCCAGCGCGCCGGGCACCGGCACCGAAGGGTAGGAGCAGGGGCACAGGGACTCGAGAATAATCGGGAATTAGGATAAGGCGTTTTCGGTTTGGTCAGTTCTCATCGCAAGAAATCCCGCGGCACCGCGCCTGCCGGCAGACGTCTGCCACTAGGAACTGAAGTCGTTCGCGCGGAACCAGAGCGCGAGCGCGCATTTCTCGTCGGGATCGACGTCCGCACCCGCGGACGCGGCGGCGCGAAAGCGGCAGTGACCGCGCAAGCCACGGTCGCGCGAGAAGCGGCCGCCTTGCAAGCGAAGCGGGCGGGCATGCCGAAATCTAACGGCAAGCCAAGCATTCCCGAGTTTGACGCCGAGGAGTCGATCGCAGAACTCCGCACGCTGGCGGAAAGCGCCGGAGCAACGGTCGTTGGCGAGATTCTCCAGCGGCGCGACCGGCCCGATCCGGCCACCTTGATTGGCGCCGGCAAGCTTGAGGAAATCGCGGGCGCGGCCGCTTCGGTGAACGCCGACGTTCTTCTTTTCGATCACGATCTCAGCCCTTCGCAGCAGCGCAATATTGAAAAAATTATTCAGCGGCGAGTCATCGACCGCACGCAGCTCATTCTCGACATTTTTGCGCGGCATGCGCGTACCCGAGAAGGCCAGTTGCAGGTCGAACTGGCGCAATTGCAATATATGATGCCGCGGCTGGCCGGCCATGGCATTGAGATGTCGCAACTCGGCGGCGGCATTGGTACGCGCGGCCCCGGTGAAACCAAACTCGAAACCGACCGGCGAAAAATTGCGCGGCGCGTCCGCAATGTAGAGGGTCAAATTGAAAACGTGCGGCGCATTCGCCGCCAGCAGCGGCAGCGGCGCGAGTCCGCTCCGGTCGCGACCGTTGCACTGGTCGGCTACACCAATGCGGGGAAGTCGACGCTGTTCAATGCGCTGACGCAAGCCAAGGTGCTGGAATCGCCGCGCATGTTTGCCACTCTCGATCCCACGATTCGCGGCGTGGAGCTGCCTTCGAAACGTAAGATCCTGATGTCAGACACTGTAGGATTCATTCGCAACCTGCCGCATACGCTGGTCTCGGCCTTCCGCGCCACGCTCGAAGAAGTACAGCGGGCATCGTTGATTCTCCATGTGTCCGATGCCAGCAGCCGCCTTTCCGCCGAGCAGGACGCGCAAGTCGAAATTGTTCTCAAAGAACTGGAAGCGGAAAAGAAGCCGCGCCTGCGGGTCATGAACAAGATCGATCTGCTGGATGACGAAGTGGCGCAATCGCTCCAGGCCGACGCCCAGCGCGAAGATTCGAAAACGGTTTATGTTTCCGCTGCCGAGGGCACGGGATTGGATCGCTTGCTCGCGCGCATCGACGCAATGATCGAAGAAGATCCCGTGAGCCGCGTGCATCTGCGCGTGCCGCAATCGGAGGGGAAAACGCTGGCTATGTTGGAAGACAAAGCGCGAATTTATTCGCGCGCATATAAGGGTGGTGCGGTGGAGTTGGAAGTGGAGGCGCCGGCGTCGGTGCTGAGAAGAGTAAGGGACTTCGTCATCGGTTGAGAATAGCCGCCTGCTCGCAAAAGAACACGAAGAATGGGGTAGCGGCAGTCATGAACGACAAATCACCTATTGCGGAGCCGGATGGCGGATTTTCCTGATCACCGATGCTACCCATCCCGCGACGAACATAACTATCAGGACGATCCACGCCAGCAGTGTGATCATGGCCGAATAGATGTTGACGAGTTCAGCTTCACCGCGCTGCCCGAACGCGGTCAGAGCCATGACAAAGCCGCCGACGGTGATGACTGCGATTAGTACGACCCACCGGCGCGTAGGCTTCGATTGCTCGTTCCGTTTGTCGAGCCACGAGCCAACCAGCAACCACTGCACGAAGATTCCAAGAACGATGAGAGCCTCGACAAGAATGACGCTGGCTTTCACCCGCACGTGGNNTGGAACCAATCTGACAGCACCCAGGCCACATCCGTTCGCCGAAGTGCCGATCAGCAATGCGACCGGAAGATCGGCCGCGAGGATCAGCCGACTGCCGGAGGGCATCCGGTACTCGTAGCAGTCGATCATCAGGCGTCCTTCTGTCGCAGGAGCTGGATGTCGCTCCTCGAAATCCTTCCACATCTGCGCTTTTGGCACATATCGCCATACTTTGGATTCCTCGTAAAACATCGGGGCACTGACAATTGCCAGATGTAGAAGTGGAAGAAGCAGGGCGTAACGAATCCTTGTCATAATGGGATTAGACACCGGTTATGCGGGAGGAGTTAAGCGCGCTGCCTCGGGAGGGACCGCGAGAGCACAATTAAAATGGGCCGGCAACCAAGAAGCGGTGACATTCCTTGGCTATCGGCCCATTCGATCCTGAATTGGATCGGAGGTGATACTTCAATGCTATTCCTCTTTTGGCTGAAGTCAAGGGATATGTGCAGGAATTTGCGATGTGCCAGTATTGGCGTTGCAGCCGCCTGACGTCGTCTTGTCGAACAATAACTTAAGCCTCGCTTTTGCATGAAGATAGACCCGATTACGGCTATCACGACGATCATTCAGAACGCTACCCGATCCTCTGCGTAACGCTCCGAAAAACTCGCACCCTCCGCGTTGACATAAACTGCTTTGGACGTTAGACTTAACAGTTTTCATAGCCCTCATTTTCCGGTCTACATCAGCACCACATGGACGAAACTCTTCGACAATTGGGCGAATTACTGCTCGGATCGGTGCCGACAGTAATCCTGCTGACACTGCTCTACGTGCTCTACACCGTGATCGTGCATAAGCCGTTGCAGCGCGTGCTGGCGGAACGGCGCAGCAAGACGGAGGGAGCGGTCGAGAAGTCGCGCGCCGACATTGCCGCCGCCGAGGCCCGAACAGCGGAGTATGAACAGCGGTTGCGGGAGGCTCGGGCGGCAGTGTTCCGTGCCCAGGAAGCGCGTCGCCAGGCGGTGCTGCAGGCGCGAGCCAACGCCTTGAACGAGGCTCGCACTAAAGCCCAGGCGCAAGTGCAGGCTGCTAAGCAAGCGATCGAGCAGGATCGGTCGGCGGCCGAGAAGAACTTACCGGCTGCCGCGCAGGCTCTGGCGCAGGAAATCATGCGGCGTGTGTTGCAGCCGGCGGGAGCGGGACGCTGATGTTCTGGACTCATATTCCGAAAAGAATCGTACGCTCATTGTTCTCGTTGCTGTTGTTGGCGGGTTCTGGGAGTGGAGGCCTACAGGCTCAGCAGCAACCCGTTCCTCCACCCCAGAAACAATCGGCTCCTCCAGCACAGAAAAAGCTGAGCATCGACGAGGCTACCTCGCAATCTTTCGGTCCCGGCCTCCAGCTTGCGCACCAAAGCAATGAAGCCGCCGGCGAGGGCAAAGACGAAATGGTGGAGTTCAAGGAGTCGGCATCGGTGCGAGCGATTGGCCGGCTCACGGGATTGAATCTGCAGCAGTCGTACTGGCTCAGCGTGGTGTTGAACTTCCTGGTGATTGCTGCAGTTGTTGTTTGGGCTTCGCGCAAATATTTGCCAGGAATGTTTCGCGACCGCAGCGCCGCCATTCAAAAGGCGATGCAGGAGGCACAGAAGGCCAGCGAGGAGGCTCGGCGAAGGCTGGCCGAGATTGAATCGCGCCTGATGAAACTGGATGTCGAAATTGGCACGATGCGCAACACCGCAGAAAAAGAAGGCGCTGCCGAGGAAGCCTGCATCAAAGCGGCGGCCGAAGAAGATGCACGCAAGATTGTAGCCTCCGCCGAGCAAGAAATCGCGGCGGCAGCCGAAGCCGCGCGGCGACAACTGACGGCCTACGCCGCCGATCTTGCAGTGGGACTGGCGCGGAAACAGATTCGCGTTGATGCCGCTATCGATCAGGCTTTGGTGCGGAATTTTGCCACGGAATTAGGCGCAGAAAATTCTGGAAAGGGCAGGAATTAAACCTTGGCCTCCGTCGCCAGCACGTATGCCCGGGCTTTCGCCGACGTAGTTCTCGATACGCACATGGATGCGACTCAGGCCGTAGCTGGATTGCGCGAGATCGCGCGCCTGCTGGCCGAAAACGAAGATTTGAAGCGGGTCTGGGAGAATCCAGCGGTCGCCGCTGAGCAAAAGCGCAATCTGTTGGATGCGATTGCGCAGCGCGAAGGCTTCGACAAACGCGTGCGCAATCTGATCGCGCTGCTGATCGATCATCGGCGAGTGATGTTTCTGCCGAGAATTATCGAGCAAGTGGAAAAAGAACTGGATGCACGCATGGGATTTGCCGAAGCGCAGATCTCGAGTGCTCGCGAATTGAGCGATGCCGAGAAGCGAACGCTGGAAGCGCAAGTCGAAAAGAATACAAGCATGAAAGTCCGCGCCAGCTATGCACTGGATTCGTCCCTGCTCGGCGGGGCCGTGATTCGCGTAGGCAGCACGATTTACGACGGTTCAGTCAAGGGCCAACTGGAAAGGATTCGAGAGGCTATTAGCTCTTAGTTGCGAGCTTCGAGCTATGAGCTACGAGTCGAGAAGTGTTCGCTCGCGCTCGAAGCTCGCAGCTCATAACTCGAAGCTGAAAGCTGAAAGCTATTTATGGCACAAATCAGGGCAGACGAAATCACGAAACTGATCCGCGAGCAGATCGAGAATTACGAAACTCAGATCTCCGTGGACGAGACAGGCACCGTCATTACACTGGGCGATGGCATCGCACGCGTTTACGGACTCGATAAGGTCATGGCGGGCGAACTGCTTAGTTTTCCGCATGGCGTTGCCGGTATTGCTATGAACCTGGAAGAAGACCAGGTGGGAGTGGTGATTCTCGGCGAGTACACCGAGATCAAGGAAGGCGATGAAGTAAAGCGCACGGGGCGCATCATGAGCGTGCCGGTCGGCGATGCCATGATCGGGCGTGTGGTGAACTCGCTGGGCGAGCCCATCGACGATAAGGGGCCGATCGCTTCGGACAAGTTCATTGCGATCGAACGCATCGCGCCGGGCGTGATCGACCGGCAACCGGTGCGCGAGCCAATGGCGACCGGACTGAAGGCCATCGACAGCATGATTCCGATCGGCCGCGGCCAGCGCGAATTGATCATCGGCGACCGTCAGACCGGCAAGACCGCCGTCGCGCTCGACACCATCATCAACAGCAAAGGAAACGACCTGATCTGTATTTACAACGCGATCGGGCAGAAGCGTTCCTCGATCGCCCAGGTGGTCAAGATTCTGGAAGATGCCGGCGCCATGGAGTACACGATTGTGGTGGCGGCATCGGCGTCCGAGCCGGCGCCCATGCAATATATTTCGCCCTACGCGGCGTGCGCCATGGGCGAATACTTCCGCGATAGCAAGCGCCATGCGCTGGTTATCTATGACGATCTTTCCAAACATGCTGCATCGTATCGCGAGATTTCGCTGCTCTTGCGGCGTCCGCCGGGACGCGAGGCTTATCCGGGAGACGTTTTCTATCTTCACTCGCGGTTGCTGGAGCGAGCCTCCAAACTGAGCGACAAGATGGGTGGAGGATCGCTGACTGCGCTGCCGATTATTGAAACGCAGGCGGGCGACGTCTCGGCTTATATTCCGACTAACGTGATTTCGATTACCGACGGGCAGATTTATCTGGAAACGGATTTGTTCAACCAGGGCGTGCGTCCGGCGGTGAACGTTGGCCTGTCGGTGAGTCGCGTGGGCGGCAGCGCACAGATCAAAGCCATGCGGCAAGTCGCGGGAACGCTGAAGCTGGAACTGGCGCAGTATCGCGAACTGGCAGCATTTGCGGCCTTCGGCAGCGATCTCGACAAAGCCACGCAAGCCCAGTTGAATCGTGGACAACGTTTGGTCGAACTGCTGAAGCAGAATCAGTTTTCACCACTACCGTTCTCCAAACAAATTCTGATCATCATGGCCGGTACCGGCGGATTCCTCGACGATCTCCCGGTCGCGCAAGTGCGCGAGTTCGAGGCCGAGCTTTACAAGTACGTCGATTCAACCAATCCCGGCTTGCTGCGTACGATCATGGAGAAAAAAATTCTCGATGACGCGCTAAAAGGCCAGTTGCAGAACGTGATCAAAGAAGCGAAGCAGCAGTTTGTGTCGAGCAGGGAAGCGGTGGCGAAGTAGAAGTTCCCAGTTCTCGGTTCTCAGTTCTCAGTAGGAGCCCTGGGGTCTGCGGTTTTAACTGAGAACTGAGAACTGGCAACTGAGAACTGGTTTCAAATGGCAAACATTCTCGACATCCGTCGCCGTATTCGCAGCGTGGTCAACACGCGGCAAATCACCAAGGCCATGAAAGTGGTCTCGGCGGCTAAGTTGCGCCGGGCGCAAGAGCGTGCCCTGGCGGCGCGTCCGTACGCGCAGATGCTGACGAATGTGCTGAAATCGCTGGTAGCCCGAGCCGAGATTTTCGATCCTGAGACCGGTGAGCCGAAGCATCCTTTGTTGGCGCAGCGCGAAGAAAAGAATATTCTGCTGATCGTCGTAACTGGAGACAAAGGGCTGGCGGGCGCCTTTAACGCGAATATTACGAAGGCCGCTGGACGCTTCCTCGAAACCAAGGCGGGGAGGAACGTCGATATCGAAGCGATTGGCCGCAAGGGGCGCGACTTTCTGCGGCGGCGCTATCCCGCGGCCAAGGTGCAGACGCGGAGTTTGGCGGATCTCTCGGAATCGATCGAGGCCGAACCGGAAGCCGGCGAGCGCGCCGGACCGATTCAGATCACCGGGGAACACGTCGGCATTCTCGGTAAAGTGGAGTTCGCGCAGGCGCGGGCTCTCTCCGAGAACGTGATCGAGCGGTACAGACGGGAAGAGATCGATGCGGTCTACATTGTGTTTAACGAATTCAAGTCGGTGATTGCGCAGAGGCTCATTGTGGAGCAGATTCTTCCCATCGAGCAGATCGGCGAACCGGCAGTGCGCTTGGCCGAAGAGATGACGGAAGAAGAAAAGAAGAGGGCGAAAGAGGCGGCGATCAGCGCGGGCGTGGGCATGCGCGCTCCGGATCACGATGTCGAACAAGTCGCCACGCAGTTTGGCACGGCGCAAGTCGATTACATCTACGAACAGCCGCCGGAGGAATTGTTCCGCTCACTTTTGCCGAAATATGTGAGCATCCAGATTTTTCGCGCGCTCATGGAGTCGGTAGCGGCCGAACACGCCGCTCGCATGACCGCAATGGATTCGGCCACCAACAACGCCACTGACATGATCGATTCGCTGACACTGGCCATGAATCGCGCGCGCCAGGCAAAGATCACGAAAGAGATCATCGAGATTGTCAGCGGCGCGGCGGCAATGTGAGGGAAGCTCTGAGCTTTGAGCGACGAGCGTGGAGCGACGAGCTTGGAGCGAGCAGTGCAGCAACAAAACTGAAATGAGGGGCAGAAGGGCTGAATGCTGAGTGGCGCGCCATGAATTCATTGCTCGCCGCTCGTAGCTCACAGCTCACAGCTATATGGAAAACGTAGGACATATCATTCAAATCGCGGGACCGGCAGTGGATGTCCAGTTTCACGAAGGTCACTTGCCTCCGATTTATGAAGCCGTCAAAGTTGTGAGCGACGGTTTCACTGTCCCCAGCCCGATTAACGTAATTCTCGAAGTGCAGCAGCACCTTGGCGAAGGCCGCGTGCGCTGCATTGCCATGCAGCCCACCGACGGCATGGTGCGCGGCATGAAGGCCATCGACCAGGGCGGGCCGATCTCGGTGCCGGTAGGCCCCGGAACTCTGGGTCGGGTGATGAACGTGATCGGCGAACCCGTCGATCAATTGGGTCCAATCGAATACAAAGAGAGAATGCCCATTCACCGTCTGGCGCCAGCCTTCGACGAACAGGCCACGACCGCCGAGATGTTTGAAACCGGCGTGAAGGTCATCGACTTGATTCAGCCGTTTTTGAAAGGCGGCAAGATCGGTTTGTTCGGCGGCGCGGGTGTGGGTAAAACCGTCGTCATCATGGAATTGATCAACAACGTCGCCAAGAATCATGGCGGCTACTCCGTGTTTGCCGGTGTTGGCGAGCGCACCCGTGAAGGCAACGATTTGTGGCTGGAAATGACCGAGTCGGGCGTCATCAAGCCCGGAGATCCGGCGCACTCGAAAGCTGCGCTGATTTATGGCCAGATGACCGAGCCTCCAGGGGCGCGTTTGCGCGTCGCGTTAACCGGACTGACAGTCGCGGAGTACTTCCGCGACGTCGAGGGCTCCGACACACTGCTCTTCATCGACAACATTTTCCGTTTTACCCAGGCCGGCTCGGAAGTTTCCGCGCTGCTCGGCCGTATGCCGAGCGCCGTCGGTTATCAGCCAAATCTGGCCACCGAAATGGGCGAACTGCAAGAGCGCATCACGTCCACGAAGAAAGGATCAGTCACCTCGGTGCAGGCGATTTACGTGCCTGCCGACGACTTGACCGATCCCGCTCCGGCGACCACGTTTGCTCACCTCGATGCAACCACAGTGCTTTCGCGCGCGTTGACGGAAATTGGAATTTATCCCGCGGTCGATCCGCTGGCATCGACCTCCCGCATTCTCGATCCGCGCATCGTGGGCCAGGAGCATTACGATGTTGCGCAAACCGTGAAGAAGACACTGCAGACTTATAAAGATCTGCAGGACATCATCGCCATCCTTGGTATCGACGAGTTGACGGAAGATCAGAAACTTACCGTCGCGCGCGCCCGCAAGATTCAGCGCTTCTTATCGCAACCGTTTCATGTGGCCGAACAGTTCACCGGCGCGGCAGGACGCTACGTAAAAGTTGCCGACACGGTCAAAGGGTTCAAGGCAATCGTGGAAGGAAAGTATGACGACATCCCCGAGCAGGCGTTCTACATGAAAGGCCCAATCGAGGAAGTGCTGGAAGCGGCAGAGAAGATGAAGGCAGCAGCGTAGGGCGGGCTTCCGCCTTCGGGCTTCCGGATCGAACGCGTGGAAGCCGAAAGCCGGCTGCCGGAAGCCGTTTTTATATGGCAGACACATTCAAACTCGAAATCGTCACGCCGGAAAAGAAAGTCGTCGACACGGCGGCCGAGGAAGTTCAGATTCCCGGGAAGAACGGCTATCTGGGGGTGCTGCCGGGTCACGCGCCGCTGATTACTGAACTGGCTGTCGGCGAAATCAGTTACTGCGAAAATTCCCAGGAGTCGCGGCTGGCCGTGGCTTGGGGATTTGCGGAAGTTCTTCCCGACAAAGTGACCATTCTGGCGGAGACGGCGGAGCGTCCCTCGGAGATTGACGTGGAGCGGGCGCGAAAATCCAAAGAGCGCGCGGAGCAACGATTAGCCAGCGGCGATACCAGCGTCGACGTAGCTCGCGCGCTAGACGCCTTGCACCGCGCGGAGGCACGGCTGGATGTAGCTGCGAAGGGCAAGTAAGAAAAGCGGCGTCTGGCTTTTTGCCAAATCAAACCTCGACCCCCTTCGACCGAAGACGCGACGCGCCCGCCAAGATCCTAGACCCCTGACCATGCACCCCTCACCACCACGGATTCTTGGTGCCACCCGCACTCTACTTATACAATTAGCCCGCTTGTTTTCTCAGGAGGCGCCACTGTGAAACTGTATTCTTTCGTTTTCTCTTGCTTCGTTCTATGCGCTATGGCCACGGCGCAGCAAGCTAAGCCCCAGCAAGCTAAGCCCGCGCAGCCACAAACGCCTCAAAGGCCGGCGTGGCTCGATACTCCTGAAGTTCATTCAGACAACAGCGTGACTTTCCGCTTTCTCGCTCCCAACGCGCAGGATGTGAAACTCGCGCGCGAAGGCGCCGAGCAAGTCGCCATGCAAAAAGACGACAATGGCGTCTGGAGCGTGACCACTGCGCCGTTAACTCCCGACTACTACGGTTACTCCATAATTGTCGATGGCGTGCGGTCGATCGATCCTTTCAATCACCTGCTGAAACCGAATCTGCTCTCAACAGAAAGCATGGTGCATGTTCCCGGGCCTGCGCTGCCTTGGGAGACAACCGATGTGCCGCGCGGCGAAGTTCATCATCATTTCTACCAATCGGCAGTGGCTGGCGATCAGCGCGACTTCTATGTCTACACTCCACCCGGCTACAATCCGACCGCAAAAACAAAATATCCCGTGCTCTATCTTCTCCATGGATATAGCGACGACGCCAGCGGTTGGTCCGCGGTGGGTCGGGCGAATGTGATCCTCGACAATCTCATCGCGCAGGGCAAAGTGAAACCCATGATCGTGGTGATGCCTCTTGGTTACGGCACCATGGAAATCATCACATTGGGATGGGGCGCGTGGAGCCATACCGACGTGCGCGACAAGAACTTTTCGAACTTCCGCCAGGCGCTGCTGACCGAAGTCATGCCGAAAGTTGAGCGCGACTATCGGGTAATGAACGACCGCAATTGGCGCGCCATTGCCGGACTTTCCATGGGCGGCTCGGAATCGCTTCTGACCGGTTTGAATAATCTCGACAAGTTCGCCTGGATCGGCTCTTTCAGCGCAGGCGGGATGCCCGACGACTTTCAAGCAGATTTTCCTTCGCTCGACGCAAAGGCGAATCAGCAAATCCGCTTGCTCTGGATTGCCTGTGGCACTGAGGATCGCCTCATCACGGTCAACCGCAACTTCCGAGAATGGCTGAAAACGAAAGGCATTCAGCACACCGACATCGAGACACCAGGCATGCATACGTGGATGGTGTGGCGGAGGAATTTGGCGGAGTTCGCGCCGTTACTATTTCGCCCATGAAGGTATGTCATCCTGAGCGCAGTATTTGCTTTCGCGAAGCGAGAGCGAATACGAAGTCGAAGGATCCCTACACCCACCAGCGGAGGCTGCGCGCCTACGGAACATTGGCGTGATCCCGGGTCTCTGCCGGCACATAATTCACCGCCGCGGTGCGCTCCAGTTTATCCCACGCGAACCTGCGGCCTTCCAGCGCTCGCTTCAGAGTCCTGAAGAGCACAACCGAAAATAGTTGCCGGTAGGCGAAACGCTGCAGCCAGACCTGGCTCAAGAGCCACGCATCTTCTTTCTCGTCGGGGCCGCGGCGTTCGAGCATGAAGGCAATCGCCGAGGCGATAAAGTCGATCACCAGGAACGCGAAGAAGAATAACACCAGCTTGTGAAAGCTTCCCGAGTCGGTCGAATCTGGGTGGAAATGTTTCTGCACGAAATACCAGATCGTGCCCAAAGCGAACATGATGTCAATCAGCGGCGAAACCAGCGGCAACAGAATCTGAAAAATCACAATGTTCGGCAGCGCCACCCATCCCAATGCGCCCTTGCGCGCGAAAACTCCGCGATGTTTATAAACGGCTTGCAGAATGCCGAACGACCAGCGAAAGCGTTGCCGCATCAAGGCGTTCGCGTTCGTCGGAGCTTCGGTATAGGCGAGCGCCATATCTTCGTACTCCACACGATATCCACGGCGCAGCAACGCCATGGTGAGATCGGCGTCTTCGGCCACGGTGTCGATGTGATATCCACCCGCCTCGCGCACGGCAGAGACCCGCCACGCGCCGATCGCCCCGGGCACTACGCTGACTGCGCCGAGAACGTCAAGAGCGCGGCGTTCGAAGTTCTGGCTGGTGATGTATTCCAGAGCCTGCCAGCGCGTCCAAAGATTAACGCGGTTGCCCACCTTCGCATTGCCCGCAATGGCGCCGACTTTTGGATTGATGAAATGCGGCACCAGGCGCGCGATGGCGTCGGGAGCAATGATCGTGTCGGCGTCAATACCTACGAACAGTTCTGCGTCGCCAATGTGTTCAATGCCGTAGTTGAGCGCCTCCGCTTTGCCGGAGTTTCGTTTTGTGAGGATCAGAACATGCCCCGCTGCGGCCTCGGCAGAAAACGCCTTGCGTGCGACCTCGAGAGTACGATCTTTGGATCCGTCGTCGATGACAATGACGCGCAAATTGGGATAATTCGAATGGAGCGCCGCCCGCACCGTTCGCTCAATCACTTTTTCTTCGTTGTAAGCGGGAATCAACACGGCAACTTTCGGTTTGTAGGAGGCGACTTCCGCCGGCTTGCCGAAAATCTTTTCCCGCAGGCGGTCGTAAACTGCTGCTGCGCCGATAAAGATGAGACGCCCGGTCATCAGCAGGTCGCCTACTAGAAAAATCCAGGTGATGATGACGATTGATGCGTCGAAGAGCCAGAAGCCAAACCGGTCCAGCCGCGCTGCCCAGCGCTCTTCGGTGGGCAAAGGAGCCATTACGTCGGCCCGGGTTTTGCCTATTAGTTCATAAACCGGAGCGACTTCATATCCTCGTGCGCGAATGCCGTCGATGATCGCGGGAAGAGCTCGAACCGTTTCGGCGCGGTTTCCGCCGCCGTCGTGCAGCAGCACGATGTTGCCGCAACGCAAGTCGTTCGGGCCACAGGGCGGAAGATGTTTCAAAACGTAGTCGGAAATCTCCTTAGCCGTGTGGCGCCGCGGCTTGTCCTGCCAATCATTCGGGTCGATGCGATTTCCGACCGTGATATAGCCCAGATCCTGCGGAACCTCGAGCGGACGCACTTCGTCGGCAGTGTCCGGCTCCTCGTCAATCGCGTAGGGCGGCCGCATCAACGTGGCGCGAACCCCTATCAGGCTGGCGAAAAGGCGCTCGGTAAGATTCAATTCCACTTTCATATATCCGGTCGAAATGCTGCTGACGTCGGGATGCGTGAAAGTGTGGTTCCCAATGGTGTTGCCTTCCCGGTAGATGCGTTTCGCGATGCTGGAAAATTTGTCGGTCTGGATGCCGATCAGGAAAAAAGTTGCCGTGGCGTTTTTCTGCTTGAGTACATCCAGGATCTTCGGAGTCCAATCCGGGTCGGGACCATCGTCAAACGTCAGCGCAACTTTATTCGGACTATATCCGTAGCGCCCCACGCGATAAGGCTGAGGCAGATTCTGAAAGACCTCGTCCGTAATTAGATGGCTGTCCGGGTCAATGGTGAGATCCCGTGTTCCGTGAGCGGGCTTGTCTTCAATGCGCAGGATTTCACCCTGCCCTTCCATGTCCACATCGGCGCCGGGCGGCACATCTTTCAATTTGTCTGTAGCCCCGGCATCTCCCGGCACGTCCCACACTTTCCACAGCGAGCGGTCTTCGCTTCCGAGACGCCAAAGGGCAAATGTCTGAATGCCGAGCGTCTGCGCAGATCGCATGTGATTGAGCGCCGTCACCGCATCGAGAAACCAGACGTCATGCCGAAAGCTCTTTTCATCGAGATAGCTGAAGTGCGGATTCATCGCGTCGTCGTCGAAGTTGACGTCTTCGTCAGAATCGCGCGCCGCCAACCAGGCATCCTGAGCGCTCACGCTGCTGTCATGAATATCCGCGGGCAACTTTCCTTTTTTTGGTTTCAGTACCCAGTCATAGCCATAATTGGCGATCACGCAGATTATTTTTTCCTGCGGGATGACGCTCTTGGCAAACTTCAAGTTGTTGACGAACCAGTCCTGCGACGCTACCGGACCGGACGCTGCCCCGGGATAATGCTCGTCGTAATTCATGAGCACGACCCCGTCCGCCGCCGCCGCGATCGCGGGATAGTCGTATTCGCTGCTATGCGGCGGTAGGGCAACGTAAAGCTTCATTCCGCGAGCGTGCAAGTCGCCGGATAGCTCTTGTAATAAAGCGACATAACCGTGTTGGCCGCTGGGAGGAAAGGATTCAAAGTCAATCATCAAACCGCGGTAACGGCCGGAAGAAAGAAATTGCGAAGCTTGTCGTCGGAATAACGCGCGCGCATCCGGATTGTTTAGGAAACCGACAATGTTGCCCAACCAATCCTTGCCGTCGGAATTGTTGACCATGGGAAAAACCTCCATCCCAGGGTCGTCGGTCTTTAAAAGCGGCATTACGCGGTCGTCGACTGGCAAGACTGTACTGCCTTGTACGACATCAAAAAACTTGTTCGTCTGATCGTCGATCCCTTGCAGCCGCCCGTCCGCCGTGATCACGTGCAGCCAGTCGGGATAAAGAATGTCGATCTGCCGGGCGTAAGAGCGCAGCGATGAGAAACTGGCTGCGTCCCAAGGTACATAGAAAGCCGCGCGGATTCCTTCTTCCTGATTCAGTTTGACCTGCGACGCCGCCAGCTTAGATTTGCGGTGCGAGCGGGCGGCGAGTTTCTTCTGCCGCTCGCGGGCTTTTTCTTTTTCGCTTTCTTTCAGCCCCTTGAAGGCACGCCTTTGCGGCGAGAAAAGAAGCTCGGGGAGTGGCTCATCTCGCAGTGCCGAGTAGACGAAGAAAATAATCAACGACGAAACTACAATGGCGGTGACGTCCAACAGGCGCCGCAGACGTTTCCAACGGGCGCGTCGAGGATCATAAAAAACTGGGTCAGCCATGGAAAGTAATGTTTATCGTAAGCCGCGGACGTCTCGGCCTATTCTAGATGAGGCAGGGTGAGGTTAGCTGCTCTGAGTCATAAGATGCATTTTACCGTCTCTGCGATTACCGGAAACGCGTATCATTCGCAACGTGCGGGAACTGGTGCGGGACTTAGCGCGGGGCTTGGCGCCGGGGTTAACGAAAAAGCAGGCGCGGTTCTTTGTTGGCGCGAGTCTGGCGGCGCTGGGCCTGCGCCTATTGCTGGTCGTCTATTTTCCCGCGGTGGTCGACGACTCACGCCTCTATGCCGACATCGCTGCGAACTGGCTGCAGCATGGCGTTTATGGCATAACCAACTCGGGCGTGATCACGCCCACGCTCTCCCGTTTGCCCGGGTATCCAGCATTCCTGGCAGTAATCTTCAAACTGTTCGGCATCGGGAACTTTCGGGCAGTTCTGCTGGTGCAGGTGCTGTTCGACCTGGCGACCTGCGTCCTGATCGCCGACCTCGCCCGGCGGCTGTTTTCCGCGCGGGCTGCTCAGGCGGCATTTCTTTTGGCCGCGCTCTGTCCGTTCCTGGCGAACTATGCTGCGGCTGCCCTGACCGAAACGCTGGAAATTTTCTTCACTACGCTGGCTTTCGACTTGGCGTTTCACGGTTTGAATGTCGGGAGTTGGAGAATCGGCGAAACCCAAATAGGCATGGCGAGCGCGGTGTGGCTTGGCTGTGGGCTTTCCGTTGGCGCAGCTATCTTGCTCCGGCCCGACGGAGGAATCTTACTTGCAGCCATCGGCGGATATCTGCTGTGGCTGCTCGCGAAGAATCTGCTCAGTGAAAGCCAATCGTCTTCTCGATCGCGTTTTACGCCGCGCACCATCCTTTGGGCCGGAATGCTGCTCGGAGTCGGAGCCTTGGCTCCTCTCATTCCGTGGACGCTGCGAAATCTGCATACGCTACACCGCTTCGAGCCTTTGGCGCCGCGCTACGCCACCGATTCCGACGAACTGGTCATGAAAGGTTTTAATCGGTGGATCAAAACCTGGATCGAAGATTACGTTTCGGTGCAGGAAATTTACTGGAGCGTTCCCGGAACCGAGATCGATCTTACCCGGCTGCCCCGGCGGGCATTCGATTCTCCCCAGGAGCGGGACCAAACCGCCGCGCTGTTCGCCGATTACAACCGCGATCACGACATAACTCCAGAACTCGATTCGCGCTTCGCGAGCTTAGCCGCCGAACGCATCCACGCTTCGCCCCTTCGATATTATCTTTGGCTTCCCGCCCTGCGCATCGCCGATATGTGGCTGCGCCCGCGAACCGAATTGTTTCCCTCGGATCCGCGCTGGTGGGAGTTCAACGACGACCCGCGCTGGCTCGCGGTCAGCATCGGATTTGGTTTGGTGAATCTCGGTTATGTCGTTATGGCGCTCGCAGGATGGTTTCGTGCCCGCGAATTTTTTGGCATCGGGCTATTCATTTTATTTCTGCTGCTGCGCTCTGCATTTCTCGGCACTCTCGAAAATCCCGAGCCTCGCTACACACTGGAATGCTATCCCGCATTAATAATTCTTGGCTCCGCCATCTTCCACCGGCGTGCATAAACTTCCAATCCTGAAAAGTCAGGACCCCGATGTGGCGCATTCAAACGTTTCATTCGGGAAAAGATTTTGCAAATT
This sequence comes from Acidobacteriaceae bacterium, assembly GCA_003132445.1. Classification (GTDB taxonomy): domain Bacteria; phylum Acidobacteriota; class Terriglobia; order Terriglobales; family Acidobacteriaceae; genus Sulfotelmatobacter. The sequence goes on along the minus strand of PKXU01000090.1, from coordinate 52,372 downwards.
CAGCTTGAACATTGCGTAGATCACGTTGCACAATTACGCCCCATCAAGTCCCCAGGGTTCTCATCCGATCGCCAGTTCCTGGGAAAAACACAATCAGATCTCCGCCCCCCAGGGTGAAGGGAGTGTTCTATGCGTTCCGGCTCACATGCAGTTTCTGTAGCTGCCGTCCTTGTCCTCTTCGTAGGTAGCGTGGCGTGGTCGCAGGTGGCTACTACCTCCGTGAAGGGAACGGTTTATGACTCCAAGGGCGCCGTTATCTCTCAGGCCGAGGTGACCTTGGACAGTCGCATGACAGGGTTTAACCGTTCCACCAAAACGAATGATCAGGGCTCTTACGAGTTTGTGCAGATTCCTCCCGGCACTTACACCATAAGTGGCACCGCAGCCGGTTTTTCCACTACAAAGGTGAATGGCGTGCAACTGCTTGTGAACTCGCCGGGCACGCAGAACCTGACATTGACTGTGGCGGCAGCTTCAACCGTGGTCGAGGTTCAAGGGCAGGCAGAACTCGTGAACACCCAGGATGCTTCCATCGGGAACGCCTTCGACTCGAAGCAGATTCTCAACTTGCCGCTGGAGGGTCGCGACCCCGTTGGGATTCTGAGTCTCCAACCCGGCGTGGCTTTCGTCGGCGACAGCAGAAACGTTGACCAGTCCATGGATAGCCGCGGCGGATCAGTCAACGGTGCACGCAGCGACCAGACCAATATCACGCTGGATGGCGTCGACAACAACGATCAGAACCAGGGGCTCGCGTTCCAGGGAGCCTTGCGCTCGACTCTGGACTCGCTGGAAGAATTCCGCGTTGCCACCAGTAATTCGAATGCAGATTCCGGGCGTTCTTCTGGAGCGCAAGTTTCTCTCGTGACGAAAAGCGGCACGAACAGTTTCCACGGAACACTGTACGAGTACAACCGGTCGGATATAGGCGAAGCCAATGACTGGTTCAACGAACAGGCGCAGGTGGCCAGCGGTTTGCCCAACAAGCCTGGGCAGTTGATTCGCAATACTTTCGGAGTATCGTTCGGCGGTCCCATCATCAAGAATAAGTTATTCTTCTTCGCGACTTACGAAGGGCAGCGGACCCGTGAAAACTTGCAGGTCACCCGCACCGTGCCCAGCATGTTACTCAGGGCGGGGACGATCCAGTACTACGATGCGACCGGTACCTTGGATCAGCTCGGTCCCGCGCAGATTGCATCGATGGATCCCAACTGCAGCGGCCTTGGCACCTGTCCCCTGGGCCCCGGGGTCAACCCGGCGATTGAGCAGGTGTTAGCCACATATCCCACGCCAAACACGACGGCGGCCGGTGATGGCCTGAATTTCGTAGGGTTCACTTTTCCCGCGGCGGTTCCGTCCAAGCTCGACACCTATATTGTCAAGTTTGACGCTAATGTCACTTCTCGTCAGACTCTATACGTACGTGGCAACCTGCAAAACGACCATTTCGTGAACTCCGACCCAGGCAGTGCTCCGCAATTTCCCGGCCAGCCAGCCAACATTACGAACGAAAATAATGTCAAAGGGATCGCGGTAGGGCACGTCTGGACCATCACCGACAACACGATCAACAATTTTCGTTATGGCTACACACGTCCTAACCTCATCGGATCGGGATTGCAGGATCAGCACTTCATCACCCTTCGTGGTTTGGACAACCCTATAGGCGAAAGCAGCACAGACCTGGTGAATTCTCCGGTGCACAACTTTGTGGATGATGTGAGCTGGAGGAAAGGTAATCACACTTTTGGGTTTGGCGGGAACTGGCGCATCATCAACGACATTCGTTCCGCCAACGATATTTCTTATCTGGGAGCTGAAACCAACCCCTCATGGCTGACATTTTCCGGTTTTGCCAACACAGGCCAAAGCCTCGATCCAGCTGCCTTCGGCTTTCCCGCCGTCGTAAATGGACAGGCCTATGACTTGGCCATGGCCACTTTGGCGGGTATCGTTTCGGAAGGTTTTTCAAACTACAATCGAACGAAAACGGGCGCGGTGTTGCCTGAAGGAGATCCCGCAGATCGTCATTTCAAATCCAATGAATTCGAGACTTACGCGCAAGATGCGTGGCGCGTGCGCCCCAATCTGACGCTTACCTTCGGCGCTCGGTACACGCTGCTTCAACCCCCTTACGAAACTTCCGGGCTGCAAGTCGGCCCGACCACCAGCATTGACAACTGGTTCAATCAGAGATCAAACGCCATGAATCAGGGTCAGACTTATGCTCCGCTGCTCCAATTTGGACTTAATGGCAAGGCGAATGGAGGCCGACCCTATTGGGCTTGGGACTACAAGAACATTGCCCCGCGACTTGCTTTTGCCTGGTCTCCAAGCGGAAGTGGGGACGGTTTGTGGAGTCGTCTACTCGGCCCCGCTGGCAAAACTTCGGTTCGCGGCGGTTTCGGCATGTACTACGACCATTTCGGCGAAGGCATCGTCAATTCCTTCGACAAGAATGGTTCGTTTGGGTTGACCACGCAGATCTCCAATCCGGCGAGCATTTTGACCCCAGATACGGCTCCCCGTTTTACCGGCTACAACAATATTCCGGCTGCCGTAGTCATTGCGCCTCCATCCGGTTCCTTTCCACTTACGCCGCCATCCACGCTGAGCGGTGGTGGCTATGCGATCACATGGGGGATGGACGACAAGATACACACGCCCTACTCCGAAGTATTTGACTTCTCGCTGACTCGAGAGCTGCGCGGAGGATTTGTCGTCGAGGCCTCGTATATCGGTCGCCTATCACACCACCTCTTGCAGGAAGAAGACTTGGCGATGCCACTGAATATCGTCGATCCTGCGTCGAAGACCAGTTATTTTCAGGCGGGAACCATGTTGTCGAAGGCCTACAATGCCGGAACCAACATCACTAGCCTCGCTCCCATTCCTTACTTCGAGAACCTGTTCCCCGGTGCCGCAGGTATGGTCGGGTTCGGGCCGCCAGGAGGTACTCCCGCCCACAACAACGGAGGTTGCGCACCGGGTGATAATTACCTCGCGACGAACTACAGTGCTACGCAGGCGATTTACGACATGTGGAGCTGCTACCCAGGCAATGAAACTTCCGCGTTATTCAATCTTGACGTTCCCGATATCTGTGCGCCCTCCTGTTCGGCTCTGGGCCCCGACGCTTACTTCGATCCCCAGTATTCCTCGCTATACGGTTGGCGCAGCATAGGGAATGCAGCCTACAACGGCTTGCAGTTGACCATGCGACACAAAGGAAAGGGGCTGGATTTCGATTTTAATTACACCTACTCCAAGTCAATCGACGTCGGTTCCAATGCGGAACGTATCAATGAATTTGAAGGAGGTGGGTTCGCCAGCCAGATCATCAATTCCTGGTCTCCGGCGCAACTGCGTGCGCCATCGGACTACGACACGACCCATCAGCTCAATGCCAACTGGGTTTACGAGCTGCCCTTCGGCAAGGGAAAGTATTTCGGATCCGGAATGCACGGGGTGACTCAGGGTGTGTTCGGGGGCTGGACGTTCACCGGGATCTTCCGCTGGACGACCGGCTATCCGTTTACCGTAGAGCCGGGGCTCGGCTTTTGGGCGACCAACTGGCAGCTAACATCGGCGGATGTTTTGGTTGGGCCAGCTCCCAAGACCGGGAAATTCACCGACCCAAGCGGTAATCCCAACGTCTTCCAGGGAGATCCCACTCAAGTCGGCACGCTGTTCCGCCATGCCTATCCGGGGGAGTCGGGGGAAAGGAACAATCTGCGAGGGCCCGGATATTTCGGCATCGATTCAGGTTTGGCCAAGGTCTGGAACGTCACCGAACGGCAGAATGTCCGATTCAGCTGGGAAGTATTCAACACCACCAACACACCGCGCTTCGATGTGGGCAGCATGCAGAACATTGGAAACAACAGCGTCGCCAGTGGCAGCACGTTCGGCGAGTACACCAAGACAATGACACTGCCGCGCATCATGCAGTTTGCGCTGCGGTATTCGTTCTAGGTGTTTAGCCAGGCGAATTTAAAGGGCGGAGAAAATCCGCCCTTCTTCTTAGGAACCCCCAAAAATAGGAAGCCCGCAAACGCGGCTTAGCCCAAGGGCGAGTCGCTCATGCGGAAGCGGGTGCGGACGTGCTCGGAGAGGAACTCGATCGCGGTACGGTTCTTTACCGGATCAATTTGCGCCAAATACTTCATGGCTTCCACGAGGAGGCGTTGCCCGTCCACGTAACGTGGATCGGAGGTGCGCTCCCGGCGCTTGTTGCCCAGCTTCGGCGGGACTGTAATCGTAAAAACCTTGGCCATGATCATCCAATTGAAGGTGGGCTCAGTATATCGCCCAAAGTGCAATTTTCAGCATACCATCTTGTTATTTAAATTCAACAACTTAACCCTTTGGTGAAACCATTTGCGTCTTACTTGTGGTCTTTAGCTTGAAGACATCGTCAGAGATCTTCTTTTCGTTCAGCTGAATGGAAGAGTACTTGGTGAGCCGGTAATCACCCTGAGAGGAAAAAAACTGCTGTTGTAACGACACCCCTTTATCGAGATCGATCCACAGGAAAATCTTGTTGTAGGTATTTCGTACTTTGTCGGACTTGGGGATCAATTGAAGCTTCGCCGTCGCCACGCCATTCAAGGTTTCCGGACCGACGTAGCTAACATCGAATGCCTTCATTAGATCCTGCCCGCTCCCGCCGAACCCGAGCACAACGTAACTTTCTAAATCGACGTGCTGTTTTCCCAGGTCGTAGACGGTCAGCTGGTCCGGCTTAGGCAGATACATTGAGATTGTGCCGTTATTGTAGAGCACATACTTGAGTTCGGGCGCGAGGTGGGCTAGATCACTTCCGGCCTTTTTGACAGCGGCCATCATCTCGATGTCTTTGCCGGTGCGGCGGAAATAGATTGTGCCGGTTTGAATTTCATCCACTTCATCGATAACTTTCTCGTAGGTATCCCACTCAAAGTCAGCCTGCGCGTTGCGAAAGCTGGCGGCGGCCGCGTCCATTTTTTTCAAAACTGCATCCAGATTGCCGGAGTCGGCGGGCTTTTCCTGGGGTGCAGAACTCTGGGGTACCGAACCAATGCCGAGCAACATGCAGCAGGCGGCAATGTTGAGGATGAAGGAGAGCCGAATCATTCGAGCATTCTTTTCGAATCGCTATTTCTTCGAATCGTCTTTCGAATCCCTGCCGCTTACTCTCGCTGGGCCAGAACTTTGTAGCTCTGAACCTTCCCTTTGCTGTCTGAAACAGTCTCGTAACTCACAATCGAGACTGCTCCGGAAATTGGTTCAATGATGCGCAGCAGCTGATCGCGCACCGAATTCTCGTCTCCCGGTACAATCGCATTGGCTGCAACCTGATAGACGAGGCGCCCCTCCGCATCTGCGGTTACGACTACATCAGTCGGATGCGGATTCCGCGCGATGGGTTTGTCATTGAAGTTGATCACGCGCGGAGAGAACAGAATAAAAATCAGAATCAGCGTGACCATGATGTCGTAGTGCAGCGTGCCCCGCTCGTATTGCCACAGAATGTATCCGCGAATTGTTCGCCAGATGGCGTTCATGGGCAGGGGCGCGCTAGGCGCCGTGGTTGTGAGTTCTGCTCTTTGCAAGTCTAGTGATCGCTTTCTTTCTTGGCAATGCAAGCTTTGAGTTATGAGCTACGAGCTATGAGTTTTGAGCAATGAGCTACGAGCTATGAGCCACGCGCTCAGCAACTAGGGAAGGCTAGCAGCTCATGACTCATAGCTCATGACTCATACTCATAACTCACAGCTTTCTTGGCGTGATCCGCTCCGCTCCAATGTAAGACCGCAACACATCGGGAATCAGCACGCTGCCGTCGGCCTGCTGATAGTTCTCCACAATCGCAACCCAGGTGCGGCCCACGGCTAATCCGCTGCCGTTCAGAGTGTGAACAAACTCCGTCTTGTTCTTGCCTTCAGGCCGATAGCGAATGTTGGCCCGCCGCGCCTGATAAGACTCAAAATTCGAGCATGACGAAATCTCGCGGTACAGTTGCTGCCCCGGCAGCCAGACCTCAATGTCATAAGTCTTCGCCGAAGAAGCTCCCATGTCGCCGGTGCACAATGCCATCGTCCGGTAATGCAGGCCGAGCTTCTGCAAAACTTCTTCAGCGTCGCGCGTAAGTTTTTCGTGTTCCTCGTAGGAGTTTTCCGGACGCGTAAATTTCACCAGTTCCACTTTCTGAAACTGATGCTGCCGGATGATGCCGCGCACATCTTTCCCGTACGATCCCGCCTCGCTGCGAAAGCACGGGGTATAGGCCGTGAGCGAGATCGGCAGCCGCGACTGGTCGAGAACTTCATCGCGATAGAGATTCGTGACTGGAACTTCCGCCGTGGGAATCAGCCAGAGGTCCTTGTCGCCATGCGGCACGCGAAACGAATCCGCGGCAAACTTCGGCAGCTGCCCGGTGCCGTACATCGATTCCGAATTCACCAGATATGGCGGCAAAACCTCGGTATAGCCGTGCTGGCGCGTGTGCAGATCGAGCATAAAGTTCATCAGCGCGCGCTCGAGTTTCGCGCCCAGGTCCCAATAAACGGCGAAACGCGCGCCGGTAAGCTTCACAGCGCGTTCCAGATCGAGAATGCCGAGGTCGGCACCCAAATCCCAATGCGCTTTAGGAGTGAAGTCAAACTTGGGCGGCGTGCCCCAGCGGCGCACCTCCACATTCTGCTCGGCGCTGTGGCCGATAGGAACGCTCGCATGCGGCAAGTTCGGAATGCCTGCAAGAATATCGCGCAGGCGGCCGTCGAGATCAGCCGCAGTTTTTTCCAGTGACTGAATCTTCTCGCGCAGGTCCTTGGTCTGCGCCATTGCCGGGCTGGCGTCCTGCCCGCTCTTCTTTAACTTCGCAATTTCTTCCGACGCTTTATTGCGCTGCGCCTTGCTGGTTTCAGCCTCAGTAATTGCCTGCCGCCGCTGCGAGTCGACCTCGCGAAAATCCCTGAGCACTGCAGCCGGATCCATCCCGCGCTGGCGCAGCTTTTCTTCCACTAACGGCAGGTTTTCACGAACAAAATTCAGATCAAGCATGGGAACTAACTAATGTATCGGAAAACGGGAGTCGAATGCACGCCGCGGAGATGCTCATGTGGGGACAGCCGCGCTCGGCTGTCCGGCCGATCGATTTCCCAGAGGTCACACTTCCATATGATTGAGGGCTTCGCAGACTATTGCGAAAAGACTCTCGTTTCGAGTCACAAAGGTTAGCCGATCATTGTCCGCGATATACGATTCCGGCTGAATGCGATCAATCTGACTCCAGAACAGGTCGGCGAGACTCGCCCATTCTGGCGGGTGTAGAGCAAAACAGTAGTTCACGAAGACTCCAACTTCTCCCGGCGTCACAGGCGGATCAAACATATTACTGCGAAGCCGTGAAACTCCCAGGTCCACTGGCTGCGCGAAAACATACCACTCATCCCACCCTGCACGCGGCAAAGCTTCGACGGACTCGACCACTGGACTATAGCCAATACATTCTCGACTCTCCCAACCAGCGAGCTTCTCGTCATCAGTCGGAGATAGAGATCCGCTGTCGATTGAAGTGACGGCAATGTACTTCCCCAGCACTACACTCGGGCAAAGCCTCAGCAGATCATCGAGCTGGTGCCGGCTCGATAACCATTTGTAGTCGCCGTGAGCTCCAATAGCCAGCGGGTCGGGCGTTCCCGAGGTTTCAGCCATCGGTGGAAATTCTAAATTACGACTCGCTTTTTATCTCCAGCCTTTCTTCCACCCCGTCCCCTGTGTAAACTACCCTCGCAATGCGATCATCCCCCCAGTCGGCCACTTTAAAACTCTGCCTGTTGCTTGCGGCCATCGTTGTTCTCGCCGGCTACGCTTCCGCTTCCGCCTACGAGGGCCATCCCAAGCTGGTGGTCGTGATCGTCATCGACCAGTTTCGCGGAGATTATCTGGAACGCTATCGCAATCAATTCGCAGACGCCGGTTTCCGCCTTTTTCTCGAGCACGGTGCCTACTTCTCGAACTGCAACTATAACTACGCCAACACGCGCACTGCTCCCGGGCACGCCACGCTTTTCACTGGCGCGTACAGCAACGGACACGGCATCGCCGACAACGAATGGTGGGACCAGAAAAAGAAGCACATGGTAACTTCCGTCGAAGACGACGCTACGAAACTGGTGGGCGTCGCCGGAGATAAGGCAGGCGCATCGCCGCACAATCTTCTGGCCGACACGCTGGGAGATGAACTCAAGCTCGCTACCCAGGGCAAATCCCGCGTCTTCGCAGTTTCACTGAAAGACCGCGCCGCCGTGCTTCCCGGCGGTTTTGCGGCCGATTCCGCCTACTGGATTGAGTCCGGGACCGGCGCGTGGATCACGTCTACCTACTATCGCGACGAACTTCCCAAGTGGGTGCAGGATTTCAACTCCACGCATCTTGCGAAATATTGGGATCGGGAATGGAAAGACGGGCAGGGAACTGTTCTTCGCTCCACGGCGCATCGCGCCGGCAAAGACGGCGCCGAAGCCGGTTTCTATGAAGTGATCGGCTCAACCCCATTCGCCAACGAATACGAATTCGAGTTTGCCAAGGAATTGATGCAGTATGAAAACGTGGGCCGCGGTCCTGCAACCGATATGCTTTCGATCAGCCTCTCGGCCAATGACATTCTTGGCCACCAGGTCGGGCCCGATTCTCCAGAAATGCATCAGATGGCTCTCGATCTCGATCGCGAACTGGCCGACTTCATCGGCTTCCTCGGCCATCAGATCGGCCTCGCCAATGTTTGGATTGCTCTCTCTGCTGATCACGGCGTTTCCTCGCTGCCCGATGCGGTAAAGAAGCTGCACATTCCCGCGGCGAATCTCGGCGGCGCAAAACTCGAGGCACAGATCAACGCTGCCCTCACCGCGAAATTTTCTCCTGGCCATGCAGCGGCGTATGTGAAGCTGGACTATCCCCTGGCCTGGCTCGATCCGGATGCTTTCGCTACTTCTCACGTGCGCGAGCACGATGCAGAAATTGCAGTCGGCGAGGCCATGAAATCAGCTGGCCTGCGAGACTACTACACCAAATCGCAACTCGCCGCCGGCGAGGTTCCGAATACGGCTTTAGGGCGCAAATATCTGAACAGTTATTCCCCGGAGGGAAGTTGGTATGTGATGGGCGTGCCGGATATTTATTCCGTCGGTCCGGCCAAAGGCACCGACCACGCCTCGCCTTACAACTACGATACGCACGTGCCGCTTGCTTTTTACGGATTGCCGTTTCAGTCGGGAACCTATCGAACGAATGCCGAACCCGTCGATCTGGCCGCCACGCTGGCATCGCTGCTCGGAATCAATGCGCCGACGCACTCTGTCGGACGAGTATTGACCGAAGCGCTGGTGCAGCACAGCGCGGCTTCAGGAGAAAGCCAGCCATGAGCACGGCTTCCAGCAATTCCGGTTCGTCAACTCCTGATCTCAGCGTGAGCGTCGCCGGAATTCCGCTGAAAAATCCCGTCATCGCGGCCAGCGGCACGTTCGGCTACGGAGTCGAATTTGAGGATGTTGTTCACCTGGGCAAGCTCGGCGGGCTTGTAGTGAAAGGGTTGTCGAAGGAACCGATGATCGGCAATCCTCCGCCGCGCTTATGGGAGACCGCCGCGGGAATGCTCAATGCCATCGGCCTGCAGAACATTGGGGCGCAGGCATTTCTCGAAGAGAAGTTGCCCCGTCTGCGAAACATGAAGAACGTAGTCGTAGTGGCAAATGTTTTTGGCTACACCCGCGAAGATTACGAACGTACCATCGAGATTCTCAATCAGGGCGAGGGCATCGCCGCCTACGAACTGAACGTGTCCTGTCCAAATACCGAGCAGGGAGGATTGCAGTTCGGCACCGATCCGCGCTCGCTGGATGAAATCGTGGCGACCGCCAAACGCGTGGCGCAGCGGCCGCTGATCGTCAAGCTCTCGCCCAATGTGACCAGCATTGCGCAAATGGCCTATGTCGCGCAGGAAGCAGGCGCCGATGCGCTCTCGGTCATCAATACTTTCGTGGCCATGGCCATTGACCCGGAGACGCGCAAGCCCCGCATCGCCAACGTTACGGCCGGACTTTCCGGGCCGGCCATCAAGCCGATCGCCGTGCGCATGGTCTATGACGCTGCCCACGCCGTGAAGATTCCAGTGATTGGCATGGGCGGAATCTCAACCGCCGCAGACGTGGTGGAATTCATGTTGGCCGGCGCCAGCGCGGTGCAGATCGGCACAGCCAGTTATTGGGACCCCTGCGCCACCGAAAAGATCGTCGATGAGTTGGAAGAATGGTGCACCGAGCACCACGTGCCGCGGCTCGCCGATCTCACCGGCGGAATGCAGCTGGAATGACGCCTCGTATACTCGAGTCGCTACCTGTCACCGCCACGTTGCCAGAATCGCTCCCATCACCACATAGCATACGAGTTGATATCCCGTATTGATGAGGTAAAGCCGCGCGCGCTGCCGGCTGAATAGCGCATTGGTCAATTGCAAGGTGGTCACGAATCCTAGCCACGGCGAGACTCATCTTCACGCCATAGAGCGCGGAAGTGATATGAGTCACCGCGATAAGTTTCCCCAGCACCATTGCCGCAAGAACGCTCGCAATCAGCGCCAGACCGTACGACGGTCCGGCGCTCTTCCGCATCTCCGCGATTCTCGCCTTGTCGTTGGGGTCGTAACCCATTAGAGTCATCCAGGGATTGGCGAACAGCAATGGCGAATACCACAGGAAGCCGATCACCATCGTGGCCAATGCAGATACGAGTACTGCCCACAGATTCACGCCCAGGTAGTGCATGAAACCTCCGTTGAGCACAGGCTTGAATTGATTGTGGGGGCCCAGAAAGCTCTATTCGCAGATGCCGCTACGTCAGACCAGGGGGAGGTTCGATTTTCCTAGCGGCCCTGAGCATACCAGATCGAGCCGGGGGACTTGTAGTTGCGGCCTTCGCCCCAGACCGCATGGGTCGCGCCGTCGCCATCAATCGCGAGGCTGAAGTAATCTCCGAAGGGAAATAGAAATCCGGCTGGCAGAATGTAATCGTAGCCCTGCACTGGCCCGGAAAGCTGGCTCTCCGCGCTCCAGGTGGCGCCGCCGTTGGTCGAACTGCGGAAGTAAGTGTTCCACAGCGTAGGATTGGGCTGCCCTGCCTCCGTCGGCCTCGTGTCGGTCATCCTCGCGTCCATCCACGCGACACGAACATCTCCCGCCGCGCCCGCAACAATCGCAGGAAACGAATGTTCCACGCCAGCCGCCGCAGTCGAAATATTGCTACGCTCGGCCCAGCTTGCTCCGCCTGAAGTCGAAGACGAAAAATAAATTCGCTCCGGCCCGCCATTGACCGAGCCGGCGTTCCATAGTGCGTAGAGTGCTCCCGCGGCGTCCGAAGCCAGAGCAATCTGCGGACCCAGGAAACCGGTTTCGCAGTTCTGCGCGGCGCAACCTGGCGGCGCGCTCGATACATCCAGCAGAAAAGTACTCCAGGTACGCCCACCATCCGCCGAACGGCTCACGAAAACGCTGACCGGCTGGGTCGGCAGCTCGCGACGAACGTAGGCAGTCCAGCCAAAATAAACGTTGCCCGCCGCATCGACCGTCGCACCGCCGGCCAGCGACGATCCTTCCCCAGCGTTGGGATTCACTTGCACCGAAGCGAAGGTCTGTCCGGCATCATGCGAAGCCGAGACAAAGAATTTTTCGTCGTGGTTGAAGCCGACATAAACGTTCGTTCCGTGAACCGCCAACACCGGCTTGTCGGCGTCTTCCTGACCTTGTTCCGCCACGGAAAACGACCACGTTCGTCCAAAGTCGAGCGACCGCGCCACAATCACGTCACGCTTGTCATTCTGCAGCCACGATGCGTACACCGTCTGCCGATCCACCGGATCGACCACGATCTGCGGATCAAATTGGCCGGTTGGAAATGGAAGCAGCGCGCGAGATGGCTGCCAGGTAAGGCCATTGTCACCGCTCATGGTCAGCGCGATGCTAGGGACATTACAATTCGCGCAATTGGGAACGGCCCCGTACTGCGGATAGAGAACGTAAATGTGCCCGTGACTGTCGGCGGCGAGCGCTGGCTCCCATTGATCGCCAGTCTGGTAGCCAAGTCGTATTTGAGGAGTGAATCCCGCAGCCGCAAGCGCAGCGCCAGCCGTTGCCAGAACCACCAGGAAAAGTGCTGCAACTTTCAGCGCAGTTCTTTCCCCGGCATGGAAGTGGCTGGTCGGCAACACGAAACGTAACCTCTGGAGAATCCTTCCCGGACTTTATCGTGATTCCCCAGGAGCGTCAATTCCCCAGGGTAACCCCGTCGCAATTTTAACAATCCTGTGACTTTCCTGGCATTCAGTCATCCAAATAAGGGACAATACGAAACCATACCAAGAGCAGAAAACAGGGGGAGAGCAAAGGCCATGGAAAAAGCCACATTCGCGGCAGGATGTTTTTGGGGAGTGGAAGCGACCTTCCGGCAAATGCCGGGAGTGATTTCAACCCGGGTCGGCTACACCGGCGGCAAAACTGAGAACCCGACGTATAAAGAAGTCTGCACCGATCGTACCGGCCACGCTGAAGCGGTCGAAGTTGAATTCGATCCCGCCAAAGTGCGCTATGCCGATCTGCTGAAAGTTTTCTGGGAGAATCACGATCCCACGCAGGTCAACCGCCAGGGCCCGGACTGGGGCTCGCAGTACCGCTCGGCAATTTTCTTTCATTCGCCCGAACAGCAAGCGCAGGCCCAGGCCGCGAAAGAGTCGCTGGAGAAGGCACACCGTTACTCCAAGCCGATTGCGACGCAGATCGTTCCGGCTGTAACGTTTTATCCGGCAGAAGACTACCACCAGCAATATCTGGAGAGGCGCGGCCTGGCAAGCTGCCATATTAGCTCCTAACTCACAGAAAGCGCGTGCTTTAAGATAATTGTACGTACAAAAAGGCGGTACTTAAGAGTACTTACAATGGTAAGGCAGGTTTGGCGAGTCCTGAAAGCGCAACCGTCGTGGCCCTCCAGGATGCCCTTTGCGGGGCCGGAAACGGCCCTTCCTGTGACGATCGGCGCCGAGGTGAGGTCGACACATAGTCCGCCAGGCTGTCGCGCTCTGGGGGCGTTAATGACCTCCGAGAGTTTTCAATCACTTCCACGAAGGCTCAACGACTTACACGGCAAACTGCGGAATAGGTTCTACGCCGCCGTTAGCAGGATCGGTGCACCCTTTGTGATCACAAGCGTGTGTTCATAGTGCGCCGACGGCCGGTGATCGGCGGTGACGATTGTCCAGCCATCTGCCGCGACGAACAACCGGCCCGATCCTGCCGCAATAATCGGCTCGACGGTAATGACCAGGCCTTCGGTAAGCATCTGATTATCCCGAGCGTCGGCATAGTTTGGGACGCGCGGCGATTCATGAATGGTCCTGCCAATCCCGTGCCCTGCGAGTTCGCGAATCACAGAAAATCCGCTGCGCCGGACTTCACGCTCCACGGCGCGTCCAATCTCCCAAACTCGAAAGCCGGCGCGCGCCGCCAGCATGGCCTTGGCGAAGGCACGTTCCGCGCATGCCACAAGATTCTTGCGCTCCTCGGTCACAGCGCCGACCGGAACGCTTAAAGCGGCGTCGGCCATGAAACCGTCTTTCTCAATCGTGACATCGAGCTTGATCAGATCGCCATCTTTCAACGCGCGCGGACCGGGAATGCCGTGCACCGCTTCGTCATTCAGACTGATGCAGCTCACGCCGGGAAAGCCGTAGACCATTGCCGGCGCGGACTTCGCTCCATGCTGGCGCATCACGCCGGCGCCTACTTCATCGAGTTCAGCGGTGGTAATTCCCGGCCGCACTGCGTCCTTCATCGCTTGCAGCATTAAACGCACCACGGCGCCGGCCGCGCGCATCCCTGCGAGTTCTTCAGGCTCGTTAATCGACATTCGCTCGCCTCAAGAACATCATAAATGCCTGGAATGTGATGCTGGAATGATAATGCCTGGACTGATAGTGCCTGGAAAGAACAAGGGAAAATTAATGCCGAACCGGCAGTTTCGGCCGAAAGAACCACAACAACACAAAGCCGCCCAGGTAGTAGGGCACACTCTGCGCCAGGGGACCTCCAAGAAAGCGCAGGATCAATCCGAATAAGGCCAGCGCCTCGCATAGAACATAAGTCGCAATGTATCCCGTTCTCCAGTGACCGAGACTGAGCTGATCGTCAGGATGCGCCGCCAGACTGTCCGCTGCCCGCAGCACCAGCGTTCGCCGCACTACAAAGATCATTCCAACAATGGCCACGCCCACAGTCGTAAACAAGTAACTCAAGGTGGGATCGAGCGGCCGGGCGAACGGCCTGACCACTTCACCCACAATCCAGTAGAGCGCCACGCTGGCCAGCATTGCGAACTGCACAACGCGCAGCGTCTTAAGAGCCTTGGTCATGGGTGTGTGCGAAATGGTGTCTGACTCAGATTTTCTGAATCATGCGCTCTGAATCGTGTAGTGTGGATTTATTTTGTCCTGATCGTGTTGCCCGGATTCCAGACGGATATTCTCGGCCCGACGGAGAGGGACTTGCAGAGAAGATTTTACGGCGGAATTGTACTCCGCGCTGCATTTATGTGCGGTTATGTGCCGGTAATTTTGATGCGCAACTCTTCGGGAAGACGTTGCCGAATTTCTTCCGGCAGGCGGTCGTGGACGCGCCGCGCGCCTTCTTTGGCTGCGTCCAGAACGGTGACCGGCGCGGGCGTAGCCACGGCTACCCCCAGCCAGATCAACGCAGAAAGAGCGAATCCGGCCAGCGCGGCAATCTCCAGCCAGAAGGCATGGCGCGGTCCGAGGTGCCAGATCACGCCAAAGGCTAACAGGAATACTCCTGCAGAAATTGAGGCCAATGCGATGAGCCCGACGTCGATAACGCGATGAATCTGCTGGCGGCTGCGACAGTGTTCGCACTCTGCGAGATGGCTCTCATAGTCGCCGCGCATCTCCGGCGCCAGGCCGGAAATATCGTAGCGCCAGCCCGCCAGGATTTTGCCTACGATTGGATCAATGCACTGCTGACTCATGATGGGACGAACGTGCTCGAACCAATCAGACCGGCTACAGGCGAATCGGTTCCAGGGCCTCAGTTTGCGACGCCAGGAGCACCCGATTATGGAACAAACCGCCGCGCGTGGAGAGCGCTTTTTCCGCCTCTCTCCGCGCTATTTCCGGATGATTATTCTGCTCTGACAGATGCGCCAGCACCACAAACGTCGCACTGTTATCATAGTCCCTTGTGAGGAAATCGGCGAGAGCCAGGTTCGACAGGTGCCCCACGCGGCTCATCACGCGCTGTTTTACCGACCACGGGTAAGGCCCTCCGCGCAGCATTTCGAGATCGTGATTCGATTCCATGACCAGCACATCACAGCCCCGTAGATGATCGCGCACGCTCACTGGCAAATATCCCAAATCGGTGGCAATGCCAACCTTGATACCTTCGGCCCGGAAGGTGAATCCGACCGGATCCGCGGCATCGTGTGGAATGGTGAATGGCCGGACTTCAATGTCGCCCACTTGAAAGCGATGGCCCGATTCGAAGAGCTCGAATTTTTCCAGTTGCGGCCGCGCGCCTTTTTCATTGCGCATCGCGCGAGCCCACGCCTGGTGCGTTGCCCCCGTCATAAAGACGGGAATGTGCAGCTTCTTCGCCAGCGTTGCCAGTCCGTAGATGTGATCGGAATGCTCGTGCGTGATGAGAATTGCCGAGAGCGTATGCGGATCTTCGCCCAGCGACTTCATGCGCTTGAAAGTCTCTCGGCAGGAGATGCCAGCATCGACCAGAATTTTCGCGCTGGCGCTGGCCACCACGGCGCAATTGCCGCGGCTGCCGCTGGCCAGCATCGACACACACACACTCATGCTCGCCAGCATACGCGCCCAGCCTGTGAATCGGGAGTAACTTTTTGGGCAGCCCGATACCTAAGAGCGGGCTTCCGGCTCTCGGCTCTCGGCTTCTGGATTTTGCCTTCACGCGGAGGCACAGGTAATTCCGAAGGCGACATCTGACTACGAATCACTTCAGAATCATTGCGATCGTTCCTAGCCAAGTTTCCACTAAGTGAGGCCATGCCGTTATCGGAAGCTTCGTGCGCCGCAACCCAAACGCGTGTCCGCCTTGCGCATACAGATGCATTTCTACGGGAACCTTAGCCTTCTTCAGCGCAGTGTAGTAGACCAGCGAGTTCTGTACGGGGTCAACGGGGTCATCTTCCGCTTGCACAATAAACGTAGGCGGCGCCTCGCGCGTCACCGGAACATACGGATTCAACTCAAAAGGTTTAGACGTATTCTGCAGCATATGCCCCGGATAAAGAGCCACGGCAAAATCCGGGCGGCAGCTTTCTTTGTCGGCCGCGTCCAAAGACTGGTACAAGCGCTTCTCAAAATGTGTGCTGATCGCTGCTACCAGATGCCCGCCTGCCGAAAACCCAAGCACTCCAATCTTGTGCGGATCGATATGCCACTCCGCGGCGTGAAAGCGCACCAAGCCCACCGTTCTCTGCGCATCTTCCAGCGCCATCGGTGATTTGGGATATGGACCTGATCTCGGAAACAGTCCCTCACCCGGCACGCGATACTTCGACAGCACACACGTGATTCCCTTGGACGTCAGCCAGTCACAGACCTCGGTACCTTCGAGGTCGATGGCCAGAATCCAATACCCTCCGCCAGGAAACACGACTACCGCTGCGCCCGTATTCTTTCCTGTTGGCGGGTAGACCGTCATCGTGGGCCGGGAGACCTTGCCGATGTAAACCCATGGCCTGCCGGCGACCAAATGGTCCTTCACCCTCGTCGTGGCGACCTCCGGCCCGGCGACACGCGCCGCATCAGGCGCGGGGCCCGGCCATATCGGCACTTGCGTATGTCCCGACGATGGCTGCCAGACTGGCGTCTGCGCGCTCGGACAGCCAAACGCAAACGCAACACAGAACGCAAAGAGCAGAAGCTTCATCACAATCCCCGCGAGCTAATATAACCAGTCACGAAGGCCGCTGATCGCAAGCTGTCAAGCTGAGATCTGAATACCAGCTTCCGAACTCAGCACGGAAAAGCCGCAAGCCGGAAGCCGCAAGCCGCAAGCCGCAAGCCGGAAGCCGGAAGCCGCTCTACTTTCCCTGCCGCAAGTTATCCATCACATGACGCAGGATCGCTCCGCCGTACGCGCCTGCGATTCCGGGAAGAAATGCCAGATAGGATCCGTACACCTGAGCCCGCGTGGGCTTCACCGTGAGAATCACATACGCAGCCACTTCGGTTAGCGGGATACACGCTCCCACGACCAGCACCCAGCGCCAGGGCCAGCGCGGCCGCAGCATTCCCAGCAGAATATTCGCGGACAGCACCAGCAATGCCGTAAATAAAAGATCGTTAACAATAACGTCGGCGCAGCCCGTTCCCACCCCGCACAGCGCAGCCAGCAGATAAAACCACGCATCGCCCTTTCCCTGAGTTTTCATCTTTATCCCGAGAGCAGATTCAAGCAGATTCCAGAATTGTCATTCTGAGCGGAGCGGAAGTCGCAACGCGAGTTCCGGCGGAGTCGAAGAATCCCTGTCGTCATCTCTGATTGTGCGTTACACAGCGCCAGCAAGAGAGGGATGTTCGATCAGCAATCAGCAATCAAAAATCAACAATTATCAATATGTGTAAAACCCTCGCCCGGTCTTCCGCCCCAGCCATCCCGCGTCGACCATCTTGATGAGCAGCGGACATGGCCGGTACTTGGGATCGCCCAGCCCACTCTGCAGTACGCGCATGATGTCGAGGCAAACGTCGAGTCCAATAAAATCGGCCAGCGTGAGTGGGCCCATGGGATGCGCCATTCCCAGCTTGAATACTTCGTCGACCGCTTCGGCCGTGGCGACGCCTTCCATGACGGCATACATTGCCTCGTTCAGCAACGGCATCAGCACCCGGTTGGAAACGAAGCCGGGCGCGTCGTTCACTTCGACCGGCGTTTTTTCCAGCTTCACGGCCAGTTCGCGCACGGTGGTAAAAGTTTCCGGAGAAGTCGCCAGGCCGCGAATGACCTCCACGAGTTTCACGACCGGCACGGGATTAAAAAAGTGCATGCCAATCACTTTCTCGGGCCGCTTGGTCTGCGCGGCAAGCCTGGTAATAGAAATGGACGAAGTATTCGAAGCCAAAATAATTTCCGGACGAGTTAGCCGGTCAAGATCGCGAAAGATTTCTGTTTTGATCTCAAATTTTTCGGTCGCAGCTTCGATGACAAAGTCGCACTCCGCCAATTTACTGCGATCGGTCACTGGCTGAATGCGGCGCAACGCCGCAGCCTTGTCGTCCGCAGTGACTTTGTTTTTTGCCACTTCGCGATCAAGATTCTTGGTGATGGTCGCGATGCCGCGTTCCAGAAAACGCTGTTCCACGTCGCACAGCACGACGTTGTATCCTCCGCGCGCAAACACATGCGCAATGCCGTTGCCCATGGTGCCCGCGCCGACAACTCCAACTTTCTTGATGTCCACCAATCCACCTCGGCAGTCATGACCGCGCCTGTCCATGCAAGAAAACGTTTGAGTTTAACACCTGGCATTGGAATGCTGGGAGGTGGCGATGAATGAGGAGAGGATTGGAGTTTGCTGGGTGTAGCAATCTTGGAATTGACTAGGCCAGAAAAATTTCGATACGGGGTTGTACTTGCAACTCGCGGCGCGGCTCGCGAATGGGCTTCACCGCGCGCATGTGCGCCACCATTTCCTGCACAACGTTGCGCTGGTTCGCCAGGTCTTTCATGATCGCTGCGGCGGTCATTCCCGCATAGACCTGCTTGTTCACGATCAAATACAGCGTCTCCACCTGCCGTCGCCGCGATAGTGATAGTCGGCCCGCCAGTAAAACTGTTGCGAGAAATAGCCGAAACTGGACTGGAAATAGCCACGCAGATGGGTAGGATCTTCCCAGGCATCGTCGCTGGCCCCGTGGGGAACGCGAATCACGGCCTTCGCACCCGGCTTCGGCACCCGGTGCAACTCCTGCATCAGGGGTAAGGTGTGATGCAGGTGCTCGATCACGTCTCCCAAGTGTGCCATAACTGATTTTACTCGAACTCCCCGGCTTGCGAAGGCCTTACTCGCCAGCCGTCGCGACTTTATGCGGTGTAAACTAATCAAAGTCATATTCGATCTTTTATCCTCGAAAGGAATTCCTTCCCATGGCAATCGCTGAACCCCCTGTCCGGCCACGCACGACTCTGCATGAAGGTCCGTTTGTCACCGAGCCCTTCTTTGATTTTCGCAATGAAGAAAATGCGCGCCGCATGCGCTCCGCCATCGCCAAAGTCCGTGCGCAGTTGGGGCATGAATATGACTTGATCATCGGCGGCAAACGAATCAAGACTACCGACAAGATTAAGTCTCTGAACCCGTCGCAGCCCTCGCAGATTATCGGAACTCATCAGAAAGCAGGGAAGGAACATGTAGAGCCCGCGATAAAGGCTGCGCTCGCAGCTTTCGAATCCTGGAGTCGCACTACGGTGGAAGAGCGCACCAGCCTCGTCTTTCGAGTCGGCGACCTGTTGCGCCAGCGCAAAATGGAATTCATGGCCTGGCTGGTTTTCGAAGTCAGCAAGAATTGGGCTGAGGCCGACGCCGATGTTTCCGAGACTATCGATTTCTGCGAATTTTATGCCCGCGAGGCGCTGCGCTTCTCACAGGCGCAAACTCCCATTCAGTTGCCCGGCGAACACGATTCGCTCTTGTACATTCCGCTCGGCGTTGGCGCCGTGATTCCTCCGTGGAATTTTCCTTGCGCGATCATGGCGGGGATGACGCTGGCTTCAATCGTCAGCGGCAATACGGTGATCCTAAAGCCGTCGAGCGATTCGCCCACCATCGCTGCAAAGTTTGTCGAGTTGCTCGAAGAAGCGGGAATGCCCGAAGGCGTGGTCAATTTTTGTCCCGGCGCTGGCGCAAGCTTCGGCGATGCGGTGGTCGCGCATGCCAAAACTCGCTTCATTGCCTTCACCGGTTCGCGCGAGGTTGGTCTGCACATCAACAAAGCTGCGGCCACGCAGGCTCCCGGCCAAATCTGGATCAAGCGCGCCATTCTTGAAATGGGAGGCAAAGATGCGATCATCGTCGATGCCGATTGCGACATCGACTCCGCCGTCGAAGGCGTGGCGCAATCCGCTTTCGGCTTTCAGGGCCAGAAGTGCTCCGCCTGCTCGCGAGCGATTGTCGATGAGCGCATCTACGACAAATTTCTCGAACAACTCAAAGGCCGCGTAGAAAAAATTCAAGTCGGGGATCCGGCGGAAAATGCCAACATGGGTGCGGTGATCAATGAAGGTTCGATGAAGACGATTCTCGGCTACATTGAGCAAGGCAAGAAAGACGGACGGCTCATTACGGGCGGGGAGCGCGCGCCTGGCGAAGGTTATTTCATTCGACCCACGGTGTTTGCCGACATACCGCCGAAATCGAAACTTGAGCAGGAAGAAATCTTTGGCCCGGTGCTGGCCGTAATCAAAGCACGCGGCTTCGACCACGCGCTCGAAATTGCCAACGACACGGAATTCGGCCTGACCGGCGCGGTCTACACCAAGTCACGCGACAAGATCGACCGCGCGATTCAGGAATTTCACGTCGGCAATCTCTACATCAATCGCAAGTGCACGGGGGCTATGGTGGGAGCGCATCCCTTCGGCGGCTTCAACATGTCGGGCACGGATTCCAAATCCGGCGGGCCGGATTATCTATACCTGTTCACGCAGGCGAAATCTGTGGGAGAGAAGATCTGAGAAAGTGCGATTGCAATTCTCCTACGGGTGGGGTTCATATCTCTATTCCGGAGAGACGTTTGCAGGCATCGAGCAACGCCTCCTGAATCTCGATGTCGCGGGTTGCGGGCTTCGGCGCACGAGTCCGGAGGTGATAGAAGTATTCGCCTGAGACTTTCGCCTCCGGATCGTTGCTCACCGCAAGCCACACCTGGGTGCGATGTCCGGCGTCGNNCGGGGCCACCCATTTTGGTGGCCACCCAGCCCGGTTCCAGAGCATTCGAGTAGACGTCGGGCCAGCGCCGCGCGACCGCGAATGCGAGCAGCACATCGTGCAATTTCGTATCGGAGTAAGCTTGCTGCCCTTGCCAGGCGCGGTGCTCCCAAGTGAGATCCTGCAGGCGGGCATCACCGTTCCGGTGCAGACCGGAACTCAGATAGACCAGACGCTTGGGCCTCTTGATGAGTGCGGTCAGAATGTAAGGCGCTAGGGTATTTACCGCGAAAACCTGCGGCAAACCATCCTCGGTCGCGATGCGCCGAGGCTCCCGGTAGCCGACTCCAGCGTTGTGGATTACGGCGTCGAACGCCCCGAGGCCGTTGACCTGTTCCGCAACGTCGCGCGTTTGAGCGACGCTCGTCAAATCACCGATTACTACACCTTCCGCTCCGGGAAGGCCAGCCATCGCTTGCTGGCCACGCTCCTGGTTGCGGGCATGCAGGATCACGCCATGACCCTGCTCGATGAGGAGCCGTGCGGCCATTCGACCCAGCCCATCGGAAGAACCGGTGATGAATACGCGCGACATGTTTTTCCTCCGGGTAAGGCCTATTTGGCGTTGCCAAGGGCGGCGAAGCAACAGAGTCAGCCGACTTGTTTCTCCGGTAGTGGTATGGGCAGCGGATTTCGTTCCGTGAACTGCCGCTGATGCCAGTAGGGATAAATCGGCGTCACATCGCTTGCAGCGTCGAGCTTAGCCACCTGTTCCGCCGACAGGTTCCATCCTTCCGCATCCAGGTTCTGGCGTAACTGTTGTTCATTGCGCGCACCAATAATCACAGTCGCTACCGTGGGGCGTTGCAACAACCAATTGAGCGCGACCTGTGGCACGCTCTTTCCAGAATCTTTCGCAACCTCATCCAGCGCATCGACCACGTTGTACAAATGCTCATCCGAGATGAGCGGACCCATCTGCGCCGTCTTATGCAGCCTGCTTTCCGCCGGCAAAGGTTGGCCACGCCGGACCTTTCCCGTCAGTCGGCCCCAACCGAGCGGACTCCAAATCAGAGCGCCCACTCCCTGGTCGAGTCCTAGCGGCATGAGTTCCCATTCGTATTCCCGGCTGAGCAGAGAGTAATAAACCTGGTGACCCACGTAGCGGGGCCATCCGTAGCGGTCAGAAACATCCAGCGACTTCATCAGGTGCCAGCCGGAAAAATTCGAGCATGCGATATATCTCACCTTGCCATTCGCCAGCAGATTCTCGAGCGTGCTCAGAACTTCTTCCAGCGGCGTGAGTGCATCGAAGCCGTGCAGGTGATAGATATCGATGTAGTCGGTGCCAAGTCTCTGCAGGCTCGCTTCACAAGCCCGAATCAAATGGTGGCGCGAAGATCCCAAATCGTTGGGGCCGAGCCCCATGCGGAATGTGGCCTTGGTGGAGATCAGAACTTTTTCGCGTCGTCCGGCGATGGCCTTACCGAGAATGGTTTCGGAGAGCCCGTCAGAATAAATGTCCGCCGTATCGAAGAGATTCACACCTGCGTCGAGGCAAATGTCCACCAGCCGAGTGGCTTCGGCAACGTCACTAGCACCCCAGGCGCGAAAAAATTCGTTTCCACCGCCGAATGTACCCGTGCCAAAACTTAAATACCGGAACCTTTAAACCAGAGCGTCCAAGCTGTCGAAATTCCATATCAACCATAGATGCAATTGGCCGCCAGCGGATTCTGAAGAGTCTCGTCCGAGGCCGTGGCAGATTGAAAGGCCGCCCGCAGGCGGCCTCAGGTTGCGATTCGAGTTGAACTTTAGTGCGATGAACCTATTGCGCGACTCCCGCTGGCGGTTGTGGCGCCGCGCCCTGCGTCGTGGCTGCAGCGGCCTCGTTCAGAATGCGGTGGTGGATGGTGAAGAGCGCCAGTTCCAGCCGGTCGGAGACACCGATTTTGTCATACACGTTGCGCAGATAATTCTTGATGACCTGCTCGGTCGTTCCCAGTTGCGACGCGATTTCTTTGTTCTTGTAGCCTTGAACGATCAGCGCAACGATTCGTAATTCTTTAGCGGTCAGCCGGTCGCGCACGCGCAACCCGACCATATCGTTCTCAGTGAGTTCGCTGGGCACGGCAACATCCTGCACCCAAGTTTCGCCGCGAGCCACTTTGCGCACGCAATCGACCAAAGCTGCGCTCGTAACATTGCGATAAACCACTCCATGGGCCCCGCTCGACATGTGCCGCTGAGCGCTCTCGCCCGTGTCCGCCAGCACGATGACGCGCGTCTTCGCCTTGTTCGCGGCCACCACGATCGCGGCAAAATCATTGTGGAATCCCGCGGCCACGACCAGCACTGCGGCGCGGAACTTGTCCAAGGCCATGAACATCTGTTCAGGCGTCTGGGCTTGGGCCACGATGCGCATCTCATCTTCCACGGCCAACACTTTGGCAATGCCCGCCCGGAAGATCGCCTGGTTATCGGCCAATATCAGTTTGAGCATGTTGTCAACGCTCCAGAAAAATCTGCTTCAAAAGGATTATGAGTTCCTTACGAATTCGTATGAGTCGATCACGCACGCCACGCCGCGGCCTTCTCCACCTTTGCCGGTTTCGTCGGCGCGCACCACTCGCCCCTTGCACTGGATGGTCACATTTTCCTGACCGCCCGTCATCTCCGGTGGCAGTGTGATTTCAAATTCCACGGGCGAACCAATTTCCATCGAAGAATCCGCGCGGATGTACACTCCGGCCGCACTCAGATTTCCGGTGATTCCTTCGGAGTCGCCCCCGGTTTCGCCCTTATGGATCTTAATTGGCAATTCCAGCGGAAAGCGTTTTCCGGTCCGTGCTTCTTCCCCCACGGTACCTCCTCTAGGCTGGCCTGCTCTCTGTTTCCCGTCTGCGAATGAGGCCAACATCGTCAATCAAACTCATGGCGGGGCGCAACCCCCGTTTTTGTGCTTAGGGGCGTTATATCACGGAAAGTTACCCTTGTAAAAGCCTGATAGCTCATTAGTTAACGGTAATAACTAGGTTCCTCTTTGCTGGCGTGCGATCCCGGACGCCATTTCGGTGAGATTGACAGCTTCACATCAACGCTAGCACTCGCGTGTTAGTGTTTCTGTCAGGCATTTTCGGCGTAATCAGAGGAATTCCTATGGCGCATCAACTTCGGACCATCGATGGGCAAGTCAAGACCGTATCTCTCCAAATTCTAGCGTTCGTGCTGTTCCTAGCTAGCGGCAGCGCCCAGGTCGGTCAGAAATCCACTCAACTGCCCGTCGAGAAACAGATTAGCCCTGAAAGCGCCGAAGCCAAACCGAATAATCCTCCCGGCGTTTTAGTCCAGCTCAACGGCGCCCTTGAAGCCCTTGCCGCCAAGGTTTCCCCCGCAGTCGTGCAGATTCTCGTCACCAGCTACGGGCCGCTCCGCGAAAGCGAAGAAGACCGATCCCAGACTGCGTTCATCGTTCGCCAGCACGCGGTGGGTTCGGGGGTTATTGTCGACTCCAGCGGTTACATCATGACCAATGCCCATGTGGTGGAAGGCGCTCAGCGCATTCGCGTGGCCCTGCCGCTTCCGATGGGAGACTCGGCGGTCCCAATCGGCAAGCGCCGCGTCGTTGAAGCGCGCCTTGTGGGCCAGCACGCGGAAACCGATCTTGCTCTTCTCAAAATCGACGAGACCGATCTGCCCACATTGCCTCTTCTCACCCTGCAGCGGCCCCATGTAGGCCAACTCGTTTTCGCTATCGGTAGTCCGGAAGGTCTGCAGAATTCCATTACCATGGGCGTGGTGAGCGCGCTCGCCCGCCAGCCCGATCCCACCAAAGCTCTCACCTACCTTCAAACCGACGCTCCTATCAATCCCGGCAACAGCGGTGGTCCGCTGGTGGACATGAACGGCTTCGTGCTCGGGATCAATACCTTCATTCTTTCGCAAGGCGGAGGCGCGTGGTGGATTTCGTCTACCGTAGCCTGCGGAAATACGGGCACGTTCATCGCGTCGAAATTGGCGCCACGGCGCAGGAGATTACTCTCACGCTGGCAGAGGGCTTGCACCTTCCGCGCAGCTGGGGTGTGGTTGTGGCCGATGTGAAACCCGACGGCCCCGCCGCCGCGGCTGGCCTGAAGATTCAGGACATCATTCTCAGCGCAGATGACCGGCGCATCGAAACTCTGCCGTCGCTTTCCGCTGCCTTATACTTGCATCGTCTCGACCAGTTGGTGAAGCTGGAAATTCTCCGCAGCGATGAAAGAAGGACGATTTATATTCCGGCCATCGAGCAGCACGATCACATGGACGTGCTCCTGGACGCGGTCAATCCGGAGAACAGCCTGATCTCGCGCCTGGGTATTCTAGCCATCGACCTCACCGATGACTTACGTACGCGTCTGGGCTCGCTGCGAATTCCGAGCGGAGTCGTCGTAGTAGGCCGCGCAGCCGATCTGATCTTGCCCGATACCGGACTGCAGGCAGCTGACATCATCCACAAGCTGAACGAGAGCTCGATCGATTCGGTCGACGGGCTGCGCAGTCTTGTGGGGACGATCAAGCCGGGCAATCCGGTGGTTCTGCAAGTCGAGCGCGATGGCGGGCTGATGTATGTGAGCTTTGAAATGGAGTAAAGAATTCGGCCATGAGAAAAGGGTTGCTTTTCGCGATTAGCTAAGCTATATTTAGCTAATGATTTCAAAGACTGTTGGTATTCATGAAGCCAAGACCAATTTGTCTCGCCTGATAAAGAAGGCATGCTCCGGAGAGGAGATCATTATCGCGCGAGGGAAGGATCCGGTCGTTCGACTGGTTCCCATTGAGTCTCGCAAGGGCCGCAGAAAACTCGGTGTCTTGAAAGGCAAGCTAGTGGTTGGGCGCGAATTTTTCGCACCACTTCCGCCCGAAGAACTCGACCGCTGGGAGTGAGCTATGCGCTTTCTTCTTGACACGCATACGCTTCTTTGGTGCTTCAACGATTCGCCGTCATTAAGCTCGCGAGCTCGACGAGCGATCGAAGACTTGGATAATGAAATGCTGGTCAGCGCAGCATCAGCATGGGAAATCGCGACGAAAGTTCGGTTGGGCAAGCTACCTGCCGGCGAGGAACTGATCGGCGATTTCGATCGTTATCTTGCGCAACTGGGGTGTGAGGCCCTGCCGATCTCTATCCATCACGCTGTACGCGCGGGCAAGCTTCCAGGAGAACATCGTGATCCATTCGACAGAATGCTAATTGCCCAGGCGCAGGCGGAAGATCTCAGCATCATCAGCAACGACAGTATTTTCGACGCCTATCATGTTGAACGCACTTGGTAGACTTTACGCCAGCAGAATGTTACTTTGCCCCGGCGCTCACCGCTGACGCCTTCGTTTTGCCTGCACTCTCCAGCAATGCTCCTAGCCCCGAGGTAATGGCCTCTACAATCCGCAGATCGTCCGCCGTGAACGCATCCTGATCTGCACGATATAAAGCCAGCACGGCCGCAACCCCGGTGGTTCCTTCGAGCGGCACAGCTAAAGCGGAGCGCAGTGTGCTGTATTTCGTAGGATCGTTTAAATAGCCCGGTTCCACTGAAGGATTTCCATTCAAGATAGCTTTATGGTTTTGCGCCACCCATCCCGAAAGTCCTTCGCCGTGGGGAATCTTTAAGCAAGAAAACAAACGGAAATTTTCGCCGCTCACAAACTCGGCAGTTAGCTCCCTACTGCTGGGGCAATAGACGGCCACGGCATGGTGCGGCACGAGATTTTTCAATCGTACTGCGAGCAAGGAAAAAATATCCTCCTTGCGCAACGAGCCTCCAGCCGAACGGACAATCGCAATAATTTCTTGACTCTGTGTGCGAGCCGCCGCCATTGCGGCAACGGAATCTCGACCCGCTTTCCGGTTATTGCCCTTTGCGCTCAAAGATTCAGCAAAACCCGCGTCCGGGGCTGAGCCGCGCTCCACTTTGATGTCCGTCGACAATTTCGGCGGGGCCTGCAGCGGCTGCTCATTCGCCAGTTTCTCTAATTCGATATAACGGCGATGCAAAATCGCAACTACTTGAGGATCGAAACTCTTGCCCGCATCGGCAACCACCTTGGCCATCGCTTCGTCTAGAGGCAGGGCCTTCCGGTATTGCCGGTCCGAAGCCAGCGCGTCCAGGCAATCGACCGCCGCGAGAATGCGAGCGCCGATGGGAATCGCCTCTCCCGCTAATCCGTTCGGGTAACCGCTTCCATCCCATCTTTCGTGGTGGGCACGGACGATTGGCGCCACCGGATAGGGAAAGTCGACTTGTTCGAGAATTTCCGCTCCAACAGTCGGATGGATTTTCATCTTCTCGAATTCTTCGGGCGTCAGTTTGCCGGGTTTGGAAATAATGTGCTCGGGTACTGCGAGTTTTCCAATGTCATGCAGTACCGACGCCGCGCGCAACGCCTCGGTTTCGTCCTCGCTCAACTTTAGGTCCTTCGCCAGTTCCATGGCATATACGCGTACCCGTTGCAGATGTTCACCCGTGGTTTGATCCTTAGCTTCGATGGCGAGGGCGAGGGTTTCAATCGTTCTCAAGTGCAGGCTTGAGACCTGCTCAACATGGCGCTTCTCGGTTTCCAATTTGCCGAGATAAAGACGATAGGATCTGTACATCAGATAAATGGGCGGCAGAATCAGCAGAGACGACTGCCATCCGATATGCGCGTTCAGGAAATTCACCAGCCCGGCCGCGGCCGCTCCCACCATGTAGTACGGAAACGACCACAGGTAACAATTGGTCCACACTTTTGTGAAGGGCTTGTCTTCGGTTATCCCGATGATCATCGACATGGCTGCCGTGTTGCAGCCGTAATGCGTGATTGCGGCCACGAGAAGCGCGAGTGGTCCCACGGAATGGAGAACGTAAATGACGACCAGCTTATAAGCGCCGTATGCGACAGCGCTGGAGACGGTTACCTGCGAGACGTTGAAAATGAGCTGGACCGGCTTCAACTGGCGCGCCGGCCTCCAATAAAACTGCGCGAGCGTGCTCGCAAGTCCGATCAGCAAGGTTTCCGGCAAACTTAGTTCCAGGATTCCCAGGAGCGTGAACAGGAAATTAACCGACAGCGTACCTTCAATGCCGGGCAAGGTTACTTTGAGTGACGATGCCAGCAGAGCCGCAATCAGGTAGCAGACGAATTTCAAGGGATCGCTGGAGTGCCAGTGTGAGAACGCCAGCGCAAAGCAGCAACTCCCCGCCAGGGCCATCGCGGAGATGAACAGGCGCGCGCTAATGAAACGTATCCACGACATGAGTGGTTGTTTAAATTCTCAACAATGCTGGGTAGGCTGTCCGCCCAAAACGGAATTACCTGATTACCTTGGTTTTCAATCGATCGGTTACCAGGCTGCGCGCGCCAACAGCCGCTGCTGGGACAAGTTGGCTCATGCCCCGGGCGTGGGACAAAGTGCCCGTTGCATTTCGCCACACCTCCTTCTAAGTGACTGACACACAAGGGAGTCTTGGTTCCGAATTGGAACCATACCTGCACAATAGAGGTCACTTGGGGCAGGTTACGCGCCGGGTGGGCGCTGCTAGATTTTGGGGGGAAAAATGAAGAAGTTCTTGCTGCTCGTGTTAATCGTTGCGGTGCCGTTTGCTCATGCCGACAACTCGAAAATATCGCCAGACCTGCAAAATTATCCTTCGTCCCAGAAGGTACAGGTCATCGTGCAATACGCGCCCGGTACGCAGGTGAGTTGCAGCGGCTTACTCGGCCTTGTGGGTTGCCTGCTGAATGACGTGGTGCAACTTGGTGGCACGATTCTTTCCGACTTGCCTTTGGTCAACGGCGTCGTTGCCATACTTGACGGCAATGGAATCGTTAACCTTTCGAACCAGTCGAATGTCGTCTACATCAGCCCGGACCGTTCACTGGTTCCTACTCTCAGTAATGCGGCCGTTGCGGTGAACGCGCCTTTCGCGTGGCAGTCGAACTTTACCGGCGCGGGCGTTGGCGTGGCACTGATCGACAGCGGCGTGAGCAACCACCCCGATCTTTACATGGGCATTCTGCCTCTCTCGCGAGTTGTGTATCAACAGTCGTTCGTGTCGGGGAATTCGAGCACCAACGATCAATACGGTCACGGCACTCACGTGGCCGGGCTCATCGCTGGGGATGGCCTGTTATCCACGGGCCCTTTCTACAGCAAGACTTTCAAAGGGATTGCGCCGGGCGCGAACATCGTAAACCTGCGCGTGCTGGATCAGAACGGCGAGGGCACCGACAGCGAGGTGATCGCTGCCATCAACCAGGCGATTGCTCTTAAGTCGAGATACAACATTCGCGTGATCAATCTCTCACTTGGCCGCGCGGTTTACGAGACTTACACGCTGGATCCGCTGTGCCAGGCGGTTGAGCAGGCCTGGAAAAATGGAATTGTGGTAGTTGTGGCTGCGGGAAATAACGGCCGTTACCAGCCTACCGATGGTTATGCCACCGTTACTTCTCCCGGCAACGATCCTTATGTCATCACCGTGGGCGCCATGAAGCCGATGGGTACGCCCACGCGAGTGGACGACCTGATTGCCAGCTACAGCTCGAAAGGGCCCAGCGTAGTTGACGCGGTCGTGAAGCCCGACATCGTTGCGCCGGGCAACCTGCTGACTTCGCTGGAGGCGCCGAACTCGACGCTCTACAACGAGTATCCCGCGAACCAGGTACCTTACAGCTACTACGTGAATGGAGGAAGCAGCGCATCTTCTCCCAGTTACTTCACGCTGAGCGGAACCAGTATGGCTGCCGGCATCGTCAGCGGAGTGGTTGCGGATGTGCTGCAGCAGAGCCCGAGACTCACTCCCGATCAAGTCAAGGCCCGCTTGATGCTGACGGCCTACAAGACATTTCCACAGTCGACCAGCACGACTGATCCAACCACAGGAATCACCTACACCGACCAATACGACATATTCACGGTCGGCGCCGGTTATGTGGATGTCGAAGCTGCGCTCAGCAGCACCGCTCTGGCGAAGGGTACGGCGATGTCTCCGATTGCCACATTCAACGGAAACACGAATCAGGTTTACCTGTCCGACGATGCGTCGGCGGTGTGGAACACTTCGGCGACATGGTCGAATGCGGCGGTGTGGGGCTCTTCGCAATTCGTTTCCGGTGGGTCGACAACTTCGAGCGGAACTACCTCGAGCAGCAGTGCCGTTGCCGGCAGTAACGCGCTCTGGGGCAGCAATGCGTTATGGGGCAGCAATGCTCTATGGGGTTCGAACGCCTTGTGGGGATCGAACGCACTTTGGGGCAGCAACGCGTTATGGGGCAGCAATGCTCTTTGGGGTAGCAACGCTCTATGGGGCAGCAACGTTTCGGGCGGCGAACAATAGAACCTACATTCTGCGAGAACAAAGCTGGAAGACCAAGAGACCGCGATTCAAGTCGCGGTCTTTTTCTTCTTGTCGCAATTTCATTTACTGATGTCCGGGACGTGTGATACCTCGACAAGGACTTAGTGCATGGGAATCACCTTTAATATCGCGGCTTTCAGTTCTTCCGCTTTGAAGCCGAACGGACCCGGCCGGCTTTTATAAGCTACCCGGCCCGCGCCATCAATCAGATAAAGGCGGTCCGGCCATGCTGTATATTCGCACTCCGTCGAGTCGCCAAATTCGTCGAGCACCGCCGGAATTTTGATTCCCAGTTTGCGTACACAAGCTCCAGCGACGAAGGCGCGCTCCTCTTCGCTATGGGGACTGGCGAAGACGACTTTGTCTTTTATGTTGCTCTCCATCTGCCATACATCGCTGGGATGCGCTTCGGTGATGTAAACCACCAGAAATGCAATCCGGTCGCCGTATTCCTCGTAGAGTTTGTTGAGGGCGGGAACCTCCCGCCGAAAGGGAGGTCAAGTGTAGCTTCCAAACACTAAAGCGACCGGACGATGCTCGGCCTTGAACGACGACAGTTGCAGCTGCGCGCTCTCATCGAGCTTGGTCAGGGAAAAGTCCGGCGCGAGGCTGCCCACTTGCAGCGTGCCCGCACGGGCTCGCATCCAGAGCGTTTCGAATGGGAAGGCAAGAAAAGGAACAGGCCCGGGAATCCTGGCCATCACGCGGCCAAAGCGGTCAGGCGATTGTCGCATTACGTGGTAAAGCGCGGTGCAGCCCAGCACCCAGAACGTGGCAATCACACAGAAGGCAACGACGATTGCTTTTTTGACAGTCCTGTTTCTGATGATCTTATATTCTGTGGACACGGATTTTGTGGATACGGATGTTGTGGGCACGCGATCAGCGACCGATCCCCAAAAAGAATGTGAGGATTATAGGGAGGCGTCGGCAGGCGTCAATAGTTGGATTGTAGTATTCGGTCGGAATGACAGGGTTTTGTGGTGGGTGCCGAAACTGGGCGTCGTTTCATTTCGTGACCGGGAAAAAGCAGGTTCCTCCACTACGCTTGCTTCGCTGCGCTCCGGTCGGAATGACAGGTTTTTGTGCTTCGCTTCGCTGCGCGTTTCCGGAACCATCCTCAGCGTGGTGCCATCAAAACGCGCTGCCGCCGCCGCCGCCGAAGCCTCCGCCGGAGAACCCGCCTCCGCCTCCACCGCCCCCGCCAAACCCCGAGCCGCCGGAACTCGCGCGCGGCGCTGACACAAAAACCTGGTGCATATCGCTTGCCATGCTGTGCATCGAACTGGAGAAGAAGATCGGGTTGAATCCGCCGTAAACTCCTCCCGGCCCTACATACCATCCCGGCGGATCTTTTACGATGCCAGCGAATGCCTGCGCCCAATGATGCTCCACTCCCAGCGCCATGGCGTAAGGCAGAAATTTCTCAAAGGTTGTGGGCGGCATAAGCTTAAGGCGCTCCGCATCCACGCGATTCATAAACTCCTGAAAGCCAAGTACTGCTACGCGAGTCCGCGCTCCCTTCATGGTCTTGGCCGTCATCACCCGGGCAAACAAAAACCAAATCACGGCTGAAAGCAGAAGGCAGACGACCAGCAAAACAGCGGAGTTGAAAAAGTTCGCCCACCCGAGGTATTGGAAAACGCCAAACACCAACAGAATTGCAACGGCCGCTCCTATGCTGTAGCCATTGGCCGACTCTGGATCGAGCAGATAAATCCCTTTCCGCTTTAAGGCCGACATAATATCTTCGCGAATGGCTGGAACGGCGGTATAGAAGCGATTTTTCAGGCTGGAGAGCCGAATCTCATCACCACTAGCGAATACATTTTCCAGCATCACGCGCTCGTGCGGAGCCAAATCCGGTCCCCATTGTTCACGCGGCTTGAGCAGATGAAAAATGTAATCCTTGTGCGTGAACAGCAACACCTTCTCCGCGGTCTCTTCGATCTTGATGTATCCCCGGACCGCGAGATCGATCATCGTAGATGTGATATCGCGGGGATGAATTCTGTCATCGAGCAGCGTGCCAGCCTCCGCGGGAGAAATTTCCGCAGGCGGTTCGTACATGGGAGCGACTGAGATTCCGGGGTCGGGATCGCGTCCCTTGTACCACCACAATGCTAACATTCCCGTGAACGTGACCAACGGCAGAAAGAGGATCGGATTTCCGAAGAGAAACCAGAAAAATCTGGTCAGCGCACTCGGTTCCTGGAGAATGTCTTTCGGAATATAAACATCGATGGTCAGGCCGCCGCGCATGGGCAGTGGATTGCTCGTGGCAAACTGAGCTTGCGCGCCTTCAACCTCGGCGCTGGCGTCGCGCTGGGTCGAACCATAAACGCCGGTAAAGGCCTGCGCTCGCAGCGAACCCGAAGCTCCCGCCGGGAATTGAACCGTCGCGGCCGCGTGATCAATCGGCACCGGCCAATCGTTGCCGGTAACGTTCCAGTAGAACTCGTCGTAATCTTTGAAGAATCGAGTGCCGTTAAGCACCCGATACGTAATTTCGACCGTGCGCGTGGCGTCGACCGCGTCGGGAATATAGATCTTCAGATCTCGGGTGCCGTTGGAAGTGGACAAGTCATACTTTAGCTTGCTGCCGCTCTCGTCGGTCACGCTGGTGACCTTGAGGAAGAGTTCGTAATTCGTGCCATTCGGCCCGGGATATTCAATCGGAATCGTGCGATGAATCCCGTGCCATTCGCCGACGAACTTTAACGTAATCCGCTCGGTCACCACGGCGCTGCCGTCCTGCGAAACCGTAATGTTGTCCTGAAAATCGGCGACGCGCCAGGATTTGGCTGCGGCGATGCCCGTTAAAGCGCAGAGGAAAAGCGCGGCAAGAAATATCTTCACTGAGATTTTCAATTACAAGATTCCCCGATTACAAGATTGCGTAATGGCTAGAACTTCACCTGCACCGGTTCGCGGTCGGTTTCTGTCGTCTCGAAGAATTGCCGCAGCGTGAAATTAAACATCCCGGCGAGAATGTTCGTCGGGAACGACTGAATTTTCGTATTCAAATCGCGCACTACCGCGTTGTAATAGCGCCGCGAATTCTGAATGGAATCTTCGGTCTGGCTCAGCGACCCCTGCAGTTGCGTAAACTCTTCGGAAGCCTTGAGCTCGGGATAGTTCTCGGCGACGGCAAACAAACTTTTCAGCGCTCCGGTCAGTTGATTCTCCGCGACCGCCTTGCCCTCTGGCGTGGTCGCCTGCATGGCCTGCGAGCGGAACTTGGCGATGTTCTCGAATGTGCCTTTCTCATGTGTCGCGTATCCTTTGACCGTTTCCACCAGGTTCGGAATCAGGTCGTGGCGACGTTTCAGTTGCACATCAATGTCGGACCAGGCCGAATCGCAGCGCACCCGCAACTGCACCAGGCTGTTGTACATGCCAATCAACACCACGGCGATGACAACCAGAATGACGAGAAAGACGATGCCGATCATGAGGCTCTCCTCAGTAGTCTGAAGTCTGGAAGATGAACTGGAAATCAATGGGACGGTAACACACGGGGAGCGGCGCGGGCAATGAGAAGCGGCGTCCGGCTTCCGCTTCTGACCTCGGACTTCTGACCTCGGACTTTAGACTTCGGACTTCTGACCTAATCGAGTATCCGGATTGCCTAGAGTCGAAGAATCGAGGTGCATCCGATAAACCGAGCGCAGAAAGGCGAGTAGCGGCCAGAAGTAGAGGTTGGAAGTCTGAGGTCTGAGGTCTGAAGTCTGAGGTCCGGAAGCCGCCCCTACTGCTGTGGCGCGAAATATCCTTTGCGCGCCCGCACTTGCAAGTCTTTCTTCAGCGAGGAAATCTCGATTGAGCGGTACCGCCCATCCGCGTCAAAATTGGCGGGCTTATAAGAGACCACGTACTGGCTGCGCAATTCGTCTTCAATCGCGCCGAACGAGTGGGTGATGTCCTTCATCTTGAAGGGAA
Organism: Acidobacteriaceae bacterium; assembly: GCA_003132445.1. Lineage (GTDB taxonomy): Bacteria > Acidobacteriota > Terriglobia > Terriglobales > Acidobacteriaceae > Sulfotelmatobacter. The sequence continues at coordinate 18,047 of PKXU01000090.1, read as the reverse complement.
AGAAGGCGCGCCCACCGGTTGCATCGGCCAGTTGTTCGAGCACTTTGTCGCCACGCATCACCAGGCCGCTATCGTCTGTAGAAATCGCATAGATGATCACTTCAGCGCGCTGCGCCATTTCAATGGCTTGCGCCTTCGAAAACTCGCTCTGGTTATCTTCGCCATCGCTGACAATGATGATCGCTTTTCGCACGGGATGATCGGGCCGGTCTTTCAGAAATTTGTCTTTGCAGGCATGGTAGACCGCATCGTAGAGCGCCGTTCCGCCGCCATCGTGCAGCTTGTGCACTCCCGCCGAGAGTAACTGCACGTTGTCCGTGAAATCCTGCGCCATCTGGCTGTGGCTGTTAAAACCCACAATAAATGCCTTATCGAAGCCGCTGCGAAGGGTGTGATCGAGAAAACTGGTGGCCGCGTCCTGCTCGAAATCGAAGCGGCTGTCGACCGATCCGCTCACATCAACCAGCAACCCGAGGTGCAGAGGCAGGTCAGTTTCGCGGCGGAAGTTGATAATCGCCTGCGGCGGCTTGTGGTCATCGAGAATGCTGAAGTCGCTTTGATTCAAATCGCGTACAAACTTGCCGTGCTTGTCGGTGGCGATAAATAGGACGTTGACTTCATTCACCCGCGCGTGAAGTGTGATCATGGCGCTTTGCGGATCGTCAGGGTCAGCGCTGGAGTTGTCCGCCGAACTGCTGGCCGAGTAGGAGTTCAGGTCGGGAACTCCGGAAACATAGGCAGACTGCGCCTGCGCCCGGCTAGCTCCGGCAAAGGCTGACAGACAGAGCGCCAGAAGACCAATAACCCGGTTCGTGTACTTCATGCCCATGGAATCCAAATTTTTCACCCGAAACCGCGTCCGGAGCTCACTCCTAAGGTATTAGATGCACGCTGGGTGCCGAATACTGTTCGTACCGGAGTCCGCTATCAGATTGACTTTAGGAGCCTAGGCCACAATGTGCCAAGTTACAAAAGGAGCACACAGATGGTCATGGCACAAAATCCGAGTTTTCTGTGGCCCCGGCCACGTACATCCGGGTCCGGGCTTTGCTGTTAGCCAATCGCATTCTAGGGTTAAGATAGTCGCACCGCACTGATTTTTGTTCTTAAAATTCATGCTGGAGGGATTTCGTGAAGAAATTCATAGTCGGTTTCACCGTTGTTCTCATGTCGTGCATCACCGCCTTCGCCGCCAACGACGAGCATGAAGCCGATCGGGTTACCGATGCCGGCATTGTAATGAAAGAAATTCTGAATATTCCGGACGATATCCCTCAGGATCTGCTCGACAAAGCCGAATGCGTGGTTATCCTGCCGTCGGTAAAGAAAGGAGCCTTCGGGATCGGCGGCAGCTATGGGCGAGGGGTGATGATCTGCCGCAGCGGGGAGCATTACCGCGGAAAATGGGGAGCGCCGGCTCTCTATGCGCTTGAGGGCGTTAGTGTCGGATTCCAGTTGGGCGGCCAGGCTACCGACTTCGTGCTCCTGGTGATGAATCCCAAAGGAGCAAAATCGCTTCTCTCCAGCAAAGTGAAGCTGGGTGCGGATGCTTCCGCCGCGGCCGGTCCCAAAGGCCGCACCGCCGAAGGCGCTACCGACATCGTCATGAACGCCGAAATCCTCTCTTACTCGCGCAGCAAAGGCCTGTTCGCGGGAGTTTCGCTGGAAGGGTCGACCCTGCGTTCCGATGGCGGCGCGAACGAGAAACTTTACGGGAGAAAGTTGACTGCCAGAGAAATCATCCGCGATGGCAAGGTGGGTATCCCGCCGTCTGCTCGTGAGCTGGTTTCGCTGTTAGATTCCAAATCGCCGGTCAATAAATCCGACCCGAAATCGTTGGAATAGGAAATAGTTGGAATAAGCAATGACCTTGGTCGATCGTCTGTGGAACTCAGCGTCCTCTGTGGTGAATGTTTCTTAAATGACGGCCGTCAAAACGGATAATAGTCAGCCCATCCGCTGCGCCTGGGCGAGCGGCGAACTCTTAATCCGCTACCACGATGAAGAGTGGGGCGTGCCCGTACACGACGACCGCGTGCTCTTTGAATTTCTTATTCTTGAAGGCGCGCAGGCAGGATTGAGTTGGAATACAATTCTCAACAAGCGGGACAACTATCGGAAAGCCTTCGCAGGGTTCGATCCGCAAAAAGTAGCGCGTTACGACCGCCGCAAGGCCGCGCAATTGATGCGGGATTCTGGGATTGTACGCAACAAACTCAAGATCGCCTCTGCGATCGCGAACGCCAAAGCGTTCCTTGAAGTACAAAAAGAATTTGGCAGCTTCGATCGCTACATTTGGCAGTTTGTGGACGGCAAGCCGATCGTGAACTCGCCTCGATCCATGCGGCAGCTTCGTGCTCGCTCGCCGGAATCGGATGCCATGAGCAAAGATCTGAAGCGGCGCGGCTTCAACTTCGTCGGTAGCACGATCTGTTATGCCTTGATGCAGGCGGTCGGCATCGTCAACGATCACTTCGTCGACTGCTTCCGCTATCGTATTTTGCGATGAAAGCCCTTTTCTTTGGTAACCCCTGTCGTATCTCCAAAGTGCAGATTGCAGAATCACATTTGCCTTGCGGCTCGTCCCTGGAGCGCGATATTCTGTGTCCACTTAGCAATTCTCAAAGCAGTCGATTCCAACGTCGGCATGCCATCTGGCATCCAACATCGCATTGCTAGGAATCGATCTTTCGCCCGTAGTGAACGCGGGACTCGTTTTCCGCACAACTTTCTCAGTCTGCAGATTCCAGCCAGTAATCAAAAGAAAATGTTTCGCCGCCTTCCCATCGCCCGTAAATTGCTGATCATCGTGGGCGTTTTTGTCGCCATCGTCATCTGCGTCTTTTCGCTGGGCGTGCTTCGTTCCCAGATTCTCAGCGGGGTTCGCGCCTATGTGGGCGGGGAGGGCTTGTGGTCTAAGGCCGAAAAGCGCGCCGTCCTGAGCCTCACCAAATACGCCAGCAGCCATGCGGAGAGCGACTATCAGCAGTATCTTGACGAGATCGCCGTGCCCGCGGGAGACAAGCAGGCACGTTTGCAACTGCAACTCTCTTTGCCTGGTACGACGCCCGGCGTGGCGCCCGATATGGCGCTGGTTCGCCAGGGTTTCATCCAAGGGCGTAATAGTCCTGAAGACGTCGCCAGTATGGCTATGCTCTTCCGTCGATTCGGCCGCGTTGGCTATATGGCACAGGCTATCGCTATCTGGACCGAGGGAGATGGCTACATCGATCAGCTTCGCTCTCTGGCCGGCGATCTCCATCGCGAAATCCATTCCGCCCATCCCGATGCGCGGAAGATTTCGGCGCTTACCGATGAAATTGCTGCGATTGATGCTCGCGTTACTCCGCTGGAGGATGAATTTTCTTCGACATTGGGTCAAGGCGCCCGCTGGATCAACCGCGTCTTGTCTCTGGTCAGCCTGCTTGCGAGCGCACTGTTGCTGTTGATTGGGATAGGACTTTCCTCTCTTGTATTGAAGCAGATTCGCAACTCCGAGGAAAAATACCGCAACCTGATCAACACGGCGAACGACGCTATCCTGGTCATTGACGCAAAAACCCGGCTCATTCTCGAGGCGAATCACAGAGCCTGTGAAATCCTCGGCCTCTCCGAGGATGAACTCGTCGGTAAGCCCGAGTCCGATCTCTATCCTGTGGAATCGACTGAATCCGCCCGGCAACTTCTGACTCCGAATACTTCTCACCCCGGGGGCAGCCGCGAACTGAAGCTGCGGCGTTCCGATGGTACGACTGTGCCGGTTGAAGTAAGCGCCAGCTCCACCGAACTGAGCGGAAGACCTGCGGTCCTCGGAATTTTTCGTGACATCCGCGAGCGGTTGGAAGCGGCCGCCAGCTTGCGACGTAGCGAAGATCGGTTCAGCTATCTCATACAGAATCTTTCGGACGTGATCACCATAGTCGCCGTCGACGGGACGATGCTTTATCACAGCCCGTCAATCGAACGCGTCGCGGGCTACAAGCCGGCGGACCTGCTGGGCAAGAGTTTCCTGGCATTTATTCATCCTGAGGATGCGCCGGCGGTGCAGGCGTCTCTGGAACGTGTCACCCTCAAGGTAGGCAGCGCCGCTCCTCCGGAGTATCGTTTTCGCCGCAAAGATGGTTCGTGGGTCTGGCTGGAGTCGGTGGGCAACAATCTGCTCAATGATGTTGCCGTGGGCGGTATCGTCGTAACCTCGCGCGAGGTCACCGGCCGTCGCATACTCGAGGAACAAGTTCGGCAATCGCAGAAGATGGAGGCGGTCGGGCGCCTGGCGGGCGGCATTGCCCATGATTTTAATAATCTGCTCATGGTCATCCGCGGATATGCGGAGATCGTGCTGGGCGAGGACAGCGCGACTCCAGCGGTACGTAAGAGCGTGGAGACGATTGTCCGCACTGCGGAAAGTGCGGCCAGCCTGACGCGTCAACTGCTTTCCTTTAGCCGCAAGCACGTATTCAGCCCGCAGGTGCTCGACCTGAATTCTCTGGTAAACCGGATGAGCGAGATGCTGCTGGGAGTGTTGCGCGACGAAATGGAATTCGTGGTCAAACTCGACGCTGACGCCTGTTGCATTAACGCGGACCCCGGGCAGATTGAGCAGGTCATCATGAATCTCGTGGTGAATGCGCGCGATGCCATGCCGGAGGGTGGAAAGGTTACGGTGGAAACCGCACGGGTGGATACCGATGCGGCTCGCGCCCGTCGTTCCTACGGTCTGCCGCGAGGAGACTATGTGATGCTGGCGGTGACCGATACCGGCGTGGGCATGGATCACGATACGCAAAGCAGAATCTTCGAACCTTTTTTCACTACCAAGAGGAAGGATCAAGGCACCGGCCTCGGCCTCTCTGTGGTGTACAACATTGTCCGCTCCAGCCGCGGCTATGTTCGGGTGAACAGCGAACCGGGGCGGGGAAGCACGCTGCGCGTCTTTTTTCCTCGCGTGGCCGCACCGCCGCAACCGGCGCCGATCGAGATTCCAGCCAAGACAGCGACCGCCGGCAAGGAAACAATTCTGGTTGCGGAAGATCAGCCGGATCTGCGCTGGATGATTTGCCAGTTTCTGCAGGAACGTGGCTACTCGGTGCTTGAGGCCAAAGACGGCGGCGATGCGGTTGCGCTCGCCGAGCAATACCAAGGCACCATCGATGTGCTGCTGACCGATGTGGTGATGCCGCAAATTCGCGGCGGCGAGGTAGCGCGCAGGCTCTCCGCTTCGCGCCCGCAAATGAAAGTGATTTTTATGTCGGGCTATACTGAAGGCGAATTCGGCGTGATGTCTGGCGAGAACAGCGAACCTGGGACTACAATTTTGCAGAAACCATTTGAGTTGGATTCTCTCGCGGGCAAGATTCGCGAAGTCTTGAATGCGCGCAGCCGGCAGTAGACGACTTGGCCTTCGATTCAGCGGCGACTAAATGGGCTTGCGGTCAGATAGACGGGTGGCCCACCCATCTGACGGTAGATTCTTGTTCGAGCCATCTATGCTGAGGGTGCCCCATCCTTGCGGTTTTTGCAAGGGCGGGTACGATGCAGCCGACGCAATTCTGGCCTTCTCTAGAGAAGCCCCGAGCCGTATGCGTTCGCGATACCCGCCCTTCGCAAAGTACGCGAAGGACAGGGCACCCATTGTGTTGGTGACGCCAGCGAGATCAAAAGCCCGGGCCACCCGCCCAAGAATTGTTGCAGTCTGCGAGTTATTTGGTATGCGTCATTATGGCTCAGCGAAGCTCGTTTTAGTCCGGCCTTTCCAATCGTTCTCTGATCTGGTTGACACCAATTGAAAACACAGTCATCAAGAATTGTTCCAGCCGGCGTGGTTTTGCTTCTTGCCCTTATGGCTCTGCTTGCGGGCGGGGCTGCGCGACGCGAATCCGTCACCGTTGATGAAGTCGCGCACATCGGGGCAGGTGTGAGCTATCTGCAGAAGCTGGACATGCGGATGAACGAGGAACACCCCCCATTGGCGAAGGTGCTGGCCGCGGTGCCGCTTGTCGTTCGCGGTGTGCACGCCGACTATTCCCAGGTATCGTGGACGTTCAGTCTTAAAATGTTTAATCAATTCCTCGGTGAATGGATCTTCGGCCACTGGCTGATCACGCGGTGGAATGACCCGATCGCAACGGTCTTGTGGGCACGGATACCCATGTTGTGTCTGACGTTGGTTCTGGGAACTGTGATCTTTGCCTATGGCTCCCGCCTCGGTGATCCGTGGGGTGGGCTACTCTGCCTTTGCACTTATGCAACTATGCCTACCATGCTCGCGTTTGGGCCTCTGGTCCTAACCGACATGGCGATCGCATTGTTTGCCGTCCTAACCTTGTGGGCCTTTGCCAGCATGTGGCGGTCCCCGTCGCAGGGGACGGTCCTGCGGTTTGGCCTTGCCTTCGGCGGGGCACTGCTTTCCAAGTTTTCTGCTGGACTCCTGTTCTTTTGTTTCGCCGCATTCGTCCTTAGCCTCCGCTGGCGTCCGGCCCCAGAGCAGCCGGCAGACAAGGCGGAGCTCCGGGCGTGGCGGCGTATCAGATGGTGGAGTCTCGCAAAGGGTACCTTATTCGCCGCCCTTGTGGTTTATGCCGTGTATTTTGTCCTCTCTTGGAATGAGCCAACGGACTCCCTATCTTTCCTTGGACACAACGCGGCGGCTCTGCTCCTTCGCAGAGTGCTCATGCCACCGTGGATCTACCTGCGTGGGCTGCTGTTGTTCGCTGTTACCGGGAAGCCGCCCGCTTTCATTCTGGGTCATGCGTATCCGCATGGTGTGTGGTTTTACTTTCCGGTCTTGTTCTTGCTGAAGTCCTCCCTGGCCTTTCTGCTTTTGCTCCTTCTCGCGCTGATGGTCAGCCTCGTTGCAAAGCTTCGCCGGGTGCAAATCGGAGTGGTACCGAAAGGGCTGGAGTTGCACTGGCGCGCAATGTGGGTCTCCCTCGCGGTCTTCACCGGAGCATGCATACTGAGCCGATTCCAGTTCACCATCCGCCACTTCTCGGCTCCCTTGGCACTGCTGGTGCTCTTGCTGGCGCCACTTCCGCGCACGCTGGAGTCGCTGCGACGCGCGGGTTGGCCCGCCGCCCGCGCCGTCGTCTGGCTCACGGTCGCATTGGCCGTTGCGTCAGTCGTAACAGCCGTGCGTGCGTACCCCTACTATCTTCCTTTCTTAAATTCGTTGAGCGCCGGCCGCCCCGGCTATGTTTTGGTAAGCGATTCAAATCTCGACTGGAACCAGGCTCTTCCCGACGTGGAGGACTTCGTGCAACAGCACGGTTTGAAACACGTTTTGGTCGATGAGTATGGGTTTTCGGAGCCCGGAGTGTACGTCCCCGAAGCGCAGTTCTGGAACTGCCAGCAGCCCGCTGCAGAGGATGGCGGTCAGTGGGCCGTGGTGTCCGCGAACATGATTGAGGAAAGTCACAACTGCCTTTGGCTCCTTCGCTTTCCACACCAACCTCTGGCGGGCGGCAGCATGTATGTATTCCAACTCCCGACCGTGCTTCCTCCGGCGGGAACTCTTGGGGGTCCACCGTTGCCCGCGGACTACCACAATCTTGCTGGGATGGTTTTGCCCGGGGATGCCCGACTCATCTTTCTCAACTGCATCCGCGACCCGCAACAGCTGCAGCCGACCATGAACCGCTTACAAGCGATGATGCAGGCTGAGATGGAGAAAAGAAAAAGGAAGTCAAACAGCACGAAGTAGCACGCAGCTGGAGTGTAGTTGTCGAAATCAGGCCATAGCGCTCGCGGCCACTCGGAACCGATTCGATATCCGGCAACCCCATGGCGGCATCAACGGGATCTCTGTGACAGGCGGATCCAAGAGCTCGTGTGGCGTAACCTCGCGACTGCAAGCGTCCGTGATACCCGCCCTTCGCAAAGAACGCGAAGGACGGGGCACTCACCTTATTGATGATGGCGGCTAGATCGAAAGCCTGGCCGCCCAGTAGATTCCTCTAGCGGCGGTTGAGCAGGCTTGCGGTCAGATACACGGCGACTAATCCCAGCAAAAGTACCGCGCCTTCCACCCGCGTCGACCATACATGCAAGGCGTCGAACTGCACTCGTGCGGGATTATCCAGAGGGACGGCCGCGAAGTCGCCGACCGAAGCGCGCAGCGTATCCATGCGCGGAATGATCCAGAATTGCGAAAGCAGTGTGAGCGCAAGCATCAGACAGATCAGAACATGGCGCATGGCAAAAACGTGCGCCGTGCCTTCCGTGAGCCGGCTGTAGAGCAGGGAACTGGCCAGAAAGACGATTCCGGAAACGATGGCGATCCAGTGTAGCTTCCCCAGAGCGCGTCCTACAACGTTGCCGGCGAGATGTGTGTTGGGCAAAACCTGAAATGCCGTTGGGGCGAGCACGAACGCAAAGAAAATCAATCCGCCGATCCAGGCGACAAGCGAGAGCAGCATAAGGAAGCGCAGGAAGGACATGCGGGAGAATTATAGTCTCGCCCTGGGTTTGATCAATGCAAGCTGTACAGGAAACTTGGAACTTAGATTAGAACTGAGAACTGAGAACTTGAGAATTGAGAACCGAGAACTGAGAACCACTACACCGGCACTGCCACGTTCTCGATGATCTCTTTCAGCACTTGATCCGACTGCTCGGATTTTTTCAACGTCGAGGCGTAGAGACCGTTCACGACCACGCGGTGGGCGAAGACGGGAACGACCAGCGGCTTGAAATCCTCTGGTGTGCAGAAGGTGCGGCCTTCGAGGAACGCCATGGCTTGCGCGGCGCGGTAGAGAGCCTGCGATCCGCGGGGCGAAACGCCGAGCGAGAGGAATTCCGATTCGCGCGTGCGGCGCACGATTTCGAGTGCATAGCTCACGAGCGATTCGTCCACGCGAATTTGCTTTACGGCCTGCTGCATTTCGAGAACATCCGCGCCGGTGAGAACGGCACGAAGATCGTCGAGGTGCGCAGCCCCCGCTTCGGAGCGCAGAATCTGGCGCTCGGCCTGCGCATCGGGATATCCCATGCGCACGCGCATCAGGAAGCGATCGAGTTGCGACTCGGGCAGCGGATAGGTTCCATGATGTTCAACGGGGTTCTGCGTGGCTATTACCAGGAATGGTTGCGGCAACTCGTAAGAGTGCGCGTCGACCGTGACCTGGCCTTCATTCATCGCTTCCAGCAGCGCGGACTGCGTCTTGGGCGTGGTGCGATTGATCTCGTCGGCCAGCAGAACGTTGGTGAACACCGGGCCGCGCTTGAATTCGAATGCCTGCTCCAAAGCAGAATAAACCGAGATGCCCAGCACGTCGGAGGGCAGCATGTCGCTGGTGAACTGAACGCGCTGAAAGGTGCAATCGATGGCGCGGGCAAGGGCCTGCCCGAGGGTGGTTTTTCCGACGCCGGGAACGCCCTCGATCAGCAAGTGTCCTCGGGCAAAAATGCTGACCAGAGCCAGGCGGACGACGTCGTCCTTGCCGCGAATCACGCGGCGAAGAGCCTTCTCGAGTTCAACGGCTTTGTGAGATACGGCGATGGCGGTCTCGGGTGACATTATTCCGATTCTACTATTGGGCATGGGCCGAGCGGAGTTACCTACGTCATGGGGCTACGAGCTAGGAGCTTTGAGTTTTGAGCTTGGAGCTAGGAGCAACCCGCTGGCAGTTAGAACGCTTGCGGCTACGTGACTTGCGTGATCGTTCGCCCTGGCTGAAATCTACCGGATTGCTCGCAACTCCTAGCTCATAGCTCGGAGCTGCATCTACTGCATAAACTCCGCGGGGCGCCCCGTCAGGCGCTCGATGCGCTTGGCGATGGGGGGATGAGTCGAGAACAAACTGCCGAAATTCATTCCTAAGAAGGGCTGAATGATGAACAGATGCGCTGTCGACGGAGTCGCTTGCAAAGGTAAGCGGCGCGAATAGGCGTCGAGTTTTTGCAGAGCGCTGGCCAGGGCGTAAGGATTGCCGGTAAAGTGCGCGCCGGTGGCGTCGGCCTGATATTCGCGCGAGCGCGAAACGGCAAGCTGGATCAAACTCGCGGCGATCGGGGCTAGAATCAGCATCAACAGAGCTGCAATACCGCCGCCATCGCGCCGGTCGCGGTTGCCGCCGCCTCCAAAACCGCCAAAGAGCATGGCCCAGCGTCCCATGCTGGCGAGCATGGTGATAGCGCCGGCGAGCGTGGCCGCAACGGAACTGATCAGAATGTCGCGATTGTTGACGTGACCCAGTTCGTGCGCCAGCACACCTTCCAATTCCTCGTCAGTGAGCAAGCTAAGAATGCCGTGAGTCACCGCGACCGAGGCGTGGCTTGGGTTGCGTCCGGTAGCGAAGGCGTTCGGCGATTCGCTAGGGATCACGTAGATCTTCGGCATCGGTATGCCGATCTTCTGCGTAAGTCGTTCGACGGTGGCGTAGGCACGCGGCAACTCTTCGCGCGTGACGGGCTGGGCGCGGTACATGGCCAGAGCAATTTTGTCAGAATAAAAATAGGAGACGAAGTTCATGACGACGGCGATGGCCAGTGCCAGAAACATTCCGTTCTGGCCGCCGAAGGCGCGGCCAATGAACATGAGAAGCAGCGTGAGAGCGGTTAGCAGAAACGCGGTCTTAAATGTATTTCCCATGGGTTCGATCTCAGCTCATTGGATGTTACACCTCGTGAAGAGATGCAGTTGGGTCGGTTTCAGGAAAATGCCAGTGCCAAAGCTATATGCATCACTCCGCGATCCCTAATTAGGATCGTTTTGAAGAAAATGATAAAAAATATCTTGGAATCAATAGCTTGCGGCCAAAGCCTTGGCGCACTCAGCCTTGAGTTTTCAAGGCGCGGACATGGCGGAGCGTCGGTTTGCGCTCTCGAACAGGCGGGCTGTAACGGCGCCGAAGAGGAAGCCGCCGACGTGGGCCAGGTAGGCCACTCCTCCGGTCTGGGCTTGCGCTACCTGGCCGGCATTGAAGAGCTGGGTTAGGAACCAGAAGCCAATTAACAGCGCGGCCGGGATGAATGTGATCTTCACAAATACAAAGATCAACAGAATAGAGCGAATCCGGTCCCGTGGATAGGTGACCAGAAACGCGCCCATCACGGCGGCAATCGCACCACTCGCGCCCAGGTTTGGGATGTTGGAATGCGGGCTGGCTGCGACTTGAGCAAGCATCGCCACGATCCCGCCAACCAGATAGAAAACCAGGTAGCGCCCTCGGCCCATCGCATCTTCGATTTCGGGGCCAAAAGCCCATAAGAAAATCATGTTGCCGATGATGTGCGACCAACTGGCGTGCATGAACATTGCGGTCAGAATCGTGATCCAGCTGTGGCCGGAGAAGATTTGGGCAGGGATCGCCGACCACTGGGTGACGAAGGCCTCGCCACCCATCAATTCTCGTACAAAAACGAAGACGTTTGCCAGGATGATCAGGATGGTGACGACGGGGATTCGCACGGGGCGCCGGGATGCGTCGCCTAATGGGATCAGTCCTCCCATTTCCTCCTCCATTCCCGCAGGTAAACTCAGGCCTCATCGGGCACACCTTCCCCGAAGCCTCGAATCTGTTCCACGGCTCGCCAACGCAGATGCCAGGCAGCGACTCACTAAGCTGCCAGCGTTGACGGTGGCGATATCGTGTCCGTTGCCTTGCGAACGGCCCACGACATCATCACCCTTGCGACGCCGCTGAAGATCAGGCTCACACCTACCAGAGTGCCGATTGCCCAGGCGGAACTCGACGGCCATTGCATGTAGATCATCACGCCCAGCAACAGGGAAACGATTCCGTCCAGCAGCACCCAGCTCGATCCTTGGATTGGACGCATCTTCACAAACAGGACGATGTCGAGAATGCCTTCAATCACGAAGAGCGATGCCAGCACCAAAGTCAGCGACACCACACCGAGCACGGGATGCGCGATCAGGTACACGCCGAAGCAGAAATAGGCGATCCCTACCAGGAGCTTCCAAACCATGCTCCCGGCCCCGTGCGCGCGAAAAGCTAGCACCAGGTGGACTATCCCGGCCAAAACAATCAGCCAGGCGACGGCCACGTTCACCGCGACTGCGGCCAGAAATGGCGAAGCGATTGCCGCAGCGCCGAAAATGATCAGTAAAACTCCCCACAAAATGGAAACCCCCGAGGCGTGCCGGACCATCTCGACCGGAGTGTTCTGTGCCATTGCGGCCTCCTTACGAAGCGGCATAAGACTACCTCAAAAAGCTCATTATTTGAAGAGTGAGTCCTGCTGAATTTCGGGTTTCTGCGTTCCAGGTGGGTTGCGCGACGCTCAGCGGTTGAAGGCGCTATGACGCCGTCAAGCTAAGCGCGCTTCGGCTCGCTACGTCGCGCAGGGCCGGCTCAAGAACGGAAGTTGTGCCCCTTCCGTCTTTGGTCAAGCTTTTTGGGCTTCGCGTTTCAGGGCGCGCTGCAAGGTTTGGTCGAGAGCGGACTTGGCGCTTTCATACTCCTGCTGCGAGATGCGGCCTTGCTTGTGTTCTACTTCGAGCTCGAACATTTCTTCTTTCAAGGCTTCGAGCAGCATAGAAGAAGATCGGCGCGGAGCGGGTGGCTGCAGGCGGGATTCGTTCGGACGCACTTCGCGCCCCGCAGAGATCTCTGCGGCGCCATAATCCTCATCTTCTTCCAAAGATGGCAGGGCACTTCCTTTGAGGCGAGCGGCCCGGTTGGCGGCTTGTTGCCGCGACGCTACGAAGACCCCGCCGAAGATAAGGACGGCTGCGAAGCCACTGAGAATCCACCAGCGGTATTTTTGCAAAGGATCGGGAGCGTCGATGGGTGGTCCCAAGCCCCCGCCGGGACGGCTTTCAGGCTGCGCGGAGGGCGGGCCCTGGCTCGCGCTCTGCTGGCCTTGTTCGTCGGCGGGCGCCGCCAGGGAGCCTTCGCCAGAAAGCTTGAATGCCATGGGTTTTCCGAGTTGCGAATTCGAGGCCACCTCAACGTTGGCGTCGGGCTGGCCAGGGAACGGAGCGACCTGATAGCTGGTTCCCGGGGCGGCGGCGAATTGCATCGACTTAGGCACGATAGCAACGAAATGTTCCAGCGGATAAACGCTCTTGGGATCGATATTGGCGCTGCCTGTGTAGGGAACGGTATAGACGACGCTGAAACGGGTCTCGCCGGGGCGAAGCGGGAACAGGAAGGCGTAGCGGCTCTTGGTGTTGTCCTCGGGGACGGGAGCGGAGTTCACGGGCTGGCCGCCGGCCGTCATGGCCTGGCCTTCGGTAATGGTCGCGCCGTCGGGCACGTAAAATTCCAGGTTGTGCTCGTTCATCTGCGTGCGTGGCGGCGTGGAGTTGTTGGTTACGGCGAAGGTGCGCTCGACCTGGAGTTGGCCTTGGGCGGCCTGAAAGCGCATGATGTCGGCCACGACTTGAATGCCTTCCACTTTTTTGCCGACATCATACACTTCGATTTCGACCGAAGTCGTTCCCGAAGGAGCCATGCGGTGATAAGTAACGTCCTGATGGATCACGCGCACCAGATGAGGCCCCTCGGAGTCGAGCTTGAAACTGAAATGCCCCTTCGCGTCAGTCTTGGTGCGCCCGGCTTCTTCCATGCCTTGACCCAGGCTGAGCAGGACGACATCGTCTCCGGCGGCGGCCTTGCCGGTGGTGGAATTTTTGACGCTGCCGGTCAGGGTTTCGGCGGCGGCGAGGGTGGAAAGAAGAATCGCGATCGAGACGATTTGCCAAAGAGGCCGGATCAGAGCACAGGAGGACAGCAGGTCCCTCGACTCCGTGGCTGCTTCGCTTCCCGCAGCACCCACTCCGCTCGGGATGACAAATCTTGTTTGGGTCAAAAGTTCTATTCCTTTCATGGTCTCGCTTTTCTCGACGCGGGTGCGGCTTTCGCTTCCAGGCGCGCGATTTCGGCCAGTAGCGTAGCGGCTTCATCTTGTAAGGACGCTTTCAGCGACTGGTAGTCCGACTCGGGCATTTTGCCGGCTTTGAATTCGAAGTTCAGGTCGCGAAGATTTTCGTAGACGGCATCTTTGCGTTCGCGCAGATAGGACGCGCGAGTCTTTTCCCGTCCAACCGAGAACGCACCGGGAGAAAAAATATAAAACAGCGCCGCTGCAGTAACGAGCAGGCAGCATGCCAGTTCGAAGCTCATAAATCAGTCTCCTTGCGCGCCTGGTCGCGGAATTGTTCGAGTTCGGCGCCGCGAAGAGGGCGCAGGCCGTCGGCCAGCGCGGGCGCGGGACGATTCTTCCAGGCGCGAATCACCAGAACCACGATGCTGAGTCCCAGCGCCAGCGCTACGAAAGGAACAATCCACGCCGTGCGATCGAAGCCTTTGCCAGTCGGCGCAGCCAGCACAGTCGGGCCGTATTTCTGGACGAAGGATTGTTCGACCAGGCTGTCGCTGTCGCCCCGGCTGACGGCGGCCATCAGTTCGTTGCGCATGCCGTCGGAGTCGGGGCAGCCAACGTGATTGCATTCGAGAAGAATCTGGCCGCAGCCGCAGACGCACATCATCTGATGGCCGAGTTCGTTGAAGCGTGTGGCCGGATCGCCGGCGCCGGTGAGGCCGAAGACGGCGGCGCAGAGCACGATGGTCTGCGCGAGTTTGCGGCCGGATGTGGCTGACTTCGTTTGTGGGTTTGACTCCGTCATTGACTCCCTTGGAACTTCGCCCGGATTACTACTTGCTGTTTTCTACTTCGACCGAATTAATAGAAGACCTCCAACCGCCATTATCAGGGCCGCAAAGACCGCGATACAGACAGCGACCAAACGCCAACGTCGTTGGCTGGGGCTCGTGCCCGACACCTCAACCGCATCCTGGGCGGACACAAAAGTAAAGATTGACTTCTTGAACGATCTCCAAAGCAACAAATACGGAAGTCCAGCGACAAGACAATAGATCCCGATAAAAACGGCCATAGTTCTGGCGAAATGATCCTCCGGCTTATGTAAGATGTGATTAAGGCCGATCGACCAAGCTGACGACAGCAGAATGCCCAACCAGAGTATTGCGAGGTGGGCGAAATAAAACATTTTCAGAAAAGATTTGATTCTTAGTTCGTCAACGGGAGACTTCACAAGATAGCCCTTATTTCGACCAGCGCCGGGAAAGACGACTACACGGCCGGCATCTTCGCTTCTGAAGTTCGAATCGACAATAAGGTCGAGAAAAGACATGTTCAGTCTCCTGTGGCCGCGGGTACCGGAGCTGCATGCTCCACCAACCTTGCCGCCGACACGCGTACCGGGGCTGGAGCGTTCGGAATCAGTGCCAGCACCGTACCGCCCAGAATGATCCAGACTCCCAGCCAGATCCACATCACCAACGGATTGAGATGCGCTTTCAGAATCGGGCGTCCCGTGTCCTGGTTCAGGCCTTCGTAGACCACGTAAAGATCTTCATTCAGCGTGGAACGAATGAAAGGCATGGTCGAGGTCTGGCGGCTCGCCTTGTAGAAACGGCGCTCGGGCGTAAGAGTGTCGATCTGTTTGCCGCCTTTGAAGACATCGAGCACGGCCCACTCGCCCGCGTAATTTGGAAAATCTTCATCCGTATAAGACCGGCAGATCAGCGTATAGCTGCCGATAGTCATTTTGTCGCCGTAACCCATTTCCTGTTCTTTGTCTTGATTGAAGGCGGAGCCGGCGAATCCAATAATGACGATCACCACCCCAAAGTGGACGATATAGCCGCCATAACGACGCGTGTTGCGATGCGTGAGTTGCACCATCGACGCGAACATGCCCTGGCCAGTGTGCCCGGCAATGACTCGGCTGCCGCGGTAATATTCGCTGGCAATCGTGAGCGTAACCAGCACCGAGAGGCCGATCGCCATCAACGAATAAAAATATGCCACATCCTGCCAGGGGCGCAGCCCGAAGGGCGATCCCCAGGATCGAGGGGTGATTATGAGAAATGCCATGGCAGCTACGGCGCCGATGGCGGGCCACATAAAATTGCGCTTCAGGCTTTCGAAAGAAGTCTTGCGCCAGGCCAGTAGCGGGCCCACGGCGGTGAGGATCAGGAGCAGCAGCGCAACCGGAATCGCAACGCGATTATAAAAAGGCGCACCCACCGTGACTTTATTGCCTTGCGCCAGCTCGGAAATCTTTGGAAACCATGTACCCCACAGCACGGTAAAGCAAAGCAGCACGAAGAGAAGATTGTTGAAGAGAAAACTCGACTCGCGGGAGATGAGCGATTCGAGTTTGTGCTCGCTGCGCAAATGGTCTTTGTTTTTGAAAAAGAAAAATACGAACACCGCGAAAGTAATGGATAGAAACCACGCGAACCAGCTTCCGATCGACGATTGCGCGAAAGCATGAACCGAGCTGATAATGCCGCTGCGAGTAAGAAACGTTCCCAGAATCGCAAGCCAGAATGTGGCGAAGACCAGCCACATGTTCCANNTCCCATCCCCAGTAGCCGCCCCAGCCGAGCACGGCGTAGGCCCAGTGCGCGCCGAGAAAGATTCCACAGGTCAGAAATCCCCAGGTGACCATGGTCCACCGGCGGGTAATGTGAATCCATTTCTCGCCGGGATACCTCATGATCAGAGCACCGAGGGCGAATGCGAATGGCACGGTGAATCCCACATAGCCCAGATAAAGCATGGGCGGGTGAATCACCATCTCCGGGTATTGCAGCAGAGGATTCAAGCCGCTGCCGTCGGCGCGCAGCGGGCCTTCGAGCAGGCCAAAGGGATTCGCAGCCACGTTCACGAGCGCGAGGAAAAAGATCTGCACGCCGGCAAGAACGACCGACGCGTAGGCGAACAGTCGCGGATCGGTCTTGTATCGCAAGCGTAAAACGAAACCGTATCCCGCCAGCAAAAGAGACCAGAACAACAGCGAGCCTTCCTGGCCGGACCAGAGTGTGGCGAACTTATAAGGACCGGGAAGGTCGCGGTTGCTGTGGTGAAAAATGTAAGCAATGGTGAAATCATCGCGGAAGGCTGAGACAACAAGGGCGATAGCGGCTAGGACAACGAATCCGAAGACGACGATGCCGGCGCGCCGGGCAGTTTCGCCCAGACGCTCCCACAACTTATCGCCTGGGAAGAACAGCGCGAGCAGTCCAACGCCGAACGAATAGATGCTCAACGCCAATGCGAGGAGCAAGGCAAAACTACCGATGAACGCCATGTGGGAGATCCCCAACGTATTTTTTCAGAAAGCGCGGGTACAGGCAACCGCAACGAGCAAATACGCCACCCGCTAAAGGGCGTAGCGACAGTGGAACGCGCGAAATCCGCTACGAAACAGATTCGCTCGAGGTGTAGGCCGATTCCAGAGGAACGGACGGGCGCGAACGCGGCGTTCTTTTCTTCCGAAACGTGGCGACGAAACCCGGCAAAGAACGCGGCGGCCGGAGTTCGGCCGCCGGGCGGTGAGGAACTGCACTTTAGGCGCTCTGTTGACGGTAGCGTTGGCGAATCTCTCGTTCCGCGGCCAGCCAATCTTCAGCTTCGTGTCCCGGTTCAAATCCGCGGCGCTCGGCGAGCAAGTACGCGAGCCGCCGGACTTCCTCTTCTATGCTGATAGGAACCAGGTTGGCGCGAGTGTCGTTCTTGACGATTTCTGGTTTTCCCGCAGGCTTTCTGTTCTCCGCTTTCTGGCTTTCTGTTCGCGGGCTTGCCAGGGGTGCTTCCGCCAATCCCACGCTGGTTTCAGGCGAAGAGGGAAAGCTTCCGGAGGTGATTGTTTCCTTTACAAGTGTGTTCTTTGGAGATTTTGGTCTGGCCATAACTTAGATACTCCTTACATACTCCTAAATATAGGAATGATTGGATTTTTCGATATTGAAGAACATACAAGTCGCTCCCCGTGGGAGCGGACCTGCTCTTAAATTTGCGTTTGAGGCTTATCTCTACTATAGCGCGGAGTGGCCTGTGGAGGGGAGTAAGTTGCATAAAAAAATGCGATGAGGGTCTGCCGAATTATTGACACAAGACAAACATATTCGCGTAAAGAATGTTTGCGTGAAGCAAACTTGCAGCAAGACCATCGGCCAAAATAATATCGCCGCATGTTTTATAATCAGACTCGTTACAGATGGCGCTATCGTCTAGGGGTTAGGACGGAAGATTCTCAATCTTCAAAC
>PKXU01000116.1 GCA_003132445.1 Acidobacteriaceae bacterium | reverse complement strand
CCTCAAGGTTGCAACACATCCAAAAGAAGCGTTTCATCTGCTGGCTACCCTATAACGGGCAGCTAGTTTAGGAGCGATTCCCAGTTGGCGGGCACTCTTCCTGCTGGTCCAGGTACGGGCTGATTTTTTGGATGCGAATGCGGCGGAAGCAACTCCACACCCTTGATCATCCCCTGCTTCTCGTAATCGTAAAACCAATCCTCACCCGGCTCGAAGCTGGCAATGATCGGATGCCCTGTCGCTTCCGCATGCTTGGATGCATGCTGACTCGGAGAACTGTCGCAGCAACCGATGTGCCCACATTCCGTACACCGACGGAGATGAAACCACCAACCTTTCGGTGACGCCAGGCATTCCACACACCCATCGCCGCTCGGCTTCGAAGCGGGGTTGATTCCGCGCAGACCCTTTTTCATTTCCGATTTTTCCTTTCGTGTCCTCTGTTCGCAAAACAATGTCAAGCCACCAGCAAGATCTTCCCGATACCACCTTTTTCCGCGGCTGCTTGAGCCTCGGCCGCTTCACTGAGTGGCAGTTTCTGGCTAATCGGGATCACTAGCTTGCCATCTCGCACCGCTTCGGCCATGAACTCCAGCGTTTTCCTGTCGAATTTCGAGAATACCGGCACCACCTTTACAGATGGGTACTTCGCGGCGTTCTGCGGTGCCCCGACAACCGAAGCAAACACTCCTCCCGGCTTGACCTTAGCGATCAACTTTTCGGCGGTCTTGCCGTTGACCGTATCAGCTACGACATCGAGCATCGGAAGATTCGCAATCGCATTGTCGTCATCGGTTGCGACCAACTGATCTGCGCCGATGGTCTTCGCTTCATTCATCTGGCTCTTCAGCACCCCTGCAATCACGACCGCTCCCTGTTGCTTCGCAGTGAATACTGCCGAACGCCCCACATTTCCAGCAGCACCTACGACGAGAACCGTCTGGCCCGCTTTGATTCCCGTAGCTGAAAGGAGCTGGTTGCCGGTCGTCGTCACCAGCGGCAGCGCCGCCGCCTGGATCAAATCGAGNNTTGTCCGCCATAGCGAACACCTGGTCGCCGACGGAAAAGCCTTCCACTCCCGGCCCAATCTTCACGACAGTCCCCGCAATGTCGACTCCTATCAGTCCCGGGAACTGGATGGGATAAAAGTCTTTCGTCAACCCGGCACGTCGTTTGTAATCGATCGGATTCACGCTCGTGGCAGCGACCCGCACCAGTACTTCGCCGGGACCCGCCACCGGATCAGGGTATTCCTCGAACTTGAGAACTTCAGGACCGCCATATTGGTGGACGACAACTGCTTTCATGTTTTCATCTCCTTTGTGCGGTGAGCAAACAGTCACTAGAACAATTTAGATGAACGGAGCCAGAATTGGTCGCCGGGTCGATGGAGTTCCGAAATTCGAAAATGGAAACTACCTGGATAGGCATGGCGAAATAATTTAGTGAGAAACGACGCACCGATTCTTGCACTCAACAGTGGCTCGCCTTCGCTGAAGTTCGGTATTTGGCCTACTTCAGCACGTCCCAGATCTCGCACTGCCAGTAAAAGCCTGACAAGATAGAAGGGGCTATCACTCCTTCGCTAACGGCATCGTGGACCAGTGCATGCACTGCCTCGTAGCCCGGAATCTGTACACGCTTGGCGAGTTCGATCAGTCTTGCGCTGGAAGTTCACGTTCAGCAATCATCGAAAGCAGTAACATAAGGCCATCGGGACCCGCGAACCGGTCAAGCGCTAATCCCTCTACGATGCCCCGGTTCTTTCTGAATTCGTCTCGCCGATTGTACTGACATCCGTATGGCTTTCGCCATCTTGGGCTCATGTTGCGACGGTGCACTAACCGCAAACCGCTCACTTTCGGTTTTCCCTTAGTGTCCTCGGCCGCGAGCCACTCCACCCAGCCTGCCTGCAGATCTGATATAAGTTCGCCACAACTATCACATCGCCAACCGGATCGAATGGATTTTTCTCTGGGCATAACATTCACCAAGATCATAGATATGCATAGATTCTTCCACCCGAAGTAGCGTGAGGCGGGGTTCCACAAACGTGTTGATCCCCACCTCACGATGCGTTCAACGGGTCACCGCTTGCATAGCAGCGGGTGGAACAAGCAGGCCGGTATGGAAGCGGCGTCGATTCCACGGAAGAAATAGCCGCGCCCTTGCTTGACCTTCCTCTGGTCAGGGCGGTAGAACCTTCAGCGAGCACCGGTGCACCGCAAAAATACGGGATTGCTGGGTTCGACTAGGACCTTTGGAGCGCATAGTTAAGAGACAACAGCGGAGAGAAATGAAGCCGACTGCTTCCCCAAATCTGTGGCGACCGCTTCGAGTAACGGTTTTCCGCAATCTGCTAATCGCGGACGTCATTTCAGATGCTGGCGCTTTCATGCAGAACGTTGGCGCAGCATGGTTGATGGTCTCACTTGGCGCCGGGCCGATTTATGTTGCGCTGACGCAGACTGCCGCTTCCTTGCCATATTTTCTACTGGCCCTTCCAGCGGGCTCCGCTGGCGATATCGTCGACCGCCGCAAGCTGATTCTTTTCACCGAGTCGTGGATGATGGGCGTCGCGTTGATTCTAGCGATCTTGACTATCGCAGGAGTGATGTCGCCATGGATACTCTTGGTGCTCACATTTGCGCTCTCGGCGGGAGACGCGTTCGAAACGCCGGCATGGCGTGCAATCCTCCCTGAATTAGTGCCCAAGGAAGACCTAGCAGCGGCTTCTGCGCTCAACGGGATTGAATTCAACCTCGCCCGAGCGGTTGGGCCGGCGCTCGCGGGCACGATCATATCGGTTGCTGGTGTCGCCGCAGCCTTCGTCGCAAATTTCGTATCGTTCTTCGGTGTCATTCTTGTTGTTGCTAAGTGGAAAAGGCCTGTCCGCAGGAGGAGCGCGCCGCCGGAATCTTTTTCGGGGGCGACCGTCGCGGCAATTCGATACGTCCGGCACTCTCCCGCAATCCTGACGGTATTGCTCAGAACAGGCGTAGCCATGTTCTTCTCCAGCGCCCTCTTCGCGTTGCTGCCGACGGTTTCTCGAAGTGTGAATCAGAATGCAACCGGCTATGGACTCTTGCTCGGCTGCTTTGGCGGCGGTGCAATCATCGGGGCTTTGGCCATGCAGTCAGCCCGTGACAGGTGGGCGATGGAGTCCATAGTGTCGACGGGCGTCGTGAGCTTGGGGTTAGTGATTTTGGCGATGAGTGGGTTGCACAGATTGAGCACGCTGGCTGCAGTTATGGTGGTTGGCGGTGCGGCATGGGTCATCTTCATTTCCCTTATCAATGCCCTTGTCCAGAACCTGGCGCCTGATTGGGTAAGAGCACGAGTCCTCGCCATCTTCATTCTGGTTTATCAGGGGAGTTATGCGCTCGGGACCGCGGCTTGGGGAGCCGTCGCGCAACGATCAGGCGTTCGAACCGCGCTTGTCTACGCTGGAATGGGGACAGTCGCCACCGCAGCGATTGCCCTTTTCGCCCAACTTCCCGATTCGACCGCAGATCTGAGCCCCTGGAACCACTGGCGCATGCCGGTCGTCATCAAGGAAGTTGGGGCTGATGTCGAGAAGGGACCGGTACTGGTTACCATTGAATACACCGTCATGCCAAAGCGGACAGCAGAATTTGTGGATGCGATGCATGAATATGGTCGGATGCGCCGTCGCGATGGCGCGTATCGGTGGGCAATCTTCCGCGATACTGAAGTCGCGGATCGCTATTTGGAAATATTTCTGGTGAACTCTTGGGCGGAGCATCTGCGTCAGCATGAGAGGCAAACCCAGGCCGACCGTGAGTTGGAAGGGCGAATATACGGCTATCTTTCCGGAGGACCGATCGTGCATCATTTGATCGATACCTACGCGACAGAAACGTGATCGGATAGAACCGGTCGCAGCGGGGAAGACTTGGTTTAGGGAAGCGTCAGCCGAAGGTTTGACTCAGTGTGCTCGCCGCAAACATTGGCTTATGCGAACGTCGGTTAATACCATCGTCTAATGGACTCATCTCCACCCTTGTGGCCTAATGGCGAGTGTCCACAACGCCTCCGTAGAAACTGGATCGCATCACTGTCGCGGCGCTATTCTGGGGCGGCGAGGTTTCGCCGTCGGGAGGATCGAAAACTATATCAATGACTGACTCGGCGACAGAGCAGAATCCGGCGACTGGTTTCGCAGCACCGTCTGAGGTGGGCGAGGTTCAGGCGGGAAATCCCCTCCCGATTGGAGGCGCCCACCAACAAGGAAGGGGAGTCAATTTTGTTTTGTTCAGCCGTCACGCAACCGGTGTTCGTCTGGAGTTCTATCAAAATTCGGAGGATTCTTCTCCGAGCAGAATCATTGACTTCGATCCGGTGCGTCATCGGACAGGCGACGTCTGGCATGTATGGGTGCGGGACATTCCCGCAGGTCAACTCTACGGTTATCGCGTCGAGGGGCCGTATCTACCCGAAGAGGGCCATCGCTTCAACCGACATAAGCTGCTTCTGGATCCGTATGCAAGAGCAATTGCCGGGGTCGAGAATTGGGATTTTCTAGCCGCCCGCGGCTACGATTCATCCAGCAGCCTGACTGACTTAAGCATTTCGACTGTCGATAATGGGGGCACCACACCGAAATGCATCTTCACCCACGACCATTTCGACTGGGAGATGGATTCGCCTCCAAAGCACTCCGCCTCCGACACAGTCATCTACGAGACACACGTTCGCGGTTTCACAATCCATCCGAGTTCGGGTGTGGCGCATCCTGGAACTTTCGCTGGCTTGACCGAGAAGATACCGTATCTCCAAGACCTGGGAGTGACCGCCATTGAGTTGATGCCTGTTCTTGAATTTAACGAAAACGAATCCAACCGACTGAATCCAATCACAGGAAAGAGACTCAAGAACTACTGGGGCTACGATCCCGTCGGCTTCTTCGCTCCGAAGCTGTCCTACAGCATTGCAGGAGCGCACGGTCAGCAGATCCAGGAGTTCCGAGAGATGGTCAAAGCGTTTCATCGCGCCGGGATCGAAGTGATTTTGGACATTGTGTTGAATCACACAGCCGAGGGAGATGAACTCGGGCCCACGATTTCTCTGCGCGGTATTGAGAACTCGATCTTCTATATGTTGGAAGAGAACGGGCGCCGATACTACAAGAACTTTTCTGGCGTTGGCAATACGCTTAATGCAAATCATCCCGTCGTGCGGGAGTTCGTCAGGAATGTGCTTCGTTACTGGGTCATGCACATGCATGTGGATGGTTTTCGCTTCGACCTTGCTTCGGTCCTGGGCCGAGATGAGCATGGGAACATTCTCCGCGACGCCCCGCTTCTTGAGGGCATTGCGGAGGATCCCATTCTGCGGGACGTGAAGATTATTGCGGAGGCGTGGGACGCGGGCGGCGCCTATCAAGTGGGGAGTTTTTCCACGCGGCGCTGGACGGAATGGAATGGCCGTTTCCGTGACGATGTGCGCCGCTTTTGGATGGGCGATGGGGGCATGATGGGATCGTTCGCAAGCCGAATCTGCGGAAGCTCAGATTTGTACCGAAGCTCGGACAAGGGACCTGCAT
The DNA here is from genome assembly GCA_003132445.1 of Acidobacteriaceae bacterium. GTDB lineage: Bacteria > Acidobacteriota > Terriglobia > Terriglobales > Acidobacteriaceae > Sulfotelmatobacter. Next base: position 25,319 of record PKXU01000116.1, on the reverse strand, counting down.
GCAGCCTCAACTTCGTAACTTCTCATGATGGGTTCACGCTGAACGATTTGGTCAGCTACAAGCAGAAGCACAATGACGAAAATGGCGAGTACAACCGCGATGGAACCGATGCCAACTACAGCGACAATTGCGGCGTGGAAGGGGCGAGCGACGATCCCGTCGTCGAAGGGATGCGGAACAGATTGATTAAGAATTTTATATTGACCCTGCTTGTCTCTCGAGGAGTTCCCATGTTGCTCGGCGGCGACGAGTGTCGCCGAACCCAGCGCGGCAACAATAATGCTTACTGCCAGGATAAAGAGGTGAGCTGGTTTGACTGGAGCTTGATCGAAAAGCACAAAGAGATTCAGCGCTTCACTCGAGGAATGATCGGCTTCCGGCGAGCGCATCCCATCCTGCGAAGAGAAGTTTTCTACACTGACGCCGACATAAAGTGGTTTGCGCCGAATGGCGTATCCCCCGACTGGACGGACCAGCTGCAGAAATGGTTTGCGTGTCTGATTCTGGGACAGTCTGAGCCGGACTTGTTCCTGATGTTTAACGCCGACAACACTTCGGTTGAGTTTTCCATTCCGGACTTGCCGGCCGGTAAGATCTGGCGTTTGGCGGTGGATACTTCACGGACTGCGCCTGACGATCTCTTCGACTCTGGGAAAGAGCCTTCGATGCAGGGCCAAATCCTTTTTCGGCTCGAACCTCGATCAAGCGCAATTCTCTTGACCGAAGACGGCGAGGTGCTGCGTGACAATTAGCCCTGCTGCCGGGAAGCCGGCTGACCCATCCATTCTTGTTAACGTCCCGAAGCTCGTCACTGCCTACTACGAGTTACGGCCCGATCTGAGTGATCCCAGACAGCGGGTTGTCTTCGGTACGTCCGGCCATCGCGGATCGGCTCTGCATGTTGCATTCAACGAGTGGCACATCCTGGCCATCACCCAGGCGATTTGTGATTACCGCAAACTCCAGAACATTGATGGGCCGCTGTTTCTTGGGATGGACACTCATGCTCTGTCCGAGCCGGCGTTTGCGAGCGCGATGGAAGTGCTTGCGGCAAACAATGTCGAAGTAATGATCTCCGAAGGTACACCCTACACCCCGACCCCAGCCGTCTCCCACGCGATTCTGCTCTACAACCGCGCGCGAAAGTCAGGACTTGCCGACGGTATCGTAATCACGCCGTCTCACAATCCTCCCGATGACGGGGGATTTAAATACGACCCCCCGCATGGAGGACCGGCAGATTCGAGTGTGACTTTGTGGATTGAATCGAAAGCCAATGCTTTTCTCGAGCGTAGCCTCGACGGTGTTAAGCGCACGCAGTTTGCCAAAGCGCTGCGTGCACTCACAACGCACAAACACGACTTTTTGAGCGTCTATGTCAGCGATCTCAACAGTGTTGTCGACATGAATGTGGTGCGCGATGCCAAGATTAAGCTGGCCGTGGATCCCCTTGGGGGAGCGGGCATCGATTATTGGCCGAGGATTGCCGAGCAGTATGGTCTCGATCTGACGATCGTCAACCAATCTGTAGATCCTACATTTCGCTTCATGAGCGTGGATTGGGACGGAAAGATTCGCATGGATCCTTCCTCGCCTTATGCGATGCAGAGACTCATCGCATTGAAAGACAAGTTCGATATTGCGTTTGCCAGCGATACCGATCACGACCGCCACGGCATCGTGACCAAAGGAAGCGGATTGCTGCCTCCGAATCACTACCTTTCAGCGTGCGTCAGCTATCTGTTCGCGAACCGGCACAATTGGAGTGAGGACGTCGCCGTCGGCAAGACCGTAGTGAGCAGCAGCATGATCGATCGTGTCAGTACTCGCCTGGGTCGGCGGCTTTATGAAGTTCCGGTGGGCTTTAAATGGTTTGTCGAAGGATTGCTAGGCGGCCGCCTGGGTTTTGCCGGCGAGGAGAGCGCCGGTTCGTCCTTTCTCCGGCGCGACGGTAGCGTATGGACCACTGATAAAGACGGAATCGTTCCTTGTTTACTCGCAGCAGAAATTACGGCGCGTGTGGGCAAAGATCCGGGTGAGATTTATCGTGAGTTCATCCGCGACCTGGGAGATCCCGTCTACGAACGCATCGATGCTCCCGCTACGCCCGAACAAAAAGCCGCTCTGGCAGGATTGTCCCCGTCCGACATTCACGCTACTGAAGTTGCTGGTCAACCGATACAGAAGATTCTGACCACCGCTCCGGGAGACGGCAATCCAATTGGAGGAATCAAAGTGATCGCCAAGGATGGCTGGTTTGCAGCACGTCCTTCGGGCACGGAGGAAATCTACAAGATTTACGCCGAGAGTTTCCTCGGTCAGAACCATCTACGACAGATCGAGGAAGAAGCTCAAACCATTGTTTCGGAAACGCTGGCTCGCAGTACCCAGGCGGCCTGAGCCGATAAGTTATAAGAGGAGTTTGTTTATGAGTAGCTCGACAATCGTTAACTCGACAATCGTTAGCTCGACAATTATTGATCGTCCCCTCGATACCGCCATTTCAGATGCTCTTAATGACTTGGCCTTGGATCTGAGATGGTCGTACAATCACTCGGCGGACCAACTGTGGGAGCAACTTGATCCCGAACTCTGGGAACTGACCCACAATCCTTGGGTTCTGCTGCAAACCGTCTCCCGGGAAAAGCTGCAGAGCGTTACCTCCGAGCCAAGATTTCAGAGACTCTTGGCTGATCTCCACCGCGAGAAAACGCATGCGGAAGAGTCGGAAGCTTGGTTTCAAAAGGCGCATCCGCGTTCGGGCGTGTCGACGATTGCGTATTTCTCGATGGAGTTCATGTTGAGCGAAGCGCTGCCGATTTATTCTGGCGGACTCGGCAACGTCGCCGGCGATCAGCTCAAAGCCGCAAGTAACCTGGGCGTCCCCGTGACCGCAATTGGTTTGCTCTACCAACAAGGCTATTTTCGCCAGGAAATTGATGCACAAGGCCACCAGCAAGCTTTGTACCCATTCAATGATCCCGGTCAGCTTCCGATTCGACCGGTGCGCGAGCCAAACGGCGAATGGCTGCGCCTGGCCATCGCTTTGCCTGGCTTTAAGTTGTGGATCAGAGTCTGGCAAGTGCGGGTGGGCCGGACCAAACTGTATTTGCTCGATACCAACGATCCCGCGAACCTTCCGTCCTTCCGCGGCATTACGACTGAACTGTACGGAGGTGGTCCGGAGTTGCGTTTGAAACAAGAGTTAGTCCTCGGTGTTGGAGGCTGGCGGCTCCTGCGAGCCTTGGGACTGCAGCCCGAGGTCTGCCATCTCAATGAAGGTCACGCGGCATTCGCGGTGCTGGAACGGGCGCGTTCATACATGGAAGACAACGGCAAGCCATTCGATGTCGCGCTTAGCGTCACGCGTGCCGGCAACCTTTTTACGACCCATACTCCCGTGGAGGCGGGCTTTGACCGCTTTGCTCCCAGCCTTATTGAGCGATATCTCAGCAAGTATGCCGAGGATAAACTGTCGATTTCGGTCGACGAGCTTCTAGCGTTGGGACGACGCGATCGCCAAGACTCGTCTGAACCGTTCAATATGGCCTATCTGGCGATCCGCGGCAGCGGCGCCGTCAATGGCGTCAGCAAATTGCACGGTCAAGTGAGCCGACGCCTCTTCCAGCCCCTCTTTCCCCGGTGGCCTGAAACAGAGGTGCCGGTAACGTACGTAACCAACGGAGTGCATACCCCTACTTGGGACTCTGCTGAAGCAGACCGCTTGTGGGAACATTCCTGCGGAAAACAATTCTGGCATGGAACACTGGCAGACACAGAAAGAGATATTCGTGCAGCGAGCGATTCCAACCTCTGGCAACTCCGCGCAGATAGCCGCAAGACTCTCGTTGAGTACGTCCGGAGACTTTACGGTCGTCAATTAGCAGGTCGGGGAGCGTCGTCGGAAGACCTCGCGCAGGCCGCATTGATACTCGATGACAATATTTTGACTTTGGGATTTGCCCGTCGCTTTGCCACGTACAAACGCCCGAACCTTCTCCTGCACGATCCGGCGCGGCTTCTGAACATCTTGATGAATCGAGAGCGCCCGGTTCAGCTCGTGCTTGCGGGCAAGGCGCATCCCCAAGATGCCGAGGGGCAAGAAATGATCCGGCAGTGGTTTGAGTTTGCTCGCCGCGCTGAAGTTCGATCCCGGGTGGTCTTCCTTTCGGATTACGACGTTCTCATGGCGGAGCATCTGGTTCAGGGCGTGGACGTCTGGGTGAACACTCCGCGACGCCCTTGGGAAGCTAGCGGCACCAGCGGCATGAAGGTGCTGGTGAACGGCGGGTTGAATCTTTCAGAACTCGATGGTTGGTGGGCGGAGGCGTATTCCCCGGAAGTAGGCTGGACGATCGGAGATGGGCGCGAACATGGAGATGACCTTTCTTGGGACGCAGCTGACGCTGAAAGTCTCTATGCAGTGCTCGAAAGAGAGGTTATCCCGGTGTTCTATGCCCGCGACGAACATGGAATTCCACGCGGCTGGGTTGCCCGTATGCGCGAAAGTATGGCCCGCTTAACTCCGACCTTTTCGACTAATCGCGCAGTCCGCCAATATACCGAAGAACACTATCTCTCGGCGGCAGCAGCTTTTCGCCAACGCGCCGAGAATCGAGGTTCGGTGGGAGCTGATCTCGTCGCCTGGCAGGCCGAGCTGGCGAAACATTGGTCAGCGCTGCGATTCGGCCCCGCGACCGTCGAGCAACAGGGCGAGCGATATCTATTTCACGTTCAAGTTTTTCTTGATGATATCGATCCCGATGCCGTGGGGGTCGAGCTGTACGCGGAGGCGCAGAAAGAGGAGCACCCAGTCACGTACGCTATGAATCGTGGCGAACGCCTGGTTGGTGCGACAAATGGCTTCACATACGATGCCGTTATTCCGGCCAATCGCCCAGCCGCGGACTACACGCCGCGCCTCGTTCCGCAGCACGTAGGAGCGTTGGTGCCGCTGGAGGCGCCTTTTATTCTGTGGCACAACGCGCCCTCGTGGCGGTGAATTGGAGCTGTGCTCAAAGATCCGAACACGAAAGAAGAATTGGTTTTGATCATCGAACGTGTGAGTGGAGAAGCTTGAGCGCGATCTCTAAAGTCTCCATTTTCGCAACGGTCGTACAAGAGATCGGATAACGAGAGCGGGCTGGAAGTCCCGCTGAGTCAGAATTCAAGGAACCAATCCAATGCTCGATAAACTGGCCGTAGGCCATTTTGCTTTGCTCGACAACTGTGTGCTCCTCGTCAGTGACGATGGTTGCTTTGATCTTCATTCCTTATCTTCAGGTCGAAAACGGTTTTTTCTTTGCCGTCGATATTGAACTTCGCATGGCTCGGAACATTGAAGACCTGGTTCTTGTTGTCGGGCAGAGTGAGGATCAGCAAGTTGGGGGCATTTACGTGCCACACCTTGCCCTCAATCGTTCTGACCGAGTTGACATAGCGTGGAGTCGCCGTAGTGGTGATGGTCTGGGTCAGCTTGGTTCCTGGCACGAGCTCGCTGACACTCAGTTCTTTGCCATCGATGGTGAATTTGTCGCTGTCAGGAACCCAGATTGTTCCCCTTCGAGATGCCTTCGTCGCCCTCTTCTTCGTCACGCTGGGGACATTGATTGACCCCAAGGTATTGTCCGAGCATCTGGCCCTTCTCGGTCTGATGCTGGTGCTGATCGTTCTGGGTAAGTTGCTGGTTTGGTCCAGCGTGGTATGGCTCTTCCGATATCCATTCCGAACTGCCATAGCCGTGGCCGCCGGTCTGACGCAGATCGGCGAGTTGTCCTTCGTTGTGGTGCAAGTGGCTCGATCATCAGGATTGGTCGACGAGAGCGTTTTCAGTACGGTGATTGCCGCGTCTTTGATCTCCATCTTGTTGAATGTCTTTGTGGTGCGTGCTGTGTTTCGCTGGACTGAACCGGACGCATTCCCTCGCAAGCGTGTCGAAGGCAACAACCACGACAAGGTAGCGGACCTACAGGAGGCTCAACCATGAAGATCATTGGCACAGATGCACACTGGCAGTGGAACCTTCTACGGATTACTGCTCGCTTCTGTTTTCCTTGGCCCTGTGGTTAGAACCCTCTGGCAACTAAGGCGGAGACGGAAACCCTTTTGTAATGCGATACTGCTCGCCAGGCATTCGCGAGATAAGAGCAATGATTTTGGAAGGAGTGTGCATCTTGAAAAACTCTTTGACAAGATCGGCGGTATGCGTGGTAGGGAAGCTGATAACACTGGCGGCGGTGGTCTACGGTATGGGTGCGATTCCGGCAGTCGCTCAGCAGGCGAGCGCGGAGCAGCCGGACAATTACACTTGGCTGGAAGATATCCGCGGCGAGCGGCAAATGGCTTGGGTGAAAGCGGAGAACGCGCGCACCGCAGCCGTGCTGGAGAAAGACAGTCACTTCGCGCCTCTGGAGGCAGCGGCGCTGAAAGTGCTGGAGTCTCCGGACCGTCTGCCGGATCCAGAGTTTCGCAACGGCGTGGTGAACAACACCTGGCGCGATGCCGAACATGTGCGGGGGATTCTTCGACGCACAACGCTTAAGGATTATCTAACTGCGGAGCCGAAGTGGGAAACGGTATTGGATTACGACGCGCTCTCCAAAGTTGACAATCAGAGTTGGGTGGCGAAAGGACTCACATGCCTGCATCCGGGGGATGAGCTATGCCTGGTGGAACTATCAGCAGGGGGCGAGGATGCGCAGACTCTGCGCGAGATGGATTTGAAGACGGGTAAGTTTGTGGAGGGCGGTTTCGTGCTGCCACGCGGCAAGCAGACCGTGGCATGGGCGGACAAGGACACACTGCTGATTGCGCGGGATTGGGGTCCGGGAACGATGAGCGAGGCTGGATATCCGATCACGATCCGGCGGTGGAAGCGCGGCCAGCCGCTCGAAAGCGCCGAGGAAGTGTTTCATGGAGACACCAAAGACAACGGATATGGCGACAATCCGCGCGTGTTCATCGACGGACAGGGCCATCGAGCCATGCTTGCGGAACGGAACCTGAGCACGTTTGCGCATGAAACCTATCTGCTGCGCGGAGGAGCAAAGAAGCTGGCGTTGCCGTTGAAGTCCAGTGTGGAGGGGATGCTGGACGGCCAGTTGCTGGTAACTCTGGATGAGGACTGGACTCCCGAAGGACAGCACAACAAGATTGCACAGGGGTCGGTGGTTGCGCTCGATTTGGCCTCGGTTGAGAAGGACCCGGTGCGGCTGAAACCGACTGTAGTGTTTGCGCCGACCGCACAGGAGTTTGAACAGTGGTTTGTAACAACAAAAAACCACATGATCCTGGGCACGCTCGAACACGTACAAGGACGCGCGTATGAATACACATTGGGCAGCGGCGGCAATTGGACGCGGAAGCGGCTTCCCGTGCCAGACAATCTGACCATCGACGCTGCGACGGCGAGCCGCACCGACGACCGCTTTTTTCTAGGCCTGGACGGGTTCTTAACTCCACCTTCGCTGTGGCTGGGGGATGCGGGGGATTTATCGTTCGCCGTGGCTAAGTCGCAGAAACCGCAGTTCGACGCAAGCGCCGATGTGGTGGAGCAGCTTGAGGCCGTCTCAAAGGACGGGACCAAGGTGCCGTACTTTGTGGTGCATCGCAAGGATATGCGCTACGACGGGTCGAACCCGACCCTGTTGACCGCCTATGGCGGATTCCAGATCTCGAATACACCGTATTATTCGCCGGTGACTGGCAAGTTGTGGCTCGAATATGGCGGCGTGTATGTGCTGGCCAATATCCGCGGCGGTGGCGAGTTCGGCCCGGCGTGGCATGAGGCAGGACTGAAGACTCACCGGCAGCGGATTTATGACGACTTCTACGCGGTGGCGCAAGATCTGGTGACGCGCAAAATCACCTCGGCGCGCAGGCTGGGCATTCGAGGCGGGTCGAATGGGGGCCTGTTGATGGGCGTGGAATTCAACCAGCACCCGGAGATGTGGAATGCGGTCGTGATCCAAGTGCCGTTGCTGGACATGCTGGCGTTTGAGCATTTGTCGGCCGGCGCGTCGTGGGTAGGAGAGTATGGTTCTGTCTCAGTACCGGAGGAGCGGGTTTTTCTCGCGTCGATTTCGCCTTATAACCAGCTGAAGCCGGATGTGAATTACCCGGAGCCGCTCATCTTTACGACCACCAAGGATGATCGCGTGGGACCGGTTCATGCGCGCAAGTTTGCAGCGCGCCTGGAGGAGTTTCACAAGCCGTTTTTCTATGACGAGATCACTGAGGGCGGACACGGCGCCGGCGCGGATAAGAAGCAGGAAGCAAGAACTGATGCTGAATACTTCACCTATCTGATGATGAAGCTGATGGATTCAGCTGGCCCTGCGCAGGGTAATTGACGGGCGGATATCGGAGGTTTAATTGCGCGATCTTAAAATGTTGAGAGTCATCCTCATCATTCTCGTGTTGGCGTCGGTGGCTTTCGCTGCGCCGGTTCATCTGCGCTGCGAGTACCTGCAGAATCCTCTGGGCATCGATTCAGCTTCTCCGCACTTGTCGTGGCAGAGCGACAATACCGAGCGCAACTGGAAACAGGCGGCTTATGAAATTTTGGTGAGCAGCAGTGATGACGCGTTGCGAGCCGGCAAGAGCGACATCTGGGACAGCGGTAAGGTCGCCTCCTCAGAGTCGGTGGGAATTGCCTATCACGGCCCGGCGCTGGAATCGCGCACACGATATTACTGGAAAGTTCGCGTGTGGGATGGGGTAGGGCAAGTGTCGGAATCGACGGAAACAGCCTGGTGGGAGCTGGGACTTCTGCACCCGAGCGACTGGAAGGCAAAATGGATTCGCTGGAAGAATCCCGACGAAGATGCGGACCGGGGAGGAATCCGTTGGATTGAGGTCGGGGGTCAGGATGCGCCGGCTGCGGCGCCGAATGCTATCGCCACGTTTCGCCTTAGCATCGACCTGCCGGAAAAAGGAAGAGGCGCAGTTTTGTTTTTGGCGACGCGCGGAAGCTTTGTGGCAAAGGTAAACGGCGTGGAGGTCGACGCGAAGGGCAGATGGCGCACTTTCGATCGTCGGGATATTTCTGATCAACTCGTGGTGGGTCGGAACTTAATTGAAGTGCAAGTGACGGCCCCGGAGGCGCAATCCGGCGAAGCCACCGCTACGAAGGCCGCGCTAGCGGCTCTGGTGAAGATCACGCGGTCCAATGGTTCCACGATGCGCTTTCCCTCTGACGAGAAATGGGAAGCGCGCCTTGACGACACTACACAGTGGCAAGCGGCAAATGTCGCAGGCGATTTGACCGATCCCCAACTTGGAGATCCAGGACCGCTGCCGCAGCCAGTTGCGTATCTGCGTCGGACGCTCGCAGTAACGAAGACGGTGCAGAAGGCGAGACTTTACGTCACAGCGCTCGGCAGCTATCGCGTATTTTTGAACGGCAAGCGCGTGGGAGTCGACGTTATGACCCCCGGCTTTACTGACTATCGCAAACGCGTTCTTTATCAGGTCTACGATGTCACGAGCTTAATCGCCAACGGCAACAACGTAATCAGTGCGTTGCTTGGCGATGGCTGGTATGGCAGCGGCCTGACCTGGATTGGAATGCACTTCTTTCCGCCTCCGGATCGTTTTGTGGCGCAACTCGAACTTGAATATGCCGATGGCGGTCACGACACGGTTGTGACCGACGAGTCATGGAAAGCGGCAGCATCACCGATCGTTGAATCCACCATTTATGGTGGTGAAGTGTACGACGCTCGCCTGGAACAGGCGGGATGGGATAGGCCAGGGTTCGACGATTCGAAATGGAAGCCGGCAGCGATTGCGGACTCGCCGGGAATCAAAGTCACGAGCCAGATCGACGCGCCTCCGAAAGTGATTCTTACGATCGATCCAAAGCATGTGACTGCTGTCGCCAACGGTGCGCACGTTTTCGATATGGGGCAGAACATGGTGGGATGGGTCACGCTGCGAGTGAAAGGCGCGGCGGGAACTAAAGTTCGGTTGCGCTTCGCAGAAATCCTGAATGCCGATGGGACAATCTACACCGCAAATTTGCGCGATGCAGATGCCACCGACGTCTACATTTTGCGAGGAGGGAAGGAAGAAAGCTTCGCTCCGCATTTTACCTTTCATGGTTTCCGCTACGTCGAGGTTACCGGTTACCCGGGAACGCCGAGTTTGGATGCAATCCAAGGGGACGTGGTGAGCAGCGTGAGCGGCGATGCAGTGGCCAAGCTTTCCACGTCAAGCGATCTGGTGAATCGCATGTGGTCGATTGGCATTTGGGGGCAGCGTGGAAATTTTCTAAGCATTCCCACTGATTGTCCGCAGCGGGATGAACGTTTGGGATGGATGGGCGACGCCGGAGTTTTCTGGCGGACTGGAAGTTATAACTTCGATATTGCGGCCTTTTCGCGGAAATTTATTCAGGACATTACCGATGCGCAGAGTCGGCAAGGAGCGTTTCGAAACGTCTCGCCGAACACTCTGCCTTCCAGTGCCGATGAGTCGGAAGAGGCTCCGCCGCAGAGCGATCGCGTGGGAGCGCCGGGCTGGGGCGATGCGGGAGTAATCGTTCCATGGACGACATGGATGCAGTATGGGGACAAGGCCGTTATCAATGAGAACTGGGACGCCATGCAACGCTGGATGGAATTCATCCAAGAGCAGAATCCCGACTTCATTCGTAAGAATGGCGTGGGGCCGAACTTCGCCGACTGGCTCGCTCCGGATGTGAATACGAATAAGGATTTGCTTGCGACTGCGTACTGGGCCCTAATTGCAAACATGATGTCGCAGATGGCTCACGTTACGGGCAAAGACGCGGATGTAAAGCGTTACGACGATCTCGTTGCGAATATTCGTGCAGCTTTCCAAAAGGCTTACATCAAAGACGACGGAGAGGTGGGAACCGGGACGCAAACTTCGTACGTGGTCGCGCTGTACACCAAGATGGCGCCCGTAGCTCTTGAGCCGCTGCTGGTCGACAAACTTGTCAAAGATATTGAAGCGCGCAACTGGCATCTTTCCACGGGCTTTCTGGGAACGCCTTTCTTGCTGTTCACGCTGGCCGATCATGGTCGCACCGACGTCGCGTATCGGCTGCTGCTGAGCGATACGTATCCCTCCTGGGGCTACATGCTGGCGAAAGGCGCGACCACGTGGTGGGAACGCTGGAACGGCGACACTGGCGATCCTTCGATGAACTCTTATAACCACTACGCTTTCGGATCGGTAATGGCGTGGGTTTATCGATATGCGGCGGGTATCGATACCACTCCCGATTCTCCCGGGTTCAAAGAGATCGTGATCCATCCTCATCTGGATGCGCGCATGAACGTTGCGCGTTTGGAGTATGACTCGATCTACGGCAAGATTGTCAGCGATTGGAAGGGAAGTCCCGCTGGACCATTTTCTCTGAACGTCACGATCCCGGCGAACACTTCCGCAAAAGTTTTCTTGCCGGCGATTGCAGGGGCTCATCTTGTGCAGGACGGAAAGCCGATGGAAGCGCAGGCGGAGAACGGATCGTTTGTTGTGGAGATCGGATCAGGTTCCTACAACTTCGAAGTGAAGTAGTATTTCCGCTGGAGGTCGCGGGCTCAGGCACGAATTGCTTCAGGCAGACACTGGTTTTAGGTTGAAACCGCTTACCACCATGCGTGGTCGTTCGCCGCGCGTATCGGCATGATTCAGTTCCGTTCGGATAGAGCGAGTTTCTCCAGGCATGAGCGTGAAATAGTTATCGCTGTAGATCACGGGCAGAATCCGGTCTTCGCTTTTCTCGCGCACTACTTTCAATCTGGTCATAAGCGCAGGGTAAGCGGATCGATTCTGCAATCGAGTGGTTAGCTGCCATTGATTGCCTTGCCGCGAAGTATTCGTGATGGTTTTGACTTGCGCTTTGGGCAACAGGCGGATGGCTCGATAGTCGCCTTCTTGCGCTCCACGCATATAAAGATTGGTCGAGGCCAGTCTTTCCGCGCGCGATAGCATGAGTCGAACAAAATGTACCGGCGTTAAGCCAGCCGGATATTCCATGTGGATGCAGGTGGCTACGCTGTCTTCAGCGCTGTCGAGCGTAGCGGATTTTTTCCATTGAATTGACCCATCGATATTCAGAACTTCCGCCAACGCCGTCAAACCGCGAGCGTTGCCGGCGCTATAGTTCACCACTTCGACGTCGTCGGTGACGCGATTCCATTGAATGTGCAGCGGCTCACAAACGTTTTTGCAGGCGAAGTAGGCGGCAGTCGGTTCCAGATAGTAGTCGTAGGTCTGCCATAACAACGACGGCCAGCAGGAATGGCTCATCCACAAAAGCAAGCCCATGCGATACTTGCTTTGCGCTTCAAACTCCGCGCGAAAACCTTCGTAGTCCGCGAAGTGCGCGAGAGAAACGAACTCTTCGAAGCTGTCGGCCAGGCCATAGGCCTGCTCAACCGTACTTAGAAAGCTGGGCCCGCGCCGGAATCCGCCCTCGACAAAATCGTGCAGTCCCCATTCAAGCGTTGGAGGCCAGAGCGCTTTTTTGGGCAGGAATGCTTGCACGCTTTCGATTGACGGAATATTGGGAATGCCGATTTCGCTGTGGAGTTTGGGATACGCGGCCATCGTCGGATAGAAGGTTAGCGGCATCAGCATGTAAGGTCCGCCGCCGCCGACCACGTCTTCGGCAGAATTCGGAATGTAGTGAAGGCCGGGATGCAACTCCGCTAAAGTAGTTCCTATCCCGTCGTCGAGCGCTTTGGGTGGGAAGCCCTCGTTCCGCCCGCAATAGAGGCCGATCGAGGGATGATTGCGAATGCGTAGCACCGTGTCTTTGACGTTGCTCAGGAACAAATTATTATCGTCGGGATTGGGGCCGTCCCAAGGATTGGCGAGCCAAAAATCCTGCCATACAAGGATGCCGTAGCGGTCGCAGGCCTCATAGAACTCGTTATCGCCGATTTGCCCCACCCAATTGCGAATCATGTTGAAGTTCATCTCGCGGTGGTAGCGCAGGGCAGCATCATATTCGCGCGCGCGGTAGCGCAGCATCGATTCGCTAAATCCCCAATTGCCGCCCCGAGGTATAAAACGGCGGCAGTTGATGAAGATTTTTAACGCACCGTCGCCTTGACTGTAGGCCATCTGACGGACTCCGGCTTTCAGCGTTCTGGCGTCGGATATCTGCCCGTCCTTGAGTTCAAATGTCAGTTCCACGTCGTACAGATGGGGATCTCCGTAGCCGACTGGCCACCACAGCTTCGGGTTCTGTAGGCGAAGCGCGGAGTATACCGAGGGATCGAGCTTAATGTGCGTTGGAGCTTCCGCACCGCCAATATCGTTGACGCGGAGTTCGAATCTCACATCGCCAAAGCGACCGCGAAGCGTGCCTACGACCGGTTCCGGTCGATGATTCACCAAATCAAGCTCGATACTGACGTCGGCAGTCGAGACATCGGGCAGCGGGAGGGAAGTCGCGATAAACAAATTTTCCAGCATTACTGGGCCGCTGCTGGTTACATAAACAGCGCCAATGATACCGGTGTTTCTGCCGCGAATCGTAGGGATCCAATCCCAGCCGACCGACGCGTGATAGGTGGGATTGTCAGCTCCGAGCGCGCCGCCGTTCGGTCCTCCGTTCTCGTAGGTTTTCTGTTTGCAGCTTCCGGGCGTGGCGTTCTTTTCGACGCGTACCGCAAGGGCATTCTTCTCGCCCGGGCGCAGCTTGCCGGTTACATCGAAGCGGCCTCGCATGAATGCGCCGTCGATGCGGCCGATCTTTTCTCCGTTTAGAAAGACGTCGGCTTTCCAGTTGATGCCGTCGAAGTTTAGCCAGACTATTGTTTCTGAAGCAGTCTTTTCTGAAGCAAGATCGGGTGCGCTGAATTCGGTGCGGTACCAGAAGTCGGAATAGAAGAATGAGTCTGAAATGTAAAGCTGATTCCTGCCGAAATTCGGATCGGGGATTGCCTGGATGTTGAGATACGACGTGAGCACTGTGCCCGGCACGGTTGCCGGCAGCCAATCAGCATCGCGAAAGCCGGGCTGCGAAACTTGCTGCCCATCGCCATTTACGAGAGATGAGCGTTGTACGCGCCACGCGCCTCCGGCAAGATCGAGGCGGCCGGTCGTTTCTCGGTCGGTCATGCCTCGGTCATTCATTCCTTGGGCATTCAGCGGCGCCTCAGCAGGAACGGTCGTAATGCGTTTGGGACGCGCGATCGGGCCGCCACGTCCATACACGTCGAACTCGCTCAGGATATAGCCCACTGAAGAAGTCGGACGCTTCATCAGCACTCGAACATAGCGGCCGTGGGAAGGTTGCGCGAGCTTGACATCGTCAACCAAGCTGGATTCTTCGGCAAGGATATGCAGGTCGCGCCAGGTTTCAGCGTCATCGGAAACCTGGATGGAGCCTTCGGCTGCGCGGGCAATCCAGAAAAGTTTGACGCGATCGAATTCGCAACGAGCGCCCAAATCGACGTAAACCCACTCTTCGCCGAGGCCGGCGCTCATCCATGCGCTGGTGAAGGAATAGGGACCGCCGATTTGCACCCGCTGATCGTGCCGATAGAATTCAAACTCGCCGACCCTCCACTGCATGTAGAACGCTTGCTGCGGAGCATTGGCGACGGCGAATTCCACTTGATAAAAACGGCTGCGGCAAGCCCGGCTCAAAGCGATGGATGGAATGAACAGTTGGCCGGGCCGCGCAAAATCCCGCGGATAACCTTCCACTGACACCGGCTGAGGAGCGGAAACGGCGCCGACTTTTTCCCAGTTGCGTCCGTCGTCAGAAACCGAAACGGTGAAACTCAAATTAGCCGCCGAAGCGGCGGGAGGAACCACGACTATATCAATGCGATCTACTTCGGGAGCGGTGGTGCCGCCACCGAGTTGAATCTGGACACTCGCGTGGGCGCCAAATATTTCTATGGAATTGGTGCGAGAGTGATCGAGAACCAGTTCGCGCTCGTTCTTAGGCAACGCGCCCAAAGAGCTGGCAGAAGTTGCAACCCATTCCGGAAGATGCGTGTCTTTTATACCATCGGTGACCAGCTGCGCGGTCAGGTTGTAATCGTAGCTGCTGGAATGATAAGCAGGCCGCAGCAGGGCGAGATTGCGATAGGTTAATTTGTCAATGACAAGTTCTGGACTGAAGTTTTGCCGAGGGTCGCCCGGATAAACACCGACGCCGAGAGTGAATTCTTCCGCAGCGGCCGCCGGCGAAGCAGGGGAATGCGATTTCGCACTCTGTGCCGATTGGTCTTCCGCCGCAGCGTCAGTGCCGTCGACAGGATTTCCCAATCCCGGCAATGCGTTCAGAGCAAAGCCGGCGCTGGCAACTGCACTTGTTTTCAGGAAACCACGGCGCGACGTCGACAGGTTAGATCCCCCTTTTCAATCTCTACACACACGAGTTTATTGCTTTGTGACCTCGATCATATTGTCATCGGCATTGCGATCGATGAGCTTGTTATAGGGATCAATGCCGGCGAGCGTGGGTTGTTGATCGACCACGATCTCGAAAGTGCGATGCTCTTGGGTGAATTTTTCTTTCTTCAGGTAAAGTGGTTTTTCCTCATCTTTTTTTCCACTGAATACTCCTACCTCGATGTAATCGGCGAGGGGCATAGGAGTTTCGGCGCCGTTCCCGTCGGCTTGCATTTTGCGAGACTGCACTTCCAGCGTGACCTTGTATTTGCCGTCGGCCGTCTTCTGAGAAGTGGCAGAGACTGCCTGGTTGTCGTAAAGGACGATGCGATTGAAGCCGTCGTCAACCAGGTATTCGAGTTCCGGCGGAGTTTGTGCGCGGATCGCGTCGACCAGCATGCGAGTATCGGGGTAAGGATCGTCGAGACTCTTAGAGCTGCTCGGAGGATCGTTTTTATTTGGAGCGGCATCGGCCTGGTTGTTGGCGTTGGAATAGCGATACTGCATCAGGAAATTGTGGAGGGCGAGGTTCATCTTGTCTTCCCCGATGTAGTCGGCAAGCGTGTACAAAATCTGTCCACCCTTCTGATACCAGACGTAGGGCTCGCGCTGCACCAGGGCAAGCGGCGGCTCGTGGCGAATTTCTCCGGCGCGGCCGCGCAAATACTGGTCAAGTTCGTGGCGCAGATAACGGTGCATGAGATCGCGCCCGTATTTGTGCGCCATTACCTGCAGCGCAGAATATTCGGCCAGGCTCTCCGACATCATGTTCGACCCCTCGACGTCTGCGCCGATGAGCTGATGTCCCCACCACTGGTGGCCGAGTTCGTGTGCGGTTACGAAGTAAGTGAAATCGATGTCGGTGGGCTTCACTACGCGGCCGATGAACCCGATGCTTTCCGAGTAAGGCACAGTGTTGGGAAAGGATTGAGCGAAGGTTCGATAGCGCGGAAATTCGAAGATGCGGAACTGTGAGAACTGGTAGGGGCTGTAGATTCGCTGATAGTAGTCGAGTCCGGCGCGGGAGCTGGCGAGCATGTCATCCACGTCATAGGTGTGCGCAGGGTCGTAATAAACCTCGAGAGAGACGTCGCCGTTTGGGCCGTGATAGGTTTCCTTTCTAACCTGATAATCAGCCGAAATGTAGGCGAAGAAATCAAGGATGTGGGTCGTCCCCATGCTGTATTCGAAAAAGCGGCGGCCATTCGCCTGCCATTCGCGCCGCAGATAGCCGGGAGCGACAGCAATCTGGTCGGGTGAAGTGCTGACGACGGTGTGATAGGTGATCCAGTCGGACTCGCCGCGAAAGAAAACATTGTTCAGGGAGTGGATCGGGTCGCCGCGGTGGGCCATTTCTTCGAGCTGCGGCAGGTGCTCTTCGCGGCGACGGCGCGGGTCGTCGACTTCAACGCGCGTGTTGTAGCCGATGTAAGGGAAGTAGTCGGAGTCAAAGAACGTTCCGTTGTAGGCGAACTCCGGAGGTTCGTTGCCGTCGCGGAAGCCGCGCGTCTGGTGGCCCACGTTGCAGGTTAAGGTGATCGTCTCGCCAGGCGCTAAAGGCTGGTCGAGGGCGTAGATGGAATAAATGTCGCGGGCCGCCGAGCTGACCAGATGAAACGGACGATCAAAATGCAGGTCGGTGACGGACTGCCTTGCGTCGGTGACGTGAATCTGCGTGATCGGCTGGCTGCTTTTGTTTTGCAGCGTCATGCGGACGCTGCCGTCGAAGGAACGGCGATTGGGATAAATATTGATGGCGGCATCGACCGCGGTGACTTTGGGCTGGATGAGGTTTTCATACTGCTTGAAGTGACGTTCGTAGTCCGCCTGGATGTCGCGTCGAGCTTTCGAGTCCAAATATTCGTTGAGGACGTGCGCATTGTAGAAATACCAGGAGCCGGAGGCGACCGCGAGAAAAGCAAACAACAATGCGGCCGGCACAAGCCGCGGCGCACGCTGCATGGCAAGACGCACGCGCGCACGCATCGAGTCTTCCGCGCCGCGACGCGCGAAGGCAATGGAAATGACGCCCAGCACCGCAGAAATCGCAAACCAGTAAGTGATCGACCAGAACAATCCGGGAACGAAATGGCCGTAGCCATTCATATCGGAGTAAGTGTAGGGAGGGGTCTGGCCGACGAGGTACAGAGTGTTTTCCCAGCCGAAGCTGTAGAGGATCGGCATGAGAACGAAGATGCCAATCAAGATGGCATAGCCCACAAACTTGTTCGAAACGATTGTCTGGATGAAGAGGGCGAGCAAAATAAAAGTAAGTACTTGGGGGAAGGTGACTACGTAAAGCTCTTTGAAGTACTGCAGAAATTCGTAATGGTAATAGCCAGCGAAGGTTTGCATGATGATCCCGATGAGCATTACAAAGGCCAGGAGGATCAGTTCAACGACGACGATAGCGGTGAGCCGAGAGAGCCAGTCGGTAGATTCACGCAGGGGCAGAGCGTCGTGGATGCCATCGAAATGCGTGTCGCGCTCGCGCCACAGCAATTCCGCAGCGTAAAGCACTGCGACGATGAGAAGGAAAAGCGTGGCGCTGCCCTCAACCGCCTGAACCATGAGATAAGTGACAGGCCAAACATTGCGCTCGGCGACGCGGCCTGCGAAATATCCGTTATTTACGGCGAAGGCGACGATGAGGACGACCAGCGCCCAGAACGGAATGTCGCGGAGAATATTTCGCAGCCGTAAACGCGACAGCGAGAGATATTGCGCAAACGTTGTGGCGGGAGTAAAGGCCTGGCGAGCATGGGGAAGTCGAGCGGCTACCAGAGAGCGCACGGGTTGAGCTTCGGTAAGCTCCTGCTCTTTGGCTTTGGCGGCGCGACGCCCTTGCGAACGAGCAGTGAGGGCTTCCACCGACATGGGAAAGAGAGCCCAGACGCCGCCGAGCGCGAGCATCCCCACGCCGAGCCAAACTAAGCGGTTATAAAGAAAAACACCGCCGACCAGAGTTGGTGACCAACTGAGGAGCTGCGTGTTCTTTTCGATCACTGTCCAGTAACGGGTGACATCGTCAATCAGGACGAGGCCGATGGGATCGAAGATGCCGGACCAGAAGTGCTCCAGGGAACGTGTCCCGAAGAAGACCGTAATGCCGATGATGTAAATCATGAAGAGCGCGACGCCCTGGAGATAGACAATGAAAATCTTTCGGGTTAGCGCAGCGACGGCGAAAAATGCCGAGCCTATGAAAAAGATCTGTACTACCAGGATGGCAAAGAAGGGCTGAAGGTACGTCCACAGATGATTCGGCCCGATGCGAGAGTGGTCGGCCCATGGGGCGAGAGTGCCGAGGTAAGTGCCGAACAGCATGCCCGAGAACGTAAAGACGGTGGTAACGAATGAGCCGGCCCATCGCCCGCCGAGGTATGCGAATTTGGAAATGGGTTGAGTGAAGAGGATCTGATAGGTGTCGCGTTGGAAGTCGCGCAGAATCGAAGTGCCGAAGATGGCGGCAATAATGATGATGCCGAACAATGCGGCGCCCACATTATTGAAGGTGTTTGCAAACGGTCCATTCAGCAGGACTTTACCGTTGCTGTTGCCGATGGGACCGAAACTCTCAGAGGCCACATCGAGAAAAGAGAACGTGATCCAGATGAGGAAATAAATGTAGGTCGAAATACTCTTGAAGCGAAACTTAAGCTCGAAAGTGAAGAACTCCCAAAACTGTCTCATCTCAGATTCCTCCAGGTTCGAGAAACTAATTTGCGGGTTGCCGCTTGGATTGTTGCGACAAGTTAAGGAAATAAACGTCTTCCAGTCCCGAATCGACGACGCGGAAGCCATTGCCAGGAGAAGAATCCGCGTACACGCGAATTTCGTGCTGCCCGCCAACCAGGTGCGTGGAGATGACGTGGAGCTGCGTTTCGAAAGAGCGCACTTCGTTGTCGGTGGCGATCACCTTGGACCAGATCTTGCCATTTAAGGCGGCAAGCGTGTCGGAGGGAGCGCCTTCGAGCAACAATTCTCCCGAGGCGATGATCGCCATGCGAGGGCAGAGCTGGCGCACGTCGTCCACAATGTGCGTCGAGAGAATGACGGTGCGATCGCTGCCGAGCGAAGAGAGAAGATTCAAGAAACGATTGCGTTCTGCCGGATCCAAGCCGGCGGTCGGTTCATCAACAATGATGAGCCGGGGATTGCCGAGCAGCGCCTGTGCGATTCCGAAACGCTGCTTCATGCCGCCAGAAAAAGTCGAGAGCGCTTTTTTCCGAACATCCCACAGATTCGTTTGTTGGAGCAACGTATCGATCATCTCCTTGCGTTCGCTCGATACAGTCATCCCTTTCAGCACGGCGAGATGATGGAGCATGTCGAGGGCTGAGAGCTTGGGATATACGCCGAATTCCTGCGGCAGGTAGCCCAGGATGCGCCGTACGGCGTCCTTCTGCCGAAGCACGTCAATGCCATCGAGATTAATGGTGCCGGAGTCGGGATCCTGCAGCGTCGCGATGGTGCGCATCAGCGAACTCTTTCCCGCACCGTTCGGCCCTACCAGCCCAAACATGCTGTTCCCGATGGAGAGTGACAGGTTCTTAAGCGCTTTGACCCCGTTTGGGTACGTCTTGGAAAGATTATTGATTGTGAGCGACACCATTCCCTCCTGGTTGGAACCGCGTTTAATTCATTGCATTCGGCTACATGTGGGATGGGGAGCTATTCTACTACCAACTAGAGCAATGAAGCCCGGTCCTCAAGGCGTACGTACGTGTTCGTGCCTTGCAAGGTTCATTTTTTTTTCAGGCGCATGTCGCGCTTTCATTGACAGCATGCAAGTGGATGGGTACCGTAGTCAGTCGTCGCAATACAGTCAGCGGCCAGACATTTGACGGACGTGAATCGTTCGGGAGGAATCGTGAAAAATCAAGTTCGGTCTCGCAGATTTTTCGAGGGTTCGGTCACTCGGCGCGCATTCCTCGGTCAAACAGCCGCAGCGGCGGTTGGGTTTTCGATAGTTCCGCGCCATGTATTAGGAGGGCTTGGTTATGTTCCTCCGAGCGATAAGGTCAATATTGCTTTTATAGGCGTAGGTGCGCAGGGCTTGCGCGTGATGCTTCATTTTTTGGGCGAGCCTGACGTTCAGGGCGTGGCGGTCTGTGACGTGAACAAATCTGGCGCGAATTATCCGCAATGGGATATGCACGAGTTCTGCAATTCCGTGCGCAAATTGCTGGGCGTCAACAGCGGCTGGGATTGGCTGAGCCCCGACCAGTCGATTCAGTTGACTCATTCCCTGCAAGTCACCAGCGGTGTGGCCGGCCGCGAACCGTGCCAAAAAATTGTAGATGGCTACTACGGCAACCAGCAGCGTTCAGGGCAATATCACGGATGCGCGGCTTATGTGGACTTCCGCGAATTGCTGGAGAAACAGAAAAATCTGGATGCGGTGGTGGTGTGTACCACCGACAATCTACACGCCGCAGTGTCGGCTGCGGCCATGAAAAAAGGCAAACATGTTTTCTGCCAGAAGCCTTTGACACACACGATTTATGAGGCGCGGCACATTGCGGAGATCGCGCGGCAAACCGGAGTGGCCACGCAAATTGCAGTTGCCAACCAGGCATCGGAAGCGACACGCCTTCTATGTGAATGGATTTGGGACGGCGCCATCGGGCCGGTGCGGGAAGTGGCAAACTGGTCGAGCCGTCCTTTTTGGGCGCAAGGAATTGAGCGACCAAAAGAGGCCGAAGCCGTGCCCGAAGGTTTGGATTGGAATCTGTGGCTGGGGCCGGCGCCCGAAAGACCGTTCAATCACGTGTACTTGCCCTTTGTGTGGCGGGGCTGGACGGATTTCGGCTGCGGAGCGCTGGGC
This sequence comes from Acidobacteriaceae bacterium, assembly GCA_003132445.1. Lineage (GTDB taxonomy): Bacteria > Acidobacteriota > Terriglobia > Terriglobales > Acidobacteriaceae > Sulfotelmatobacter. Next base: position 4,099 of record PKXU01000116.1, on the reverse strand, counting down.
GATATGGGTTCTTACAGCTTCGACACGATTTTTCGCGTGTTAAAACTTGAAGCGCCGGTGAGCGTGGAAGCGAGTACGACCGACCGCTACGACGAGACGTATCCGATGGCTTCAATCGTCCGCTACAATTTCCCCGCCCGCGGCGACATGCCGGCAGTGAAGTTCAACTGGTATGACGGTGGTCTGAAGCCGAGGCGTCCCGACGAATTAGAAGAAGGCCGTCCGCTTAAGGGAGATAGCGAAGAAGAAGATGAAGGACTGCTTTTCATTGGAGATCGCGGCAAAATTCTCTGCAACTTCAATGGCGGCAATCCGAAACTCATTCCACAATCAAGAATGGATAGTTACAAGCAGCCGCCAAAGACCGTGCCGCGGTCGCCGGGCAACGAGCGGGAATGGCTCGATGCCTGCAAAGGAAGCAAAGCGAAGCCTGGCGGGAATTTCGAATTTGAAGGCATGGTCACGGAGTCTTTGCTGCTGGGAAATGTGGCGGCCCGCACGGGACAAAAACTGAATTGGGATCGAACTAAGCTTGCTGTGAACTCAGACGCAGCGCAGAAATTTGTCAGCCCCGAGCGCCGCAGCGGTTGGGAGTTGTAGCTAGTTTTTGAATTGTTTATCTATTGTGCAGAGAGGTGCCGATGGTCGCGATTTCCAGAAGAGACTTTGTGAAGACAGCGTCAACCTATGCCGCTGCGGCCGGCCTTTTTTCCACCGCTGGGCTGGAACTGCGTGGCAATCCGCTGGGGATGCCCATTGGATGCCAGACCTGGTCGGTGCGGAAGATGATTGCGAAGGATTTTCCCGCGACAATCAAACAATTGGCTGACGCGGGATTTCAGAGTATCGAACTGTGCTCTCCCGTGGGCTATGCAGATGAGGGCTTTGCCGGGCTGGCGAAATATAAAGGAAGCGAACTCAAGAGGATATTGAGTGATGCCGGTGTAAGTTGCATCAGCTCTCACTTCGGCATCGATGAGCTGAAGGCAAATCAGGAGCGAGCCATTGCCTGGGCGAAAGATATCGGCCTAACGCAAATGCTGGTGCCCAGCTTGGAAGGGCCCAAGAATCCGACCATGGATGACGTTAAGCGAGCGGCCGACGAATACAACCGAATAGCGGAACGAGCATCCAACGCCGGCATTCAGCAGGGACTGCACAACGAAGACTTTGAGCTCTCGATGGTGGACGGCAAACGGACGTATGACGTCCTGTTTGGCATTCTAGATCCGAAGCTGGTGAAATTCCAATTCCAGGTTTCAACTATCAGCAAAGGTTACGATGCTGCCGAATATTTCACCAAGTATCCTGGGCGTTTCATTTCCATGCACGTGCAAGGTTGGTCGGCGGAAAACAGAAAGATTGTACCGGTGGGACAGGACAGTCTGGATTGGAAGAAGATTTTTGCGGCCGCGAAAGTCGGTGGCATCAAGAATTACTTCGTGGAAATGGATTTGGAAAAAATGAAGGCCAGCGTTCCTTACCTTCGCAAGCTTCAGGTTTGATAGCGCTGATGGAATCTTAAAGGCGCTTCTATGTCGCTTTGCGACCTTTTTGCATAACGCTCTCTAACTCCCTTTTCGCAACGCTTTTAGTCTGTGCGTCCCGCTTCGCCCGGAGGCAGAAACGCAAATGGATGCGCCAGGAACTCGCGTCCCACCTGGCGCAAAAAGCGACGCGACTCCGCCTCGCCGATGTTGCGCGCGCGTACGGCGAGAAGAAAACTCAACACGAACGACGTTACTATATTCAAAATGCCGACCAACGCAATGCCTGCGAACGCAAGCGAGGCCTCCTGCCAGTGCAACTGGCCGTATATACGAGAGGCGTCGAGAGCGTAGCCCAGACTGGCGGCTGCCAGCGTAACGTGGCGGACTTCGAGAGGAATTCCGAAGAGCTCGAAAATAATTGGCACTGAGCCGAGCAAAAATCCCAGCACGATATAGCCGACCGAGCCGGGAGCGTGATGTCGCACCCAATCCGCCAGTGTTTCGGCCCGCTTGGGCCCGAGCCTAGCGCGAATGCGAAGACTGTTGGAGATGGCGGTTCCCATACGATGGAGCGCGAGATAATTCGCGGTCCAACCGGTTGCCAGCGAAGAGAGCCAGAGAAAAACTCCGGTAATAATCGCGAAGGGAATTGTCATGGAAGTGAGCGGAGAGAGCATGCGAATGCCATGTTCCGCCGCTGGTGGAGGAAGGAACGGATGTCCCCGAACTGCGCTGAAAATCCTGTCGATCAGGATCGAGGCAGGCACGGCCCCAATTAGATTGCTGATGGTGACGATGAATTGCGTTTTGGAAATTGCCTGCAAGCTCGCCATGTGATCTTTTGCGGGATCTTCCATAGCGTCCACCAACGTCGCGGCAGTCACGGCGGGCATTTTGGAAGCCAGCAGGAATCCGCCCGCCTGCATCAGGAGGAAACTAAAAACGTAGTTCAGCGAATGCGCAATGGCCAACAGCAGAGGAGCATGGATGGTTGCTGCAAGGGAATATTTGAACAATGCGGTGAATGATGTAATGATGCCGGCCAAAACCGCACCGAAGCCCATCACTCGCCATTGAACGGTATTTTGCGCAATATAGTGTTTGCCGGCGCGCCCCGTTCTCTCTACTACGCTACGCGCCAAACGGCGACTGCTGGCGCTCAAGACTGTGCCGATGCGTCGCTGCGAGGCAAAACCGTGAACCACCGTAACGGCGAGTTTTCGCGCATCTGAATCCTGGCGCTCCAGGCTGATCACCTGTTGAATTCGACCCAGAAGAGATCGCAATAAACGCACACGGAAGATGAGGTTCACGGATGATCCCCGATCCGCCAGCAGTTGGTTCACGGTTTGCAGTTGCGCTTCGCACGCCGCTTTCTGTTCTTCCCACAGATGAAAATCTTCGGGATGTCGAATGACGTGCTCAACCAGACTCGGCAAATGAAAAAAAGAGGACTTGGTAATGTCCTCGTCGTCGGCGAATACGATCAAATCTCGTGAAAGCGCAACATTGGTAGCGCGGAGGGCCAGGATTTTGCAAGAGGCCAGAATGGAAAAAGTCGATGGCCGGAATGTGTCCGCCCAAGGTGCAACCAATGATTCCGGCAACGAAGCCACCCAGCGCGCATCCGACTCTTTCAAGTTCAAAGAGTCCATCAGAACATAGAGATCGCCCTCGACTTCATCGACCGGCAAAAGATGACGCACTGCTCGCGCGAACAACTCGCGAACCAGAAAAGCTTCGTCGGGCAATCCGGCTTCGGAAATAACTCGAACGTAAGAGTGATGAGACCAAAAGTCACGCAGCGTAGAACGAATGGAATCGCGGCACGGGTGATGCTCGATGGCCAACGTAACTTCCGATAGCGCTTCGGTACGGAACTCGACCGGCAGGTTCAGGATTGTGCGCAGCAAGCCATATACACGAGTGGCTCGCTCTCGCGTGGAGAGAGATTCAAGGTTGCAGAGATCGTCGATGGCAAACTGAATCCTCACTCCCGTCACTCCGAGAAAAGAGAATATAGGCCGTAATCAGGCAGTCAAAATGGCGGCAAGTGTTCGTTTAGAGAAATTAGATCGATGGCCCAGGAATTAAAGTCGACCGTTTACATTCGATAGTAAGTGCCGTGGTGCAGCAGTGTCTCTACGCCTTCGACCAGGCAGCCGATGTCACCTTTATCGCATGCCCCGCGTATTCCTATTCTTTTGGCCTGATCTGCAAGTTGGGGAGACATGTGCAAAGTTACCATGAGAATTGGGAGTTCCGGCGAACGCCGCCGGATTTCCTTGGCCGCGTCCAAGCCATTCATTTCGGGCATCTGGAAATCGATGACCACCACGTCCGGGGAGGCTTGCTGAACCTGGTCTATGGCTTCCCGACCGTTGGTGGCTTCGCCGCAGACCTGCCAGGAATCTTGCTGCTCCAGCAACTTGCGCAGGCAGCGCCGCATAAGAGGGTTATCGTCGGCGACGAGAATTCGGACGGGCGATGATTTTTGCCGTGCGTCCAAGAAAGGCATACCCCACCGTACGAACTACGAGCGAACATGTCTATACCCCTCATCGCGTAGGGTTTAGGTTCATTATCGTGTCTTCATCCATTCCCCTAGC
>PKXU01000131.1:41723-45273 GCA_003132445.1 Acidobacteriaceae bacterium | reverse complement strand
ATCGACACGAGTACGTTTCACAGCGGAACACGATCGCTCTCCATCACCTTCGATGGGCAAAGTGCCTCGGAAGCGGGAATCTCTCAGTTCATCCCAGTAAAACCAAACTCCGACTACGAGTTCAGTGCCGAATTTAGGACGGAGGAACTGGAGACTGCCAGCGGCCCGCGTTTTGCGATTGCGGACGCGTATAACAATGCCTCCTACGTGCTCACTGACGATGTAATGGGCACGAATCCCTGGCGTCTGCAACAAGCACGATTCCACACCGGCCCGGACACCAGTCTAGTATTGTTGAAAATTGTCCGCCAGCCTCCCGGCCCTCTGATCCGAGGCCAGCTGTGGATCGACGACCTCAGGCTAGTGGAGAAATAGAATGAAGATCGGTGAAGTGAGATTAAGATCGTTCGCGGTTGCCGATATGACTGATTCTATTGACCTCGAGCACCCGTGTGTTCGCGAGCCCGCCATCCTGCAATGGGGGCTCGTTGCCGGCCTATGCGTCCTCTTGATTTTCGCGGTGTCGGCGTTTGGCGCAGTCAATGAGTGGTCGACTTTCACCTTCGAGGCCGGTGCGGCAGTTCTATTCTTTGTTTGGGCGGTAAAGCAGCTGGTTTCCGGGCAGGTGAAGCTATCGAAAAACCCCCTGTACCTGTCGGCATTCCTCTTTTTTGGACTCATCCTCGCGCAGATTGCGCTGCGCAAGTCTGCCTACAAGTACGTTACTGAATACGAAGCACTCCAGTACGTCTCCTACGGGATTGCGCTGCTGATTGCAGCAGAATGCGTAACAGCGGAAGGTACTCGCAAGGTATTCGCTCTCGTAATGATTGCGTTCGGAGCGCTTTACTCCTTTTTCGCGTTGGCTCAGGAACTGACCTCTAACGGCAAAATCTTCTGGGTAATCCGTCCTCAGTTCGGTGGCTCAATCTACGGAAGCTACGTCAATCACAACCACTACGCCGGCCTGATGGAGATGCTAGCCCCATTTCCCTTGGTTGTAAGTATGGGCCATCTGTTCAGAGGGGGGAAGCGAGCGCTGATCGCATTCTCCGCGATACTGATGGCCAGCACCATTTTTCTTTCCAGCTCGCGTGGCGGAATGCTTGCTTTCGTTGTTGAGATTGTCGTGTTTGCTGCCATCACTCTGGTGCAGAGAAGAAATCCTCGGGTCGCAGCCGGCTTGATCGCGGTTTGCGTCTTAGTTCTTGCTTTCTTGATCTTTCTCGGCAAAGGGCAAGTTCTCGGGCGACTCGGGGACTTGGGGCCGGGCATTCGGCTGAACATGACGAAGGACTGCTTGAGAATGTTTTTTCACCGGCCGCTGTGGGGATGGGGTTTGGGGACTTTCCCCACCATCTATCCCAGTTACCGCAGCTTCTACACCAATCTGTTCGTAAATGAAGCGCATAACGACTACGCGCAGCTCCTTGTGGAGACCGGTTTGCTCGGCTTCGGGCTAATGCTGTGGTTTATCGTGCGGCTGTACCAACACGGACTGCCGACCTCTCGCCGCTGGGAATTAAGATGGGATGGCGCAGTTTCTCTTGCCGCCTTGCTCGGATGTACAGGTATCCTGTTTCACAGCTTCGTAGATTTCAATTTGCAAATTCCAGCCAATGCTGCAGTATTTTATGTCCTTTGCGCGTTGGCCGCTTCGCCGCTGGCTAAGGTCCCCAAATCCGGCCGAGCTCGAGCTCCAGGGGATGAAGAAAGTGGGCGTCGCACTCGAACTGACAATGGCAACTCCTTGGCGCGGTCGATATAATCGTTCATCAATCTAAACGATGCTGCGTGTTCTGTATGGAAAGCGGATATGTTGAAAGAGGCGGCTAATCTTGGCCGAACTTGCTTCGAAACGATCAGAAGGCGGGAGGAGAAATGTCGCTGAAACACCTCATCATCGGCGTTGCGTTGGCAGTGTGTGCCCTTGTAACGCAGGGTGCAGCACAAAGGAATGAATTGACGGGAATGATTGGACGTACGTTTATCGCCAATCAGGGCATCGTCGGTGCTCCGTCTTATGATCCGGACCTTCGCTTCGGCAAAGGATTAACCTTCGAAATAAACTACGCTCGACGTCTCATAGGCGCCCCCTTTTGGTCTGTGGGTGTCGAAGTCCCATTCCTAGATGACCCCGACGAGCATATACACGCCGCGCAGAATGTGGTCCCGGGTCAATACTCATCTATTTTCATAACTCCCGCAGCACGGTTCAATTTGTTTCCTGAACAGGCAGTTTCCCCCTGGGTAAGTTTTGGTGGAGGATTCGCCCATTTCGGCGAAAGTTCCACGCTTGAGTTTGGAGGACCGAATCCGGGTAAAACCGGAACTACGACAGGCGCCTTCCAAGCGGGCGTTGGACTCGATGTCAAGATTATCGGTCGATTTAGTCTGCGGGGCGAGGCTCGGGACTTCTGGTCTGGCCTCCCAGACTTAAATGTGAACACCGGAAAGAGCCGTCAACACAATATCTTCGTCGGCGGCGGCGTTGTTTGGCACTTTTGAGCTGAGACTTGTTCGGAGTTCCGCAGCACCGCATGCCCGTGGAACGCAATCCTTAAGCTCCAACGCAACACCAATGCACTGGCCGACTGTTTATCAGGAGGCCAGAAGCCACGTGGCAACTCGCTATCAATTTTCCTGATTGAAAAAACGCTGCGTCAGAATAGCGCACACTACCGCTAAGGTTTCATGGGATCGCTGGACTTACCGCGGTGCCGCCTTGGACCAAAACCCACACTACGCCGCCTGCCACAACGCCCGCGCCGATTCCGATTGCCCAAGGAGAATCGAAAACTGCTCCCGTGGCAGGAACGTATCCAGCTGCCACTCTTCGCTTCTTCTTTTTCTTCTGTTCGTCAGTCTGCTGGGAATCATCGCGCGTGGTTTCCTGCCCTTGTGCCAGCGTGGTGGTCCCCGTCTCATCGCTGATCGTCAGATCTCCTTTTCGCGCCGCGATCTGGACCCTACCATCCAAATCCCTGACTTCAAATTCGGTCCACCCAGTTGAGGACGGTGACACGGTGACGCTTCCCGCGTGGGTCACCAGCAGTTTCGAGGTTGAAATGTTTACCGCTCCGTGCTCCAACTTTAGAGCGCTCCCCTCATACTGGACCAGGGAGTCGTTCAGAACCAGAACGCTTGAACCGGTAGCGTTGATGTTGGCAACGGAATCCGCATTCGTCTGTACCAAATCCCCGGAAAAGATAGCCGACGATCTCGCAATACTGTCGCCATTCAGAAGAGCAGTTCCGTGACTGTAAAGCATGGCTGCGGGTTGATCCGCCGCAAACAGAAAAGCCGAAAACATAATGACCAGCAGACAGCTCAGGATCTTCATATAAAAAGCCCTCATGATTCGCTAGCGCCCTCCGAGACCACTTTGGATGATGGTAGTACGAATGGTTGCTGCATGCAAACCCTCATCCCCTTGCGCATTTCCTCATCATTGCTTTGGCGATTATTGCTTCGGCTTCGAATCCTAACCTTGTGTGTTGTTGCGAGTCAATCACTTTCCTCGCTTTTCACTCGCGTCCGTAACAGAATA
>PKXU01000131.1:40151-41716 GCA_003132445.1 Acidobacteriaceae bacterium | reverse complement strand
CGCCCTTCATTCGACCATCTGCTGGAAAGCTTGCGGGAAGATTGGCAGCCCGATGGTACCCTCGAGGAAATCTTGCTCGAAAAGATCGCAATTGGCTATTACAAGCTGCACGTAGTGTACGGTTATGAAGCGGAAAATGCTCAAAACTCGGTGGAATTCTTCTTCACCATTGATCGCACGGGACGGTACGCAACCTCCATCAATCGCCAGTTGACGCAGGACGTAAACCAGTTTGAGCGGCTGCAGAGGCAGCGAAAAGGCGAGTTCGTGCCCGCCCCGATCAGCGTTGATCTGACTGTTAGCGGCTTTGACGGGGAAGAACAGGGCGATGTGCCGACGATCAGGGACTCTTCCGCAACGCCCGTAACTGTTTTGTCTAGGCCCGAGGTTCCGCACGTCAGCTCGCCTGACTTTGCGTCAGATCCGACACCATCTTCTGGACCAGTCCCAGTGGCCGAACTGGCATCGGTAGAAACCAGCATGGCCGCTGTGCAACCTTCGGGAGATCAGGTGGCAGCGGAGGAGTTCGCTTCTCGCCCCGTGGACGGTCTCGTCCAGCACATTTAGGGATTATGTCGGAACTCCAGAGCACAGCGGTGCTTGGGCAGGATCAAAGTTTGCATTCGGAACTCGGTACCACAACTGCAATTGCCAGACAGACAAGAAGTTGTGTAGGGAGTGCAGGTTGTGAACGTGAAATTTTGTCTACTAGAACCGGTCTCATAAACCCCAGGAGAATTTTCAATGGCTGCCTGCAAGCGGCAGAACATGCGCGACAAGTTCCCTGAGAAACTGATCCGAGTTCATAAACACCGCAAAGTGACCGCCATCGATCGGCACAAACTCTTTGTGCGGAGCTTTGATTGCACCGAGATATTGCCTTGCGAGCGCGGTAGGAGTCGTAAAGTCCTCGGTTCCCTGGAAGAAAAACATGGGCACTGCAAACTCAAGCCCAAGATCCTTCGGCGTAGAGGACCTTGCCTGTGGAACGAGACGGTCGCCGCTTAGAATCTGCCCGTCGATAGAATCGTTCAGATCTCGCACGGAATTACCAGGAGCGACCAAAGCAAGTCCAAGGGTCCCTGGGAGGAATCGATCAGCGCCTTCGAAACTGTTCGCCCATTTGCGCTGTACGCTGTAGCCCTCACCGTTCGAGTAAGGTGGTGGGCCAATGCGGCGCAGTTCGGCAACAGCCTGCTGATTTCCGGTGGCCTGCGCTTTCTCCAGCAGCGCGGCATAAGCCACAGAGTAGTTCTTTGTTTCATCGGAGATCTGGCCTGTGCCCACGTAAGCGTAGAAAAGGTCTGGTCTGGCCTGCACCATTCGTAGGCCGAGGATCGAGCCAAAGGAGTGGGCGACGAGAACGATCCTGTCCTTGCCGAGACGCTTCCGCAGACATTCGGACAGTTCGATCCCATCTTGCGCAATGCGATCAAGGGTCATGGTGGACGCAACCGACGGACCGGTTTCCCGGAGCGTTCTACCCGCGCCTCGTTGGTCCCATTGCACTACGGTGAAGCGCTTTTCCCACGCCGCGAAGAGAGCGAATGACCAAGGATTTGTGA
>PKXU01000131.1:0-40145 GCA_003132445.1 Acidobacteriaceae bacterium | reverse complement strand
TGTCTGGTCGAACTTTCGATAGTCTGCATCGTTGTAAGCGGCTGCCGTCGTGCTCTCTCGTGCCGCGGATTGTTGCGGCGCTGGATTTTGTGCTGGTGCTACGACTGACAAGAAGGCAAAGAGGGAGACATAAACTCCGCAACAAGGCAACATGTGAACTCTCATAGTGAAAGGATACGGATCATGCACGTCGCCGGTTCCGTGACTTTCGGCAAGTTTCGATTGCCATGGTGGCGTCGAGGTACGAGTAGGCCACCTCATAATTGCCTGAGCAAGATTTGTATGCAACCGAGACGCACCATGCCGAAGAAGTTCTCGACGTGGTACTCCCAGCGGATCACCAATCGACGAAAGTGATGCAGCCAAGCAAAGAGTCGTTCCACTCGCCAACGCCTGCGGTACCGCCGCAACGGGCGACCGTCCTGTGTGGGTTCGCGGCGCTCTCCGCGATGGGGTGCGATCATCTCGATGCCATAGCGCTCGGCCAGATCTCGATCCAAGCGGTCACTGTCGTAGGCTTTGTCGCCGATCAATCGTGGGGGAAGGGTATCGAGGAAGCTGTGCCCGAGGAGGCCTTCGACGAGTTGGCTCTCATGCGGCGAAGCGCTTTCGATACTAACGGCCAGAGGAAGACTGTGATCATCGGCGAGAGCGATGATTTTCGTCCCTTTGCCACGCTTGGTGGGCCCGACCGCAAGGCCCCCTTTTTTGCCTCCGTGAAGGAGGCGTCGATGAAAGCCTCCTCCAGGTCCAATTTTCCACGGACGCGCAATTCCTCCGCCAGTACGCGCAAGATGCCTTCCAGTTTGCCTTCCCGCACCCACTTCTGGAAACGGCGATGGCAGGTCTGGTACGGCGGATATTTGTTGGGCAATTCGCGCCACTGTGCCCCAGTACCCAACACCCGCAGGATTCCGTTGAGCACGGCTCGCGTGTCCTGCCACGGACGACCGCGACCGTCCGTGCGGCGCTTGGGCCGCAAGAGCGGTTCGATCAGTTCCCACTGGGCATCGCTGAGTTCCCATCGTCCTCGCATGCCCTCCTTCTGCCTGCTTTCCTACCCGCAGAAAATAGCTAAGTAGGTTCAACCGCCATTTATGAGACCGGTTCTAATAGAATTGAGTACTTTCGCAGGCGAGACTTTCTTGGAGACAATCTCAGGCTGACGAAGCTTTGGGACCCGTGAGGTTCCTGCGTGTCGGCAAACGCAAGATGAGTGAGCGGTGGCTCAAGGAAACTTGGCTCGAATTTACCAAACGAACCCAATGGTTCTAGAACGTCGACTCCAATCAGGAAACGAAGCCACGGATCGAGAATGTCTTCTCGAAATTGCGAAACGAAGCCATGAAGCCCGAAATTTCCTTTCAACGCCATCGCTCGACCCCCTCCCACCACACGAGTCGCAGCCATTCGTCAAGGCAAGTTTTGGCCCACTGCCGTTTGATCCACCAGCGCGTACCAAATTGTATGTCGTCGCGCGCCGCGGCTACCGAAAAGAACTTCCCATGAATCTCATGGCGGAAAATGCTGAGAGCGCGACGAGTGTGGTAGTCCGAGGTGACGATCAGAACTTGCGCACCAACTTCGCCCGCCAAACATCTTTCCACGTCATGCGATTCCTCGCGGGTCGAGAGTCCCTTAATCGGACAGATTCGAACCGACGCACTCTGCGGAATATGTTGAATGTATTCTTCGGCCAACTGGACTTGGGTGAACTCGTAGATCTTGGGCTGTGCTGGAACGTCGATTACCACGCGCCGTCCATAGCCTTGATCCAGAAGCTGCAGCGCACGAGCGGGACGACGATCGGTTTCACCTGCAAGTACCAAAATCACGTCCGATGGCTGCGGCGCATCTACCACCAGCAGCCTGCCCGCATTCACTGCGAAAGCGACAAATGCCGCGGCCAATACGACCACAAGGATCCAGACACGTCTTGTTCCGCTCATCTTTCTCGTCAACGGGTAATTCCCGTCTGCTTCCGAATTGCCTTTTCCCAAAACACACCGGCCGCCAAGGCTACTCAATTCCGCATGGTAAAATCAAACGTTTTCATGCGACACATCCTCGATTTGTCCCGAAAAAATTGATGACCACCTACTCTGCCGCAGATACGTCTTTTGATCAACTCAAGACCAGAATTCAACAGCATCAGGCTCGCGTAGGCATCATTGGCATGGGTTATGTCGGCCTTCCACTGGCGCTCCTATACAGTGAGCAGAAATTTCGTGTGACCGGCTTCGACATTGACGCTCGCAAAGTGGAGACACTAGCCAAGGGCGGTTCCTACATCTACCGCATCGCGCCGGAAGAGGTTCAGGCGGCCAAGGCAAACGGGTTTTCCGCCACCTCCGACTATTCAAAAATCAATGAAATGGACGCCATCATCATCTGCGTTCCCACGCCACTGAACGAATATCACGAGCCCGATTTGAGCTACATCACCGATACAACTCATTCCATTGCTCCTCATTTGCGCGCTGGACAGCTCGTCGTGCTGGAAAGCACCACGTACCCTGGCACAACCGAAGAAGTGATGGTCCCGATTCTTGAAAAGGAGAACAAGAATGGTCTGAAAGCCGCCCGCGATCAGGTGCAGACCGGCAACGAATTTTTCGTCGCGTTTTCGCCCGAGCGCGAAGACCCGGGCAATACCACGGTCGCGCGTCGAGACATTCCGAAAGTGGTCGGTGGATTAAACCCGCAAGCGTCGGAACTGGCCTGCGCTTTGTATGGCGCCATCTTCAATCGTACGGTTCCGGTGTCGTCCCCGGCTGCCGCGGAAATGACCAAACTGCTGGAGAACATTTACCGCTGCGTCAACATCGCGCTGGTCAATGAACTCAAGCTGTTATGCCTGCGCATGGGCATCGATATCTGGGANNGGCTTTCATCCGTTTTATCCGGGGCCAGGTTTGGGGGGACACTGCATTCCAGTCGATCCGTTTTACCTTTCATGGAAGGCGAAAGAATGGGATTTTCGCACTCGCTTCATCGAACTTGCAGGCGAAATTAATACCAACATGCCCTACCATGTTTTATCCTCGGTCAGCAGCGCGTTGAACCAGCACAAAAAGCCGGTGAACGGCGCGCGGGTCTTGATTCTAGGCGTGGCTTACAAAAAAGATATTGACGACTTGCGCGAGTCACCGTCGCTTACCATCATCGAACTCCTGCAAAAGGATGGGGCCCAGGTGAGTTACCACGATCCCTATTTCCCTTTCATCGGAAAAGGACGGAAATATGACTTGCAAATGAAGTGCGCCGAGTTAAAAGATTTGGGTCAATATGACTGCGTTGTCATTGTGACCGACCATTCCGATTACGACTATCCCGGCATCGTCAACGCGGCCCAACTGGTAGTCGACACACGGAATGCGACCAAGGGGATCAAAAGCGCGAAGATCGTTCACTGCTAAGCTTTCACGGCAACGTGTTTATCGCTAAGGTCGAAATTTGGCCGGACAGTGGAAATCTATCCATAACAGGGTGATCTTTTCGCATCGAGCGGCCGGAAAGGACACGTCGCAGAAGTATTGTGCCCTAAGCCCTTGATCCTAAAGTGTCCTATCTTATATTCATTTGCTGCCGGAATGGCCTTTGTCGTGCTTCCGTGAGCCGTAGTACACTTTGTTTTGAACGAGGCTACCGATTTTCCTTCATTGTGGGCGAAGGGAAAAGCCGTAGAGAATCGATTCTGGACCATTAACCACTGCTTATGGCGTCATCTCAGCAATCAGGCCTGTTTTCATCACTCCCGCCGTGGAAAACGCCGTGGTCGGACTTCCTTTGGAGCTACGGCATACAAGTCGTTGTAGTCGCAATCTTTGTCTGGATCCCGATTCTTAATCCTGAGATTCTTGAGCGCCCAAAGCCGGATTATCACGCCGTCGAACTCGTACCCACACCAGTTCCCGTCAATCACCAGCCTCAGAGACAGCTTCCTAAACCTATGGTGGCAAGGCTCGAACCGCCTCCCGCTGCCCTGCGCCTGCCGGCTCCTCAGCCTCAGCCGAAGTTGGAAGATCCTCCTGCTCCCGCGGTAAAGATGGTGACCCGGAAGCTCGATCCATTGCCTCCGTCTACTGCTCCCGTGGTTCCAAAGCAAATCGTCCGCACAAACGTTTTTTCCACCGGGAGTTCTGCGCCCCAAACCATTGATCGCGCCCCACAGCAGGTGCAGACCGGCGGATTCGGCGATCCAAACGGCGTTCCCGCAAAGGCAAGTCAGAACAAGGCGGTTAATATTGCGCAGTCTGGTGGCTTCGACATGCCAACCGGACCCGGTTACGGCAATGGCACAGGCGGCGCTAAAGGTGCGCGCGGCGTAGTTGCCAGCACAGGATTCGGCGGCGGGGTCGCCACTGCGAGCGCCCGTCCAACTAGCGGCAGTGTTCGCCAGGCTGGATTCGGCGACGCCGACGTCGCCGCTCCTCCCACCGTTCAATCGCGTCCGGCCATCGCCCAGAAAATAACCCCGGCAGAAATCCTTTCCAAGCCGATACCCATCTACACTGAAGAAGCTCGCGCCCAGCGAATCGAGGGAGAGGTGCTGCTCGAAGTCATACTGGAAGCGACCGGCAAGTTACGCGTGTTGAAGGTAGTTCGCGGATTGGGGCATGGCTTGGATGACGCAGCCGTACATGCTGCCGAACAGATTCGCTTCAAGCCCGCTTCGAAAGATGGCCAGCCCTCGGATTCGACGGCTGTCTTGCACGTCATTTTCCAGTTAGCGTGATCAACTTCCAGAAGGTTCTTATGCAAATGGTTCGTTCGGGCTCGGTTTTAGTTTTTGTTCTGAGTCTCGTGTTCGGGGTAGAAGCTCAAGTTCTTCCCGCTTCTAGCGCGCAATCGGCTCCCAATAACGCGGGAGCCGCGACAGTTGCGCCTGCTCAGATTTCCGAATCTCTGCCTCCTGCCGCGCTTACGCTCAACGACGTGCTCGATCGCATGGTGCAGCGCGAGCACCTTTTTATGGCCCAGATGCGCCACTTGCATCCCATGGTTGAAACCTACCTGCAAGACCTGAAGAATGACAGTACGGGTAATCCGTTGCCCGTGAAGGACCAGTACTTTCTCGGCCGGCTCGACTTGAGCGATGGTCCCGAGGATGTCTCGTTCATGGGCCAACCAGGATTCGGCCGACGCGTACTCGAAAAGATGACGGGAGCTTATTCCCTGCACTTCCTTCCCCTGGGCTTCGCCCAGATGGTGGTGCTGGATGAAGACTTCCAGAAAAGGTATTACGACTTCACTTTTGTGCGGCGCGAATTTCTCGGCGAGATCCGCTGCTTGGTCATCGATGTGAAACCGAAGCCAAATCAGAAAGTCGCGCGCTTTATGGGACGGATTTGGGTGGAGGATCAGGATTACAACATCGTGCGCTTCAACGGCACTTACTATCCCCAGCCCAAGCTCAATTTCTTCTTCCACTTCGACAGCTGGCGCTTGAACATGCGCCAAGGAACGTGGCTGCCGGCCTATGTCTACACCGAAGAATCGAACCTGAAGACAGGATGGAACAAGACCCTGCACTTCAAAGCGCAGACTCGACTCTGGGGCTACGATCTGAAAGGTTTAGGCAGAAACAACGAAGAGTTCACTCAAATTCTTATCGATTCACCCCAGTCGGTGAAGGATCAAAGTGATGCCGCCGCCGACGCCAGTCCCGTCATGGCTCAACGTATGTGGGAACGGCAAGCGGAACAAAATGCCGTCGATCATCTGGAGAAGGTTGGCCTGCTGGCTCCGTCCGGCGACGTGGACAAAATTCTTGCGACTGTAGTCAACAATCTGCTCGTCACCAACAATATTGACTTGCAGGGAGACATCCACTGCCGCGTGTTGTTAACCGCTCCTTTGGAGTCTTTTACGATCGGCCACATTATCGTCATGAGCCGCGGACTGCTCGACGTCTTACCCGACGAAGCGTCCCTCGCCATGGTTCTTGCTCATGAGCTCAGTCACATCGTACTGGGACACAGTTTCGATACCCGGCTCGCCTTCAACGACAAATTATTTTTTCCCGACCAGGACTCTTTCCGGCGGCTCGACTTCAAGCGTAGCCCCGCCGACGAAGAAGCGGCCGATATCAAGGCGCTCGAGCTTCTCAAGAACTCACCCTACAAAGACAAATTGGGTAATGCGGGACTATTTCTGAAGGCCTTGCAGGAAAAGGCGCCTGACCTGCCCAATTTAATTCGGCCCCACTTGGGAAATAGCTTTGCCGGCAGTAATGCCATTCGCATGTCGAGCCTGCTGTCGTCTACACCCGCACTCGATGACAAGCGCGTCGATCAGATTGCCGCACTACCCCTCGGCGGCCGCATCAAGGTCGATCCTTGGACTGATCGCGCCGAACTGTCCAAGGCTAAGCCGGTCGCCCTGATCTCAGCTCGCGAGAAAATGGAGTTCGAAATCACTCCCGTTTTCCCTTACCTCACTCGATTTCCGATCGGCAATGCAGAAAAAGTAGCATTGACCACAACTACACCGACGGAGAGTACGCAGAAGTAAGAGTACGCAGAAGCAATGCGGCGCGGGGGACCGTACGCGACCAGTAGCGCGGGAACATCCTGGTTTTTGGCGAACGGATTAAGAATCGTCTCTTACTGAATGGAACTGCCGACCTGAGAGAATACGTTATTTGCGTTAGAGCCAATGAGACGGATCGTGCCCACGACAATCACTAGAATCACAGCCAACATCACCGCGTATTCTGCAATGTCCTGACCACGCTCATCGTTCCAAAGCTGCTGTAAGCAATTTGCCACGAGGCTCCTCATTTCTCACTTTCGTTAAACGTCACAACTGGACTTGCGACGTGTCCGCACACATCATCCGGCGTTGTTTCAAGAATCTGTGTGCAAATCTTAACGTGGAGTTCCTTCGTAGCCAATGGCACCGAAGTGCCACTACACAGGACAACCAGTCGGTGCGCGGCCGTATTTCTATTTCACGCTATGCTTTTGAGGGGCAGCGCTTGATTCACTGCAAACAGGGCCAGTTCCAAACGGGTGGAAACTCCGAGCTTATCGAAGATGTTGCTGAGATGATGCTTCACGGTATCTTCGCTAATCTTGAAATACTCGGCGATTTCTTTGTTCGAATATCCCGCCACAACGGCGGAAACGATCTCCAGTTCCCGCGGCGTCAGGCCGAATTTCTTTTGCCGCGCTTCGTCGTGCGAAGACTGCATCAATGTGCGCAGGTACTGCACCAGGTTCGAGACGCTTTCTCGGCCCACCCAATACTCTCCCGCCATGACCGTATGAATCGCCTTCAAGAGGAGTTGCGTGGCCGAATCTTTGAGCACAACGCCGCGGGCGCCCAGTTGCAGTGCTTCAACGATTTGGCTCTTTTCCGCCGCCGCCGTCAGCAGGATCACTCGCACGGGGGTGGCATTCGCCGGCAGACTCAACTCCCGCAAAGCTTCCAGTCCCGGATGCTTGGGCATCGCCAGATCGAGCAGAAGAATGTCCGGCTTTAATTGCCGCGCCAGATTCACGGCTTCCGCCCCGTCCGAGGCTTCGCCTAAAACCTTCAGATCGGCCTCCGCTTCCAGCAGACGCCGCAGACCATCGCGGAAAATTGGATGATCATCGGCGATAACGAGGCGAACCGACTGCGATTTTCTAAAATTCATGAGGCACTTCCACGTTGCGAGGTACAGTGACTTCCAGGCGCGTTCCCTGCCCGGGATTTGATTCTACAGTGAGTTCGCCAGCTATCAAACCGACGCGTTCCATAATCATCATTGGCCCTTTCCCGGCTTCATCCATTTGGTTCCGGTTATAGCGGCCGGCGAAAGGAAAACCCTTTCCATCGTCTTCCACGATCAAGCTCCATCGCTCCGGGTCCAATCCCAAACGCACTAGAACGTGACGCGCACCGCTATGTTTGCGCACATTGACAAGTCCTTCCTGAACAATGCGAAGTATCTCGCGGCATACGCGTTGTGGCATCTCGAGATTTTCGAGGTCCGTGACAAATCGGGCGCTGATCCCTGTCTCGCGCTGAAATCGTTCGACCGTGTCGTTCAAAACGCCGAGCAGCCGCTGCGCATTCACTTCGATCGCTTTCATCTGCTGCATCAGCTCGCGCAGCTTGAGCACTTCCTCGCGCAGCAACCCCTGAATTCGCCCTAATTCCGCGCCAATGGGTTTGCCGGCGTCGGCCTGCCGGCGCAAAACATCCACTTGCATTTCCACGGCAATCAGCGACTGAACCGCGCCATCATGCAGCTCTCGCGCAAAACGCGCGCGCTCCGCGGCCCCTGCCCGACGCCGCAGCCGGTGCAAAAGATAGACATTGTAAACGGCTGGTCCCACTTGATGGACCAGGTCGAGCAGAAAACGGAGTTCTTCCTGCTTCTCGCCCCGCCATGACGGGTCGAATAAGAATATCCGGCCTCTCCACTCGCTTCCGAAGAGAAACGCCACAGTAATCAGCGAATTGAAAGTTCGTAGCTCACGTAGTTCAGTAAATGGCGCCGTGCTCTCGACCGAAACTGAATGGCCATTGTCATCGAGGGCAAGAGTGGTCCATTGATCCCTGTCGACAGCTGCGTAACAGACGGCTCCGGAAAAACCATCCAGATATGTCTTTGCGTCCCGGGAGGCAGAGTCCAACCAGCGGAATTCGGTGGGCCCACTCTTACTGTCCCCGTTCAACTCTCCTACGAAGACCCGCTGACTGTGCGCTTCCTGCGACGCAACCACCAGCTGCGAGGCCCCATACATGGCCATCGCTTCTCGGAAGATCTGCTCAATGGTTCCCGTCAGGCCAGCTTCCACCCGGATTTTCGATAAAGTCCCTGTCACCACCGCCTTTTCAGCCCGCAAATGTTTCTGCTGTTCGGCTAGATATCCCAGCAACAAACCCATTACCAACAAGTACACGGAAAGCATAAAAAGACGTTTGGGTTCGAAATCAACGGTATTTACACGCAGCCCATTCAAAAATGGCCAGGGAAGAGATCCGTGCGCGCCCAGACTCAAGTGAAGAACGATGAAGCTTTCCGCCCACAGCAAAGCAACTTCAGCGGCCGCCGTAGCGAGTGTCTCCCAAAGTCCCCAGCGATAAGCGGCAGCCGCCAAAACAAAAACGAAAAACAGGAAAAAAGGAGTGCGTGGCCCTTCGGAAAATATTGAAATCAGCGCGGGCCAGACGATATCCCCGGCATGGACCATAAGACGAAATGCAGAGGTAGATTGCTGGCGCCGCCGCAGCAGCATCAGAATCAGAATGCCGTTGGCCATATAGAAGACAAAGAGGCCGTAAGCTGCCCAGGAATGGCCTAGCTCCGTCGGATCCATCTGTATGGCCACCAGGGCCGAGACGGCGAGAAAAAGCCGAGCAGTAGCCAGCCAGCGCTCGATGCGTCGGGTCTCGCCCGGATCGGGAGCGACTCTTAATCTCCAGGATTGTCGGTAGCGCTCAACGTGAGGATTCAATCAAGTCCGTCTCCACGGGCGTGGCGGCTTCGCGGATATTATTGAATAAAAGAAGTTTACGGGCAAGTGAGAGTCCGGCGCGCGGGGGAAACGGTCCCGCGGTTTCCTCACGTTACCACAGTAACCATAACACCCCTAACAGTCCGATCTAGAATGTGGCCAGAGGAGTGTCTTGGCGAAGCGTTCTACTATTTGGTTGACGGGGGTGGTCGGGCTGTTAGCGGCTCTGGTCGCAGCCGCGATCCTTCTGCCACGCTCGTTTGCGCTGACCGCCTTGAGCGATGTTGTTCAATGTTTCTTGTTGCTTTCGGGCGCAGCTTCTTTCTTTCCGCTGGTGGTGCGCTCCCAGGGACGCATTCGCCTGTTCTGGTCGCTGATTACGCTCGGGCTCTTTCTCTGGCTGTCGTACCAGCTTCTTTGGACTTACTACGAAGTCGTTCTGCGGCGAGAGGTGCCCGTTATTTTTGCGGGCGACGTCATTCTCTTCCTACACCTGGTGCCGCTAATGGCTGCCATCAGCTTATGTCCTCACATTCCCCGCGACGAATATTCCGCTCGCGTGGGGCAGCTTGATTTCGCTCTTTTGCTCACGTGGTGGTTCTATCTTTATGTTTTAATCGTCATCCCGTGGCAATATGTCATGGCTGACGCGGAAGCTTACAACCAGCATTTGAATGCTCTGTATGTTACTGAAGAGATTGCCTTCCTTTTAGGTCTGGTGGCTTGTTGGATGACCAGCAAGAAATACTGGAAACGCCTCTACGCTAGCTTGTTGGGCATGAGTGTCTGCTACGCCACCAGTTCCACCGTCGCCACGTGGGCGATTGGGCGCAACCTGTATTACAGTGGCAGCCTCTTCGATATCCCTCTGGTAACGGCCATGGCATGGGTTACCTGGATCGGGCTGACCAATGCCAAGAAACCAACTTCAGAAGCTCCTGAATCCTCCACACTTTATGGCGTGTGGGTTGCGCGGTGCAGCATGATTGCGGTATTTTCCCTGCCCTTGTTTGCTGCCTGGGCCTTGTCGGACGCGGCTGTGCCCGCGCGCATGCGTGTTTTCCGACTGACACTGACCTTCATGGCTGCATTCGTGATGGGGATTATGGTGCTGATGCGACAGAGCTTGCTGGAGCGAGAGCTGACCCAACTGTTGCAACGCTCGCGGGAATCGTACGACAAGCTGCACCATCTTCAGGCCCAGCTTCTGCAATCAGAAAAAATAGCTTCCATTGGTCAGTTGGTCGGCGGCGCCGCGCATGAACTGAACAATCCCATCACTGCCATGCTTGGCTATTCGGACATGCTGTTGAGTACGCAGCTTACGCCCGAGCAACGGCCACTCGCGGCTAAGATCGGCCAATACGTTCGCCGCACCAAATCGCTCGTCGCCAGTTTGATCAGCTTTGCCCGGCAGACCCCGACCGCCAAGAGTCCCGTGGATCTCAACACTTTGGCTCGCACCGCCGTGAAGCTGACACAGTCTCAATGGGAAGCTTTGGAGATTGAGGTACGCACCCAATTCGATCTCGAACTGCCCAAAGTCTTGGGGGACTCCAATCAGTTGCTTCAGGTCTGCCAGCAACTGGTGGCGAACTGTCTTCACCTGTTAAGCGATAGCGGAGCCCGCGTCCTCACCATTAGCACGGAAAGAAAAGAAGAATCTTCCGTGCTTCAAATCGCCTGCGCTCAGGCATTTTCTTCAACTGATGCGGAGGTCGACAGTTTAGGAATGAGCGCATGTCAGGGCATCCTGCAGGAGCATCGGGGCCGGATTTCGCGGGAACTCGGAGAAGATGGCGCAATTCTGCTTCGCGTGGAACTTCCCATCATGGAGCCGGCCGCGTCGCGGATGAAGGAATCGATACCGGGGCGGTGGCAATCTCAACCGTTCGCTTGAGTTGACCGCAAGCAGCGTAAATATCCCGGCCGCGCGGCCGTCTTACAAACGCTGGAATTCCCGCCTCCCGCAAAATATTTTGAAATACCGCGACCCGCTCGGCATCTGGCGTAGTGAACTCAATTCCCGGTCCTGGATTTAGCGCGATCAGATTCACCTTGCATCGCATCCCGCGCAACAACTCCGCGACTTCTTTTGCGTTCTCCGGCGCATCATTTACTCCCCCGAGCAGCACGTACTCAAATGTAATCCACTCCCGGGTACGCAGCGGGTAAGCGCGCGCCGCGGCCATCAGCATTTCCAGATTCCATTTCTTGTTCAGCGGCATCAGCCGGGTGCGCAGGGCATCGTTCGAAGCGTTTAAAGAAATTGCCAGCTTTGGNNTGCCTTCATAAAATTCTCATAGTTGAGGAATGGCTCGCCCATGCCCATAAAGACTAAGTTGATGCGATCCTCGGGCGGTGAAACGGCCTGATCTTTAAGTACCGCGCAAACCTGACCCACAATCTCGCCCGCGGTCAGGTTGCGTTTCACCCCGAGCAGAGCGGTCAGGCAAAACTGGCAATCCACAGCACAACCGACTTGGCTGGAAATGCAAATCGTGGAGCGGCCTTGATTCTGTCCCTGCCTTTGATCCTCCTTCTGTCCCTGCTTTTGGCCCTCCTTCCGGTGCTGCTTTTGGGTGGCGCAGCGCTTCAGCGCTGCGATGGCCTCTCTCTGAGAAAGGGCTTTAGCCACCGAGGTATTTAGAGAACTTTCCGCGAACCGCTCCGCCAAGTCCCCGGCTTCGCTTCCGTCTCCCGCTTCGCCGCCATCTCCTTCTGGCATCCAGACAGTTTCCACGCTCTGCCCATCGGCAAATGCAATCAAATACCGCACCGTGCCGTCTTGTGAGACGAATCGCTTTTCGATTTGAGGCAGACCAGCCGAGACACTATTGTCAGCAAGTTTTGACTGTAATTGCTGCGACAGAGTGGAGATCTGTTCAATCGATTCGACGCGCTGCCGATACACCGCTTCTGCTAATTGTTTCGCGCGATAGGTCGGCTCGCCCATACTCTCGACCAGCGACTCCAGTTCCGACCGATCCAGCCCCAATATTACGTTTTGTGATACATGACCCATAAGTTTTGGCCGTTGCTGCTCTACCCTCAACAGTCCCGAATTGCGGTTAACATACTGATTCTAAAACACTAAACTATTCTCGCACACCCGAGTTCCCTATGTCAGAATAGTACAGGTCGTTTATAACGTTTGTCCTTGGCCTCGAAAGTGGTTCAAATCAAGAATTCATGACTAAAGAAGTGCGCAATATTCGTCGTCAAAAACTGCCCAACGGGCTCACCATCATTACTGAGCAGATGCAACACATTCGCTCGGCGTCCATTGGAATCTGGCTGCAAACCGGATCGCGCGATGAAGAAGCCGAGTCCAACGGCATCTCCCATTTCATCGAGCACATGGTCTTTAAAGGGACCAAGCATCGCACGGCGGAAGAGATCGCGCGCCAGGTCGACTCCATCGGCGGAAATATGGACGCGTTCACCGCGAAGGAATGCATCTGCTTCAACGTCAAGGTGCTCGACGAGCATGTTCCTACCGCACTCGACATTCTGAGCGATCTGGTTCTAAATCCAATTTTTGATACTGCTGACATCGCCCGCGAACGCGGCGTAATCATGGAAGAGATCAAGATGGACGAAGATAATCCCGATTACCTCGTCCACGAAATCTTCACGCAGAATTTTTGGAAAGATCATCCGCTGGGCAAGCCAATTCTGGGCACGAAAGAAACCGTGAAGCGCTTCGAGCGGCCTTCGGTCGTCGACGCTTACGATCACCGTTTCTCGCCCGGCAACATCATCGTGTCGGCGGCCGGCAATCTCGACCATGACAAATTCGTCGAACTAGTCACGGGACACTTCGAACACATGAAAGCGTCGAAAAACGGAAAGAACGGCTTTCATTCTTCTGCTCCGAAGATTGTTTCCCGTATCATCCTGCGCAACAAAAAAGCTCTGGAGCAGGTGCAGTTGTGCCTGGGGGTGCCCGCGCATCCGATTGCGCATGAGAAGCGGCACGCCGGCTACATTCTCAACACATTGCTGGGCGGCGGCATGAGTTCCCGTCTTTTCCAGAACATTCGCGAGCGCCAGGGTCTGGCCTATTCCATTTACAGCGATTTGAACCCTTATCGCGATACCGGATGCCTCGCGGTTTATGCTGGCACCTCGCTGGCGTCGGCGTCTAAAGTCGTTCGGTCAGTAGTCAGCGAGTTCCGCAAGCTGAAAGCCGAACCGGCGCCGGAAGAAGAACTAAAGCGCTCGAAGGCTCAGCTCAAAGGAAGTCTGATGCTGTCGCTCGAGTCGAGCACCGCCCGCATGTCGAACCTGGCGCGCCAGGAAATGTATTTCGACCGATTCTATGATCTCGACGAACTCATCGAGAGAATCGAAGCCGTGACAGCGGACGACCTGACCCAGTTGGCCAACGAATTTTTCAAGACCGAATCGGTCGCGCTCACCGCTCTCGGAAACCTGCCCGGCCTGAAGATCACGCGCGATCAACTGGCTTGCTGATCTACGATCCGCTCCGATTCGGTCCGACCCGCCCTATGTACGTACAATTATGTACGTCGTTNNATGCGCTGTGCCTCGGCTTTGCCAGCAAGGGCAACGGGCGCTTCCACGATGCCCTTTGCGGAGCCGGAAACGGCCCTGCCAGCGACGATTGCCTTGGTCATCGAGGGAAACCTCGTCCAGCGGAATCTCGCGCTCTGCTGGCCTCCCAACGCCTTCGACGAATTTTCAATCACTTACAAAGGTAGTTTCGAGCCAGATACCAGGCTGGCGTCAACCCGCCCGAATCGGAGCCATTTTGAGCGCCGGTTTTGCTGGCATTTCACCGGCTTTATAGGCATACTGTCGGACGAAGTCTTTCTCGTAGCAACTAAGTCCCAGCATGTTCGAGCCTAACGAAGCATTTCAAAAAAACGAGCGCCTTCTCCCGTCCGCGCCGCAACCTCGTACGTTCGAGGAGCGGAAACAGCGACGCATGATGGTCATTGCTTTAGCACTGCTCCTCGTTGCTTTAGGGTTCGCTCTGTACCGTGATCGCGACTTCTGGTTCCCGGAGACGCAGGAGGCGGAAGACGAGTCGCAGCCTCAGCAAGTTCCTCCCGCGGTAACAAATCCAACTCAGACAGTTGTCTCGCGCGCGGCGTCGCCCGTCCGCAAAAAGTCCCATGCCAGCAAAACGCAGGTGAAATCTTCTGCGCCCTTGCAATCCGCCGAGCCGGAGTCATCCGCACCACCGATCACCGCTACAGCCACCCGAACGGTACTTCCGCCGCTGGAGGTTGAGGTCGTCGCCGGAGACGTGCATCGGAGCCTACGTCCTGGCACCAACTCGGTGAGAGTGGATCTGCAACCCGGCATGGCTCCTCAAGCGGTCGCCGTGCCTCCGTCGCCTAGCGGTATTGCCGATAGCGCAGCCGGTGTGACCAGCAAGGCTGCTGAACGCCTGCAAATGTCCGCCGATACGGCCGAGGTCGTGAACCGTCCGGTAAAGCCAGATTACCCTTTGTTGGCGAGACAAATGAAAGTGCAGGGTTCGGTAATTTTGCAGGCATTGATCGGGCGCGACGGCTTGATCCAAGGTCTGCAGGTGGTAAGCGGTCCTCCGATACTGGCCAGCGCCGCACAGGAAGCCGTAAAGCAATGGCATTTCAAGCCCCATTATCAAGGCTCTGAATCCGTTGAAACCCAGGCCAGGATCACCGTCAATTTCACTATCTCGACGAACTGAGGACGTGGTTCGCATTCCAACGGCGTTGGTCCAAAATTCCCCGGCCTCGCGCCTTTTGATTCATTCCCGAAACTTGCGCGCTCCTAATTGAGCACAAGCGTTTTCAATAATTTCCGCATTGAGACTCCGCCTGTAGCCTCTGAAGTTCCCCTCAATTTCGCCGATGAATCAAGTAATTAGAGGTGTTCCTCCGATCACCCATGTCTGCCTCATTTAACGAGCCCGATTTGTGTCGAAGCGGAACCCGGAGAGAAAACGGCGGCTGCGGAGGGCAAGGCCTCTAGTAAAGAGTAAGAAATCGAAATTAAGGTAGTGACGGACTACCGATCAGGGCGCAGGTTTGACCAGTTGGAATGACTGTGCCACACTGCTCACGGATTCGCTTATGCCCCGTCGTTGCGCCCTGGTGATGCATTCCTTTCCCAAGTTTTTGTGCGTCGATTTTCTTTTGGTTAGTGTGTTCGTTGCAGCCGCGTTCGGTCAGCGTGGCGGCCTCAACGATCCCAGGCCGCTGCAGGATTTTTCTACGTCGTACCAGACCGCCCCCGGCACCGGAGTTCTCGTCTTCAGCGTTTACGCTGAACGCAGCAGCATTCACCTCGATCGTCAGGCATTGCTGAAGCTGGTGAATCGGACTACTCAGGCCGCTACCTGGCAAACCACCGAAGACACGTCGCAGGGAGCTTTTACCAACGTTCCTTACGGGAAGTACGACGTGGAAGTGAGTGCTGTCGGATATCTCAGCGCTCAAAAAGAAGTGGACGTAATAAGCTCCCTGCGTGCATCGCAAATCGACATTGTGCTTCACCGCGATCCTGAGGCTGTCAATCTCGACTTACTCAACGGTGTCATGCCTCCGCAGGCACGCAAGCAAACCAAGAGGGCGATCAGCGCGCTCAAGTCCGGGAATTTTACAGCTGCGCAGAAACAGCTCGACGAAGCGTTCAAGTCATCTCCTTCCAATCCCGATCTTAATTTCCTTCTGGGATATTTGTATTTTCAGAAAAAGGATTTCGGCCAGGCCCAAACTTATTTGGGCACGGCAGCGAATCTGAATCCCCGCAACGCCCAGGCCCTGACACTGCTGGGGCGGGCTGGCCTGGAAAGGCAGGACTATCCGGCTGCGCGATCGGCGCTGGAACAAGCTGTAATGGCCGATGACGGGAATTGGTTGCCGCACAATCTACTCGCCGATACTTATCTTCGTCAGCACGATTACAGGAAGGCTCGCGAGGAAGCAGAAGTCGCAATTGCAAAGGGCAAGAGAACCGCCAATCCTGCGCAACTCGTTCTTGGCGAGGCCCTGGCCAGCCTGGGATATGATCAGGAGGCGATTCAAGCCCTGAATGTTTTTTTGCAGGAATCGCCGCATGATCCCACGGCTCAGCAGGTTCGCACCCTGATCGCCCAGATCCAGGGACATCAGGCCAGCCAGGGATCTTCAGACGGGAACCAGTCTTCGAACAACCTGATCGCCGACGCGCGCGTGTCAGGTGTCGATCCTCTGGCAGCGGTGCCCACGCCCGAGTTCTCCGTGAAATCGTGGAAGCCTCCCAGCATTGATGACGTTAGACCGTCTCTCGCGCCGGGGGTGACATGTCCCTTCTCGCAAGTGTTGGAGGAGTCCGGCAAACGCGTGCAAGAGTTAGTGGAAGACGTAGCCCACTTCGCCGCCATCGAAGATTTATTCCATCAGTCGCTCGATCGATTCGGCGTTCCTATTCGCACTGAAACCAGAAAGTACAATTACGTTGCTTCCATCTCAGAGCCGCAGCCTGGATTTCTTAACGTGGATGAGTATCGCGCGGATAAGCTCAACCTGGCCGGATATCCAGACCAGATTGCCAGCACAGGTTTTGTCACTCTTGCGCTCGTCTTTCATCCGGACATGCGCGACAACTTTGACATGTCGTGCGAGGGCCTGGGAGATTGGCACGGCCAGGCAACCTGGCTCGTGCATTTCCGCCAGCGTGACGACCGCCCCAACCGCATGCATAGTTATAAGGTTGGCGACCAGAGTCATCCTGTCGCTCTGAAAGGGCGAGCCTGGATCACCGCCGACAAATTCCAGATCGTGCGCATGGAAGCCGAGATGGTCAAATCTATGCCCGAAATTCAACTTCTCAGTGAACACCAGACGGTCGAATACGGGCCTGTTCCCTTCCCAAAGAAGAACACATCACTCTGGCTGCCGAAAAACGCAGAAATTTATTTCGATTTCCGCAAACACCATTACTATCGCCGCCACAGCTTCGCGCATTACATGCTCTACTCGGTCGATACTGACGAAAAACGCAGAGCGCCAGTGGCCAAACCGGGATCGTAGGAACGCAACTTGCCACGTCTGGGAAATCGGCACCAGAAGAGTGCGCCTTTGAAAAACTTTACATTCCGTTCCCCGGCTCACCCTGCCTCCGGCTGTATAATCCCCGATTGATTTCCGCTCAGGAGCCCATCAATGAAGAGGTCTACACGACTTGTCTATTCTCTTATCGTAGTTTTCTCATTTGTTGCCACTACATGGTCCCAGGAAAAAGTTGATCTCGAAACCATCACTCGCATTCGTTACGAGGGTTTCCGCAACTCTCACGTAATGGAGTTCGCTTCCGGGCTCATGGATTCGATTGGCGAGCGCCTGACTGGGTCGCCGAACATGAAGCGCGCCAATGAATGGACTCGCGATCAGCTCGCTGCAATGGGCCTGAGCAATGCTCACCTTGAACCCTGGGGGCCGTTCGGCCGGGGATGGGCGAATCAATACGTAAACGTTCGCATGACTTCTCCCGATGTNNGGCAAGTGCGTCCGCGTCAACATAGAAGATAAAAAAGATTTCGATAAATATCGCGGCAAGCTTGCCGGGATGATTGTTATTCTCGGCCCCGACGCCGAAGTGAAGACCATCACGGAAGCTCCCTTCAAACGCCTCAGCGACGATGAGCTGGCGAAGATCGGAGAATATGAGATTCCGGGTGAGCGGCCGGCTTTTCGTATGGCCGAGATTGCGAAGCGGCGGCAGTTTGCCAAAGACCTGAACCAGTTTCTTGCCGATGAAAAAGTGCTGGCCGTAATTGACCACAGCCGCGGCACCGCTGGCGGCGGTACCGTCTTCGTGCAATCCGGCGGCTCTTTCAAACCGGGCGAGACTGCAACTGTTCCACAACTCACCATGGCGTCAGAACACTGGTCGCGCATCGCACGCCTGCTACAGCAGAAGAAAGACGTGACTCTGGAACTAAACGTCGTCAACACTTTCTACGACGACGATCCCATGCAGTACGACACCATCGCCGAAATTCCCGGTACCGACAAGAAGGATGAAGTGGTCATGCTCGGAGCACATCTCGATTCCTGGCACGCCGGCACGGGCGCGACGGACAATGGCGCGGGGACGATCGTGATGATGGAAGCGGTTCGCATTCTCAAAGCGCTCGACATCCACCCTCGGCGCACGATTCGCATTGGACTGTGGAGCGGCGAAGAAGAAGGACTGCTCGGGTCGCAGGGATATGTGGAGCAACACTTCGGATCACGCCCACCCATGGACGATCCCAACATGAAAGGAATGCCGACGCTGCTGCGTCGCGATGCCGGACCGGTCACGGTGAAACCAGAGCAGGCAAAGGTTTCGGCCTATTTCAATGTGGATAACGGCAGCGGCAAAATTCGCGGCGTTTACTTGCAGGAGAATGAAGCTGTGGCGCCGATTTTCGAAGCCTGGATAAGTCCTTTCAAAGATCTCGGCATGACTACACTCACCATGCGAAATACCGGCGGCACCGATCATTTATCTTTCGACGCCGTCGGCATTCCCGGATTTCAATTCATTCAAGATCCGATCGAATACGAAACTCGCACGCATCACTCCAACATGGACGTCTACGATCGTTTGCAGCCGGAAGATTTGAAACAGATCTCGGTAATCGTCGCCGGCTTCGTCTACGATGCTGCCATGCGCGACCAAATGCTTCCCCGCAAGACCATTGAGAAACCTCTGCCCAGGGAAGCGGAGAAAAAAGAAGACTAGACGAAACTGAACGCTCCATCTCTTCCAAGTCAAGGATCAAGAGCAAATATGTTCTCCCCGCAGCCCATTGGGTACGTGAAAAGCCCGTATCAGAATACGAAGGAGATCCCCAAGGGTCTCGGCGCTAAGCACGATGCCGAAGGCATTCTCGAAATTCTTCCTCAATTCGAAGCAGGGTTGAAAGACATCGAAGGGTTTTCTCATTTGTTTGTTCTGTGGGTATTCGACCAGGCGCAAGGGTTTGATTTGGTCGGCACGCCCCCGACTGACGATCGCCCGCACGGCGTCTTTTCAACTCGTTCTCCCAGACGACCAAATCCGATTGGACTTACTGTCGTGGAACTCCTGGGTCGCGAAGGCAGCTTGCTGCATGTTCGCGGCATCGACATGCTCGACGGAACGCCGATTCTCGATCTGAAACCTTACTTGTCGAGTATTCCGGCCGAATCCTTACGGCGTGGGTGGCTGGCCGAAGCGGAGGCCCGTCGCGGAAAATAATGGAACGGCGATTGTCGAGGTGAACTCGTATGAGAGTCCTGCTCCAATAATTCGTTATCACTTCCCAGCTTCCGGCTGTGTCACCATAATCGCGGGAACATCCTGCTGCTTCACGAGGCTGTTGTAGGCCGCGACGTCGGTCGAAACAATCGTTTTCCATTTTGCTAATTGTTCATCTACTTCCTTGCTAAGCATTTCAAAGACTTCATAAGACTGCTTGGTCGGAGCCGAATCGGCGCTGCCAACAACGCCACTCAACGCGACTAGATGATTATTCAGGCGAACCGGGAAGTTGAGCACATCCTGTCCACTCTTGGCTTTGGTCTGGATCAACTGTTCCTCAACTTCAGTCATTTTTTTGTCCAACGCCTTACCCGCATCGGCAATCGTCTTTTCCCGCGGATCGTTCTTCAGCCGCTTGTTTTCCGCATTCACCTGCTCGCGCACATCGCGAATCTGAATGATGGCGTCGTCGGTCTCGGTGACTTTGTCGCGAATCTTCAGCAGCAGATCAAATTGTTTCGCCAGATCTTCTTGCGTGACCTTTAACCGAGGATCAGCCTTGATCTCGAGCGCAGCGGTATACGACTTGCCCAACACGGTCAGACGCACCTGATAGGTGCCCGGCAGAGCCACAGGGCCGTCCGTGCTGCCGCCCCACAGCGGCGCGTGTGGGACTTTCGTCGCTCCTTCATAGCGCAGATCCCACACGAAGCGGTTCAGGCCCGCATCCGCAGGCAGGTTTCCGCCGCCGCCGCCGCCGCGCTCAAAAAATCCTTCTTCTTCGTCTCCGGGCTCTTCCTTCTTGGGATATTTGCGAATTACTTTTCCTGAAGAATCCAGAATTTCCAGTGTGATTTTTGGCGGTTCGTCTTTCTTCTTTTCGTCTCCGCTCTTGGCATCATCTTCGGTTTTCGGCTTCGCATCTGGAGTAGCAGCAGCCGCTGCGTCTTTCTTTTCCGGCTTCTTCAATGAAGTTTTCAACCAGTAATCAATCACAACTCCGGCGGGCGGATTCTTTCCCACGTTTCCCTGTGAGCGAAATCCCGATCCCCCAAATACCGTGTGACTGCTGGCTGCCGGTGTAAACAGGTGCGCCTCCTGCTGTGGCACCGACTCTTCGTATTGCTCCAGCGGAGTAATGTCGTCCAGCACCCAGAAGCTGCGCCCGTGGGTTGCGGTCACGAGATCGTTACTGTCATTGTTGTTTTTCTTGACGACCAGATCATTCACCGGCGACATCGGCAAATTGATTTGCAGCGCCTGCCAGTGTCCGCCATCGTCGAATGAAACGTAGGCACCTTGCTCGGTTCCGGCGAAGAGCAAGCCCGCGCGACTCGGATCAATGCGCACTGCGTGCACGTAATCAGTCGCGGGAATTCCGGTAACCAGCTTGGTCCAGCTTTTTCCGAAGTCGGTTGTTTTGAAAACATACGGCGCGAAGTCATCCATCTTGTGCCGTTCCACCGCCGCATATGCGGTCCCGGCGTCCTTCGGAGAAGCCTCAATCATGCTTACCGTGCCCCATTCGGGCATCGCCTTGGGAGTAACGTTCTCCCACTTCTGCCCGCCATCACGCGTCAACTGCACCAGCCCGTCATCGGTTCCGGCCCAGATCAAATCCTTCTGCACTGGCGATTCCACCACGGAAAAAATCGTGTCATAAACTTCCACGCCGGTGTTGTCCTTTGTAATCGGGCCGCCCGACGCAGCCTGCTTCGCTTTATCGTTGCGCGTCAAGTCTGGACTGATAATCGTCCAACTCATTCCTCCATCCGTGGTTTTAAATAACACTTCACCGGCGAAGTAAAGCGTCTTCGGGTCATGCGGCGAAAAAACAATCGGCTCCGTCCACTGAAAGCGATGCTTGACGTCGGCAGCGGCCCATCCGATGGGATTCACCGGCCAAGGATTGATCGCCTGTTCTTCACGCGTGTGCTGATCGTGTCGCGTAATTTCGCCGCCGTAGGAACCGGCGTACACAATCAATGGATCCGTTGGATCGGGCGCAATATATCCGCTCTCGCCGCCGCCCACGTCGTACCAGTCTGTGCGATCAATTGAGCCGTCGGCACTCGCGCTCGCAATTCCCACGGTCGAGTTATCCTGCTGCGCGCCATAGATGTAATACGGAAAGCGGTTGTCAGTGGTGACGTGATAAAACTGCGCCGTCGGCTGGTTGTTTTCGCTGGTCCAGCTTTCGCCAGCATTGGTGGAGATGGTCGCGCCTCCATCGTTTCCATTGATGAGCCGTTTGGGATTCGTGGGATCGATCCACAATGCGTGATTATCTCCGTGCGGCGCGCGAATTGGAGCGAACGTTTTGCCGCCATCATTGGAGCGGTAGACGCCGGTGTTGAGGATGTAGACCGTGTCAGCAGATTTCGTGTCGGCAAAAATATGAGAGTAGTACCAGGCGCGCTGGCGAAAGCGATGATCGTCGGTCATGATCTTCCATGAATCACCGCCATCGTCGGAACGGTAGATTCCGCCTTTCTCGGCTTCAATCACCGCCCAAACGCGATTCGGATTCGCGCCGGAAACTGTGACGCCGATTCTGCCCAGTATTCCTTCCGGCAGTCCGTGTCCTTTCAGTTCCTTCCACGTAGTTCCGCCGTCAATCGATCGATACAACCCACTTCCTGGGCCGCCGCTATCCAGACTCCACGGAGTGCGCTTCGCCTGCCACAGCGCCGCGAACAGAATGTTGGAATTGGTGGGATCGAAAACGACGTCGATGCCGCCGCTCTTGGCATCTTTGTAGAGAACTTTCTCCCAGGTCTTGCCCCCATCGCGCGTGCGGAAGATTCCACGCTCTTCGTTGTCGGCAAAGGGATGNNCCGGTGCCAACATAAATCACATTCGGGTCTGACTCTGAAACTGCGATCGCTCCGATCGATGGCGACGCATCTTTCGTCTTATCGAAAATGGGCTTCCAGTTAAGGCCGCCGTCCGTCGTCTTCCAAACCCCGCCGGCGACGGCGCCAAAATAATAAATGTCGTCCTGACCGACCACGCCCGACACCGCAACCACGCGCCCGCCCCGAAAAGGACCTACCAGCCGATACTGCATTCCCTTCCACGGCCCCTCGGCTGCGCGTTCATCTTGATCCGCCTCAGCCGCTGGCGCGCCGGCAGTTGGGTTACCTGGCTGCTGCGCTTCAGGCGGTTTTTGGCCAGGCTCGGTGCCTGGTTTCGGTTGTAGCTTCGGTTTCTGCTGCGCAGAGATTGAACTGATAGAAAATGCCATCAAGAAAACGAGAGCGATCGTTCGCAAGGCTGTTCCTCCGGAGAAACGTAACAATAAACCTGTCGGTCCTAAATTCTCAACAAAATCTTCGTGGCGGGAGAATTGATTCTAGGTTCTATAATGCCAACTCGCACTAGAGAGCCTGTCATCGATCTCAATTTACCGGGAGGTCCGCTTGAACCTGATCCGCTCATTCCTTTCCTGCTGCATAGTCCTCTTCGTCGCAAGTTCGAATTGTGTGCCAGTGGCGTCAGGAAAAAACAGCGCCTCTGCCCAGCTCGCCGGATATACGGCGCAATCTTCCGGCGCGGAGCACGAGTGGGAAAAGAAATTTCAGGACGGCATTGTCCCTGAAAACTTGCGCGAAAACATGCGACGGATGAGCGCTCGCCCGCATCATGTGGGCTCTCCTTACGACAAAGACAACGCAGAATGGATTCTCTCGAAATTCAAAGAATGGGGATTTGACGCCCACATCGAAACGTTTCAAGTATTGTTCCCTACGCCGAAGGAGCGTGTTGTAGAACTTATAGCGCCCACGCCGTTCCGCGCCAAGCTCCAGGAACCGCCGGTTCCCGGAGATCCCACGTCGAGCCAAACAGCAGAGCAGTTGCCCACTTACAACGCGTATTCGATCGACGGAGATGTGACTGCGCCGCTGGTTTATGTCAATTACGGCAGTCGCGAAGACTACGAAGAACTCGACCGCCTGGGAATTTCAGTCAAAGGCGCCATCGTCATCGCCCGCTATGGAGAAAACTGGCGCGGCACCAAGCCAAAAGTCGCGGGCGAACATGGAGCCATCGGATGCATCATTTATTCCGACCCGAAAGATGACGGCTTTTATCAAGGCGACGATTACCCCAAAGGCGGCTGGCGGCCTAAAGAGGGCGTCCAACGTGGCAGCGTGATGGACACCGACTATCCTGGCGATCCTTTAACGCCCGGAGTCGGCGCAACTGCGGATGCCAAGCGTCTCTCGATCAAAGAAGCGAAGACGATTACAAAGATCCCCGTGCTTCCCATTTCGTGGGGAGATGCTCTGCCGCTTCTCTCCGCGCTAGCGGGACCGGTTGCGCCCGAAAAATGGCGAGGCGCACTGCCCATCACTTATCACGTCGGTCCGGGTCCCGCCAAAGTTCATCTGAAGGTTACGTCGAACTGGGACCTGAAGCCCGTTAACGACGTGATCGCAACGATGCGTGGCTCCGATGATCCCGATCGGTGGGTGATTCGCGGCAATCACTTCGATGCGTGGGTGAATGGCGCCGACGATCCGCTCTCTGGCATGTCCGCGGTGCTCGAGGAAGCGCGCATGCTAGGAGAACTGCACAAGCAGGGATGGAATCCGAAGCGCACGATCATCTACTGCGCGTGGGACGGCGAAGAACCGGGATTGCTCGGTTCGACTGAGTGGGTTGAAACCCACGGCGACGAACTGCAGAAGCATGCCGTCGCGTACATTAATTCCGATAGTAATGGCCGTGGATTTTTTCACGCCTCTGGCTCTCATGATCTGGAAAAACTCACCAATGACGTCGTCCGCGAGATCAACGATCCAGAAAAAAATATCTCCGTATGGCAAAGGGCTCGTCTCGCCCGCATCGCCAACGCCAAGAATCAGGAGGAAAGGAACGAGATTCGCAAACGCGCCGACCTCACCATTGGAGCTCTCGGCGATGGTTCCGACTATGCGTCGTTCCTCGACCATGCCGGCATCTCGGCGCTGAACATCGGTTATGGCGGCGAAAACGATGCCGATTCCTATCACTCCATTTACGACGACTTCTACTGGTACACACATTTCGTGGACACCGATTTTTCTTACGGGCGCGCTATGGCGCAAACCGGAGGCACAACTGTGATGCGCCTGGCCGATGCCGACATTATTCCCTTTGAATACTCCGGCCTGGCCGAGACCATTGCAAAATACGTAGGCGAACTCGAGAAACAACTCAAAGACAAGCAGGAAGAGATTGCCGAGCGCAACCTGGAATTAAAAGAGGGTGTTTTCGCTGCCATCGCCGATCCACGAAAAACTTCGGTGCCTCCGCCCCATGAAAGCAATCCACCCTATATGAATTTCGCGCCCTTGAAGAATGGAGTGGAAGCTATTAAACGCAGCGCGGAACGCTATCAATCCGCATTCGCGAAAGCTCAGGCTGAAGGTGCGCCTGCAGTTTCTCCGCAGGTCCTGAGTTCTCTGAACGCCGATCTTCTGAAGATTCAGCGCACTTTCCTGACCGAAAGCGGATTGCCCGAACGCCCGTGGTTCAAGCATCAGGTGTACGCTCCCGGCGCATACACCGGCTATGGCGCGAAGCCGATCGCCGCCGTGCGCGAGTACATGGATGAGAAAAAATGGGCGGATGCGGAAGCGCAGGTTCCAGTCGTGGCTAAAGTCTTGAATGATGTCGCGGCAGCAATCAACAAAGCCGCGGATGATCTGCAATCTGCAGACGCGCCTCGGCAATAGTGAAAAGTATTTATTGGAAGAGACCGGCGAGCGCCTTCGTTTAATCAAAACTCGTGACCTTTGTACCTTCCCGTACCAGTCGTTAGCTCTGAGGTTATAAGGGAAACCCTGTATGGTTCCGTCGGACTGCGACCCGCCACAATGAACAGCTTTGCGCTCGAATTCAAAGCTCTCTGAGCCCTTGGCCACCATACTTTGTATCGATGACGATCACGATACGCTGGAAGTGCGCAAGAACGTTCTGCGCAGTTCGGGCTATACCGTTCTGGCGTCGCAGAGCGGCGCCGTCGCGTTAGAGATGTTATCTTCTGGCACTCATGTGGATTTAGTCCTGCTCGACTACCTAATGCCCGCGATGAATGGGGATCAGGTCGCGGAGAGGCTGAAGGCAAAATTTCCCGATCTTCCCGTAATCGCGGTTTCTGCTGTCCGCCTGCCAGAGCGCATGCTCGAACTGGTGGACGCGTATGTGCAAAAGGGCCAAGAGGTGGAAGTACTCTTGTCGGCCATCGAAAAAATCTTATCCCATTCTCCAACAGCGAAAGACGAGGCCAGCTTCCGCGGAAAAACGGTGCTCTGTGCCGACGACGAAATCAACGAACTCACGGCCAGAAAGATGGTGCTCGAATCTGCAGGATTTAAGGTGCTCACGGCACGAAATGGAAAGGACGCTCTGGACGTCTTTCGCTCCACCCCGGTGGACGCGGTCGTGCTCGATTATTTTATGCCGGGAATGACTGGACTCTCGGTTGCCCGCGAAATGAAGAATCTGCGTCCCGACGTTCCGCTGGTCATGCTGTCGGGATTCGCTTCGCTGCCGGGCGAAACCATTGGAGTGGTGGATACTTGGGTACAGAAACGAGATGTGGAAGTGCTTCTCCGAGAGCTTGAAAGACTGATCCAGTTGAAAACTGCGGGGCCATCCTCCAGTTAAGAAAACAACAGGATTTAAGCGGATACAACAAGAGCACGACTCCACCCATGAAGATATCAAACCGTTCGGCAAATGCCTGGCCCGCTCGTCTTCTTATTTTGACCGCACTTCTGGCGGTTCTCTGGATTTCATCCGCGCCTGCCCACTGCGCCGATACAGCGGCGGAAAAAGATCAGACAAATTCACTCAAAGAACTAAGTTTGGCAGAACTGGGGAATCTGCAGGTCACTACCGCAACCAAGGAGCCGGAGGCGATTTGGAAAACTCCCGCCGCCATATACGTCATCACGCATGAGGCGATCATCCGCTCCGGAGCTACCAGCATTCCTGAAGCCCTGCGTCTGGCTCCGGGAGTGGAAGTCGCCCGCATCGACAACGATAAATGGTCGATCGGTATTCGCGGCTTCGGAAGCCGGCTCTGCCGTTCTGTTCTTGTCTTGATCGACGGCCGCACGGTGTACACCACCTTGTTGGCAGGTACTTATTGGGAAGTGCAAGACACCGTGATGCAGGACATCGATCGCATCGAGGTCATTCGCGGACCGGGCGGAACCATTTGGGGGCCGAATGCTGTAAACGGTGTGATCAATGTCATTACCAAGCCGGCCTCCGAAACCCAGGGAACTTACGCCGAAGTTCTCGGCGGAAACGTCGAGCAGGGTTCGGTGACTATACGCCAGGGCGGCAATCGCGGATCGGTTGACTACCGCGCTTATGCAAAGGGATTTAATCGCGCTGCTCAGTTCCATTCCGATGATCGCGAATTCGACCATTGGCGCGCCATGCAGGGAGGATTTCGCATCGACTGGGCGGAAAGTCAACGAGACGGCTACACGCTTCAGGGAGATATTTACGACCAACGTGCCGGTGAAAGCGTGGTGGCGACGACTTACGCTCCACCGTATCAGCAGGTGCTCGACGGCAACGCTCTGCTCTCCGGCGGAAACATTCTCGGGCGCTGGAAGAGAACGACGAGCGAAGGCCAGGACATCCAGGTACAAGCTTTCTATGATCGAACCAACCGCTACGAACCAAACTTTGACGATCTTCGGAATACCTACGATATTGACTTTCTTCAACGCTTCCGGCTTCCCTGGCGCCAGGAAGTTTCCTGGGGATTGGGAGCGAGGGCCAGTCGAGGCGACAATCCTGTCGTAGTGTCGGGACTCACTTTCGAGCCCGATCCGCGCACGGACACTCTTCTTTCCGGGTTCTTGCAGGATGAGATTTCAGTAGTAGACCATCGCTTATCGCTTTCGCTGGGCACGAAGCTTCTGAAAACAAATTTTACCGACTTACGTCCCGAACCGAGTGCGCGTCTTTTGTACACCCCTACCGATAAGCAGACGTTGTGGGCCGCGGCTACTCATGCGCTGCGCACTCCTTCCGACAGTGAAGAGAATTTTTCTCTTGCCGGTTTCATCGGCATCGCCCCCGGCGGCTTGCCCTATTTTGCCCGCTTCAACCCCAATAAGAATTTCGTGCCAGAACAACTAAACGGCTACGAAGTTGGCTACCGGGGTCTATTGCATGAACAGCTGTATCTGGATATCGCAGGCTTCTTCAATCATTACAGCAGCCTTTTCAGCGAGGACATTATTGGGGCTCCCTACATCGAAACCAATCCCGCGCCGACTCATATCCTTCTGCCGGCTGAGTTTGGCAACGGCTTGATGGGAACGACGGAAGGTGGCGAGATCGCTCCAGAATGGCAGGTGGCCAGTTTCTGGAGGCTGCGAGCCTCGTACTCGTTCCTGGAGATGCATATCAAGAGGGCGCCGGGCTCGTTAGACGTGGGTTCGGCTCCAGGCATCCAGGGATCGAGTCCGCAACACCAGGTATTAACGCAGTCTGGGTTCGACTTTCCCAAAGCCGTTTCTCTCGATCTTTTATACCGGTACGTAAGCGCATTGCCGGGGCAGGGGGTTCGCGCTTATTCCAGCGCAGACGTTTCCCTGGCGTGGAGCATGACTCCGCATTTTCGTTTCTCCGTGGCGGGACAGAATCTTTTGCAGCCTCACCACGCCGAGTTTGGCGGCGATCCCGGACCGCTGGTGCAAATCAAACGCAGCGCATATGCGGAACTTACGTGGCAAAAATGATGCGGTGGTTACGGCGTCGTAAGTGAATGCGAAGAATTGCCAGATTTCGAGTACTACGGATGATTCCGGACCGAGCCGTGCCTTTCACGGCCGCGCTGCACTTGCTTGCGCTGCTTATTTCCTTTTTCTTGTGCGCTCGCGATTGCACGGCGCAGCAGGCGCGACCCACGGAATCTCAGGTGAAAGCCGCCTACATTTTCAATTTTGGCAAATTTGTACGTTGGCAAGCACAGCCGCAACAAAGTTCCGATTCATTCGATATTTGCGTTCTCGGCAAGAATCCCTTTGGCTTGGCGCTCGAAACAACAGTTGCCGGCGAAAAAATTGACGGCAAAAATATAGGCGTCAAGAACCTTTCGAATGTCGCCGAGGCAGCTCATTGCAAAATCCTATTCATCAGTTCCGCTGAGGAAAACCGCCTTAAGTCCATTCTGAGCACGATCAAGCAATCGAATTTACTGACCGTCAGCGACATCCCCGGGTTCGCCGAACGCGGAGGCATGATCGAACTGGTGACTCTTGAGGGAAGAATTCGATTTGAGGTCAACGTGGCGGCCGTCAGCGATGCTGGGCTAACCGTCAGCTCCGAACTTCTGAAAGTGGCGCTCAAAGTCATTGGCAGCAAGCAGGCCTGGGAGATTGACAAATGACGGTCACCACCAAGTCAATCTCAAGAAAAATAACGTGGATGAACATGCTGGTAAGCGGCACCGCCCTGTTGCTCGCCGGAGCCGCATTCTTTGCCTATGATCAGCTGACTTTCCGGCAAGGCCTGGTGCACGCCCTCTCCGCACAGGCGCAGATCGTCGGCTCGAACAGCGTGTCAGCGTTGCTGTTCAACGACCCTCAGACCGCGGCAAATACTCTTTCCGCGCTGAAGAGTTCTCCCAACATCGAGTCCGCCGCCATTTTCACTTATGATCGAAGATCCTTTGCGACCTACCTGCGTGACGGCGGCATCGAGGCTCTGAATTTGCCGCCTCTGCCCGACCCGCAAAAAGAATCGTATTGGTTTCGCAGCACACATTTGATTCTGGCCCGACCCATCATTTTTCAAGGGCAGCTCTTGGGCTTCGTATACATACGATCGGATCTGCGCGAAATCGATAAGCGCCTTCGACGGTATGCCGCCATTGCTTTCGGGGTCTTGCTGCTGAGCCTGGTGGCCGCCTCAATTGTCTCTTCGCTGTTTCGAAGATCGGTGGTAACGCCGATTGTCAGCCTCGCCGAAGTGGCGCGTTCGGTATCGCAAGATAAAAACTATGCGGTTCGCGCCGTCCCCAGTGGCGAGCATGATGAGGTCGCGCTGTTGGTGGAAGCCTTTAATGAAATGTTGACGCAGATCCAGCATCGCGATGATGAATTGCAGCGGGGACATGCTGAACTGGAGCGCCGTGTGGCCGAACGTACGCGTGAATTATTAGTCGCCAACCGCGAACTGGAAGCGTTTTCTTATTCCGTGTCGCACGATTTGCGCGGTCCGGTGGACGCCCTCAATGGCTTTGCCTACGTTCTCTCCAAGGAATACAGTCGCCAGCTCGACGACAAAGCGAATGAACTGATTAGCCGCATTCGAGGGTCTGGCAGAAGGATGATGCAACTGATCGACGACCTGCTTAATCTTTCTCGAGTAACCAGCGGAGCCATGCTGCGTGAACCGGTGGACCTGACGGCGATCGCGCGAGCGATATGCGACGAGTTGAAAACCAGTTCGCCCGAACGCAAAGTTGATTTCGTTATCGAGGAAACAAGTAAAGTCGAAGGAGATCCCCGGCTACTCTATGTGGTGATTGATAATCTTCTGCGCAATTCCTGGAAATATACTTCCAATCAACCTGCCGCAAGAATCGAATTCGGGGTCCAGACGAGAGACGGACTTCCAGTCTATTTCGTTCGAGATAACGGAGTGGGATTCGATTCCCGGTCCTCGAACCGGCTGTTTCAACCCTTTCAGCGACAGCACTCTTCCGAAGAATTTCCCGGCAACGGCATTGGACTCGCGACGGTTCAGAGAATCGTGCGAAGGCACGGCGGCGATGTCTGGGCGGAAAGTGAGATCGGAAAAGGCGCGACTTTTTATTTTTCTTTAAGCAAGCCGAAAGGCATTCCATCCACTTCAGTCACGTCGCCGAGCTAAGACTCCTGTTCGGCTTAAAGCCCTCTTTGGACTTGCCCAACTGAATCACCGTGGAGCTCTGCCCGGTCATTATGGCCAGACTAGATTTCCGGCCCAACCTTACAGCCTCTTCAAGCACCCAATGGTGCAGAGTTTCCTTAAGTTGAAGAGGTGTATATGAAAAGAGCCCCATTTCTGCTGATAGTCCCCGTGGCGCTTTCCTCGTTGCTTTGGGCACAGGACAACTCGCCCGCCCCGATGTATCCGGCCGCACCTCATCCGAACCAAGCTCCCGCTACCGATCAGGACGCTGCTCCGCAGCAAATGAATCAGAACACGGGCCAGGACATTCCCGTTTTTCGCGTAAATGTATTCGCACGCACGGCCAAGGCGGTCAATTACCGCCATCGGGGCGGATCTACTATGGTCGATTTCCGCGGCACAGAGCTTATGCCTGAAGTCTCGGGCCATGCAAAAGTCGACGGTAAGGCCGGACGGCTCGCCATCAGCGTCGAACTCACTCACCTTCAGCAGGCCAGCAGCCTCGGGGGCCAGTACCTCACTTATGTTCTCTGGGCGATTACGCCCGAAGGCCGGTCGGTGAACCTCGGCGAAATTCTGCCGAGTGGAGGCGGGAAAGACAAGATCGATGTCACCACCGACTTGCAGGCGTTCGGAATGATCGTGACCGCCGAGCCTTACTACGCCGTCATTCGCCCCAGTAATAAAGTCATTGCGGAGAATGTTATTCGCCAGGAAACCAAGGGCTTCGAAGAGCCGATTGATGCGAAATTCGATGTGCTCGAGGGCAGCCAGTACACCATTGATGTTCCTGCCGATCAGCTTCCTGCAACGCAGGCCAACGGCAATGTCACTCTCGATTTGCTGGAAGCGCGCAATGCCGTCGCTATTGCGAAGGCGGCGGGAGCGCAGCAATACGCGCCGGACAGCCTTACTAAAGCAGAAGACATGTTGCAGCGCGCGGAAGATTATCTGCAGAGGAAGCAAGGGAGCACCCCGATTGGCACTGCAGCTCGCGGCGCTACTCAAATGGCGGAAGATGCTCGCGTGCTGACGCTCCGCCGGAAAGAGCAGGAACGCCTGGATGCCGAACGGCGCGCCCAGCAGGAAGCGCAGGCGAAAGCTGAGGCTGACGCTGAAGCCGCCCGCCAGCGCGCCGACCAGGCCCAGGCCCAGTCTGCAGAGGATGCGCAGAAGCGCGCAGCAGCCGAAGCTGCGCAGGCAGCCGCACAACAACAGCAAGCCGCCTCTCTCGCCGCTCAACAACAAGCTCAGGCTGAGGCTGATGCCGCGCGTCTG
Source organism: Acidobacteriaceae bacterium (assembly GCA_003132445.1). Lineage (GTDB taxonomy): Bacteria > Acidobacteriota > Terriglobia > Terriglobales > Acidobacteriaceae > Sulfotelmatobacter. Next base: position 8,262 of record PKXU01000131.1, on the reverse strand, counting down.
GCCGCTCAGCAGGCCGGCCAACAAAACGCCGAACTGCAACAGCAAAAAACAATTGCCGAACAGCAAGCAGCCGCAGCCGAGCAAGCGCGACAGCAAGCGGTACAGCAGAAAGAAGAAATGCGAGCTCGCCTGTTAGCCCAGCTGAATCAGGTATTGCAGACCAAGGACACCGCTCGCGGCTTAATTGTCAGCATGCCGGACGTGCTCTTCGACTTCGGCAAATACACGTTGAAGCCGGAAGCGCGGGAACGGTTGGCTCGCATCTCGGGGATCGTGCTCGCCTATCCAGATCTTCATCTGCAGATCGAGGGATATACCGACAGTATTGGCAGCGATCAATACAATCAGACCCTCTCGGAAGAACGCGCGGGCACAGTGCGCGACTATCTGGTCAGTTCCGGCGTTTCCATCAATAACGTGGTCGCTCAGGGATTCGGTAAGGCAGATCCGGTTGCCGACAATAGCACCGCCGCTGGACGAAAGCTCAACCGCCGCGTCGATATGGTGGTGTCAGGTGATGTGATTGGGAAAGAGAATATGGAATCTCCCTCGTCCTCGCCTGCTGCAACTCCGCAATGAAAGTGAATGATTTGCCCGTTGGCCTGAAATCGTCGGTGGGCATCGCTTTCGCAAGTCACGTCCCGCCCTCCGGGCGGGACTTTTTTGTGCTCATGGTTGCGTTCGTCGGAATGCGTCATAAAGTTGATATCGCGCGACGATAAGAAATCCTAGAGGAAACTCTTCATTCGGTGCTCACGCGTCCACTCCACGCGGAGCAGGCAAAGTTAAAACAAATGGCGGCATCTCTGCCACGCCTAAAACCAATGCGGTCGAGATTCGTCAAATGAATTATTGATTGGACGGGGCGTCGACACGAACGTGTGGTTCGATCGCCTTATACTCATCTTCAGAGAGCACGTGCCTGGTCAGAAGTTCGTGTGAGTTCGCGTAAGGACGGTGTGCAATCACGTGGTCGCTTTGGGAGCGAGTCAGGCCGATTCCGATGAGCTGATCTTTTGTGGCGGTGTTCAGATCTACGCGCTGCTTGTCGCGGGACAAGCCATCTCGGACGCCTTCCGCCACCGCCTTCACATCGCTCTTAACTTCGGCTGTGGCTTGGGCGGTTTTTTGTCGCAGTTCATCCGGATTTTGTCTGTGATCGTCCGTAGTGCATCCGACCAGGCTGAGAGAGGAAGCCAGCAGGGCCATTACAACCAGGTTGAGCGGCGGAATCGAAACCCTTCGTGCTGCCGCGGGAATCGAATCATTCGAATTCGGTTTCGACACATCGCTTTTCATCCGATTCTCCTTCAGCGGAAATTTTTCCCGGTGGCATGCGTCCGAACAGAGTTTCAAATTGCGCGTGTGTCCGCTCTTTTGCCCGTCGCTCTTCTCTTATCCGGTCCGCTTCGACACAGATACGACATCGCTCCCACCAGTACAGAGCAGGAGCGAATTTCTCCAAGTAAGAGTGCCTACGTAAGAGTGCCCTATGCGATTTTCTTACTCGGTTCCAGTCGCGTCGTACTTCTGGCTTGACGAGCGGCCCTTCACCTTATCGCTGATGTCTTGAACCTTTTCAGTGATCGAGTTGCGGATATCCTCACCGCTCGCGGGCGCGAGGAGCATGCCGGCTCCAACGCCCACTCCCACTCCGGCGACGAAAAGGAGAACATTACGCAGGGTGTGATCTTCCTCTGGGAAAATAGCGGTTCGGGCATCGTCGGCGAAGTCAGATGCGCGCTCCGAAGCACGATCCACCTGCGCCGACGTCTGATCCATGACGTAAACTGCAGTTTTCAGAAGCGATTTTAGAATACTATTCCATTTCATGTGATCCATCCTTTCGAGATGCGGGCAAAGAGCCCCGGCTTGGAATCTAATAATCTCAACAGCTCGAACGCTGAATCAGCGGACACGAGCGGAAACTGAGTGTCCGCTTGTATTACGCAGCGCGCGGACCTAATACGAAGTGCAAGATCAACGAAATCACGGCGAATACCAGCAGCAAGTGAATCAGCCCACCCGCCACGTGGAATACTGTGAAGCCGCAGAACCAAGCAATCAACAGAACCACGAACAAGATTGTCCAGATGCTCATTGGCTCTCCTCCAGAGTCGAATTTTGTTCCGGCATTACCGGAAACAACAGCGCAAACCGTCTGGCCGCGAATCAGGCAGCGCGAGCTCAAACGCCACCCTCTCGGGCGGTGAATTGAGCCTAAATCGATGCGCAAGGTGTGTCAGTACGGAGAACCTTGTACTTCAAAGAAAACCTTGGGGTACAACAATCTCCCCGCAATGTCGGAATCTTCTTCTCCCGCTTCGGCCGCCATGTTGACAATGCGGGGATAAAAACAACACCTCCTTCGCGCGATGAAGGTCTTGTATAAATCCCATCCGGAACGCCAACCCCTCGAAGGGTTTTCCTCTCTAATTCAACGAAATAATCGAATCCCAGGTGCGAAGACGCCCCAGCTTCACGGGTCTACGAAAGTTGATCAAATTGATATGTGTGGGACGGTCGCTCGCCAGTCCTGAGGAGGAATGCGACCGTAAGGAAAGATGCCATGAAAAACCAGTACAGACTTGGTAGCGGTGTTGAAGGATTGGACGATATCCTGGCAGGCGGACTGCCCGCAGGCCATCTTTATCTGATCGAAGGAGACCCCGGTACGGGCAAGACCACCCTGGCTCTACAGTTCTTGCTTGCCGGCGCCAGCCAGGGGGAATCGGTGCTCTACGTGACTCTGTCGGAATCTGCAAGAGAATTGGAAGACGTTTCGGCTTCACATGGATGGTCGCTGGAAAAGGTGCAGATTTTTGAGTTGTTACCGGACGAGGAACACCTGAGGCCGGAACGGCAGTACACCGTTTTTCACCCCTCGGAAGTCGAGCTGGGAGATACCACCAAAGCGATCGTAGCGAAGGTGGAGGAAGTGAATCCGAAACGGGTAGTAATCGACTCACTTTCCGAGCTGCGCATGTTGGCTCAGGATCCGCTTCGTTATCGCCGCCAGATTCTTGCTTTTAAGCAATACTTTTCCGGAAAGCAGTGCACCGTCTTATTACTCGACGATCGAACAAACACGGATCGCGACCTGCAACTGCAAAGCATAGCTCATGGCGTCTTATCCCTTGAAAATCTCCCGCGAGATTATGGAATTAAAAGGAGGCGGATGGAGGTGCTGAAGTTGCGCGGGTCGGCGTTTCGCGAAGGATTCCACGATTACGGCATTCGCAGAGGGGGATTGTCAATTTATCCCCGGCTGGTCGCCGCTGAACACAAATCGGACTTCCCGCGGGAACAGATTTCCAGCGGGATTCGAGAGTTGGATGCGTTGGTGGGCGGCGGAATTAATCGGGGAACCAGCACGCTGGTGATGGGGCCAGCGGGAGCCGGCAAATCGACGATCGCGGCGAAATATGCGTTCGCGGCCATGGAGCGTGGCGAGCGCGCCGCCGTCTATTTGTTCGATGAAGGCATCCCGTCGTATTTGTCTCGGCTGCAAAGCCTCGGGATCAACGCAGAGCCTTTCCTAAAAAACGGGCAATTTCTTCTTCACCAGATCGACGTGGCGGAACTCTCGCCGGGTGAATTCGCGCATCGCGTGCATGCTGCCGTGGAAGGCGACGGAGCCAGAGTGGTGGTAATCGATAGTTTGAATGGCTTTATGAATGCGATGCCCGGGGAAAAATATCTGCCGATGCAACTGCATGAACTCACGACATTTCTGAATCAAAAAGGAGTTGCGAGTTTCATGGTTCTGGCGCAGCACGGGCTGATTGGCCGGGAGATGCAAACCCCAGTGGACGTCAGCTACTTGGCCGATTCCGTTCTACTACTTCGATTCTTTGAAGCCAAAGGAGAAGTCCGGCAGGCAATTTCCATGATTAAGAAACGCAGCGGGCATCACGAAAAATCTATTCGCGAACTTCGACTCCATCATGGAATCATCGTCGGCAATCCCTTATTCGATTTCAAAGGCATACTGACCGGCGTGCCTGATGTCTTAGTTGCCAAGCGCCGAAAAGTAGATGGCAGAGACAGAGATACAAACAACGAGAATGAGCCCGCAAACTAAGGCCAAAAACGACGCGCGGGTTCTGATTCTTGCTCCCAGCGGTCGCGATGCCCATCTCATTTCCGCTGCTCTCACTGAAGTGGGAATGTGCTGCCACGTCTGTACCGACGCGTCCGCCCTGGTTCGAGAATTACAAGATGGGGCTGCGGCTGCGGTAATCGGTGAAGAAGCCCTCGGGAATACGGAAATACAGAGCATTGCCTCGGCGTTAGAGCGCCAGCCACCCTGGTCCGACTTTCCCATCATCGTGATGACTGGAGGCGGCGAACCCAATCGAGCCAGCCGCCAGCTCGCTCTCATGCGTGTTCCGCTCGGCAATATCACGCTTCAGGAGCGTCCGCTGCGTGCCGTAACGTTAGTGAGTTCGGTGCAATCTGCGCTTCGGGCCAGGGAAAAGCAGTATGAAGTACGCGATCACCTGGCCGAAATTCGATCTCGGGAAGATGCGCTTCGCCGGGCAGAAGAACAGTTTCGTGAACTGGCCAATGCCATGCCTCAACTGGCATGGATCGCTGATGGGGAGGGAAAAAGCCTTTGGTTCAACCAGGGCTGGTATCTCTACACTGGCAAAACTTTTGAGCAACTACAAGGCTCGGGATGGCAGTCATTGCATGATCCCAAGATTCTGCCTGACGTTTTGAAACGCTGGCAGGATTGCATTCGCAATGGCGTTCCGTTCGAGATGGAATTTCCATTGCTGGGCGCGGATGGCGGCTTTCGCTGGTTTCTCACCCGCATTACGCCGGTGCGAGATCTGCAGGGAAAAATCTCTCGCTGGCTGGGTACGAGTACTGACATTCACGTGCAACGCGAAGCCCGGGAAATGTTGAAGTCGAATCAGGAAAGGCTGGAAGCGGAGGTGGGGAAAAGAACCGCCGCACTGCGGCAACTTTCCACGAAATTAATGCGTGCTCAGGACGAAGAGCGTCGACGCCTGGCCCGCGAACTGCACGACAGCATGGGACAGTACCTCGCTGCCATGTCGATGAGTTTGGCTGCCCTCGTTTCTGATACACCGTCGATCGACAAGAAACGATCCGACGATTTGCAAAATATTATTCAGCTCTGCCTGAGCGAAACCCGAACTCTTTCGCACCTTCTCCATCCCCCGCTCCTGGACGAGGTTGGATTGAACTCCGCCATGAAGTGGTTCGTGGAAGAATTCGGCAAGCGCAGTGGGATTCGTGTGAGCCTGGTTTGCGAATGCCAGCAGCGCTTGCCAACCCTGGTGGAAACCATGCTGTTCCGCGTCATTCAGGAGGCTCTCACGAACATCCATAAGCATTCGGGAAGCCCAACGGCGGAAGTTTCTCTGCGCACCAACCACTCCACCGTCGTCCTCGAAGTGACCGATCAAGGCAAAGGGATGCCGAAGGAATTGCTCGAACGCGCCGGAAACCGCACCAGCGCAGCGGGGGTTGGTCTGACTGGCATGCGCGAGCGAGTCGGCGAAATCGGCGGGGATTTTCATTTGCAATCCGGGCCGCAAGGAACCCGCATCCGTGTGTCAATTCCGGTGACTGTGGCGGCATAGCAGAAGAATTCGAGCTTGGCGGCAGCCCTTTACTGTTAAACGCCGCTATGGACGCGGCTTCCAAAGCCAAGTGGGAACCCACGGCGCTGGAGACCAAGGAAATCGTCAACGGCGTCAATCCGACGGATGCGGCCCGGTGAAGTCCGAACAGCACGGCTTCTGTACCGGCTTGAACTCCATCAATTCAATGCGCGTCAAATCTGGATCGTAAAGATTGAGCTGCCACTTCCCATCTTTGCCCATCTGGGCTTTTTCTTCGCCGTGCGGCTTCCAGCCATGCGATTCGAGAATTGCCTGCGCCTTTTTCATATCCGCGACGCCAAGCGAAATGTGATTCATCACTCCTGTCAGCCGCAGATCCGGATGCTCCGGCTGACCCAGCATGTACTCCAGCCAGTCCGTGCCGTCTGGAACCTGAATGGACACCCAGTCAGTCTGATTGTCTTTCATTCCACCATGCCAGTAGGGGCGAAACCCGAGGAGGTCGCGATAGAAATGATCTTCAGCGTCGNNGCGGTGATATACCAAAAATCCCGCGTGAATCATGCGGTGCGAAACCGCGGAAGGCGCGGGCGGCGCAGCTTCACTTCCACCTCGCTCCACGAACTCGATGCGGTGCCCTTCCGGATCTTCGACGAAGAAATAACGGCTATGATCGGGCCGTTCGTGAATTTGCTGAACCTTGATTCCGTTGGCAGTCAAATATTTTTGAAGCGCGACAATGTCGTCGGTGGTGAAGGCCACATGATCCATGCGATTGCTGGTTGACGGATCATGCACAGGACTGTAACCGACCCATTGCTTGCCCACGATGTAACGCATGGTCTCACCGGCTTCAACAGGCATGGCTGAGGACAAGCCCAAAATATTGCTGTAAAGATTTTTCACGCCGTCAGGCGCAGTGGTATAGAACGAAACGTGGTCGATGCCTAGTATCTTTGGCCGCTGCGCTGGGACCTGACTGTATGCTCCTACGATCTGTAGGACTGCAAAGGCGAGAATAATGGCGAGTTTCTTCATAGCGCCTCGATTCTAGACCAAGTCTTCTTGAAGCCGGGTATTATTCCGGCGGCGATTGCCGCCGGTGAGATCGGCTGCCGTTACAGCGTGTCCAGAAAGTTTCGGAATATCTTCGTTGCTTCTTCCGGCTGCTCCCAGGCTGCGTAATGTCCTGCTTTCGGAATGACTCGCATTTGGCTGCTAGGAATATGCCGCCGCATCAACTCGGCTTCATTCAGTCCAGTCGTGACATCTTCGTCGCCGGTGAGCAGCAACGTGGGAACGTCGATGGTCTTCAAGGTCTCGACCGAGTCCGGGCGGGCGGCCATGCCGCGCTGTACTTGCGCGACGTCTTCAGGCGACATCGTGCGCATCATGCGTAGCGCACCATCCACAAGGTCAGGACGCATCTCTCGCGAGGATTGCGCTAACACTTTCGGAATCATGGATTCGAAAAACGGTTCGGTGCCGCGGTCGAGAACGTCGTTTGCCGCCTGTAAGCGTCCTGCTCGCGCCTCGGCGCCATCCGCCGAAGCTTTTGTATTGCACAGCGCGAGCGCTGTCACCCGGCCACGAAATTTCCTCCAGAACTCGAACAGAGCATAGCCGCCAATCGACACTCCAATCAGCGGGACTCGGCGCAACCCTGCATCGTCCATTACCGTAGCAATGTCGGCCGCGTGTTTTTCCATCGTGGCTGGACCTTCACCCACGCCGGAATCGCCGTGTCCGCGCAAATCGGGCATTACCAGCCGATAACGCGTGCTCAGGGCTTCCGCGACGGGCAGCCAGAATTCATGGTTAACGGGAAAAGGATGCAGCAGAATTACCGGTGGGCCGTCTCCTAGCATCCAGTAGACGATCTCGGCATCGCCACTTTTGACTCGCTGGGAAAGAATAGAGTCCATGCTGGCGATTATAACTACGGCTTCCGCCGTTTGACGGGAGGCAAGTTCGACTCGCGGCAATAGATAATCGTCCCCTCCGTCCCCGTGTGTCATCCCCGCATTTCATCGCGGAAATAAAGTTTGCGACTTCAATGCAGCGGTGCGCTGGATGGCTCACTCTTGCTCGAGGATCGGGGTACCCCTCCCCCCTCCAATCTCTTGAATCATCGAGTTAGCAAAAATTGCTTCGCAAAATCCGGATATCAAAGAACTTAAATACTAAAATCCGTGAAACAAAGGACTTCCAAGCGCGACGAATTGGCTTGTGCCAACCGTCACGGCCTCGACCACGATTCCGCAAGCAATGGGCTCTGGACAAGGTCAGATGTCATAGTGCGGTTGTGGAGATTTTTAAGGTTCTTGCGAGCGCGCGGCCCAAGCAGAAAAATGGGGAATGTCCCGTCTCCCCGAGCTAATCCCACTCAAGCCAAAACCAGGCNNCGGCATCACGATCCAGGCGATGATGTAAGGGATGAAGCCGATGCAGGTCATGATCGCCGTGATGAGCCACACTAATCGGACCACTGTGACGTCTATATCGAAATACTCGGAGAAGCCAAGGCAAACGCCTGCCACTTTGCGCCCGAGCCGCGGCCGCACGAGCTTTGTTCGGGCCAGGGAAGCGCCCACGCGAACGCCGCAGTAAGCACAAACTGCCGCATCGTCCTGGATCAATTTTCCGCAATAGTTGCAATACA
>PKXU01000003.1 GCA_003132445.1 Acidobacteriaceae bacterium | reverse complement strand
CGACGAAGAACTCGATGCCGAGAGTGAGTTCAACGCCGGAGCGGGCATCTCAACATAATGCTGAGAGTTTATGCGCAGTGCGCGGACGCGCACTGTCCGCCGCTGTCGTGTCGGCCGCATAATCTGCACTATGTTAGAAATGCCCGCCGCACGGGGCTTATCGCCCCGCGCGGTCGCCGCTGCGCGGGTGCTTCGATCGCGAAGGCCGGTAAAAATATCAGCGGTCACATCTACCGCGCTTGCGCTGCGATCGGTTCTACCCCTTAGCCGCCTCTCCCGCTCCGTCTCTCTGCCAATCGCCGATCTGCGCTTGCCTGCGCACGCTGCACGCGGGACACTGCCATCTATGCCGAAAAACACACATCGGGGTTCGTGACGATCCGTGACAACTGCACCAGAGAAAATCCGCGGCTAAGTGATGATGGCGTCAGGGGAAATCCGCCTCTCCACTACGATGTCGCGTCAGATGCCGGTGTTGGCGCAAAGTCAGAAGCCTTCTGAGGATCCCGACACGGCATAGGGTTCAAGTGCGACAACGAATCCAGGCGTTGGCAGCGCTCTTACGCCAGCGCAGCAAGCCGTTACAAATGCAGCGGCTAACGGCGGAGGTACTTTTGTGAATTCCTATGTCCAGAATAATGAACTCGTCGTGGTCGTGGTGACAGTAAACAGTGGCGGAGGCGTGACTGATTTTTCTTACTACAACGCCGCGACGGGACAACCCTCTGTGAATAATATCGGGGGCTCCATGAATCCGAACATGAGTGCGAACCAGAATTTGGGTTCGTTCTTGGCGGCGAACCCAACCATCGCCGGGACTGCGTGGGTTAACCCGTACACTCCACCGCCCTCCAATTAGCAGTAACACCGGAGGATTTCGCTCAAAGGAGGTTATATCGAACATGAAGAAAATCTACGCCGTAACTCTAATGTTATTGTTCTTACTGGCCGCTCAATTGCAGTTGAGCAACAGGGTTTCCAGCGCCGTGCAAAACCCAGATCCCGTATCGTTTGCTTCCTGCGGGGTGCGTACGAACGATATAGCAATCCCGACAACCGGTGCAGACATACAGGACATCGTGACGAGGTACGTGGCTGATCCGACTTGCAATTCCAGGCTACGGACTGCGATTGAGAACATATTCACGGACGAGCATCGTGACGAAAAATGGGCGGGGTCTCTTGAGCAGATAGTCAAAGAGGAGGCTTTGGCGCGTGGGGCAAAAATCGCGGGCGTTTGTCACACCAGCCTCTGTCGCTACGACATCGAATTAAACCCCTCTGTAGAGTCTGCTCGCTCGCCACATGAGGTCGAACACCGAATTATAGCCGCAACCGCGGGTACCCCGCTTCAGGTCGACAGCCTCCAATACTATGGTTCGAATTTTAAGTTCACCATCTTCTTTTACAGCACGGTTGCACCGGCGGCATTTCTCGAACCGCTAAGGAAACAAATGGAACCTGCCGACTAACAGCACGGCGCAAAGTCAGACACAGCAAGGCCCCGCGGGCAGCTCTTCTCAGTTAGATGGTGCAATTCTACCGCCAGCTTCCGGGGGCCAGCCAGGCAGCGCGGCGATGATTGTCAATTTAGCCCCGGGATCAAACACGCTTCAAGTTGCTGTAACAGACATTGACCCCGACGTTCCCCTCTTACCAAGTAAGATCTCGGTCGATGTGACACTCACGATTGTGAATTCCTCTGGAACCCAAACATACAGCGGGCCATTGACATCAAGCGGTGCAAGCGCGCTTTACCTATCTCCTGGGCAAACGTATTTCCAGAGTACTCCCGGATTTACGGGACCTGGTACAGCTGCAATCACGTTCGTCAACTACTCGTCCATTTTGCTCGGTGCTACATTCGGCGTGTGGTACCCGACGCCCCAGGGCGGGGGACATTGAGAGGTGGAGAGGTTCATGCGAACAAAATTCAATTGGCCAATCACTGTTCTATTGTGGGTTGCTCCGATGCTCGGCGCATATTCCAACGAGGAAGCTCCACTTGTAGAACAAAAGAGCGCCATTTGTACAACAAACGGCACAATCGATTTAGATCGTGCTCGCAAACTACGCGATTTGGTAAGGGATCAGAAATCATCATCGGACCGCCTTCTGCTGTTACGGAGCGACCTCGACGAGTCGATATCGCGGTGCTCTTCCGCAATGAATGCGGCGTACGCGGCATTTCTTGCTAGCTCATATGTAGACATAGGAGCAGAGCTGTCTTCTTTGCAAAAGTACGAAGAAGCAATTATTTCTTACAAGAAAGCTGATTCGCTATTTGTTCAATTTCCGTATCCCAATGTGCTATGGCTTCAGGCTCTGCGGGGTGAAGCGCTTGCCGAGTTCTCACTGGGCAATAAATCCGCTGCAGAGCATCTCGCGAGTACTCAAGTTGCCCTTGCGCGGGAATGGGTCAGAAAACAGAACTTCATTCCTCAGGAATTGCGTTATGCACTATCGTTCGAGGTTGAGCTGTGTGATAAATCAGGCAATACCACGTGCTCCCAAGACAGCCGCAATGAAGCCAAAGTTCTGGAGCAATCCGCTCGCCGCTGATGCTGATGAGCCGTCAATTGCCTGGGGCAGTTCTGTACTGGAGCTGATCTTGTCGTCGGAGCTACTTAACAGCGTCGGTATGAGGCCTCTTCTGAAAGCGGAAAATCATTGCGGCATAGTGCATGGTGTAGTTCGCTGTTTGCGCTCTCGCGTTCTCCTGGTATTGCTAGCCTTCGCAATGGCTGACTACGCGCCGGCAGTCGAACCGGTGTTGCCCGGTGTAAATGCAGCGACAGGAGGTATCTCGGACGGCGTCATTGATGAGCCCGCAACTGAGGGGCCTCGCGCACACGCATTGGTGCTTCACTTCCTGTCGGCGTACGACCGCAGTGAGAGCGATGAGGCGTGGGGACTTATGTCGCCACAAACTCAAGCGATGTTACCGCTCGTGAAGTGGCGTGATGATCGAACAGCGTTCCTCCAGACGGCTGGTGAGCCCCTTGCTCATGACATCGACAAAGTTACCTGGTACCGCAATCCGCCAAGTGCGGTACAGCCCGGGCTGTATGTGACATTCAAGCTTCGCTGCCAATACGCTTTGCTGCAAATGTGTGCGGAGGCTGTCGTCCTCTACAGCGAAAAAGAGGGAAGTCCCCTTACGGTATTGCGCCATGATCGTTATTCCATTGAGCGGGCGGCGGTGCAAAAGCTCTGCTTGTCCCATGATTTGGCGGATGTCAATTTTGGTGACGGTGGAATAATACGAATACAGTGCCCGCCAAAATAGCTCGTGTGTTTAGCCGAGCTGGCGAGAAGCTCAGCGCCCTGTGGGTAGCGCCAGGTTGATCGAAACGGCGGCGGCGCTTTGCAGGAAGAGCAGCAGCCCGTCGGGTGGGTATCTTCCCCTTTCGCCCGCTCTCTTAGGTTGGCGGGGAGGCATGGTAGAGGCACACCCGACGCATCCATCAATCAACGGTGGTGAATCGATGACGAGAAGTTCGGCAGCCGAACTTTTGGGCGATGTCGTTTGTTATGTGCGTGCATCAGAGTGCTGGCATTTTTGGGTCTAAATTTTGTGATGGCAGGATAGGCTAGCGCCAGCAATCTGATGCAAGTTGATGCAAGGTAAAACGACAGAAGAAGACGGCGAGCAAGGCCCGAAAGTGGGAACCGATGAGTTGAGTGCAGGATAGACGGCCGGCTG
>PKXU01000129.1 GCA_003132445.1 Acidobacteriaceae bacterium | reverse complement strand
GTCAAGGGGAATCTCCGTTTCCCCTTGACTTTTACCTATCATGGATGTCCCCGGTGTTCCCCTAACGCCTGAGTTCCCAGTTCACGATCTTCACTGCCTGAGCCGCGTGCTTGCAGCAAGGTTCCTGCCTCCGGGCGAAGTTGAAGATCGCGCTCATGCATTGACAGGCCGTGCGAATGCTACCATCGCTCACATGGTGTACGGCGACAAAGTACTCGGCCTTGCCTTCGGAAGATTCCGCGAAGAAGTGGAACAAGCGATCACCTTTCGGGAGTCCTTGTTTTGCGACGGGATTCGGTTCTACTTGGCGAATGTTCATCGCGACAGAATTGTAACTGGATTTTGGCTGACCCAACATCTACACTGCTGGCGTGCCCGACGTCCCAGCAGAGCTGATTGAGCTTCTCAAGAAGCTCTCCACTCGCAGGCTCGCCTATGTGTCCAGCGTCGTAACCGGGCTGCTCGGTGGCATGACCGAGAAGCGCAACGAGAGGTCCGATCTGGTCACGGATGTTTTCTTAGAGGAGTTCGGCGTTCACTTACTCGCTCACCATGGGACTGCTACACGTCCACTCACGAAGGAGCAATTCGAGCGGGCGATGGAGCGCGTGATGAAGCTCGCGGGCCGTAACGCTCAGCGTTCACCTATGGGAAATCCGGGTCATGACGTCACGATTGACGGCACGAAGTTCTCGCTCAAGACCCAAGCCGACGCCCATCTGAAGGTTGATTCGATCTGGATTTCCAAGTTCATGGAGTTGGGCAAGGGCGATTGGTCTAACAAGCCGGAGCAGTTGAAGGGACTCCGTGATCAGTTCCTGCGCCACATGAAGAATTACGAGCGCATAGTGACTCTCCGGGCGTGGGAGCGCGAAGAGAACGGCAAGAAGTTCTGGCACTACGAACTCGTAGAGATTCCCAAAGCGTTATTAGAAGAGGCCGCGAAAGGCGAGTTAGAGATGCGGCTCGAAAGCACCCAGAATCCGAAGCCGGGTTACTGTACTGTCAAGGATGGGAGGGGCAATGTGAAGTTCGCGCTCTACTTCGACGGCGGGACGGAGCGCAAGCTACAGGTGAAGGACTTGAAGAAGAGCCTCTGCATCGTCCACGGCGAGTGGAACTTCTCACCAGCCTAAGCGTTTCCTCGCCAGCTGAGCGTATTCGGGATTCAGCTCGATCCCTACGAACCTCCGCCCCAAGGCTCCGCTGACAAGGCCAACAGTCCCCGATCCGAAGAATGGGTCAAGTACGGTAGAGTCCTGTTTGCTCCCGGCGACAAGACACGGCAGGATGAGAGCGCGGGGGAACGTCGCGAAGTGAGCCTCAGCGTATGGCTCTGTGTTCACCTGCCAAACCGAGCGCAGGTTCCGTGGTGAGCCGTTGTCGCCCTTCTCCCGTACAGCCTCATGGTCATAGAAGTATTGTTCGTTCTTGGAGAAGAGGAATACGTGCTCGTGAGCGCGGGTCGGACGATCCTTCACTGACTCCGGCTGTGCGTTCGGCTTGTACCAGATGACCTCCGAACGGAGATACCAGCCATCAGCCTGTAAAGCGAACGCCACACGCCAAGGAACTCCGATGAGGTCCTTCGGCTTGAGGCCGTCCGGGGTGGGAGCGCGGTAGTCCATCCCGCGTCCTTTATTCTTCTTGTCAGAATCGCGCCACGTCCGCCCACCGCTCGTGTAGCCGTCACCAATATTGAGCCAGAATGTGCTGTCACTTTTCAGCGTGCGCTTCACTTCATGGAAGACCTGAACGAGCTTGGTGACGTAGTCCTCCAGTTTCATCTCCGCACCAATCTGGCCTGGTATGCCATAATCGCGAAGTCCCCAATAGGGCGGACTGGTGACGCAGCACTGGAAGGTCTCGTCAGGGAACTTCCTCAACTCTTCAAGGGTGTCGCCAACGATGATCTGGCCTTCCGGCTTCAGGGGGATTTCTGTGGTCTTCTCCGGGTGTGGAAGAAGGGAAAGTTGGCTTCCAGTGGACACTCTGACTTGGCTCCTCAGAGTTCTGATATTAGCATCTATGCGCTTCAATATTCTCCCGGCAACAGCACTGTGGTAGACGACCTGTTAGACGGGTGGGCCACTCAAGCCCGGTTTTGGCTTGAGTGGGGATGTTCAAGTTCACACGTCACAGACTTAGTCCGGCGAACTAACTAGAGTGCCCTCATGCCTTGGGGACTCACGCGTTTTCACCACAGCGGGCGGAGTCATTTCACATCGAGTCAGGGATAGACGAAACGCAAACGCGGAGGTCGCGGAGGGAACGCTTTGTGCAGGGGTAGAACTGCCCCACTCAAGCCAAGGGCGGGCTTGAATGGGCCACTGGCGGACGCGAGCCGACGAATCTTCGAGTCAGTCTTATGGCGCGTGCGGCATGCCGGACATGTGCGCTCGCTTCGCTCATTGTTTCGGCGCGCTCGCTTCGCTCGCGGGCGGACGAATGCGTCCGCCCCTACGTGAGTGGAGGGGAGCAGTTGCTCAGGGCAGGCTAGAGTTGCGCTCGTGTCCTTTTGTGGCTCATCATGCTGTGGCTAATCACGGCGAGCTGGAATGCGAGCACCGGGGCTGAAGCCCGTTTGAGGCTAAGAGCAGTTATCGCAGCGCTGAAGCGCTGCGCCACCCAAAAGCGATTCTAAGGGCTCTACGCGGCGCTGAAGCGCCGCTCTTCCACGGGGTCACACTCTTCCACGGTCTTCTCACCGTTCTTTGTTCTTATCATCGTCCGACCTGATCTTCCATTGCTGGTTCCAGGGTGCTGCGAATGATTCCCAGTTCGATATAAATCGGACGCATGACTTTGCGGATCGATTTCAACTGCGTGGTGAACCATGCCGATCCTGCGACGCAAAATGCTCCGGTGATCATGACCGCGTGGGGCGCGCCGAAGCGGTGGGCTAGCCATCCGGCGAGCAGACTGCCGAAAGGCGCCATACCCACGAATGCCATGGTGTAGTAGCTCATCACCCGGCCGCGCTTGTCTTCTGGAACCAAGGTTTGAATGACCGTGTTGCTCGCGGCCATACCCTGCATCATGCCAAAGCCTACGATGAGCATCAGGAAGAGGGATAGCGGCAGAAATCGCGATAGACCAAAAGAGATCAAACCCACGCCAAACAGCGCCGCCGAAATCTGAATCATGCTGGTCAGCCCGCGCACCGTTCTTCGCAATGCCAGCGATATGGCGGAGATCAAGGCGCCCACGCCCGACGCTCCTAGTAAAAACCCGAGTGTATGCGGACCGCCGTGCAGAACTTTGGCGGCGAAGATGGGCATCAGTACCATGAAGGGCATGCCCATCAGGCTGATCAATGCAAAGAGCGAAAGAATAGTGCGAATCGGTGGAAAGCCGATCACGTACGTCCAACCCTCTTTCAGTTGCTGCAGCATGGACGCGCGCGATGGTTTTGCTTCGATGACTTGCACACGCATCATCAGCAGCGAGGCGATCACTGCCAAGTAGCTGATGCCGTCGATCAGAAAACAATATCCTTCGCCCACCGAGCCAATGACGATTCCGGCCAGAGCTGGGCCGATTAATCGGGCGATATTGACCATAGAAGAATTGAGCGCGATGGCGTTGCCGAGATCCTGTTTGTCCTCGACCATCTGGATCAGAAAAGATTGTCGTCCCGGCATGTCGAAGGCATTGATTAGCCCTTGCATCACGCTCAACGCAAGAACTTCATGGACATTAATAATCTTAGCTAGCGTTAATCCGGCGAGGGCAAGGGACTGAACCGCCGCCAAGGTCTGCGTCCAGACCAGCATCTTGCGGCGATTCAGCCGGTCGACGAGCACTCCGGCAAACGGGGCCAGCAGGAAAGTCGGAATCTGTCCAGCAAAGCTCACCAGGCCAAGAAGCAAAGCCGACCCTGTCAGCCGATAGATCAGCCAACTGGTGGCGACCCGAGTCATCCAGGTGCCGATAAGGGAAATGCTCTGTCCGGCAAAAAATAACCGGAAGTTGCGATGCCGGAGCGCCCGCCATCCGTAAGAAAAGCGCTGCAACCGGCTTGGTGCAGCGCCGAGTGTGTCCGCCGAGTCGATTTCCTTCACGTGTTCCATTCTGTCTCAAAGCGGCGATTGGTGGGGACCAAATGTTCGAGTAGAGGAGATCCAAGAAGAAAGACCGAGGTTCCTATGCGAATTGCGAAGTGAAAACCCGTCAACCCGCTCATCTGATCAGGTCGAGCTGCCGATGGTTACCTTTGGCCCCGCCATAACCGCAAAATTGTGATTGAGATCACTAAGAATCGTGATGACGGCCATTTGCCTGGTTTACAGCTTCATAGAGGATGTGAGTTGGGAAGACCGGAGTTCGGGCCTCACAGGCCGTGCACATCCGGCCGGAGAAGATAGTTCGGGAAGGGCGAGGCAGGGAGGTTTCCGATGAGCACAATCGAAATCCACGAACCAGAAGTCAAAGAAACAAAGCCAAAAAGCCGCGCGACCGCTGCGGTCGTGCCAAATTCAGAGCTCGTCTGGGGAAAACCGCTGCCGCCGAGACCCATGTTTTCAGACTGCCTGCTGGAATTTGGGCCGCAAAGGAAGCGGAAGTTCTTTGCTACGACTACATCGTTCATCATTAATATTCTGGTCATTCTCGTGATGCTGGTGATCCCACTGGCATTCACTGAGCAACTGCCCACTGCACAATTACTGACATTCCTGGTAGCCCCGGCGCCTCCCCCACCTCCCCCACCTCCGGCAGCGGCTGAGGTGCAGAGGGTGGTCCGGCAGATTCAGACCGATGTGCTCAACAATGGCGAGTTGCGCACACCCACAAAGATTCCGCAAAAAATCCAGATGATCAGGGAAGATGTGGCGCCACCGCCGATGGCGGCGACTGGTGGAGTAGTGGGAGGAGTTCCGGGTGGCATTCCCGGCGGACAAATGGGAGGCGTGATTGGCAGCGTCATCAGTTCAACGTCCAGCCTGTCCGCGGTTCCTAAGTTTGTTCCGGCCACGCCCCAGCGCATTCGCATCTCTGCCGGTGTCACGAAAGGGATGTGCATTCATCGGGAAGAGCCTGTTTATCCGACTTTGGCGAAAGCAGCCCGGGTACAGGGAGAAGTCGTACTGAGCGCCGTCATCGACAGCAAAGGACTAATCCAGAACCTGCAGTTGGTCAGCGGCCATCCCATGTTGGTGCCCGCGGCGATCGCTGCGGTGACAAAATGGCGCTATAAACCATATCTTTTGAATGGGCAACCGGTAGAGGTTGAGACCACAATTACCGTGATCTTTACTCTCACTTCTTAAAAGGTGGGGAGTGGCGACGCGGGGAGCGCCAGGAGTCTAAAATGCCTGCAGAATATACCTATCGCGTCTCGGCCTGGTGGACTTCAGGCCGCACCGGACTGGCAAAATGCGAGTCTTCGCCCAACACGATTCACTTCTCGGAGGCGGTCGAAGTGGGAGGGTTGCAGGGCAGGTGGACTGCGGAACAATTAATGCTCTGTGCCCTGGCCGGGTGTTTTACCACGACCTTTCACGAAGTCGCGCGGGCGGCGAAGTTTGATTATACCGACCTGGAAGTGGAGATTGAAGGCAGTGTCCGCCGTCACCGAAATACGGGATGCAATTTCAGCGAAATCCTGATTCGTCCGCGATTGACGGTGAGTTCAGTCGAGGACTGCGCAGTTGGGCTGAACCTTCTGCGAAAGACGAAGGCATCCTGCATGATTTCGCGCGCTCTCAGCGTCCCGCAAACCCTGGAACCTACTGTTGAGAGCGACAAAATGCCCGTCGAGGGTTGGAGTAATCACGACGCGGGCATGAAAATTGGAGTCTGACGTTGCCTGCTTGCGCAACGTCCAATGTCTGCAGATGGCGAAGGACGCCTATGATGTTCTCCTACAGGCTGGTGCGTCTGATTGAATCGCACGCCGATGCATTGGCGGCAGGACTCGAACAAAAAGTTCAATCCAGCGGCCAGGTCACGCACTTTAGTGACGTGTCTGCCCTCGAGTTGAGAGAGCGGGTGTATGAGATTTATCGCCATCTGGGGGAGTGGCTGCTGGGCAAGAACGAACTGGACATCGAGCGCCGTTACTGCGAGATCGGAATGCGGCGCGCTCAGCAGAAAGTGCCGCTCAGTGAGGTGATCCAGGCCATCGTGTTCACCAAAGAAAATCTGTTGGAGTTCCTGCAGCGCGAAGACATGCTGGATCGCGCGATCGAAATTATGGGTGAACTGGAACTGTTTCGAATGTTGGAGATGTTTTTTGATCGGGCGATTTATTATGCCTCTGTGGGGTACGAGCAAGAGATCGCCCGCGAGGTGCGGAACCAAGCGTGCCGCGGGAGCAACGATGTCGATGTCGTGGGAAACGGATTACAAGCAACGGCTAAAAACAGCTGACGACGCACTGCGCTGCGTGCAGTCGGGGATGCGAGTCTATATTCAGCCCGGCTGCGCCGAGCCGGAGACCTTAGTGGAAGCGCTGATGCGGCGCGCCGCTGAGTTGCACGACGTGGAAATCGTGCACATGATGACCATGGGGTGCGCTCCTTACGTAGCGCCTGAGATGGCCGGACACTTCCGCCATAACGCCATGTTTATCGGCGCCAATGTGCGGGCAGCGGTGAATGACGGCCGCGCCGATTACACTCCGATTTACCTCAGCGAGATTGAGGGCCTCTTCGAGAGCGGCGAAATGCCGATCGACGTAGCCCTGATCGAAGTTTCCCCGCCGGATTCGCATGGTTTCTGCAGCTTTGGGGTCGGGGTCGATACCACCCTAACGGCCGCCAAGTGCGCGCGTTACGTCGTGGCACAAATCAACGACCACATGCCGCGCACCTATGGCGACAGCTTCATTCATGTGAACGATATCGACGCCGTGGTCGAATCTTCGCGTCCGTTATGTGCTCTGGCGAAACCGGTAGTGACGGACCTGCAAATCGCCATCGCCCGCAACGTCGCTGGCCTTATCGAAGACGGTGCAGTGCTGCAAACCGGCATTGGAGGGATTCCGGACGCGGTGTTGCCCATGCTGATGGATCGGAAGGATTTGGGAGTTCACAGTGAACTCGTATCGGATGGTGTGATCCCGCTGATCGAGGCCGGAGTGCTGACGGGAGCCCGCAAGAATTTCAAGCCACGCAAAATTATCCTGGGATTTGCGCTGGGTACCAAGCGGCTTTTTGAGTTCGTCGACAATAATCCCATTTTCGAATTTCATCCCACCGCGTACACCAACGATCCCGCGCTTATCGGCCGCAACGACAACATGGTTGCGGTCAATTCAGCTCTGCAGGTCGATCTCACGGGGCAGGTCTGTTCCGACTCTATTGGCAATCAGTTTTACAGCGGGATTGGCGGACAAGTGGATTTTCTGCGCGGCGCTTCGCGATCCAAAGGCGGCAAGCCTATCATCGCGATCTCGTCTACCGCGAAACAAGGCACCATCTCGCGAATTGTGCCCGCGCTTGATTCCGGCGCGGGAGTGGTCACTTCGCGCGGACTTGTTCGCTATGTGGTGACTGAATACGGAGTTGCGTACCTGCACGGCAAGTCGGTTCGCGAACGGGCCAAGGCGCTGATTGATATTGCCCATCCCAATTTTCGCGCTGGACTTTACGAATATTGCGAAAGAATTAAGTGGCTGCATCCTTCGGTAGCACAGAGTGCTTTTACCATTTGAAAAACGATCGCTTCGTGCCGATCGATTTTTCTGAACGACGAGTGTGTGATTGGAATCACAAAATCAGGTGATAGCGGGCATACCGCAATCCCGCAAGGAGCGTAATCCTTAAGACGGGTGCAGGAGGTGTTCTATGGCACTCGTTGAAGCTCGACTCGAAGAAGAGAAAAACGCAGCCGCCGTCGTTTCCCCTAAAACCTCTGCGGCATTGTCCGTTAAGAATGTGCTGTTTGCTACCGACTTTTCGTTCACGTCGGAATCGGCCCGTCCCTACGCCATAGCCCTTTGCCGCCACTTCGGCAGCACGCTGCACACCGCTCATGTGCTTTCTGACGTCAACATCGTCGCCATGACCGGAGGCGTGGACTATGTTGGTTTGAGCGCACTCTATGAAGACGCTCGAAGCCAGGCCAAAGAAAAACTCAGTCAGATTTCTAGCCGCCTCCGAGGAATTCCACACCGCGACTACGTGCCTCACGGAGGGATCTGGGAGAATCTGGCGGAAATCGTTGAAGAAAACCGGATCGATGTCATTGTTCTGGGAACCCATGGCCGCACCGGCCTGGGCAAGTTACTGCTCGGCTCCGTGGCCGAAAACATTCTGCGCCACGCGCTCTGCCCTGTACTCACCGTTGGACCAAAAGTTTGCGGTCGCGCGAAACTGTCCGCAAATTCTGGTAATGATCTTTCTCCTCTGGACCTGGATTTGCGACAG
Organism: Acidobacteriaceae bacterium; assembly: GCA_003132445.1. GTDB lineage: Bacteria > Acidobacteriota > Terriglobia > Terriglobales > Acidobacteriaceae > Sulfotelmatobacter. The sequence goes on along the minus strand of PKXU01000129.1, from coordinate 56,247 downwards.
ATCGTGTTCGCCACCAACTTTGCGCCGAACTCGTCCCGCATCGCCAAACATGCGGTCTCGCTCGCAGAAGAATTCCAGTCGCGCCTCACCCTGCTCCATGTTACCGAAAACTACAGACAGCGCGGCAGCCGTACCACTCCTATTGAAGATGAGCTCGGCAGGTTGCGAAATTTGATTCCGGAAAATACGTTGCTGCAATATCGGCCGGATACGGTCGTTGAATTTGGTTTCCCTTCAGACCGCATCCTAAAGATCGCGTCGAAACTCGAAGCCGACCTGATCGTGCTGGGAGCCCGAGCTGCCGAGGCTGGGAACACCCATCTTCCATGGTCCACAGCACATCACGTGATTGCCGGAGCGCATTGCCCAGTGCTGACGATTCGCGGCTAAGTAAGTTGCCGGTCAGGAGAAATTGCCGCAGCGTGTCCAGCGAGAGTGGCCGCGCTCGAGGCGGGACGGAAGTTTTCTTCTCTCGGTAATCTCGGCCTTGAACCTCTTACGGACGGACCTAAGCGCGCCGGTTCAGGGTTACGATGGCCGCAAACGCCTCGTAGATTGCCACAAGCCGTAGAATCAGGATAGCGGTTGTTTCCTCCATGACCCTCACGGCAAAGACTCTGACGGCAAAACCTGCGACGCAGCGTCTGCGCATCACTTTGCGGGGAGCCGTTCAAGGAGTCGGATTCCGTCCATTCGTTTATCGCCTGGCCACGGAATTGTCACTGACGGGATGGGTGCTGAATTCGTCCGCGGGTCTTGTGGTCGAAGTTGAAGGTCCCTCCGAACAATTGAGCCGCTTTGAAAAGAGATTGGAGCAGGAGCGGCCAAAAGCTTCAGTGGTGACGGTACGCGAATCCGCGTGGCTTACTGCGAAAGGCTCGACGCGCTTTGAAATCCTTGCAAGCGACCACGACTCCGGCAAAACCGTCAACGTTCTCCCTGATTTGGCCACTTGTAATGATTGCCGCGAGGAACTATTCAATCCTGCCAATCGCCGCTTCGAATATCCTTTCACCAACTGCACGAATTGCGGCCCCCGTTACACCATCGTTGTCGATATTCCGTACGACCGGCCCAATACTACGATGCGGGATTTTGTTTTATGTCCTGCGTGTCGCGAGGAATATCAGAATCCGTCGAATCGCCGGTTTCACGCCCAGCCTAATGCGTGCCCTATCTGTGGTCCGAAACTTGACGGCACAATCGAAGACGCGGCCGAGGCCTTGCTTCAAGGCGAAATTGTAGCTCTGAAAGGTATTGGAGGGTTTCAGCTTCTTGCGGACGCGCGCAATCGGGATGCCGTCGCCCGTCTGCGGCAGCGCAAACATCGCGAGGAAAAGCCCTTCGCGCTCATGATGCCGTCGCTCGAAATGGCGCGCAGTTACTGCGAGATCTCGCCCGCTGAAGTTCAGCTTCTGGAGTCGCAGGCCGCGCCCATCGTGCTATTACGGCCCAAGGGCGGCACTGACATTGCGCCGAATGTCGCGCATTGCTCTCCCTATCTCGGAGTCATGCTGCCGTACTCTCCGCTGCATCATCTGTTGATGCAGGAGTGCCGATTTCCCTTAATCGCCACCAGTGGCAACCGCAGCGACGAACCCATCGCTATTGCCAATGACGAAGCCGTCGTCCGCCTCAAAGATATTGCCGATCATTTCCTGATGCATGACCGGCCGATTGTGCGTGCCTGTGACGATTCGGTTGTTCGCCTCACGCGCGGGCGCGCCGGAATTTTGCGCCGCGCCCGTGGGTTCGCTCCGCTGGGGATTCATGTCGGGCAGAACCTGCCGCCTGTGCTTGCGGTCGGCGGCCATCTCAAGAACACGGTAGCCATTGGGGTGGGCGAGGATGTATTTCTCAGCCAGCACATTGGCGATCTCGAAACGGTGGAAGCCCGCCAAGCATTCGAGAGGGCGATTGACGACCTCTGCCGCCTTTACAGTTTCAAGCCGGAGGTCGTCGCCTGCGATCTTCATCCCGACTACGCTTCGACTCAATGGGCGGAGAAGTCGGGGCTTCCGCTGATCCGCGTGCAGCATCATCAGGCCCACGTGGCCGCGTGTGCTGCAGAAAACAATGCTCGCGGAGCTTACCTCGGCGTTTCCTGGGATGGCACAGGATATGGCCTTGACGGCGCAATTTGGGGCGGAGAATTTTTCCATGTGGAAGACAATCAGTTCGAGCGCATCGCGCACTTGAGGCCTTTTGGCCTGCCGGGAGGCGATGCTGCGGTGCGCGAGGGCTGGCGTTCGGCCGCAAGCCTGGTGTACGCGGCCCTCGGACGCGACTCAGTTTTCCTTGAATCCACCGGGAACGCTGTCGCAGATGCAAGAGTAATTTACATGCTCGAGCGAGGCATTAACGTTGTTCCGACAACCAGCGTGGGGCGGCTATTCGATGCCGTGGCGTCCTTGGTCGGCGTCGCCCGACAGAACCGTTTTGAGGGTCAGGCCGCTATGCTGCTCGAAAACGAAATCGGTCCATTGCGCATCGAAGAGGCGTATCCTCTAAAAAGCGGGGATTGGGGTCCTTTAATTGTGGCTGTGATAGCGGACAAGCGCGCTGGAGTTGCCGTTCCTGTGATTGCTGCGCGTTTTCACAACGCACTCGTGAACTGGATTCTGGAGGTCGCCGCCAAGGCCGGACTAAAGCAAATCGTGTTCAGCGGCGGAGTTTTTCAGAACCGTTATCTGACCGAGCATGCGGCCGCCGCGCTGGAGTCCCGAGGATTCGATGTTTATACGCACCAGCAGGTTCCTCCGAACGACGGCGGCATCGCGCTGGGACAAGTAGTAATGAGCGGGCGGCAATGAGCAAGATCAAGATATAGATCTCAGATTTCCGAGCAACTGCTCAGCCTTGCGAAGGAGGTTCCACAATGTGTCTGGCAGTTCCGGGTCGCGTGGTTGAAATCATGGACGACGGCGACATCGCTTTTCGCCGCGGCCGTGTGGATTTCGGCGGCATCCGCAAAGAAATTAATTTGGCGTATGTTCCGGAAGCAGAAGTCGGGAAATACGTTCTGGTCCATGTCGGCTTCGCCATCAGCGTGATTGACGAGGACGAAGCGAAGCGCGTCTTCCAATACCTGGAAGAGTTGGGCGGGCTGAAGGAGGAACTCGGTGAAATTCCTCAGTGAATATCGCGATCAAAAAGCTGCCGAGCAACTCGCGCAGCAGATCTGGAAAAAGGTAAGCCGACCGTGGACGATCATGGAAATCTGTGGCGGCCAGACTCACACGATCGTCAAGTGCGGCTTGGAGGATCTGTTACCGCGGCAGATCACGCTGGTTCACGGTCCCGGTTGCCCGGTTTGTGTCACTCCCATTGATTTGATCGACAAGGCTGTGGCTATTGCTCAGCGCCCGGAAGTGATTTTCTGTTCTTTCGGCGACATGTTGCGTGTGCCTGGCTCTTCGAAAAGCCTGTTCGATGCCAAGGCGGAAGGCGCCGATGTTCGCATCGTTTATTCGCCGCTCGATGCGCTGAAAATCGCAAAGAACATGCCCGACCGCCAAGTTGTATTCTTTGCCGTTGGGTTCGAGACCACCGCGCCCGCAAATGCCATGGCCGCATGGCAGGCCGACCACGATCACATTGAGAACTTCTCGCTGCTGGTCTCTCATGTGCTGGTTCCTCCCGCCATGGAAGCACTGCTCTCCTCGGAAAACTGCGTTGTGCAAGGGTTTCTGGCGGCTGGACATGTATGCACGATTATGGGCTACGAAGAATACTTCCCCATAGCAGAACGCTATAAAGTTCCCATCGTAGTCACGGGTTTCGAGCCACTCGATATCCTGGATGGAATTCTGATGACGGTCAGCCAACTGGAAGAAGGCCGCCACGAAGTGGAGAACCAGTATGCTCGCGCGACCCGCCGAGAAGGGAATCGTCCTGCGCAGGCACGGATTGCGGAAGTGTTTGAAGTGGTCAACCGCCAGTGGCGGGGATTGGGCGAAATCCCTGTCAGCGGATTTCAGTTGCGCGGGCGCTTCCAGAAGTACGACGCCAACCGGCGCTATCCTTCGTCGGCGGAGCCCGCCGGCGAGTCTCCCGAGTGCATTAGCGGCCTGATTCTGCAAGGCATCAAGAAGCCTCACGAGTGTCCGGCGTTTGCGGTGAAGTGCACGCCGGAAAATCCGCTCGGCGCTCCTATGGTTTCATCCGAGGGTGCGTGCGCAGCGTATTATCACTATGGCAGACGGCAACCGAATGACCGAATTCAACTTGAGCTGTCCGGTACCCCGAGTCGCTGACGATCGCATTGTTCTGGCGCACGGGGGCGGCGGGCGGCTGACTCATCAACTCATCGAAAAGATTTTTCTGCCGGCCTTCGGCAATCCCATGCTCGAACAGCGCCACGATGGCGCGGTTCTGCCGGTAAACGGATCGCGGCTTGCTTTCACTACTGATTCTTTTGTGGTGCGCCCGCTGATTTTTCCCGGCGGAAATATCGGCGATCTCGCCATCTACGGCACGGTTAACGATCTTGCCATGTGCGGCGCGCGTCCGCTCTACCTAAGCGCGGGATTCATTCTGGAAGAAGGTCTCGCCATGGAAACGCTGCGCACAGTAGTTGCCTCCATGCAACAGGCCGCAGCCACGGCTGGCGTCCAATTGGTAACCGGCGATACGAAAGTTGTCGATAAAGGAAAAGGCGACGGCATTTTCGTTAATACTTCCGGCATCGGCCTGATCGAATCGAATGTCAAAAACACAATCGGGCCAGGCTCGGTTCAAGTGGGCGACGCCGTCATCGTCAGTGGCGACCTTGGTCGACACGGTATTGCGATTCTCTCGGTCCGTGAAGGCCTCGAATTCGAATCGCCCATTTTGAGCGAAACCGCCTCGGTGTGGCCTGCGGTTGAAGCGCTACTCGATGCCGGCATCGAAATCCATTGCCTTCGCGACCTGACCCGAGGTGGCCTGGCCACAACCCTGAACGAGATTGCTTCCGACCGGAATATCTGCATCAAGCTGGAAGAAACTCTCATTCCGGTGCAGGAGACGGTGCAGAGTGCCTGCGAAATTCTTGGCCTCGATCCGCTCTATGTCGCCAATGAAGGGCGATTCGCAGTATTCATTCCCAACGCGCAACTCGACGCTGCGCTGCAGGTCCTGAATAAAATTCCTGTGTCGCAAGGTTCAACTCACGTAGGAAGCGTCCAGGAAACGCCCGGCGGCACAGTTGTATTACATAGCCGCATCGGCGGAAACCGGGTGGTCGACATGCTGAGCGGGGAGCAGTTGCCGCGAATCTGCTGAGCGCGCGAGATGGCGCCGCCGTCGCGGTGGTTGTGTGGTTTACGTCCCTGCTCAGCGCTCCGGCGGTGCTCCGAATCCGTGCTGCTCACCGGATGGTGTGGATTCGAACACCTAGCTTTAGGCTTTTCCACGAGCGATCCGCAGTGTAAACCGGTGTTCGTAGCGTCAGGCCGAGCGCCAGACAGGCGCGATCTCCGAGCGACAAGCCCAGGGCGCGAGTTTGGGTGATCATGCTGCCCGCAGCCCGGGCGTGTTCGGCGGTGAAGGGGATCACCTCTCGGACAGAGCCGGTCGCGTCCGCCCACGCGATACTGGAGGGCCATCCAGAACTCACCAGCTTGCTCTGCACCTCGGCCAGGTTGACCGTGCTGATGACGGCCCGCGTCAGGAACTCCGGCGTGACTTTCTCCGAGCCCCGCTCCTGATGAATTACCGCGAGCAGGACGGACGAATCCACTACGACCCTATTCACGCTTGGCAGCCTCTCGCCGCTCGGCGAGCAATTCGTCAACCAGCGACACGCCAGACTTCACATACTGCCGGGCATGCTTTTGCGCGCGCTCGATGCGGCGTTTCATGGTTGTAATTCGCAGTTCGTTTTCCTCGAAGCGCAGTAGAACCTCGTCGCCAGGGCGGATGCCGAGCGCTTTGCGAAAGGGAGCGGGAATCACAACTCGGCCATTTTGATTGATCCGCAACCTGGTTTCGAGTTCCATGCCCCACCCTTTCGCACGAATGACATTACTATACAGTAATGTCACATATACGCAAAGGTGACAAATATGTAAAAGTTGTCATTGCCGGTGAAACGGATCCGTGAAGGGACCGCTGACAAGAGCCCGCCAGTTCCATGGACGGCGTGCGACGATTAGGCGGGGGAATGCGTACTGGAGGGACGCCCGAACTGAATCTTATCGCCGCAGCTAGTCAAAACTGATCTCAATATACGTATCTGTTCGCCACCACAACAGCGGAATGCGGGCCGCCCAATACTTGCGATTGATCGCCTGCCGCGCCCGCGCATGTTGCTCCGGAGGCAAAATGCGCGCAGTCGCCGCAATCTCCGCACCGGTTACGATTCCGCGGATGGTGCAGGGCGCGACGCGCACCTGCGGATTGTTGCGAATCCGTTTCGTCTTGCCCATGTCGCTCCGTGTCATTACATAAAGTTTGCCGGCTTCTTCTCCGAACCACACCGGCGTCGCGACGCCCACTCCGCTTTTGCGAAACGTGGTCAGGGAAATATATTTCTGACCTTGAATGGAAACTGGAATCGCACTCGCCATACTTTCCATTCTAAAAGGGATGAGAAAAAGTCGCACTGCGGTTCTTTCGCTATCATCGCTGGTGCACACCTGGCCAGTGCACATCCGGCCGATGCCAATTGCCCCCATCTGGTCATCTGTGTTACAAGCCTGAACATGCGTAAATGGATGAAAGATCGATTACAGCGCCGCAAGAAGAAAGCCCCAGAACCGGGAAGTCAGCCGGCGCCTCCGCCACTGCAGCCGGCCTATTTCGATGCAGAGCAAGCTCCCAGCCCAACCCAAGAGCCGAAGCGTGCCGAGTCGTCGGAACCTGATTCCAGCCATTTCGAAGCGAGCCACAACGACGATGAGATAGCGGCCGCCTCTGAACCGAAGTTTGACTCGCAGCCGGCAAACGAGGAATCCGCCAGCGCCAGCGCCCAAACGCGCCAGCAGCCTTCAAGCGTGGGTGGCCAGCGCGGGCGTGGGCGCCGTCGCCGCGGTGGACGCGGGCGTGGTGGGCGCGGTCGCGAGCAAGCCGTCGCTCAAGCCTTCAGCCCCGCCGCCGCGAAAGGCATCATTCCGGATCTGCCGAGTCAGCCAATTGAAGAAGCATCAGAAGCAGAAGGCGAAGAAGCGACTCCCGAAATAGTCGAGCCTGAGGTCCAGGCCCCGCCGCGTGCGCCGCGTGTTCCCGCAGTAGTGCCCGCAGTCGCGCCGCGTCCGCCGAAAGGCATCGTCGTGCTCGCCATCGGTCTTCCCGGTTCCGGGAAAAGTTCCTGGTTCAAGCGCCACAATGTGGTCCCGCTCTCAACCGATATGGTCCGCTCTCTTCTCTTCGATGACGTGCGTGAGCAGCGCTTTCAGGACCTCGTATTCTCCAACCTGCGCTCCATGCTCAAAGCGCGGCTTATCGCAAGGCGTCCCATGAATTATGTCGACGCCACCAATCTCACTCCGCAGGAGCGCCAGCACTGGATCAAGCTCGCCAAGGATTACAACTACGAAGTGCACGCCGTGTTTTTCGATGTTCCACTCGAGGTATGCGTGGAACGCCACCAGCGCCGTGATCGCGTAGTTCCGGAGGATGTGATGCGCCGCATGGCGGCCAAGTTGAAGCCTCCGGCCTTCGATGAAGGCTTCGCGAAGATCACGGTGGTGCGGGTAAAGAAGAAAGAGGCGTAGCGTTGCTCAGTTATTATCCCCGCAAATGCAGTAACAACTCCTTGAATGCGGCTGAGGATGACGATCGCATGAGTTCGTAGATCATCATTTCGGTCGACGAAATCACCGCCCCGGCGGCCCGCATGCGCTCCAGCCCAATTTTCCAGTTCCACTCCGTTCGAGAACTGACTGCGTCTGACGCCACATGTACTACGTAACCCTCGCGCAGCGCGCCCAGCGCCGTCTGGGTCACGCAGATGTGGCTCTCCATACCACACAGCAGCAGGATGTTGCGGTCACGCGGCAATTGGTGGATCGCGCTGCAAAAAATGTCGCTAGCGAAGCAGGAAAAGAATGTCTTGTCGATCGCGTCCGTTCCTGGCAACAGCGCGGCAACTTCCGGAACGGTTTCCCCGAGCCCCTTGGCATACTGCGTACTAACCAGCACGGGCATCTTCAGAATGCCAGCCGCCCGAATCAAAAGCTGCGCATTCCGTACCAGTTGTTCTTTCTGAAAAATCGGCGGCAGCAGTTTCTGCTGGATATCGATAACGACCAGCGCACAGCGCTCAGCCTGCAGCGGTCGTCGCGCTATTTCAGCATAGTCATTGGGATGAATCGAATCTGGCGCAGCGACCATAATGCTCCTCACAAAAAAGTTCAACCCCAAAAAGTCCAAGACTCGATTTTAGTCCTTCAAGAGTGCGCGGCTATCGGTTTCATTCGGCAAACACGGGGAGGATAAGCAGGTCATTGGCCCTTTGGTTACTTGTCCGTATTACAGTTTCGCGTTGGAATTGCTTCTGGGGAGGACTGCCATGAGTCGCGTGTTTGGTTTTCTCAGCGTCGTAATTGTGCTTGGAATTGGCATGTACATTTATTCCCGGCAGGCCCAGAGCACCTCCGCGATCGCCGGTGCGCCGACGCCGCAGGCCGCGATCAATATGACCGGCGTGAAGAGCGATCTGGTGAACATCGCCCAAGCCGAGCGGCGTCACTTTGCCAGCGAAGGCAAGTATGTTTCACTGGACGACCTGATTTCGGCGAACTACGTCAGTGTTGCACGGCAACGTCCTCCTTACGTCTACGCGGTCGAGATCAATTCCAGTGGCTTTCGCGTGATTGCTACCAGAAGCGGAGACAACGCTTCGGGCACGCCGGCGGAGCTTTCGGTCGATGAAAACATGGAGTTCCAGACGACCCAATAGGTCGCCGGCGCGAACGCGGCCAGGCGTTGGCGCACCCTTACTCCGCTGAGATCAACCCCTTCCGTTACAGACTTTTACCTCGCGCGACAATCCTTTACCTCCTCGGGTGGTCGCAAATGTTACTAACAGTAATACAGCGGCGGCACTGCGATTGAATTGGTGCGGCGATGCAGATCGCAAGTTCACATGAAGGTTGAAGCGAATGTGCCGCCACTGGAAGAAAACAAGATTGAAGGAAACGCCGAACAAACAACCGGAGGTACAAAATGCTCGAAATCACATTTGGGGTGCTGAGTGGTCTTTCCTTTAGCGCTGTGGTTTTGCTGGCTGGCGCTTGCATTGTTGGTTCGATTGTTGCCGCCTTACGCGCCGTGAGCGGAACGCGAAACTTCGCTAGGCAGTTAGGGAAAGGTTGGCCGAATATAACGACAAGGCGAACGGCCTGCCCCGCGCTAAACCGCTCTTCAGATACAAGGAAACTGATCGATAGCACAGCTTAACCGTGCTCGAGGCTGGCGGTGAACGCTTTCGCTCTCTGCGCCTCCGACCTTGCAGTCTCTCGTTTAAAGAACGAAGGCCGGGTGTCCCGGAAGGAAGTTCCGGATCCCGGCCTGCGTCTTACTTCAACTTGCTATCGCTATAGCTGCGCCGTTCGTAAGGTAAAACTCATGCTTTGCTCTGGTTGAGAGGCACGGCCAAATCCGTGCCTTCCCATAGCGTGCTCAATCAGTTGCCGCTGCCCGAGTTAGAGGCAGCCGTAGTCGGCGCCGCAGCTGGAGCCGCGTTCGCACCGTAACGCGCTAAACGCGGGAAGAAAGGCGTGACCTCGAACGGCATTTTGTCGCGTGCCGAGGTGATGGCGACCGGAGCCGTCTTCACCATTTCTGCCTTGTCGTCCCAAGGATTGACCTTTACGCGTCCTCCCAGGGGCAGAGCCGCGATCTGATCCAGTTTGAGGTTGTCGAGAGCCGGGCCTTGTGAGGCCAGAGCGGACAGACGGGTTACATTTCCACCTTCCGCAAGAGGATTGCCGAGGTGCGTGGTTAACAGCGCGTTCAGTTGCGGAGCCCGCACTTGCAATGCCTTGAGGAACAAGCCCACATTGTCCAGTTTCTGTGCGTAGGGTGAGTTCTTCAGAATCTCAATAGCCTTTTTGTCGGCAGCTTGTTCTTCTTCTGGAATGTGTTTGAATCCCAGGTTCTGATAAGTGGAGTCGTCGTTGAACAACATGCGATCGTTAAAGGCAAACTTGCTGCCCAGGTTATGCCCGAGCACGATGTGCGCCAGTTCGTGCGCCAGCACAGCGGCCAGACTGGCCTCGTCCGGAAGCACGTCTACCAGACCGCGGCTGATGACAATGGTGTTCCCCACGCTGAAGGTTTCCAGCGGAGAAGTGAGCAACACGCGCGTACGTACCGGGCGTGGCAGATCAATATTGTTGGTGACTTCCAGGTTATTCACAACCGTTTGCAGAATGTGATCGACATCGCCCTCGGGAGCGAGCAATCCGCCCGCCGTGAGGCGATCGATGACGTTGTCTTCTGCTTGCTGCTGCCATACACGCTCAGCCTGCAGCGGGGAAGCGTCCTGCGTGGTTGGGGTTTCGTCGGTCACGCTGTCTACGCGGATCTGCGTGAGTTCGTCGTCCTTGCCGCCCTTCTTCAGGTCGTATCCCCAGATGCGGGTCTGAGCTTTGAAGGCTTCCTTGTTCTTCACGCCCGCACTGAAGTCGCCTTCTTCACTGTAGATGTAAGAGGGAACCCAATACCCAGGAATCAGATTCAGGCGCCAGCTGTCCATGTGAAAGAAAGCTCCATTGCGCGGCGCTGGAGCATAGGTGCCGTTGAGACGAACGATGTTGAATCCCTGATCTTCCACCCAAATGCGGCCCAGGAAGCGGCCTCGGCCGGAGTTTTTCTTGGGAGTGACGTCAAACACTAAGCAGCGCACGTCGCCCAGAAATTCGCGGCGCACGTAGGTAAAGGCATAGTGGTCGCGATCGAAGTCGGTGTGGTCGGCGTAAACCATCCAGGAGAAGCCGAGCGGTTGATACTGCACCTTGAAGAGCTTTTGGAAGCCGCCCATGAGGCGGGTCTGCATGCTTGTGTTTTCTTCCTTCAGATAATCCTTGCGATCGGCGCTTTCGCCCATGTCCATGCGGCCAAGGAAATAGTGATCCCCGCTGGGCACGGGGCCGAGTTGCGGATCGGCCGTCAGATTCTGCAGATAAGTCTCGACCACTGGCGTGCGGGTAGAGAGCATCTTGATCAGGGCGTGCTCCCGCTCAATGAAAAGAGTGGCGACCTGGTCCATGGTGGTGGGCGCAGGCGCAACGGCGGGTGCTTGTGCCGGCGACGCTACCGCGGTGGAGGCAGCCTGCTGTGACTGTTGTGCGGCCTGCGTCGCGAGCGGCGCGGACGGCTGCGAATCTGCACTTTGCTGTGCGGCTGCGCTCATTGAAGCCAGCAGGGCGGCGGTGAATATTACTTTCCAGTTGCGCATAACGCTTTTCTCCATCCTTCTCAAACCCAGTGTCTGTGGCCCGGTTTCACGGGCTCGAGTTTCACTACCAATTCCAAATTACTTCGCCAAAACTTTTAGTACGCCATTGCGAACGTCACGTGAACGACTGCCATTGAATCGATTGGCTGACCACCGTGCAACGCCGGTTTGAACCGGATTTTGTTGGCGGCAGCAACCGCAGCTTCGTCTAAACCATGTCCGAGGCCGCGGACTACTCGGTTCACGTGCAATGTTCCATTCGCGGCAAAACTCACTTCGAGAAGCACTTCGCCTTCAAGTTTCATGTTGCGTGCTTCGTCGGTATAAACCGGGTTCGGCTTGAAGGTGATTTCGACCGGCGTGCTCGCGCCGACAGAATCCGGTTGCGCAATCTTCGGTCCACCGTGCACCACTTGTTCCGTACCAAATCCGCCGGTGGCAACGTTGCCACTCACGCGGCCGCTGCTGCCGCTGGCAACGCCGCTGCCGAAATCGGCGCTGGCCACGGTGCCTTTAATTCCTTTTGCCCCACCCGACCCGTTTCCTTGCCCAGCTCCTGCTGGCATGTCAAACGATCCGGTGGACGCGGCGTATAATTTCGCGCCCTGCCGTCCCGTGCCCTGCAAACCGTTGGGATCTCCAAAACCGCCAGTCTGGACTTTCTCCACGGCAGCATTCACCGTGGGTTTCTGGGAACTGCCGCCGAAATCTCCGGTATGTATGAGTTGCGGCCGCGTTGCGTTCGCGAGTTTCAACTCCGGAGCGGTGAATTGATTCACCACAACCTTCGGTGCTTCCACGGATTGCTCGGCTTGACGACGCAGTTCGTGCGGCACCACCAGCTTCGGTTGTTCGAATACTGGTAGCTTCACTTCGTTAAGCAGTTTGGCCTTCGCCGTCTTCACCTTGAGCGGTGCTGGCTCGGGACGCAACGGAGGCGTCGGAATCAGCTCCGTCATGTGATATTGGGTAAGCTGCAGCGTTTCCGGAAAAATCAATCCAAAGTTGATGACGATGAGCAGAACCAGCGACACCAGCACGTAGCTGGTGACCATTGCCCGTTTGTTGATCTTGCGTTCGGGCAACAACCCTAATTGAAATCCGCCGTAAGCCGTCGTCATGCAGTATCACTCCATTTGGGACCCGGCTGGGGAGAGGCGCCAGGACTTGGAGTTTTAAAAATACGGGAGATAGGACAGGGGGTAAACGTGTCAACGGCTCTTGACCTTAGGTAACCTGAATGGTGCCGTTTGGGGAAATCGCCCGAAGTGGGCGGCGTGATCCGGCCTTGAGCGGGATAAAACCGACTGCGATCCGGCGAAACCAGAACAAAACGCGGAAAGCCAAGGCAGGGCCGAGGCTACGCCGATAGCGCCAGCCGACTGTCTAGAAGAGAAGCGAGACTACGTTCAGACTAGCGAATGTTGGACGCTGCGCGTATATTCCTCCGCCGTGCGAAGTACGCAAAGACAGGGATTCCAGTCAGGATTACCAGCACGCCATATCCTGAGTTTGGCCAATCGTTTTTAAACGTGTAGCAGAGAAGGGCAGCGGCCACTCCCACAAAAATGATCGGTACGAAAGGATAGCCCCACATGCGATAAGGACGGCTCGCCTGCGGGTCGCGTTTCCGGAATATAAAAATAGTGCTGCCCGCGATCATGTAGAACAGCCACTCGGCAAAAATTGTTAAAGAGAACAGCTGCCGAAAATTTGCCCCGAGCAGGAGCAGAAGAATCGATACGACCGCTTGCACCACAATCGCGGTCGATGGCGTGTGAAAGCGCGGATGCACTTCGGCCAGCGCGCGAAAAAAATATCCATCCCGAGCTACCGCGAAGGGAACGCGCGCCCCGCTCATGATGGTTCCATTGAGCGTGACCAGCATCGACAGGGCCATGCCCGCGGAAACAATGCTGGCGCCCATGCGTCCCATAACCAGGGCCACGGCATCCGATGCAGGACGTGGAGAGGACGCGATCGCGCTCGCCGGAAGTACATATTGCACGCCGGCATTCACCAGCACGTAAAGCAAACCCACGGTGGCCACTCCCGCAATCAAGGCGATCGGAATATTTCGCTCCGGACGTTTGACTTCGCCGGCCACCATGTTGAGATCGTTCCAGCCATCGTAGGCCCACAGCGCGGCGACCAACGCTGCCATGAAACCGGCGACTCCACCTCTGGCGCCAAGATAGGTGCCGGCAAAGTTGCTCCATCCGCGGCCGGGCACATTGCCCATTCCACTGAAACAGATCACTACAATTCCAAGAATGATGGCTACTTTCAGCAGCGTAAATACGAGCTGGAATTCTCCGGCTTTCTTAACGCCAAGGTAGTTCAGCGCCGAGATCAGAATGGCGGCGGCAATGGCAAAGATCTGTCCCCAATTCACAGCGAACGGCGTACGTATCACGTTGACGGAAAAAAAGGAAAAAGCGGAAAAGGTTCCCAAGATTCGCACCAGCCCCGTGACCACGGTTGCGATTGACCCCGGCTTTGCAATAACAAACCAGGTCCACGCGTAGAGAAAACCGGCCAACGGCCCATATCCGTCCCGCACGTACACGTATTCGCCACCGGCCTGGGGCTTCATCGCGCCCAGTTCGGCGTAGGTAAGCGCGCCAAAAAATGAGAGTAAGCCGCCTACTACCCAGGCGAAGTAGACGAGTTTCGCCGAGCCCACAGCCTGCATCATCTCTGCAGGCACGAGAAAGATTCCGCTACCGATAATGGTGCCGACGACCACCGCCGACGCGTGGCTCACGCCAAGGTCGCGGGATAGCTCAAGACGCGAGGGCGCAGAATGGGAGCCGTCAGGCACGTTGGAGTTGGAGTATACGCGAGGTGCGACCGACTTTGAATCTTGGTGAAGCTTGAACCACCTAAACCGGACAGGTAAGGCCTAGTGAGCCGGATTCGACGCCTGGGTTACCGGCTCCGGCTTGAGAGGAAGCGGTACTTCCAGTGTGCCCATGCGATCGCTCATGCGGTCACGAACTCCGACTCGTATAGATTTGGCATTGAGCGGGACCACCAGCGTTTGGCGGATACGAAACAATCCAGTTTTGTTCAGTCCAGCTTTGTTCTCTGACGGCTGAGTTGATTCTTCCGGCACGCCGTCATTCACGATTCCGTTCAACACTCTGCCGTCGTCATCGAATGCAGCGACCGTGAACTCGAGCGTGGGTTGCTTTCCAGTGCGTTCCGCCCGTGCTTTGAACTGAGGATCGAGCACGCGATAGTCGATGCTGTAGGTTTGAATCTTCACCGGGGGCAGCGGTTTTGCGGGCTTGTTCCTGCGGTGCGTGCGGTAGAAGGCCGCCTGTTCCTGCACCTGCTCCATTTGCGCCGGAGTGGCCACCACGGGCCCGCCGTCAGTACGCACATGCGCCGAGAACACCAGATCATGCAGCATGGGAGCGCCCAACTTCATGTTGGCTTGCAGCACGTCGCCGGCCTGCAGAGGAACCGTGAACGTTGAATCAGCGTTGCGAAGATTTTCGTCGGTCTCAGTAGAAACCTCAGGAACTCGGCAATAGTTGCGACGGTATGAAAGCTGATAGTTGCCCTTGTCGAGTTTCACCGAGATTCGGTGACACTTCCCGTCATCCATTTCACTCGGAGGCGCATAGCTGAGAGTGTAGTAGTTGGCGCCCTGTTCGGTCGCATCATCAAGCGCGGCCGTCACGTCGTTCGTGCTATAAAAAGCGCGCCCGCCGGTCTCTGAGGCTATGATGTCCTCCGTTGCATATTTAATTAAGGCTCCGGGATTCACATCTACTCCGGTCAGGTCCAAAGGAAAAATTGCCACCTGGGCTTGCGCAAGCGCGTTAAGCTCGGCCTGAACCTCAGTGTCGCGACATGCGGAATCACCCTCTTCAGCGCCCAGCGGCAGGGGAAACAAATCCGATGCCCAGATCAAATTCTTTCGACCAGGAATGCCGTCGAGGTACTTGCCAATGTGGGTCAGCACATCTACCGCTGTACAGGCGTTACCGGCCCCGTAGTTCCGGGCATACAAAAAAACTCTGGGCATATGGTGCTTCGGATGATTCGGATCCAAGGCGGCATACAAAAGGCCTTTGTCGTCGGTAAATCCTTGCAGAAGATACAGGCCGTCGGAATTCACAAATATTGCGAAGCGGGTGCCTGCGGGCTTGCTCCTTATGAATTTGAGAATTTGCGGAGTCGCCCACATTTGGTTTCCGGTGTTCACTAGATCATAGAGCATCACGTAAAGCGGCCCGCGCTCGGGAACCATTGGAACGTTCACGAAAAGATTGGGCGGCAGCGCAGGCGCGTTTGGCCCTCGCGAGATCGACGGCTTGTCGAAATCATAGACATCGAACGACAGAACCCGCTGCGGCTGTTTGTCTTCGGTGACGGAAAAATCGTTCGCTGTGAGTCCATGCACTGGCTTTCCATTGGCGTCTTGTACCGTGACATCGACGATCACGCGCCGCACGGTCTGGCGAATGGTCATAGTCGGAGCCTGCGAGTCTGAACCGCTAGCGGATGTCGACGCCGGAACGCCGTCGGGTTTGGTTTGGGCTGGAGTTTTACGTTCTGTCGGGGACGGCACCTGGGACTGCGCCCCATCAGATGGCGCTGCGCCAGACTGCGCGATTGAAAGCGCGGGGAAAAGCGACAAGGCAAGAGCTGCGAAAACACATCGCGATAGTGCAGGAATTCTCGTCACTTTGCACCGTCGATTCTGCTAACTATTCCTTCTCGAACCCATTCTTGAGCACGTTGTTTCGCCCCGGAAGCAGGAATTATTTCTAACTCAGCGCCCCAAATCAACCGGGAACAATTTTCTGTCTTGTCGACGCGTCCACGAAGAAGCTAACCACCCATCCTGTTACGAACGTAACTGTCGTGCCCACCATTACCCACCAAGTCCATGGGATATGTGTCCCGAGCCAAAGATAGAGCTCAACAGCAAATCCGCATGCCATTCCTGCCATGGCCCCACGCTGATTGGCGCGGCGGGTGAGCACGCCCAGTAAAAATACGCCAAGCAAAGCGCCATAAGCCACCGAAGCGATTTGCAATCCTACTTCTACAACTCGCCCCACTTTGTGCAACGCGATCACAGCCAGTCCGAACAATACGAGCGCCCAAGCCAGCGTCGCAAGCCGCGAGAGGCGCATTTTTGTTTTCTCATCCGTTTGAGGCCGCAGCTGTGCGTAGAAGTCCATGATTGCGCTAGAGGAGAGCGAATTGAGCGCCGCGCTCAAGTTCGACATGGCTGCAGCCAGGATTGCCGCGATGAGCAGCCCCGAGATTCCGTGGGGCATGCGGGTGACAATGAACGTCGGATAAATTCGGTCTGGGGTGCCGAACATCTTTGAGGGCACGCGGTAGTACGCCCATAACATAATTCCTACAATTAAGAACAGCGCAAATTGAAATAGAACGGCGAGGCCGCTGGAAAGCAGCGCTACCGTTGACTGTTTTTGTCCTCGCGCTGCCAGCAACCGCTGCACAATAAGCTGATCGGTTCCATGGCTCGCCGTGGTAAGGAACGTTCCGCCAATCAATCCCGCCCAGAAGGTGTAGGGAATCGAAATGCTGGTGCTGAAATTGAACACTTGCAACTTGCCCGCTCCGGCTGCCGCTGCATGAATGGCGCTCCAGCCGCCGGGTACGAGATGCACAATCGTCGCCAGTCCTATCAGCGTCCCACCTACGTAGATGGCGGTTTGAACCACATCGGTCCAGATGACCGCGGCGAGGCCGCCTTCGAAGGTATAGATCACGGTCAAGGCTGTGATAATCGCGATTGAGATAACCTGTCCGGTTCCCAACGCAATTGCCACGACGATTGACACGGCATATACCCGCACGCCTTCCGCCGCGGCCCGGGTCAGTAGAAACAACCCGGCGGTCATCGAGCGCAAGCCGCGTCCGAAGCGGCGTTCAATCAGTTCATAGGCAGTATAAAGATCGCCGCGAAAGTACTGTGGAAGCAGCACGAAGCTGATGACCACTCGTCCCACCACGTATCCCATGACGACCTGCAGAAAAGTGAGATTAGTGTCGTACGCGAGCCCAGGGATGCTGATGATGGTCAGCGTGCTGGTTTCCGCGGCAACGATCGATAACGCAATCGCCCACCAGGGAATGTCGCGTCCGGCCAGAAAGTAGTCGCGCAGCGTGCGCTGCTTCTTGCGGAATCGCAGTCCAAATAAAGTGATCCCCGCCAGGTAAAGCGCGATGATCGCGAAATCGAGATGACTCAGACCCATGTTGCCGCTTTGCTGGAGCAAGCACTAATTATGGGAGCAACGCCCGCTTTGTGGGAGTGAGACTTTGTAGTCCTCGCTCGGCGAAGTTCTAAGAGCGGCAATGAAAGCCGCAACTGGCCTTTAGCAAAAATAATCTGTGTTAAAAATAATTGGTGGCCTATTATCTCGGCATTGACGGAGGCGGTACAAAAACCACCTGCGCGGTGGGTGACGAATCGCGCCTGCTCGCGGTCGCGACCGCGGGCCCCAGCAACATCGTTCACGTGGGCGAGGGAGAGGCTCGCCAGTCTCTTCAGCAGTCGGTGCGCCAAGCGTGTGCCGCCGCCGGCATAGCGCCTGCCGAGGTGTCACGCACTTGCGTGGGAGGTGCGGGAGCGGCACGGCCCGAACTAGCTGAGATCGTAAGAAGTTCTCTGGCGGAGATTCTTTCCACGCCCATCGACGTAGTTGGCGATATGCAGATCGCGCTTGAAGCCGCCTTCGATACGGGGCCCGGCGTCATTGTCATTGCTGGCACGGGTTCCATCGCTTACGGCCGCGATCGGCAAGGAATGACGGCCCGTGCTGGAGGCTGGGGATTCGCCATCGGCGACGAGGGTTCGGCTCACTGGATCGGTCGCGCTGCGGTGAGCGCCATCTTGCGTGCTAGTGATCTGAGGGAAAGCTCCGAAGAACTTACGCATTCGCCATTTGCGACGGCCTTATTCAAAGCATGGGGCGTGACCTCATTGGTGGATCTCGCGCGCGCCGCGAATTCGATTCCGCCTCCTAACTTCGCCGCTCTTTTCCCCGTCGTCGCCGACAGTTCAGATGATTTGGCGGTTCAGATTCTCACGAACGCGGGCAGGGAGCTCGCCCAAAACGCCGCGGTCGTAATTTGTCGTCTCTTCCATAAGAATGAGGCCGTTTGCGTACCAGTGGCCATGATCGGAGGCGTCTTTCGTCATGCGCCGCTCGTGCGCGAGGTTTTTTACAATGAGCTTCGCACGCTGGATTCGCGTGCGGAAGTGAATCCGCACGTCGTGGAACCGGTCGAGGGTGCACTTCGGATGGCTCGCAGAGCAGTGTAGTGTGGTTGCGGTTTAATGTGGGCGCACCCTCTTGTCCGCCGTTTTTGACTTGAGCTTTTGAAGTTGTTGATCTTGATTGTTTCGAGTGACCTTTGTTCGTGATCTGCCTCAACAGGATCGGCATGTTATGAACTCTGAAATACAGGATTCGATCGAGTCATCCATCGCGCTGAAGCCGGCCTCGGGCGACACATTGCCGAAACTCGACGCTGCGGTCCTCAGCGCCGATCTCGTCCTCGCCGTTATGCAAGACCGAAATTTGTCCCCCGAGGTCATCGCACAGATCAGCGGGAACGACGCGGCGATGAAATCTCGCAAAGTTCGTCTTGCGCTCGCCGCTCACTCTCGCACCCCGCGCCGTATCGCGCTGCGCCTGATCCGCGAGCTCTATACATTTGACCTTATGCAGTTCTCGCTGTTGCCATCCGTCGCAGCCGATCTGAAGCGCTTCGCCGATGATTTGCTGGTGGGACGACTTGCATCCGTCAGTCTGGGCGAACGCATTTCATTGGCGCGCCGTTCTTCCGGCAGAGTCGCGGGTGCGTTGTTGCTGGATGGCGAATCGCGCGTTTGGCAAACGGCCTTGGAGAATCCACGTCTTGCTGAATCTGCGCTCGTCAAAACCTTGCTGCGCCCGGAAGCATCGCCTGCTTTTGTCAAAGCTGTTTGTCAGCATGCGAAGTGGTCGGTGCGGCCTGAGATTCGCATGGCTTTGCTGCGAAATCAGTACACGCCGCTGGCTCGCGCTCTTGAATTGGCGCGGCGGCTTCCTCCCGCACGATTGCGCGACATATTGCATTCTTCCCGATTGCCGGAAAAAATTAAGACTTACTTGCGGAAGGATTTGGAAGCCAGAAAGTGATTGTGTGCGGAAAAGTGCAACGCGAGCGCACGATTGAAACTTAGAATTCAAACCGCCAAACGTGGAATCTGAAATCCGATGTTTGGGGTCGGACGTCTACGGTCCGAGCTCCTGTGTCTCACCGTCCGCCGCCTATCTGCAGAATCGCTCCGGTCGTGTACGAGGCTGCCGGCGACAACAGCCACAACACGCCCTCCGCGATTTCGCGCGGCACGCCGGCCCTGCCCATCGGGATGGAACCCATGAGCCGCTCCAGTCGGCCGGGATCGCCGTTCGCGGCGTGCAGTCCAGTATCGACTAATCCCGGCGCCACGGCGTTCACTCGAATGCCTTCCGTCGCCACTTCGCGCGCTAAGCCGATCGTGAAGCTATCGATCGCGCCTTTCGACGCTGCATAGTGCACCCACTCTCCCGGCGACCCCGTGTGAGCGGCGCGCGAAGAAATGTTGACGATGGCGCCGCCAGTTCCGCCGCGCCGCGTCGACATTCGCCGCACCGCTTCGCGTGAACACAGGATCGTTCCGCTGACGTTGACCGCGAAAACTTTGGCAAGGGCCGAGCTTGATACCTCTTCCACTCGCGCGAAGCCGCCGGTTATAGCGGCGTTGTTCACCAGGGCTGTAATCGGACCTAACTCCCGTTCTGCGGTCCCGAACATTCGGACGATCTGTTCTTCGCGAGACACGTCGGCCTGAATCGCGAGGGCGCGGCCGCCGTCTGAAAGAATTTCCTCGACAACGTTCTTCGCGTCAGACTCGCCAGTATTGAAGTTGACCGCAACCACGTAGCCATGTTCGCCCGCAAGTCTGGCCACAGCCGCGCCAATCCCGCGACTCCCGCCCGTCACAATGAGTGTGCCCAAATGTTCTGTTTTGTTCATAACGATTCGTTTCCTGCCAGACCACTGTAACAAGAACCGACTTATCGGGGGACGGGAAACACGTTCGTAATCTGCCGCGGCGGAACTGACCTCCCTACAATTGTCAAGGCATGCTTGAATCCATCCGGGAAATCTTCGACGAACCGTGGAAGCCCGTCTCCCGCCCGGCGCTGGTGGGCTGGCTCATTTTCTACGGATGGTTCCTGGTCTATGCCTTCTCCGCTCACGGCGGATTTTTATTCATCGACAACGCCAATCTCGTGGTTCATGAAGGCGGACACAATCTGTTCAGCTGGTTCGGCCACACGCTCATGCTGTGGGGCGGCACGCTACTGCAATGGCTGGTTCCGTTTTTACTGGCTCTGTACTTTTTCACGCAGCGGCAGACGGCCGGTTTTGTTTTCTGCCTCTTCTTTTTCTTTGAGAACTGGCTCTACACCGCGACCTACATGGCTGACGCTCGTGCCCAGGTTCTTCCGCTGGTTACCACGGGCGATTCGGATTTCGTGGAACACGACTTTTTCGCCATCTTCTCCAGTCTGGGCGTGCTCAACCACGACACACAGATCGCTGCCGTAGTCCGAGTATTAGGCTGGTGCGGAATGCTCGCGGTCGTGGCATGGTTGGCAGTTCGAGCGCCAAGAAATCAACAGAACTGAAAATAGGGAGTGACTGTCTTCGGGCGCCGGGCCCCTGTCCGCTCGCTCTTTGGTAGCCTCTGCCAGAGTAGAATGAGCACGCCGTTTCACGGAGGCTGCATGAAATCGTGTCTGCCGTNNCCGTTGCTTGTCCTCGCTTTTCTTGCTGCCGCAGTTGTGCTGCCTGGCGCTCGACAAAACGCCTTGGCCTCGCCGAAGGCGACAGCCGATACCTTGAAACAACTCGAAGCCGAATTCATGAAGGCGGCCGCCGACAAAGGCTCTCAGGGATACATGTCCTATTACGCTGAGGATTCCGTCGAACTCCCCAATGGCGGCCCGGTTATTCAAGGCAAAACAAACATCGCCCAGGGCATGGGATTCCTCGACGACAAAAACAATCGCCTCATCTGGACGCCGGTCGGAGCGGACATCTCGGCATCCGGCGACCTCGGCTACACCTATGGCAACTATGAGTTCCACTCGAAAAATAACGAGGGAAAGGCGACAGTCGAATATGGCAAGTACACGAGCATCTGGAAGAAGCAGAAAGATGGAAGCTGGAAAGTAGTCCTCGATATGGGCAATTCCAGCCGGGCCCCGATGTAGCTCTTAGGACTTGGACGCTCAGCACCCATTTTCTCTGGCGGCCTTCTCGGCTTGAACCTATACTGACTGCCGTTATTTGAGGTCGAAGGACTTCTCATGCTAAGACCGAGAACAAACTTCTATCATCTGATTGCGGCGCTCTCGCTGCTGTGTCTCGCCGTGCCGCTTGCGGCGATGGGGGACTTTTGGGCCAGGAAGCCCTATCAAAATTGGTCTGCCGAAGAGACGCGCCGCATGTTGGAAGAATCGCCCTGGGCCACGACTCTTACGCTAGGCGGCATTCAAACCGGCACGCCAAGCAGCCGGGGTCACAACGGGGAGATGGAAACCGACCCCAGCATTACCTACATTCTGCAATTTCGCTCTGCTCTTCCCATTCGAGAAGCACAGGTGCGCTCTTCGCAACTGAACTCGCATTACGAAAAAATGAACGTGGAACAAAAGGCGGCCTTCGATGCGAGCGCTGGCAAATTTCTGGCGGTCACGTTCCCCGACCGAGTCGTGGTTGCGGTCACTTTTCATACTAACGTTCAAGAGTATGAAAGTCTGTTGCGCAACCACTGGGCGAGCCAGAGCCTGGCGAAACTCAGCATGTCCGTATATTTGGACACCAACACCGAGAGGTTAAGCTTGCTCAGCTACAGCTTCAAAGAAGATACCTTCCAGTTCACTTTCCCACGTCCCAAGCAAGTTCAGCCCGACGAGAAAGTCAGCGTGGAGTTTGTCCACCCCAAAATCAGTGCGATCGGCCAGCAGCGAATATTACAGACATTCAGCCTGAAGAAAATGCTAGTGAATGGTGCGCCGGTGCTTTGATGATGCCGGGGTCTTCGGTGCACAGCGGACTTATTTCCGGAAGTGATTGCGGATCGCCTCCGCTTGGGTGCGGGTTACCACCGCCGACAATGCGGCCGGATCGGCTTGCCTAACCGCCTGCACACTGCCAAAGTGCTCCAACAATCTGCGAGTTGTACTCGCGCCCACGCCGGGAATTTCTAACAGCTCCGTGGAACGGTCGCGCATCTGCCTGCGCTTGCGATGGAACGTCACGGCAAAGCGGTGAGCCTCATCGCGAATCAATTGAATCAGGTGAAGCACTGGCGAATGATGATCGAGCGCGATCGGATCTTTTTCCTGACCGTAGACATACAAAATCTCTTCGCGCTTGGCAATGGCCGCCAGCGGCTGATTGATGATTTCCAGCGATTCCAGCGCTTCCGCCGCGGCATGTAATTGGCCGAGGCCGCCGTCAATCAGCACCAGGCTGGGCATGGGCTTATTTTCTTCCTGCATTCGCTTGTAACGGCGTGTGACTACTTCGCGCATCGAAGCGAAGTCGTCCACACCTTCCACTGTGCGAATGATGAATTTGCGGTAATCCGACTTCTTCATCTTGCCGTCTTCCCACACCACCATTGAAGCCACGGTTTCCGCGCCTTGAATATGGGAGATGTCGAAGCACTCGACTCGCTTCGGAAGTTCCGGCAGGCCGAGCGCCTCCTGCAATTCTTCCTGAATTTTCTGCGCATTGGGTTTGAGGACGCGAAAGCGCTGGTCGTAGGACTGCTTCGCGTTGTTGCCCGCGAGGTCGATGAGCGAACGCTTGTCGCCGCGCTGTGGGACCAAAATATGCACCCTCGTGGCGCGGGCGCCCTCGCCCGCTTGTTGCTCAGAGAGCAAATCTTCCAGCGCCTTGCGATCCTCAAAATCGACTGGAACGTAGAGATTGCGGGGAACATACGGCTGGCCAATGTAAATCTGTTTGAGCAAGGCGGAGAAGAATTCGCCGGGAGCAAATGAGTCTTGGTTTAGTTCGGGTTCCTGAGGAGATGTTTCCTTCAGGGAGGATTCCTGTGGGGACAGCCGCCCTCGGCTGTCCGTGCCGAGCGAAGATCGGCTGCTTTCTTCTCTGTCGTCTGCACTGCCGGCTAAAGGCGCTGGCGAGCTTTGCTCGCCTGGACAGCCGGGGGCGGCGGTCCCCACATCGTCTGTCTCATTTACCTGCGCATGATCGGCGCCGAACTCTGGTAAGTCTTCCCAGAAGAACTCGCGGCGGTCGACCATCTTTCCGCCACGCATGTGAAACAGGTTTACCGCGACCATGCCATTTTCGTAGTGATAGCCGAATACGTCGGCATCATCCCCTTCGGCCGCGGCAATGCGTTGGCGCTCCTGCAACTGTTCGACGGTCGAAATAAGATCGCGATATCTCGCCGCGCGCTCGTACTCTTCGGCGGCTGCGGCTTGTTCCATGCGCGCGTGCAGCGAGCGGCTCAAATCCGTGGGACGGCCCTCCAGAAACAGCTTCACATCCCGCACTGCTTCCTGATAGCTCTCAGGTGTGGTCAATGCCTGTACGCACGGACCCAGGCAGCGGCGGATGTAGTACTGCAAGCACGGACGGGGATGAAAGCGCGTGAGGTCGACCTTGCACGATGGAATCAGAAAATTGCGATGAATCAGGTCGACGATCCGGTACGCCAGGTTGGCGGGGAAGTATGGACCGTAGTACGCGCTGCCGTCTTTGCGCAGCCGTCGTGTGACGAAGACCCGCGGCCAGCGTTCGCCCAGCGTGAGCTTCACGTAAGGATAAGTCTTGTCATCGCGCAGCAGGATGTTGAATCGCGGCTTGCGCTGCTTGATGAGATTATTCTCGAGAGCCAGCGCCTCTTTGTTGTTGGCAACGACGATGTAGTCGACGTCGACTGCTTCGCGCACCAGTGTTCCGGTCTTGGCGTCTTCCCAGCGCGCCTCGTGAAAATAACTGGCCACGCGGCTTCGCAAATTCTTCGCTTTACCGACATAAATCACGCCCCCTTCAGCGTTCCTGTACAGATACACGCCCGGCTCGGTCGGTAGAGTGCGAATTTTTGCCTGCAAATCCATGGTTCTTATCTATTCTATTAGATTGAAAACAGGAGCGCCGTGTTACAAAAAGGCTAATGAGATCCTCGCGATTATCGCCAACGTTCTTTCCGCGCAAAGTATTCACCGCCGTTTTGGTGCTGGCCGGTCTGTTGAGCGTGTCGGCAGTGCTGGCCCCGGCACAAAGCATCACTCAGGTACCTTCGAGCCAGTCAGATCTCCCTCAGCTAACGAAATCTCCGCAGGGCAAGCAGGACGAAGCGGCCCGGGCTGCAGTTCGGTCGACTGCTCACCATTTCGACCGCGTGTTGATTATCGTTCTGGAAAATGTAGATTATGAAGTCGCGAGCAAGATCAAGGATCTGGCCGATCTGGCGACGCAAGGCGCGAGTTTCACTAACTTCCACGCCACATTTCATCCCTCCTATCCAAATTATCTGGCGATGGTTGCTGGAACGGACTTCGGTATTCACTCCCGGGGACGTCTTCGTGCCGACGATCAGGTGAACCTTCCCGACGATGACCAGCACCGTTCGATTGCCGATCGTCTGATCGCCGCCGGCCTTGACTTCAAGCAATACGCGGAAGAACTGCCCGACGAGCCCTGCCCATGGAATTATTCGTCGCAGCGCGTTCCCGGCAATCGCGGCAATTATGCACGGAAGCATGTGCCCTTCCTCAGCTTTCGCGAGGTACAGCAGAAGTGGTGTGATCGAGTGATTCGCGTGGATTCCAGCAAGTCCGATAATTTCTTCGTGCAGGACGCGAAAAAAGGTTTAGTCGCCTATTCGTTCTACTCTCCCAACATGAATCATGATGGGCACAACACGAGCGGGACTTTCGCGGGCGCGTGGGTTAAGAAGTTCTTTGACGAGACCTTCCCGGAAAAACTGCGCCAGGGAACGCTGGTAGTGGTGACCTTCGACGAATCGGGAGGAAATTCTGACAATCGCATTTTTACGCTATTTTTGGGCGACATGGTGAAGCCGACGAACCAGCAGGACCCCAATGCGCTCGGTAAGTTCTACAACCATTACAGCGTCTTGCGCACCATTGAAGACAACTTTGGTCTCGAACCCTTGACCGCAAATGATCGCAGTGCCACGCCGATTACGGATATCTGGAAATGATCAGAACCTGACGGAGCCGGTGTGTGTGTTACAACGTATCGATATGAGTCATACGCTTACAATTCGTCTTACAGATGAACTTCTGGCGTGGCTCAAGGAAACTTCGCGCAGGACGGGCGTCCCGGTTGGACGGCTGGTGTGTCAACAGCTTGAGACCGCGAGGTCGCAGGCAGGAACGCAGCGCTTCCTGCGTCACACGGGGGCGATCAGTGGCGGCCCTACTGATGTTTCTTCCCGTAAGGGATTCTCGCGCTCATGAAAGGTATCGCCGACACCGGGTTTGTCGTCGCTTTTGCTACGCGGAACGATCAGCACCACAACTGGGCGGTGAACGTCGCCAAAGCACTTACCGAGCCGCTGCTGACCTGTGAAGCTGTGCTGGCCGAATCGGCGTTTCACTTGGAATCAAGTTCCTACGTGCTTTCATTGCTGCAGGACTAAATGCTGCGGATCGCATTCGACTGCAATCGGAACCGCGGACAACTGGCCGAGCTCGCGGAACGCTACCTGGATCGTAAGCCTGATCTCGCCGATCTCTGTCTGATTCGGATGAGTGAGATTTATCCACGGCATACCATTATCACTATTGACAAGAACGATTTCCGAGTCTATCGACGCCACAAGCGGGAAGCGATTCTCCTGCTCTGTCCTCCGCACCGAGACTAATGGGATCAAGACCATCTGCGAATCTGAGCGGAACCATATAAAATTTCCACTCCGTGTGTGGGCTTTGCGTTCTTCGGCCGATCCAATGGCAAAAGGGATTGTCTATTCTTCTTTCGCAAGCCATTGAAAACGTATATACTTAGGTTGATCGAGTTTTGCAAGGAAAACTGGCATGTCTCGTGCAGCAGCAATGCAGTAACAGTAAGCAACAAGCAGTCATACCCAGGGCATCAAATTTGCTGATTTGCGCGCGGGTCACCCAGGCGCGCGAAGATTGAACTAAGGAGTTTCACCCTATGAATCGCACTTCGTTAATAGTTTGTTTAGCAGCCAGCATGGTAGCCACCGTGGGCTGCGCCAGCAAGAACTATGTGAAACAGCAGACCACACCGCTGATCAACAAAACCAACGAGCTCGACGATCTGGCCTCCAAGAATTCCAAGGATATTAAAGACGTTGACGCTCGCGCTCAGTCCGGCATTCAGGCCGTGAACGCCAAGACCGCTGAAGTGGAGCAGAAGGCGCAGGCCGCCGGACAGACTGCAACCTCGGCTCAGCAAATGGCGGATGCTGCGAACGGCCGCGTCGGGATCCTCACCAACACAGTTGCGAACCTTGATAACTATCACGCTGTAGCCGAGACCTCGGTTCACTTCGGATTCAACAAGGACAACTTGACTTCGAAGGCCAGGGAGACCCTCGACCAACTAGCGGGCCAAATTTCTTCTACCAAGGGCTACATCATCGCTTTGGAAGGTGGAACTGATTCGGTAGGTTCGGCTGACTATAACTACGATCTTAGCCAGCGCCGCGCCAACTCCGTGATTCAGTATCTGGCCACAAAGTACAACGTCCCAGCGCACAAAATTTATGTGATTGGTCTCGGCAAAGATAAGCCGGTAGAGTCGAACAAAACTGCTAACGGACGCGCCGACAATCGCCGCGTTGATGTGCGTTTGATGACCAATACCGTGGGCGACACGAACCAGCCAGCAGCCCCGACGACCGGGCAGAACAATCCGTCGATGTAAGGTTAATCGCAACCAAGAGTTTACCCTCCTCCCCCGGAGGACTTCGCCAACCAGGCCGCTCAACGCCTCCCCCCTGAGCGGCCTGTTTTTTTAGCGGGCTCGTTTCTTAGCTGGCTCTTGGCCTTTGGCTCCTGGCTGAGTAGGATTGCACTCATGTCCTCCGCGTCCCTTTCCCGCCGGTCTTTTTTCCGACGATCTTTCCTTGCCATGTCAGCGATGTTGCCTTGGGCTTTTAAAAGCATGACGGCAACACGATCCATTCCAGTAGGGCTGGAGCTCTACTCTGTACGCGACGCACTCAAACAGGATCCGGAAGGTACTCTGCGCGCCGTCGCTCAAATGGGATACCAGGCAGTAGAGTTCTACGCCCCGTATTTCGAATGGACCGACGCCCAGGCAAAGCACATGCGCAAGGTGCTCGATGACGTTGGTCTTCGCTGCTATTCCACGCACAACGCCGCGGATAATTTCAACGAAAAAAATATTAATCGCGCGCGGGATCTGAATCTGATACTCGGCAGCAAGTATCTCGTTCTGTCCTGGTCCGATCCCAAGACCGGGCCTGATGGATGGAAGTCGATTGCGAATCTATTGAATTCCGCGGCTGAATCCTTGCAATCCTCGGGACTAACGTCCGGATATCACAACCATCAAGCGGAGTTTACGGGCGCTCTGGGTCAGCGTCCGATGGATCTGCTGGCCAAAGATACCAAGCCATCGGTTATGCTGCAGTTGGATGTGGGGACCTGTGTGGAAGCCGGATCTGATCCCGTAGCCTGGATTCGAGCCAACCCGGGACGGATTCGGTCCATCCATTGTAAAGACTGGTCGCCCGACGCAGATAAGGGTTACAAGGTTTTGTTCGGCGAAGGAGTGACCGACTGGAAGGGTATTTTCAGAGCCGCGGAGAGCGTGGGCGGCGTTGAATACTACCTCGTCGAACAAGAAGGTAGCCGGTTTTCCGAGTTCGAAACGGCGCGCAGGTGCCTGCAGACTTTTCGCTCGATACATCAGGGTTTATAGAATGATGGAGAGCGATAGAATAATCGTATGCGTAGTTCGCTTTTTGCTTTCTTATTGGCCGGCGTATTTGCCTGGAGCGTAGGGCTTCCGGCCGAGGATT
The DNA here is from genome assembly GCA_003132445.1 of Acidobacteriaceae bacterium. Lineage (GTDB taxonomy): Bacteria > Acidobacteriota > Terriglobia > Terriglobales > Acidobacteriaceae > Sulfotelmatobacter. Next base: position 27,733 of record PKXU01000129.1, on the reverse strand, counting down.
CTGCTCCATCTAGTCCAGGGCAACCTATTCCAGTTCCAGCACAACCTACTAGTCCAGCACAACCTATTCCAGCACAACAAGGCTCGTCGACTCCGGATTCTGCATCGCAGCCGCGAAATCCGAATCTGGAGGCTCCGCGCTCCGATAGCGTCAATGCCGATGCCTTGCCGAGCGGGGAGAGTTCCAGCAAGGATACGGCGATTGATTTGAGTCCTCCGGCAAATGACGTCAAGGCTCATCCTGAAAGTTCCGACATATTGAAGGATGCCGAATCGGCACCGAGCCACGGAGACGTGAGCGAGTTTCATCCTTGGAATCCACATAAGGCGGCGAAGGATGTTGAGGTCGGCGATTTCTATTTCAAGCGCAAGAACTACCGCGCCGCTGAGGATCGCTACCGTGAGGCATTGTTTTACAAAGACAACGATGCAATCGCCACTTTCCGACTTGCCGTGTGCCTGGAGAAGATGGATCAGCCGGATGAGGCTCTCAAAGAATTTGAAAGCTATTTGAAAATTCTGCCCCACGGTCCACAGGCGCAGGACGCACGCAAGGCAATTGACCGATTAAAAGGCTCAGCGGCCAGCGCCAAGACGGCCCAGTGAAATGCCTGACTCCGCATCTTCGATTGCTGCGATTGTGCCCGAACTAATGCCCAGGCCTTGAACGCTTCATTTGGGCAGTTTTCTGGCTCTGGACTTTTCCTTCATGCCGCGCCCGCTTCCATCGTCGGCGCTACTATTCTTGCCTTCGCCCAAGATCAGAGTGGATGGCCATCCCGGTCCCGAACGAATGCGTCCTTTCGAGCGGGCAGCCGAGTCGAGAATTGAGTCTAAAGCATCTAGACAGGCGTGAACGGTTTGAATGCGCAGCGCGCCCTCGAAATTGCCGCGAATGATCAGCATAGCGGCGCCGTGCATCAGTGACCACAACGCCAGCATAAGGCGCGTATTTTCCCGCGCAGATCCTCCCAGACGTTTGGCCACGCGTTCGCGCATTAGATTGAAGGATGGCCAGGGTTCATGCAGGGAAGGCGGTTTGCCCACGCCGTCGAAGAGCACCTCGTAGGCGTGACTGTGGTCCAGAGCAAATTCGATGTGGCGCTCGAACGCTTCGCGGAGCGTGCGGGTCTGGCTTAACGCGGCAAAGAGTTCGCAGCGAGTCTTGATGCGGAGCGCCCGAAGAATATCGTCACGGTCACTATAGCGCTCGTACAGTGTGGGTGTAGTGGTCGCAGCCGCTTTTGCTACTGCGCGCATCGTAAGCGCCTTCTCGCCGCCGCGAGCCCATAGCTTCGAGGCCGCACCGAGGATGCGCTGTTCCAGATCAGGGTCGGGATGCCGAGGCACTACTCCTCCAGAAATCGTGCCGCCCAAAAAGCTGCGTAATACTTGAACGTCGTATAACTAACACTGTATACGATATGGACAGCTGCGAAAGAAATGACTTCGCAGGTGGGTCCTGCTGGAACCGTGAAAGTGCAAAGTGAAAGTCCTCCCCATACGGTTCCGCGGGATCTTCCTGCGTTATCCCCAGATCGTGAAGGAGTAGTAGATGGCAAAAAGAGCTGGAGAACAGATTGATGTTGCCCGCCTCCAGGCTGACGTTGCAGCTGCGGGCGTGGAATTGTTGAGTGCGCATTGCGCTACCGATCGGATTCGTCTCCAATATTCCCCGCAAGAGATTGTGACGTTCGGTGAAACGCCATTCTTTGCAGCGCGCGATTGCCTCCGCCGAAGCGGTGTGCCGTTTTTTCTCCGAGATCGAGGTCCACTTCAGTCGCCAGGAAGACGCGAACCGATAGAGGAGATCGGTCCCAGCTTCAACGCCAATCAACAAAAGTGAACCGTAGTTCAGTTACTTCTCCACCCGTATGAACTCACCGGTGGAGGCGTTGACCATTACGGTCAACTTCGCTCCTTCACGACTGGCTCCATAAATGACGTGCCAGATCAGCTCATTGGTATTGTGATTCCAATCGCATACATAGATGACCGGAGTGTCGGGCGCCTTCTCCAGCACTTTGTCGCCACCATGTTTCTGTGCCGTTTCAAACGCCTGATCGGAATCGATCTTTAAAAAAGCCATGTCAAACACGTGGGTAGAGGAGTTCGTCGGACTGTAACTATCTTCGATTCCTGGATTCACGCCGCGCGAGGGTGCGCCATCAGCCGTGCTGCCAGACCACGTGTAGGACTTTTCCGATCGTTGGGTCGCCGAGGCAAAGCTGCCGCGCCATACGGCCCACTTGCCATCATGCCCGTTTCCATCGCTGGTTGCCGTGGACTCGAGCCGGTAGGGCGTTGCGTCGGGAGCCCACCCGCGAGCGGCAATGTATACCTTCTGAAACGCGGAGCGGCCAGTGAGGAGCTCGGGTCTTTTGGCTTCAGGCTTCTCCGTTTCCGCCGGTTTATTGTTGTCCGAGGAACAGCCACCAAGCAGCGCCAGCAATGTGATGACCAGCGCTGCACAAGATAATTCGTATAGCGTTCGGCGCCGAGAGCGTTTTGTTTTCAGGCTGGAAGCTTGCATACGCTGACTGGCTTTCGCGAAGAAAGATATTCCCAACATTTCTACTGGGCTTGTGGTCTGTTCGGTGGGGGCGTGACTGGCCGTCTTCATGGTTCCTTCCTGTGATAACGTTGGATCGGTTTTTTGTAGTCGCGCAACATTCTAACCGAAAGAAACACAAAGGTAAGTAACGCTCGTGGACCCTCATCTCAACAGACTGCAGCAGGAGATTGCAGCCGCGGTCGCAGGAATGCATTCCGAGCGGTTAAGCTGGCATCCGCCGGGGAAGTGGTGTGCAGGGGAAATCCTGGAGCATCTTTATTTGAGTTACACAGGGACGGCGAAGGGTTTTGGACGCGTGGCTGCGGCGGGAAAGTCTCTGGCCACCACCTCGACCTGGAGGCAGCGTGCCGGAGCGCTCATGGTCGTGGTTTTCGGATACATGCCCTCAGGCCGAAAAGCACCGCCTGTGACCAGTCCACGCGGCTTGCCTGCGGAGAAGGTGTTAGCCGAAATTGGGTTGAAGATCGCGGAGATGGACACAATCATTGCCCGCTGCGAAGAGCAAATTGGATCACGCCGCCAATTGCTGGATCATCCTGTTCTGGGACCGCTCACGGCCGCTCAGTGGAGAAAGTTTCATCTGGTGCATGGCTTGCATCACGTAAAGCAAATCAAGCGACTGCGAGAAAGCGAACAGAAGACATCCTGAAACAAATCGAGCGCCGGAGTATGAGACTCCGGCGCTCATCCTGCGATGGTCTTATTGTGCTGGCGGCTGGATAACTGCGGCAGGCACGCCGGCCTTTCGCGCTTCTTCCTGCTCATCGTCTAGTTTCTGCTTGGCTTCGTCCACTGCCTTCTGTTTGTCGGCGATTTGCTGTTTGTACTGGGCATCCTGCTTATCCCAGTCGGCGGAGTTGCGTAACCTGTTGCCCGCATCGGCATACATTGCGGCGGCCCGAATCTGGTATTCGCGCTGCAACACATCGAGTTCGCGCCCTAACAAATCAATCTGATCCTTCTGCGTGGCGAGCTTGTCGCTCCACTGCTTTGCTGCCGCCGCCTTGGCCGCTTCATCTTCCGGCGGGGCCTGTGCGCCAGAGGTTTTTTGGTCGGCGCTGCCTTTGGCCGCAGTCGCAGGGTTCGCGTCGCCGGAAGCACTGTCAGAGGTCGTGTTGCCGGCTGAGGTGTCAGGGTGGCCTACCACCGAGAGCTTGTCGTCCTTCGGCAGATTGTCATTATCGAAAACTTTCGGCGCGGCCTTGGTTCCAGGATCCTTGCGGATCTGCCGCGCATAATCGCCCAGAGACGATCCCGGGACCGAGGTTTGCGAGGTCGACGGTTGCGGGGTCGAAGAAGACTGGCTCTGGGCGCCAGCCGGAATGCCAGCCAGGACCAAAATCAATACGAGTCCAACTCCACTGCATGCGATAGTTTTCATAATTCCCCTTTAAGTCTTTTATTCCGTCTGGTAGCCAGCAACGCGCGCCGGTCCAAACCTTACAACAAGCTACTAGTTAATCCGTGCCGACAGCCGCGGCGTGCGCGGCCCGCTTCTTGCTCAGAAATCCTCCAATGCTGTGATCCAGTTGCGCGGCCTCGTGAGCAATATCGATCGCCAGTTGTCTCGCCAATTCCGGATCGCGACTGCTGGCAAGTTGCTGGGCATAGCCGGAGATCGTGGTCAACGAGGTACGCAACTGCAGCGCCATCTCGGCCGAGATCTCGCCTTGCAATTCCTGCTGCCGTCGGATTTCGTCCATTTCGGTGCGGTCGTTGATGAGGCAGGCGACGCCAAGCAGACTGCTATCCAGCGCTGGAATTGCGGATACCGTGACCGCGATGAGGCGCTTCTGGCCCGAAGGCGTCTCATATTCGGCTTCAACCTGCCGCTGCTTGCTGTCTTCGCGCAGGACTGCCCGAATTTCCTCGGCCAGAGCCAACCGGTCGTTTTGGTTTTTATCTTCTTTGGTTTCGTCTTCTTTGTCTTTATCTTCGGACGTTCGCGACGTGGCTGGCCGTGTAGGACAGACATAGGCGCCGCGGAAAATATCTTCCGGTCCCATGCCGGTGGTGGAAGCGAAACCCAGAATCGTCTTCGCGGCAGGATTGGAAGTTTTCACGAGGCCATTTGATCCGAAGACCAAGACACCGCTGGAAAGATTGGAAAGCACAGTCTGGCTGAAATTCTCGGTCGTGCGGGCGCGATGCTGTTCGGCTTGCGATTGCACCTGCAGTTCATGCTTCTGCTGCTTGAGTTGCTGAATCACCGTGTTATACAGGTGCAAGGGCAGCGTCTCAAGCGATGGGGTCTTGGGCGAAAAATCGCTTTCTTCCGCAATGTTTTCGCGGAGACGGCGGATGAAGAACAATCCCAGCAGAAAAGCAGACGACGCGCACACCAATACCAGCATCGCGGGCAGCAGCAGCGGATTGGCGAGGATCTTCACCAGAGCCCTCCATACCAGTGCAGAAATCGATTGCCGAAGAAGAATGCCACCAGAGACATGCTTCCCAGAAAAACCCCAAACGGCATCTGATAATGCCGATAGACGACTTGTGCTGATTGCCATCCGCGCCGCCGGGCCGCTGCCGCATTCGCCAGATGTTTCATAAAACGGTGCGTGCGCTTCAGCCAGACCACGAATACAGTTAGCAGTCCGAAGATCGATCCCGCCAACGATGCTGTGAAAATCGTGAAGATCGTCAACTTGATTCCCAGGAACGCCCCGACCATGGCCATCAGCTTGACGTCGCCGAAGCCCATTCCTTCGGTGCCTCGCCAGCGAAGGTAAATTGCGCCCGCGCCGTAAATAAACGATGCTCCCACAGCCATGCCGAGAAGGGAGTCGAGCAGCGACAAGAGCCGCAATGAGACGTCGCCGCTAAAAGGCAAACTCACCATTCCCGAGAGGAATTGAGACGCCAGATCATTTACCGGGACGAGCAAACTGAAGATCACTCCCAGCGCCAATCCGGGCAAGGTCAACTTGTCCGGTAATAGCTTCGTTTCGGCATCGGTGAAAATCAATCCCAGCAACAAAAATGCGAACACGCAATATTTCAGCGTAGAAAGCGTTAGTCCGAAATACCAGTAGCATGCCAGAAATAGAAAGCCGGTCAGCAATTCGATCATCCAATAACGCGGCGAAATTTTCTCTTTGCAGTGGCGGCAGCGCCCACCCAGGATCAGCCAACTCAGGACCGGCAGATTGTCGTAAAACGCGATCGGCTGGTTGCACTTAGGGCATGCCGAACGCGGCGCAACCACCGATAATCCTCTTGGCAGCCGATAGATACACACATTCAGAAAGCTGCCAAAAGCCAGCCCGAAGAGAAAAATCGCCGATGCCAATACAGGATCCACGGGTCTCTTGAGATCACCAGAAGCAGCCTGCGCGTCAGCGCGAGCCTCTCCCGAAGAACGCTGAAATTACCTGTTCTTGATTGGATTATAAGGCGATCATGCGAGGCAGACTAAGGTACTGAAGTCACTGGCCCAAAGGCCAAGGGGCAGTAAAACCAAGGGGTATTAAGCAGTGACCGCCGCGTGGTTGCAATGACGTGCCCGTCCTCTGACCGGGCGCAGGGCAGCACTCATTGCGTGGATAAGGTTGAACGATTCCGGCAGAATCTTTTCAGCGCGCTCTATACCCTTGCGAAGCTCTGCCGGAATCGTAAATGTTATGGACTTCTATTTCGCCTGCAGAGTTCCGATATAGTCGACGAGGTTGCTGATTCTTTGCTGTACCTGCGCTTCGTTGCCTTGGCTGATGCTCGAAAATAACGGTCCCCATACTGGCATATCTTGGCTGCCATGCGAAGGTGTAGTGGCCTCTCCCTTGATCACCGCGGCGATGTGAGCCCTGGGATATTTTCCGCTATTCTTCTGCGCCAGAAGTGTCAGATCGGTCGGTGCAGTCTTCATGGCCGAAGCCGCAGGACCGTTGCCCCTGCCTTCTTTACCATGGCAAACGGCGCAATAGCTGTTGAACATCTCTTTCCCTGAATTCGACGCAACATTGGTAATGGGAACATGCTTGACGGTGGGTGGGGTCTGCGCGGGAGCCTGCTGAAGAGCAAGCAGCGAGAACCCCAACAAAATAATAGCCAGACTGATGAACTTCGTTAAACGCATAAGTGTCTCCTGGGCTTACTTGGCCCAAACCTTACAACCTAGCAGTCTATCCGTGAGTCCAATGAACGAATGTGAGGGTAATCACAAGTAAGGGCACGAGTGGGCAGATGAAACGGCCAGCCTTCTCTGCATAGTCCGCCCCTACGGGAAAATGAACCGCAATAATTCTCCCTCCAGGGCGGGCGCGGAAGGCTCGTGCATCGGGTGCTTTCCCTTCCAAGATCTCCAGTGGTGCGGAACGAGGCGGGTTTGTGCGCTGGGGATTTCTATCCAGCCCTGCTCCGTTTCTTCGCGAAGAAAAACTGAAAATGCTGACGCATTGGGGTGAAAAGATTCCGACTTCCACTCGAACAAACTGGCGGCCAGTTTCTCCGTCAGAGATTCGCAAGGTTCAAGAGAGAAAATCCATCCGTCGCGCGCGATTCGAGAATAGCTGTCTGAGGCGAAGCCAGTCGTCGCAGACAGAATTTTCGCGCCGTAGTCGCGAGCGACACGCAGAGTGGCGTCGCGCGACCCGTGGTCAATAATTAAAAGGTGATCGCACGCGTAGAGCGTTTCCAGCGCCCGCCCCAGCCGCAGAGCATCATTTTCCGTGTGCAGTACCGCTGTGATTGAAGTCATCCGGGTTTCAGAGGCTGCGCGGACGCCCGCACGACATGCTCTCCGCAATCACTGCGGAGAGTCTGCCAGCTTGGGCCGGTTTGCCTCCGGACCCAAAGTTTGCACCACCGTAATAGGCGCCTGCAACGTGAAGTTCAGAACCGTCTCCGAAGGAAGTTTAATTTGCTGACTCTTCGAAGCTGCCTGGGCGCCGCCTCCAACTCCTGCGCCGGCCGCGGTGCCGATTGCCGCACCTTTTCCCCCGCCGGCGAGAGCGCCAATAATCCCTCCAAGAATCGCTCCTCCGCCAACTTTTTCCGCCGTGTTTTTGCCGCGCGAACTTCCTTGCTTGCGATATTGATCCGTCTGCAGGCTGTAAGTCTTGCCGCCCGCGGAAAGACTGTCGAGTTGCAGTACGACATCTGACTGTCCTGCGAATTTGCCCGCACTTTTTACTTCCACAAGATGCCCTATAACATCCGCACCCGCAGGCACCGCCTGCTCTCCATCCGAAGTAAGAGCGGCGTTCAGGGTTGCATGAAACGTGTCGCCGCTCTGATTTTTCTCGCTGTCAATGGGATCGATGAGACGAATGGCGATCTGAGTTCCCTGATCGATAATCAGTTTTTTCGGAACGGGCGGGGGAGCCGGCGGTGTTTGCACCACCGTCGAATTATCCGGAGAAGACGGCGACACGGGCGGCGGAGTTTCCGGCGCTATCTCAGTAATGGATGGCTCATTGTCACTCGCATTCGAATCATTCCCGGAATCAGCTGTGTCAACAGGATTTTCAGAAGAGCGAGGCTTCCTCGGTCTCTTACGCGTGCCGCTGGTGCTTTTATCAGACGACGCGACAGCGGGACTCGGGGTAGTGGTGGGCGCAGCGGTTGGTATATTAAGCGCGGCAGCCGAATTCCCTACCTGTAGGTTGTTCACAACTTCCCTCACTCCCGCTACAGATGCTGCCTGCCGACTCGCAGCCTCGCGCTGCGCCTCATTGTCGACTGCGCCCCCAAGGGTCACTACCCCATTGTCAGTCTGCACTGTGAGTTGCTTGCTGGAAAGGCCGGAATCCAGGCTGAACTTGCCTTGAATCTGGCTGGAAATCTTTGCGTCATCCGGCTTTTTCGCGCACCCGGAGCCAAACCCCAGCACGATCATAAGCAAAAGCGGCAGAACTAATTGAGGCGTTCTTTTCATACTCAACTCCTGAAGTTTGGCAGAGCAGGACGTACCGAAATCCAGACACAGTTTAGATGCAGGGAGCAGTTTTGCAGATGTAAATGCGGCGCTGACAAAACTCGGCTGCCCAGCGCCCTCAGTTGAAGGCGTGGATTTCCTATTCCGTGAGCGAGCAACTACAGTCAGCCGGGACAACATGCGCGAGCAGGAAATCGGCGACGCGCTTGTAGGCGTCGATCTGGTTCTCCACGCGCGCGAAGCCGTGACCTTCATTTTCGTAAATCTTGTAATCTACGGTTCCCCCCCGTTTTTTGATGGCATCGACCACCTGCTGCGTCTCCGACTTCGGACAGCGCGGGTCGTGCCCTCCGGCCAGCAGCAGCAGCGGCGCTTTGATCTGATCGATGAAGTTGATCGGCGAACGTTCTTCATAGAGCGCTTTATTTTTCACGGGATCGCCCATCGTCGCGATGTCGGATTGTTGCAGCACGGGATCTTCATTTTCAATTTCGCTGGACCAATTGACAAACGGGACAACGGCTACGCCCGCGGCCCATACATCGGAGGCTTTTGTGACCGCCATCATGGTCAAATATCCGCCATAGCTGCCGCCCATCACCGCAATCTTCTTCGGATCAAGGTGTCCGGTCTGCTTAATCCAGTCGACCCCTGCCAGCACATCCTGCAAATCGCCGCCGCCCATATCGAACAGATTTGCCTGCCGAAATTCTTTGCCGTACCCGGTTGAGCCGCGATAGTTGGGGGCAAGCACCATGTATCCCTGATTCGCCGCGTACTGCACGAAGCGGTTGAAGGAGTTCATGCTCTGTGAGGCCGGCCCACCGTGAATGTAAACGATCGCCGCATTCTGCCCGTTCCGTGCCATGTTGAACGGAACATAAAGGAAAGCCGAAATCGTCCATTTGCCATCACGGCTGGGATAGTGCACAAGATACGGCTCAACCATGTCTTCGGATCGCACGCCCGCGACCAGCGAGTGCGTGATCTGTAGGGACTTGCGGCTCGCGAGATCGTACACCCAAAGATCGCTGGGGGCCGTGGGCCCGTTGTGGCTGTAGAGCAAGCGCGAGCCGTCGGCAGTGAACGCCGAATGCCCGCCAACAGGTTGGTTTACACCTTTCGGGATGGGCAGCGCGGTCGATTTACCGGTGTCGAGATCGTCCAAGTAAACATCTTCATTACCGTCAACATCAGCGGTGAAGGTGATGTGCTTGCCGTCAGGCGAGAATTCGCCACCGCGAATCTCCCACTTTTCGCTAGTCAGCCATTTGACCGTCTTCGTTGCAATGTCGAGCAAGCCGGCGTTCTCGTAGCCGTTCGATGCATTCGAGGTCAGCAGCACTCGCTTGCCATCGGGGGACACATCGTTTGCCGAAAATCGTTGTTCACCCGCATGCGGCGTCAGTAGCGCGATGTTGCCCGTCGTCATGTCGGCAATAAAAATGTTGGAATCCGTTCCCTTCGCCTGCCTTTGCGTATAGACAATGTACTTCCCGTCCCTCGACCAGATGGGATTCGAATTGCTCTTGTCTTGCGGAGTATTCGTGGTGATGTGCTTCACCTCGCGCATAAGCGTGTCGTAAACATCGATTTCGTAAGCCGCTGAAGTTTTCGGCTTCACGGCATAGGCTAGATATCGGCCGTCGGGCGACCACGTCGGATCCATTTCGGCGATCTCCCGAGTGTTAGTCAGGTTCACCACTTTGCCCGTCTTCGGCGACACCAAGAAAATATCCCACTGCTCATCGTCGTCATAGTCGGACTGATAGGCGATCCACTTGCCATCCGGCGACCACGCCGGCGCGGTCTGCCGCTGATCGCTCACGGTTAATTGCACCGGCCATCCGCCCTCGGCGGGTACGATCCACAAATTATTCCGTCCGCTCATATTCGAAATGAACGCGATGCTTTTGCCATCGGGCGACCAGGTTGCGTCTCCAATCTGCCGCGTCATCCACAGCTTTTCAATGGTCAGGCTGCGCGCTTCAACCTGTGCGTTGGGCTTCGATGAAATCTTCTTGGGATCGGTAACCGCCTGGGGCACAGGCAGGGTCTGGCCAACGGTCTCGTTCACAAAAGTGCCGATTATGACAGCAACAGCAAAGATTGCGCATAAACGCATGACGCGGAACCTCAAAGTAAGGTAGAAAGGAGAGTCTAGCAGAGGCCTTTTTCAGCCGGTCAACGTGCAATTCGGATCAGTCGCGCCTTCTATGAATGAATCGACGCCTCGTTCCGCGCTCAGAACATTTCTTCTGCGTACGACCCTCGCGTTGGCGGTCGTTACAGCAGCCCATAGTCAAAACGCTCCGGCGACGGTCCACCATATTGCCATCGAAGGCGACCACTTCGCGCTCGACGGCAAGCCGCTGCAGATCATCTCGGGCGAACTGCATTACGAGCGCATACCGCGCGAATACTGGCGAGACCGCCTCAAGAAGGCGCGAGCCATGGGCCTGAACACGATTTCAACGTACGTCTTCTGGAATGTGCACGAGCCCAGGCCGGGAGTCTACGACTTCAGCGGCTCGCGCGATGTAGCCGCATTTATCCGCACCGCGCAGGAAGAAGGTCTTTACGTCATCCTTCGGCCGGGGCCGTATTCGTGCGCCGAGTGGGATCTCGGGGGCTTTCCCGCGTGGCTTCTCGCCAACCAAAACATCGTCCTGCGCAGCGCCGATGAAAAGTTCCTCGTCCCCGCCGAAAGGTGGCTGCAGCGCCTGGGCAGGGAACTGGCCCCGCTTCAGATCACGCGCGGCGGCCCAATCATCGCTGTGCAGGTAGAGAACGAATACGGCTCATTTGGAGATGAGAAAATATATCTGAAGCGCATTCTCCAAGCCCTCAAGAAAGCCGGCCTGGGAGAAGTGCTGCTCTACACCGCGGATGGCGGTGACGAGCTTGCCGCCGGAACTTTGCCCGATGTTCACGCCGTCGTGAACTTCGGTCCGGGCGAAGCGAAAGAGGAATTCGCCAAGCTGCAGAAGTTTCGTCCCGGCCGTCCGCTGATGAGCGGAGAGTACTGGGATGGATGGTTCGATCATTGGGGTGCGGCGCATCACGCTACCGACTTGAATCAGCAGGCGCGGGAATTGGATTGGATCTTGAGCCACGGCTACTCCATCAATCTCTACATGTTTCACGGCGGAACGAGCTTCGGTTTCATGAATGGTGCGAACTTCGACAAAACCTACGAGCCGGATGTCACCAGTTATGACTACGACTCGCCGGTAAGCGAGTCGGGCGCGCTGACGAAAAAATATTTCGCGTTCCGCGAAGTAATCGCCAAATATCGCCCGGGAGTGAAGATTCCAGACCCGCCAGCGCCGTTGCCCGTGATTGAAATCCCGGAGTTTGAATTAAAAGAAAGCGCGCCCCTGTGGCCGAACCTACCGAACCCAGTTGCTGTGAAGACACCACAGCCCATGGAGATGTTCGGCCAGTCGTACGGATACATTCTGTACCGCACGAAAATTAAAGAACCGGTGTCAGGCGAGCTGGCAGTTTCTGAACTCCGCAGTTACGCGCGAATCTACCTAGACGGCAGACTGGCCGGCACGCTCGACAGAAGGCTGCAGCAAGATCGGCTGCCGGTTAAAGCCGCTGCTGGATCAACTCTCGATATCCTCGTTGAAGGAACAGGCCGCATCAACTTCACCACCAAGTTGCGCTCCGAGCGCCAGGGAATCAATGGCGCCGTCAGTCTCGCAGGAAAAGAGTTGTCGGATTGGAATGTCTACCCTTTACCCATGGATGATCTGTCGAAGTTGAGCTTTTCTAAAACCAACGCGGATGCGCCGCTCGGTCCGGCGTTCTACCGCGGCCAATTCAATCTCCAGGAAACCGGCGATGCGTTTCTCGACACCCGCGGATGGGGCAAAGGCGCCGTCTGGATCAACGGTCACACCCTGGGCCGTTTCTGGAACCTGGGACCGCAGCAAACTCTTTATGTTCCCGCTCCCTGGCTCCAAAAAGGAATCAACGAAATAGTTGTGTTTGCCCAGGATGAGCCGCGGAGCTTTCGCGTGCGTATGCTGCGCGCGCCGGTGTTAAATGAATTAGCGACTGAGTAATTTCGCTAGGTCTGGGAGGGCGTCACCACCCCGAAGCCCCGCGTTTTTACGGGGAGGGATCTCGCAAGATCATCGCGGATTTGTAGTTTTTCCAGTTGAAAGTCATGAATCGCACTAAGCTTTCGCGTCCTTATGCATCTCCACGGTGCTCCAGGTCTTGTCGGCGGCGTGACATATGTTCTCTAAGAGGCAATCTGCGCACTTGGGTTTGCGCGCGATGCATAGCTTGCGTCCATGCCAGATGATTTGATGCGAAAACAAAATCCACTTTTCCCGCGGAATGATCTTCATCAGATCCTGCTCAATTTTTTGCGGATCATTCTGCGTTGTGAGTTCCAGCCGCCGCGAGATGCGGTGCACATGCGTGTCCACGACAATGCCTTCGGCCTTTTTGAACCATGTCCCGAGCACTACGTTTGCGGTTTTCCGTGCGACGCCGGGAAGGGTGAGAAGCTTCTCCATCTCCATGGGCACTTCGCCGCCGAACTCTGCCACGATTTTTTTCGCCGCTCCCACTACCGACTTGGATTTATTCCGAAAAAATCCTGTCGAGCGTACGTCCGGTTCCAGTTGCTCCGGGGTGAGCGCGGCGAATGCCGCAACCGTCGGATATTTGCGAAATAATTCCGGCGTCACCCGGTTGACGTTCACGTCGGTCGATTGGGCCGACAAGATCGTTGCGACTACGAGCTCCCAAGCACTCGCGTGAGTCAACGCGCAGGTTACGTCGGGGTAGAGTTGGTCTAGGCGCTTCAGAATCTCGGCCACGCGTTCCGGAGCGACGGGGTTGTAGCCTTTGAGCTTGCCGGTTGGCGCAGTTTTCCCCATCGCGCTCTGACGCCCCTTCGAGGGTGCCGCCGAGGCTTTGCCTCGGCCTGGACGGGCGAGGGCGCCCGCCCCCACACGAGCATCACCTGTTCCGGCGCGAGTATCGCCACTACCAGCAGATTGCTTTCTTAAGGTTTTCGCGGAGAGAGTTTTTCCCGTCACACGAACCTTGTCATGACGGCCAGTGCGTGCGGGCTGCCGCGGAACCAAACCACGGGGCATGATGGTCTCCTTGCGGCCAAATCTTAACAGAGCCGATGCTCCGCTTTCATGGTGTCCCTCGGTAACCTCTCGGGCAATTGACGGTGCCAACGCTCCCCGGTACTCTGGAAGTAAGTACGCATCGGGAATCAGGGATTATCGAATTCAAGGATTATCCATGGCAGTGAATTCCATTCAACTGGGTCAAGTGTGGCGAAGCGATGCCGACGGTCAGGATTATCTGGTCACCAAGGTCTACAACGAAGTTTTTTCGCAGTACGCCATGCTGCGTCCGGCTGGAATCACCGCTCCCGACGCGCCCACGGTGCGTGTCAAAGTCACCAAGAGCCCTCAGGGAGCCACTCTGCCCGGTTACGCTTTTACCCAGGAAGGCTCATTCTAGTCGGGCATTGTCTGCGACCAACTTCCATTACACTGGGTGCCAGTTCTCAGTTCTCAGCACAGGCCAGAACGGTTTTAACTGGGACCGGAGAACCGAGAACTCAGAACCGGTTCTTATGACTGAAAAAATTGTCTCCGTCCTGTTCGTATTCATCAGCCAAATAATTGCCGCCACTGGTTACGCCGGTATCGCTTTTCTCATGGCGATTGAGTCCGCCTGCATCCCGCTCCCTTCCGAATTAATCATGCCCTTCGGCGGATATCTCGTCTTTCAGGGCACATTCAAGTTGCTCTGGCTGGCGACCGCCGGCGCCATCGGCTGCAACCTCGGCTCGCTGGTTGCCTATGAGATTGGATGCTACGGCGGTCGTCCGCTGGTCGAGCGCTATGGTCGCTGGATTCTCATGGGACGTCGCGAACTCGACTGGGCCGATCGCTTTTTCTTGCGCTGGGGATATCTGGCGGTTTTTATAGGCCGCCTGCTGCCCGTCATCCGCACCTTCATCGCGTTGCCCGCGGGCATTGCGCGCATGCCGCGCGGCCGCTTTCACATTTATACTTTTTTGGGATCCTGGCCCTGGTGTCTCGCCTTAGCCTATTTCGGTATGAAGTTGGGCGAGAATTGGCGAGAGCTTGGAAAATATTTTCACAAGTTTGACGCCGTGATCGGAATATTTGTTGTTGCGGCTATTGTTTATTTTGTCTGGAGTCACTGGCAGAATCGCATCAGCGCTCAGCCGTCAGCCATCGGTCGTCAGTAATGCCTCACGATGGCTTTGCCAGCTGAGACCCCACAATCTGCCAACTGCCGCCGCGCTTCATGACCACATCCATATAGATGTAGCGAGCTGAATAGCGCTGACCGCCTTGTTCGACTAAGTCATCTTCCGCCCCGTGAACAATGGCGACATCGTCCCGCAGGATGCGAATGCGGCGGCCGGTCGAGACCATCGAGATGTAGCGAGTCTTCCCCGACTTGGCATTTTCGATTACATCCAACTTCTTAAATGTGTTGCCGGATTCGTCATACTGTACATAGTCGTCGGTATAAATGCGTGAGAGTTCGCCCACGTCGCCCGCGATCAAAGCGCGATCGCCATCTACAAACAGTTTCAAAATCTGCTGTTCGTCGTCCGTCAATTCTCGCCCCTCCTGGAGAACTTGCTGGCAACATTTCTGCGGTCGTGAGTCAGAGTGATTTGCGTAAATGTGGCCTGCGCCGTTCGCCAACAAATGGTAGTGTACAAGCTATCAAATTCAACACTTCGAGGCACTCCATGCGCCACATTCTTGCCGCGTTGTTGCTATTCGCCATTGCCGTCGCCACGCCGATGGTCACATATGCCCAGTCGACATCGGCCGCGACCGACAAGCCTTTCGCCATCGAGTATTACTACAAGACGAAATGGGGACACGCCGACGAATTCCTAAAACTGTTTAGGAAGAACCATTATCCCGTACTGAAGAAAGAGGCCGAGATGGGCCGCATCACGAAAGTGTGGATGGATCAGCCGCGCTACCACACCACTGAAGATGGCCGCTGGGATTTTCGCGTGACCATCGTTTTCAAGAATGCCACCGTCGCCAACGAGCCCTTTGACGAAGCCGCGCTGCAAAAACAAATGTATCCCGACCAGGATACTTTCCAGCACGAAGAGCAGCGCCGTTTCGAAATCCTGGATGCTCACTGGGACTTGCCGGTAAAAACCGTCGACCTGGACGCTAGACCGTAGAGCTTTTAACCACAGAAGACACCGAGTAGCGCAGAGAGAAACTCTGATCCTTTTTCCTCTGTGTTACCCAGTGTCCTTTGTGGTTAAGGCTTCGGTCGATCTTCAGGAACTTCGCGATGGTCTTTTCATACCACTTCCAAGGTGTCGCTGAGTTCTGCTTTCAACCCGATGCGCAAGCGTCAAAAAAGATGTTAAACCTTGGTAATAATCTCGACGAAAATCCTTTATCGTGCCCATCAAAATTTGGAATTAGACATAATCTCTGCAGCGCCGATAATGTACATCATGGAATCACTTATATCTGTTGAGGACTCACACGTTGATGTACTGCACGAAATCAGTATCCGTCTGGGCACGGCGGACGCGTTTCAAGAAGTTCTGACGCGCGTGGTCGAGTTCGCGTCAGCTCTGGTCAAGTGCGACTCTTGCCTTATTTATATTCTCGAGGGTGATGAACTGGTTCTACGCGCCTCGAAGAATCCGCATCCCGATGTCGTCAATCGCCTTAAACTCCGTGTTGGGCAGGGTATTACGGGGTGGGTAGCGGAGCATCGCGAACCAGTTGCGATTCCCGAAGAAGCCGCGCACGATCCTCGTTTTCAATTTTTTCATGAGCTGCCGGAAGACAGCTACGAGGCCTTTCTATCGGTGCCTTTAATGTGCCGTGGACGCGTCGTTGGCGTCATCAATTTGCAGCATCGGCAGCACCATGTTTATCGACGGAGAGAGATTCGCATGATCTCTACTGTCGGTTTTCTTGTGGGCGCAGAACTCGAATTGGCGAGGCTGGAGGATGCGAACTCCACGCTTGCACAGCAATTGCAAACCAGAAAGATCGTGGAGCGCGCGAAAGGTATTTTGCAGCGCGACTTGGGGCTCAACGAAGAGCAAGCCTATCTGGCGCTGCAACGCCAGAGCCGGCAAAAGCGCAAACCGATGAAGGAGATTGCCGAAGCCATCGTGTTGAGCGACGATGTCCGAGGCAATTCGCAGATTCAGGCAGCCTTCGGAGCCAACGAAGATCGGACTGCGATGGCGAAAAGCTCGACCCCTGCCGGGTCATAGCCGAAGCGTAGGGTTCAGCGATTTGTTCAGCACGTGACGAAAAGCAAAGGGGAAGTTTCGGCGTCTGCGGCTAGCAGGAATTCCGTCGTCGCGCGCCTACACACGCACTTCTAGCCTTTAGTCCGAATAAGCTTTGACGACCCCATTCGTCCGCAGAATACGAGAGCGGATAGCAGGTTCGCTATCCGCTCTCGTGTTTTCTACGCCAACGTTGCAGGCTTATGAGGTGGGACTACTGGCCCAGCGCCGCAGTCGTAGTTGCGGCTCTGGCGATCTGTTTTGCTACCGGATGCGTCGGCACTGTGAAATACAGTGTCATGCCGGACTCTGGTAGTTGCATTGCGCTGACATAACTGCCGTCAGGTGTGGATTGGAGAACGAGCCGGCTCAGATCACGAGTCTCAGCTCGCTCCACAACAGGGACCAGCAACATGTAGGCAGCAGGAGTGCCGCTGATCTTGCTGAGTCTCAACATGTGTGCACTGGCGTCGGGATCAAACGAAAACTCGTAGTCTCCCGCGAGAACTTTCGCCGCGTTCCCCCAATGCACGTCATGTGTGAGTGTGAACTTGCCGCTGGCGGATTCCTGGGCTGAAGCCAGGCTGGGCGCCAAATTCAGAGCTGTGAACGCCAACAATGCGGCGTATGCGAAGTTACGAGTCGAAGTCATGGAATCTCCTTTTCTCTTCTCACCGCACTTCTGCGGCGAAAGAGCATGCCTGAAGAGCACACTGCCCGCGTATGGCCGGGCGGCGTGGGCTCAGATTTTTGTGGAGATCAACGGGGTCAGAAAGATTTGCATGCCGCTGCAAGGATGCATGCAAACATCAACTTCACGGGACCAGCTGCGTAGCTAGTGGCGAAGTAAGTCCATTGTGCCTGAGCTTGTATCGCGAGTCCAACGCAAAGAATGAATGAACCGGATTTGATTCATGGCGACTGTGCGTTTCTGTCTCGCCGGAGTGAAGCTTGGAGAACCCAATGGTCGCCTCTCCGCTCAATGACCAAGCGACCCGATCGAAGCGCATTTCTTCACCTTTGACTGCGTCAGTTTGCCAAACTCCTGAACTATGCGAGAACATACATGGTTTGCATATACATCCTGATACCTACTGAGGAAGTAGCCCCCCTATGGCGACACGGCAGAAGTCCGCAAAAAGAAACAGAGCGCAGGTTGAAGTAAAGAATGAAATGAAGTCAGAAAATACGGCACGCAGCCGTTCCAAAGCTAATGGCAGCATCGAGCCAGCAAAAGGCAAGCTCGGTGTGATGATTCCAGGCATGGGGGCTGTTGCCACCACGTTTGTTGCCGGCGTGGAAGCGATCCGCAAGGGTCTCGCGAAGCCGATTGGATCGCTTACGCAGATGGGTACAGTCCGCCTCGGAAAGCGCACAGACGGCCGGTCGCCGAAAGTGAAGGAGTTCGTTCCGCTCGCTGGACTCGACGATCTCGTCTTCACCGGCTGGGACATTTTTGAAGACAACATGTATGAAGCTGCTTCGAACGCGGGCGTTCTCGACTATCGCCTGCTCGAGCAGTTGGAGCCGTTTCTCTCGTCGGTGAAGCCGCGAGCGGCGGTGTTTGATCACAACTATGTGAAAAAAATCGATGGCCCCAACGTGAAGAAGGGCAAGACGAAGATGGACCTGGCCGAGCAACTGCGCGACGATATCCGTGACTTCAAAAAAACCAGCGGAGCCAGTCGCCTGATCACGATGTGGTGCGGTTCCACCGAGTCTTACATCGAGCCGACGGCGGCGCATCAGTCGGTGAAGTCTTTCGAGAAGGCGTTGCGTGAGAACGACGAACTGATTGCGCCCTCCATGATCTATGCCTACGCGTCTTTGATGGAAGGCGTGCCATTCGCCAACGGCGCGCCGAATCTTACGGTTGATCTTCCCGTGATGCTGGAGCTTTCTCGCCAGAATGAAGCGCCCATCTGCGGAAAGGATTTTAAGACTGGCCAAACGCTGATGAAAACCGTTCTAGCGCCAGCGTTCAAGGCTCGCCTGCTAGGACTGAGCGGATGGTATTCGACCAACATCCTCGGCAATCGCGACGGCGAAGTGCTCGACGACCCGGGGTCGTTCAAGACCAAGGAAGAATCGAAGCTGGGCGTGCTCGAACACATCTTGCAGCCCGCGTTGTACCCGGAACTCTACGGAAATATTTTTCATAAAGTCCGCATCAACTATTATCCGCCGCGCGGCGACAACAAAGAAGGCTGGGATAACATCGACATCTTCGGATGGCTCGGCTATCCCATGCAGATCAAGGTCGACTTTCTCTGCCGTGACTCAATCCTCGCCGCGCCGATTGTGCTCGACCTTGTGCTGTTCCTCGACCTCGCGAAACGTTGTTCCGCCCTGCGAGGATTAGGAATTCAAGAATGGCTCAGCTTCTACTTCAAATCCCCGATGACGGCGCCTGGATTGTATCCCGAGCACGATCTCTTCATTCAATTGATGAAGCTCAAGAACACGCTCAGGCATTTGAAGGGCGAGGAACTGATCACGCACCTGGGACTGGAGTATTACGACTGAGCCGGACTGAGTGGGCGCGGGCGACTCGCCCGCGCTGCATCATCTCAGGATCTTCCAGGCCTCAACAGGCACGACCGGCGATTTAATGTCGCCGACGATCTTGATGATACCCTTCAGTCGTCCAATAAATCTCGGCGGTCTTCCGGCAGGCACAAGCCGGGCGATTGGTTTGCCGCGCTTCGTGACAAGCACACGCTCTCGCGTCGAGTGCACTTCTGCCAACACGGCATGGCACCGGTTCCTGAACTCGCTTGCGGAGATCGTCTTCATAGAAAAGTACTCAGAATTTCTATATCAGCATGGAGTTCGCTAGGTGCCGTGTATGTTCTATCGGCTTACCTACCCTTCGCATTACGGCATCAGAAGGATCGGTACTAGATTCAAGCCAGCTTCTTCTCCCGCTTGTATTCGTCGAATTTTTCCAGGAAGCGGTCGATGTCTTTCTTCTGCACATAGTACGGCGTGGAGAGGCGCAGTTTGTTTGGGTCGCCGCCGCGGATGCGAATCTTGTATGTCTTCCACACCCAGTTCTCGAGATCGCCCCGCGGGACGGGGGGGACGTTTACGGTGACAATCGCGCAGCGCAGAGCCGCATCGGGCGATGTCCATGATTCGGCACCGCGCTTTTTCATTTGATCGAGCACGTAGTCGGCCATCTGGCGGTGACGGCGCTCAATGCGATCCATACCGATATCGTTCGCCAGTTTGATGGACGCTCGCAGTCCCCACAGCGCGGGCACGTTCGAGCTGCCAATGCGCTGGAAACGTTCGGCCCGAATTTTCGTATCGTCCCAGCCTTCGGTGGCGATGGTGCACCACACGCGGTCGATGACTTCATCCCGCACGTAAAGGAAACCGGTACCTTTCGTCGCGAACAGCCATTTGTGCGGACTTGCCGAATACATGTCGCAGCCAAGGTCGTGCACGTCCAGTCGCATCATGCCTGGAACGTGCGCTCCATCGATCGCCGAAAGGATTCCTTTGGTTCGCGCCAGTGCCGCGAGTTCTTTCGCCGGTAGGACGACTCCGGAGAACGTGGTGATGTGGCTGAAGAAAAGCACGCGCGTACGCGGCGTGATTGCATCGTTGAACAGATTGAGAACCTGAGCAGCATCTTTGACGGGACGGGGCAATGTGATCTTTTTTATGACTATGCCGTAACGCTTGGCTCTGAGATCCCATGGATGCTCGCCTCCGGGATGCTCCTGGTCAGTCATCAAAACCTCATCGCCGGGCTTCATGTCGATGCCATTGGCGATATAGCTGTTGGCTTCTGTCGCATTGCGCAGCATCGCGATCTCGTCGCGCTTGCAACCAACGAATTCGGCGAGCGGGTCGCGGAACTCGTTCCAGGCTGCGTATCCCCAGATGGGGTAGTCTTCGGGATCCGCCTGGTCCATTTTTTCGGTAGTGTCGTATCCGTCGAAGATGGCGCGCAATACGGGCGCGGGACTGGACCCAACGGTGCCATTGTTCAGATAGATCTCATCTGCAGGAATGATGAACTGCTGCCGCATCGCGGCCCAGAATGCATCCTCATTTTTATCGAGGAGTGAGCGGTCGGGAAGCGCCGGAGTTTTTTCCAGTTGCGCGAGCAAGTTGCCGCGCAAAGCGAGGGAAGCTGTAATTCCAGTGGCTGCAGCGGAAAGAAAATGACGGCGGTCGATCATGGAGTCTCCTGCAATTGAACGGAAGGCGCTATGGTACGACGGTTATTGCCGCGCGGGCAAACTCTTAGTTGTGGCTGCCGCGAAGCAAACGATCGGATTTTCTTGACACGGAGAAACAGAATTCTGCCCGCCTAAAATCGAGTGCGCAGAAACTCAATGACGAGATAACCGATGAGTGCAGTTATGGCGGCGATTTCAAAATTGGCGGCGGTAAGAATATCTCTAAGAGCCCAGGCCAGACCTCTTTTCTGACCCATGCCCGAACGTTCAAATTCTCCCATCAAGAGATTTGAATAAAAAAGAAAGACTATGAAACCGACTTCGACCGCCCCTCGCCAGGCATGTTTCTTCATGAAAGTTTCTCGCGTCCCAGCGTGCCCATGTTTGCCAGGCCACCTACAGCTTACGCTGTGGGCCGCTTTGCCTTTCGCACTCCCCAGCAACTAGGTATAGCGCGTGTGTGACGTTTGGTTGAGCAGGTTACGTGAAATTTCCGCTGCGGTCTAATTTGCTTGGACTGGACCTCGACGGCTTCGGCAAGACTCATGGTGCGGCCCGCTGGATTGCCAACCTGAATAGTGCGTCCGTGACTCATGTAAGCCGCAATGACTGCGGGCTGAGACCAATTCAGCTCCCAGCCGTTTTCGATCGCCAGAATCGTGTAGGAGCCGGGCACTACATTGCGCAAACTGAAGGTTCCATCAAGATCGCTTTGATCGCGACGGAAAAGGTCAGCGTTGTCCTCTGGATCTTTCGGGACGAGGACGACCATCGCTCCGGCGAAGGGAGTACCGGCGCGCTTCGCGGTTCCCTCCACGTTCAGACTGCCGCCGACTAGTGTTACCGACACGGAAGGCGTAGAGCCGGCGGCAACGGTGAAGGAATGACCCGAGACTTCGGCGCCTTCAGCTGAGATGTGCGCAACGGAGTAAGTGCGCGCCGTCCCCAACAAGACTACTTCGTACTTTCCAGGCGGGATTTCCGTAAACCCCGCCTCTCCTTTGGCACTGAGTTGCCGCGGGCCCATCATGGCTTGGTGGGCTGAGCGCAGGGCAACGACAAGCCCCGGAGGAAGAGAGTTTTCTCCTGTCACTCGCACCGAAAGCTTAACCGTACTTAAAACTTCCGCGGCCGAAGTGTCAATCTCTTCGCCGTCTTTGTTGACCTCGATACCGTTCATCTGGGTCCCAGCTCCGGCCCCGTAAAAATGGACGTTATAGCGGCCCGCAGGAACTCCGGTAATTTCAACCAAGCCCGGCGATACCGTTCGAACAATATCGCTCTGCAAGAATGTGGAACCATCAAACGAGGGTTGCTCGAGCCGAGGAAAAATATCTCCCCTGTTGCCGTTATTGTGCACTCGGAAAAACAGATGCAGAGCGGGAACGGGATTCAGATGAATCTCGACTTGCAGGCGCTCGCCGCCGCGGATGGGAATGGGAGTCGCGCTGTCAGTGTCGGTAACGTCGGCATAGTAGGTGACGGGATAGGCGACGTCGAGAGATCGATCGAAATTTGTGCTGTCTGCGTTGGCGGTTCCGGTCGCCTTGCTTCCTGCGACTGAATCAGAGGTGGGATGGATGGCATACCAGGGCTTCGCGCTGGCTGACAAGAAATAGGTGCCGGGCGTGAGCGGGGTAATTTCATAGGCGCCGAGGTCATCTGTCTGGGTTACGTGAGTCTGGCGAATCTGGTCCACGCCGCTGCTGTGATCTTCGAAATATACACTTACTGTGGCGCGGCGAACCGGTTCGCCGGATTCGTCGAGCACCTTCCCGAAAATGATGGCCGCAGGCGCAAGCTGCAGAATGAGGGACTCGGTGTCGAGGCCGGCACCGGTCACGATGGCTGTTGAAAACTGCTCATGCTGATCGTACGAAGCCGCAATGAATCCACGCTTCGCGCCAGTGAGTGAATACTTGCCAGCGGGCACTCCGGTGAACTGAAATCGTCCATCTTCCGAGGTGACCTGGGACTCGAATTTCTGTGCATCTCTTGCGTCTCTGACGGTGACACGCGCGCGAGCGAGAGGATGCCCGTCTACTTTACTGACTACCGTGCCAGCGATTCTGAATGTATTACCGGACGCTGATGGTTGGGAAGTGTCTTGAGACTGCGCGGCGGCCGGCGCTCGCGTGGCGAGCAGAAGGATGGCCGTCATCAAGAGAAGTTCGCGGCACGGGATGGAGTGAGAAGTCGTGGTTCACTCGATGCTGGGAATCAGCTGCAATTGCACGCTGGTCTTCTGGCCGGGCGTTAAATGGACGACCTGGCCCTTGGTTTCGTAGAGCTTCATTGCTTCGGGATCGCGATAGGGAAGGTTGGGCTGTCGACTTGCAAACGCCAACATCCGGTATGTGCCGGGAGGCATTTGCGCCGACGTGAATTTTCCATCGGAAGAAACCCAAACTTGCTGAAACTGCCCTGGGCTGTCGGAGAGAGGAATGCAATAAACCCATCCCAGTTGCGCGACTGTTGTGCTCGAAGATGAGTCAGCCGTGGTTGGCGAAGCAATTCCTGCAACGGTACCGTCGAGTTCGGCACTGTCGTCGCGCATAATGACTTCAACCGGGGTGCTGGAGCCCGGACTGACGACCAGGGGTTCATGGAGCAAATCGACTCCGCCGATCGTGGCTGCGGCGACGTATCCGCGAGAGGAATGCAGCCGTAACCAGTATCGACCAGGGGCCAGATTCTCGAGAACCAGGGAGTCATCGTTCGCTCCGGTGGGCGGACGAAGCGATGAGCCTTGCTGCCTGAAATCGTCCGCGGACTCAGCATTAATTTGCAAATAAGTTCGCGGACCATGCACTTCAAAAGAGCGACCTCCGACGTTCCAGCTCATATGATTGTTCCAATCCGTTGCGGTGAATTGTTCAGTCACGTGAAGTGTGATCGAACTATTCGGAATGAGGGCTAGGCTCGAACCTTCGGCGGGCGCACCAGCGACGGCCAGGTTTACCGCCCCGTACGAGGAAGTTGGGCCGAACGTCGCCGCCTCCACCAGATAATTTCCCTGCGGGAGCAGTCCTTCGATGCGCTGGTGTTGTGCGTTGTAACCGAGTGAATAGCCGGGGCCGCGGTGCCCTTGCACGGAGACGATAATGTTCATGTTGCCGTTCGGTTCTCCGTTGGCGACGGGGATTCTGACGGGATAATAGGGTTGGCGAGTCAGTGGAATATCGACCTGAACCGTTTGTCCAGCCGTGAGTTGGATTGTGCCTGCGGAGGCGAAATCAGCCACGCCCGGGTAATAGACAGGAGGAAATCCGTACTGCTGGCCGCCCGGAATGGTGATGGCGGGATCATTATCCATCGACTCATTGGTAACGACTTTGTACGTCCCGGGCATAAGGTCAGCGAAGCGAAACTCGCCGCTGGAGTTGGCTCGCGCCCCGCCAGCGTGCGTCCACTTCAGCACTCCGTCTTCTACGCGGCGCGCGAGTAACTGCACACTAATGCCGGGTGGAAGATCGGCCTCGGTAGAAACCACACGGCCTTTGATCAGGCCTTCGGGCAGCAGGGGGATCGTGATTTCATTCTCTGAAGTTGCCTGAGTTGCCCCGCCATTCGGGTCATCGACAAAGCCGGGCTTCCGGGCCATGAACGAAAACGATCCGCCTGCGCGAACAACGTTCCACTGTCGACGGAATTGACCGTTTTCAAAAATCGGGTTCGTGAAATTTTGGCCTGTGCTGGGTAGAGTGAATTCGAAGTGGCCTTCTCCGTCGGTCAACATGGCGAAACGATTGTCGGTCGAATAAACAAGGGCGCGACTGATCGGGGCATGCGTGATTGCGTTGATTACGGTGCCTTTCAACGTGTTTTGTTGCTCGTCGCTTTCTTGCTCGTTGGATTGCACTGCTTGAGCAACCTGGGCCGCCGATATCCACGATATCGCCAGGAGGACGATCAGGAGAAACGCCTGGTATTGAACCGCTCGATAGAACGAGTCCCGCCGGCAAACTGGGCGAGTCGATGGTTGGTCGGCTGTTTGCAAAAAAGACTCCTGCTTACTCTCGCAGTGGGCCGGTCCAGGATAATGTTTCTGGACTAATTTGACTTCTTTTTAGATCGGCGTCAACCATCGGTGCGCGGCACATTCCAGAGATAAACGGCGCTTCAGTAACGATGCGGCTGGTCGAACATGACGCCCGATGAATCCTAAAACGCATCGCTACCTGCATGATGGGATGCAAGAATGCGCCGTGGCGTAGTCTGAGTGCGCGATCGGGAAGGCCACACGAGCAGGAGTAATCTTGAGCCGAGCTTTCGAGTTGTGTACAGTCAAGAGATCATCCTCAAAAGATCATCCTCAAAATGAAATCACATTCATGCTGGTTTCGGGTTGTGTGCGTTCTGGCCTCGCTCCTGGCGGTAGTTTGCGTTCAGACCATGGCTGAAGCGAAACATGCTGCCACGTCCGTCCGTCTGGCAGAGGTCGATTCGATCATTGACAAGGCTATCGCGGACGGAAATATTCCCGGCGCCGTGCTGGTGGTGGGGCACAACGGTGCGGTGATTTATCGCAAAGCGTATGGGAGTCGCGCGCTGGAGCCGAAGCGCGAGACGATGACGCTCGATACCGTGTTCGATCTGGCGTCGCTGACCAAGGTGATCGCGACGACGACAGCGGTGATGCAGCTGTTTGAGCAGGGCAGCGTGCGGATGAATGATCCGGTGGCGAAATATTTGCCGGAGTTCGCGCAGAACGGAAAAGAAGACATTACGTTGCGGCAGTTGATGACCCATTACTCAGGACTGGCGCCGGACTTGGATTTGACGACGCCGTGGGAAGGGAAAAACACGGGCTACCAACTGGCATTTGTCGAGCCGCCGGAGACAACTCCGGGATCGGGATTTGTTTATAGCGATATCAATTTTATTACGCTCGGGGCGATCGTGGAGAAAGTTTCGGGGGAGTCGCTGGATGAGTATGCGACGAAGCATATTTTTGCGCCGCTGAAAATGACGCGGACGCGGTTTGTGCCGCCAGAATCATGGCGGTCGAAAATTGCGCCGACGCAGTATGACGAGAATGAGCATATGCTGCGCGGCGTGGTGCACGATCCGACGGCGCGGCGGATGGGCGGCGTGGCGGGACATGCGGGACTGTTCTCGACCGGGGATGATTTAGCGAAGTTTGCGCAGGCGCTGCTGAATGGCGGCGATGGAATTCTGTCGGCAGACACGGTGGAGAAGATGACGTCGCCGGAAACGCCTCCGCAGGCGCCGGTGCTGCGCGGGTTTGGATGGGATATTGATTCTCCGTTCTCGTCGAATCGCGGCGACTTGTTGCCAGTGGGGTCGTTTGGACACACGGGGTTTACCGGGACCTCGGTGTGGATCGATCCGACGACGGAGACATACATCATCCTGCTGACGAACTCGGTGCATCCGCGAGGGAAAGGAAACGCGATTGGGCTGCGGACGAAAGTTGCGACGGAAGTCGCAGCATCGCTGGCGTTGAATCCGACGGAGAAAGAGGAGATGCAGTGGAAGAGCATCACCGGATACAACGAGGCGCTGAGTGCGTCGCGGCGCATGAGCGCGCGGAACGGGACGGTGAAGACTGGAATCGACGTGCTCGAAGAGCATGGGTTCGATGTGCTGCAGCCAGCGGCTGGGGCTTCGGGAAAGAAGCGAATCGGAGTGGTCACGAATCAGACCGGAATCGATAGCCAGGGAGTGCGAACGATTGATGTGTTGGCCAAGGCGCCGGGAGTTTCGCTAGAGGCGATCTTCAGTCCGGAGCACGGAGTGACTGGGACGCTTGATATCACGAAAGTCGGAAACTCTGTGGACGAGGCGACCGGCATTCCGGTGTACAGCGTGTATGGCGGAACGGATGCGGCGCGGCGTCCGCCGACGGATGTGATGAAGAATCTGGATGCAGTGGTGTTCGATGTTCAGGATGCTGGGGCGCGTTATTACACCTACGAGACTACGCTGGGATATTTTCTGGAAGGCGCGGCAGCGGCGGGGATTGAGTTGATTGTGCTGGACCGGCCCGATCCGGCTACGGGCTCGTTTGTGCAAGGTCCGGTTTCGGATGCAGGGAAAGAAAATTTTACGGATTACTGGACCGTGCCGGTGCGGCCGGGGATGACGATGGGCGAACTGGCGAAGATGTTTAACGCCGAACGAAATATCAACGCGAAGCTGACCGTGGTGCCGATGGATGGTTGGCAGCGCGGGGACTGGTTCGATTCGACGGGGCTAGTTTGGGTGAATCCGTCGCCGAATTTGCGGAGCGTGACCGAGGCGGCGCTGTATCCGGGCGTGGCGATTATTGAGTACACGAATGTTTCGGTGGGGCGTGGGACCGACACACCGTTTGAGTTGTTGGGCGCGCCCTGGATGAAGAACAAGGAACTAGCGGCGTATTTGAACTCGCGCGGTATCGCCGGAGTACGGTTCGTTCCGGTGACGTTTACGCCGACATCGAGCAACTATGCGGGACAGTTGTGCTCGGGAGTGAACATCGTTGTGACCGACCGAAACGGATTTGACGCGCCGGAGTTAGGGATGGAATTGGCGGCGGCATTGCGGAAGTTGTATCCGGCGGATTACAAGATCGAGCGGTTGCCGGAGTTGCTGATGAATCAGAGCGCGTATGACGCGCTGCTGGCCGGGCAGGACCCGCGAAGGATTGCGCAGGATTGGCAGGAAGGGCTGCAGAAGTTTGTGAAGATGCGGGAGAAGTATTTGATTTATAGGTAGAGGCCTCGGACGCGGTTGATGAGTGTAACGGGGATGTTA
>PKXU01000105.1:262-111946 GCA_003132445.1 Acidobacteriaceae bacterium | reverse complement strand
TTTATAGAACTCATTGACCCCGGCAGGCTCAGTTCTTGCCGCCCTTCTCGCCGCCGGCAACCGGATACCCCTGCCACACATACTGCAGCGCCTCGCCCAGCGTCTGTTGTTTCACCGCCCGCTCCACATGCCCAGCGTTGCGCGCAAACACGAATTGGTAGTGATATCCCTTGGCCGCCAGTACCTTCGCCATCTGCTCGTTGGCCAGAACCCAGTCGTGCATGTTGTCGCGCATCACATTCGGGTTGAATAAATCCCGGTCCCCCACTTCCATCCACAGTCGTATCGGCTTCGCCGCGCTCTCGGGAATGAGATGCTCGTGAAACTCCCAAGCGCCATGCGGCGTTTGCGGATTGTAAGGCCACTGCTGGTTTACAAATGTTCCCGAATAGGTAAGAACACGGTGATACCACTCAGGGTGATACCACGCCATGATCAACGCGCACGACCCTCCCGAACTGCCACCCATCGTCGCCCGGCCATCGGGATCTTTCGTCAGCTTCACGTGGGCCTGCGATTCCACCAGAGGCAGCACTTCTTTCTCAACGAACTCGGCATAGACTCCCGACATGGTGTCGTACTCCAGACCGCGTTCACTTCCTTGCGCATCCCCGCTTCCGTTACCGATCGAAATGGCAATCATCGCCGGAACTTTGTGTTCGGCAATTAGAGTGTCCAGAGTCGAGAACAGCAGCAGATCAGGCCCATCCGCGCCCACAATGAAAGGCGCGACGCTGCCGGCAACGTACTGCCTGGGAACATAGACGGCCACCTTCCGCGTGTAAGGCGCAGGATGGCTTGTCGTCACCACCAGTTTCGCAGGGTCGACAGGATCTGGAGTCCCGAAAGTGCCCGCGTCACGCGCAATGCCCGGATAAATCTTGCTGTCCGACGAGTTCATCGTGAACTCGATCACCGCACCCTTTGGGATTTCATCCTGCGCAGACGGAGGAACCTGATGCGTAGGCCCCAGGATGAAATTACCGTCTGCATTCGCGGGCGGATTTACGCGGTCGGGCAACTCCTTCGCCGTCACGTAGCCCGCAGTGTTAGGGTCCCGCGTCGGCGGCGCCGGATGTTCCGAGCGTTGCACCGAGGATTGCGGCGACGCTGGATTCTGGCCGGAGACTGGATGGCCCGAGACTGGATGGTCGAAGACTGGATGGCCGAAGACTGGATAGACGATCGTAATCAGCCCAGCCGCAAGGCAAATGACTAAGCATCGCGGTGTTGTCACTGAATAACGCCTCTTTTCGATGCCTCAATGAACCGGATTAACATCTGCACATCCTCGCGCGATCGTCAAGTCAGTCTAGCATTTGGCATCAAAAAGAAACCTTTCGCTACAATGTTTGAGAATTATGCTTGATATTTAATATCTGATGTTTTCCGATCCATGCTTCTCGCTTCTCTTTCATCTCGGAACCCATCTAAGTTGTGAAGGAGCGTCGCAAATGCACGTTGATCTCCCAACCGTCTTGCGCTACCTGTCCAGCCCGCTCGCGTTCTTCGCCGCCTCAACTCTCGTTTCGCAAAGCCAGGAGCACGATCGCGACAATGTGCCGGACGAGCACAAATGGGATCTCACGCACATCTATCCGTCAGACCAGGCGTGGCGTGACGTGAAAGAAAAACTCGCGTCCGAGTTGCCGCAGCTCCGCCAGTTTCAAGGGATGCTGGCCTCTTCCGCATCGCGGTTGGCGGACGCGTTAGACATGCAGAGTTACTTCGACAAAGAGATCACGCGCTTATTCGTATATGCCAGCATGGCCTCTGATCAGGACACTCGAATCAGCATTTACCAGGGCATGCAGCAGGAAATGATTCAGCTCGCGTCCGTCTTCGGAACTGAAACCGCGTTCATCGAACCGGAAATCCTCAAAACGGATGACGCGACCATCCAGCAATTTATCGCGCAAGAGCCTCGCCTGCAGATTTTCCGCCATTACCTCGCCGACATCGCGCGACGCCGCGTCCACACGCTCAGCAACGCTGAGGAAAAACTCCTCGCAGGATCGTCGGTGATGGCAAGCGGCCCATCGAGTGTTTACGGCATCTTTTCCAACGCCGATTTTCCCTATCCCTCCGTCACTCTGAGCGACGGCAAGACCGTAAAGCTCGACAAAGCGGCCTTCGCGCTCCACCGCGCGTCACCCTCTCGCGACGATCGGCAAAACGTCATGGAGACTTTTTTTACCGCTCTGGGAAAATATCGCGGAACCCTGGGCTCGCTGATGAACTCCAACGTGCAGACATCAGTTTTCTACGCGCGCGCGCGCAATTATGAAAACTCGCTTGTCGCCGCTCTGGACGGCCCCAATATTCCCGTTTCCGTGTATTCGCGATTAGTCGAGGGAGTCAATCGCAATCTGCCGGCATTTCACCGCTATCTAAAACTTCGTAAACGAATGATGGGGCTCAGCGAGCTTCATTATTACGATCTGTATGCACCGCTGGTCTCTTCGGTCGACTTGAAGTATCCCGTAGACGTCGCTGAAGACAACATTCTGCAAGCTCTCGTCCCGCTTGGCGGCGAATATGCCGCCGGAACGAAGCGCGCTTTCACCGAGCGCTGGATTGATATGTATCCAACGGAAGGTAAGCACGCCGGTGCGTACTCCAACGGCGCAGCCTACGACGTTCACCCCTACATGCTTCTCAACTACAACGGAAAGTATGACGACATGAGCACCCTGGCCCACGAACTCGGCCACACCATGCACAGCTACTTTTCCAATAAAACTCAGCCGTATCCCTTGTCGTCCTACGCGACGTTTGTCGCGGAAGTCGCGTCCACTTTCAACGAAGCACTTCTCATCGATTACATGCTCAAAAAGATCAAAGATGATGCGACGCGTCTATCGTTGCTGGGAAACTATCTTGAGAGCATCAAGGGAACCGTTTTTCGCCAGACTCAGTTCGCAGACTTCGAACTACGCATACACCAGATGGTTGAACAGGAGCAGTCCCTCACCGGCGACGCTCTCTCAAAACTCTACAGCGAGATTGTCAGGAAGTATTACGGCCACGATCAAGGCGTGTGTATCGTCGACGATTTCATCGCCAACGAGTGGGCCTTTATTCCGCATTTTTACAATTCTTTCTACGTGTTTCAGTACGCAACCTCGTTTACTGCATCGTCTGCGCTGTCTGAAAAAGTGCTCTCCGGCGATGCGGAAGCGACCCAGCGATATTTGAAATTCATTTCGGCGGGCAGGTCGAAATATCCCATCGAACTGCTGAAGGATGCGGGCATCGATATGACCACCGACGAACCGCTGCAATTGACGGTCAACAAAATGAATCGCGTGATGGACGAGATGGAAGGATTACTGGACAGCGCGGTGAGAAAACAAGCTCAACGTTAATCCCGGCCCGACTCTTATTTGATGATCCCTCTCTCCGCTCTCTCGATGAATCGGATCAGCAGGTCCACATCGTCGCCGCGATCGGACTCCGCCTTCAACTTTTCCAGCGCCTGCGACGTATTCATCTTCGAGGCCAGCAGGATTTTGTAGGCGTGATGAATCTTCGCAATGCGCTGGGTTGAAAATCCGCGTCGTTCTAGGCCCACTTTATTCATCCCGTAGGCATGCGTGTTGCGTGCAGCCGAGGTCATGGAATACGGCAGCACATCTTGTGTAATCGTCGTCCCGCCCCCAATGTAGGAGTGCGCGCCAATCCTCACGAACTGATGCACCGGGCACAACGCTCCAACGACCGCCCATTCTTCCACCGTCACGT
This sequence comes from Acidobacteriaceae bacterium, assembly GCA_003132445.1. Classification (GTDB taxonomy): domain Bacteria; phylum Acidobacteriota; class Terriglobia; order Terriglobales; family Acidobacteriaceae; genus Sulfotelmatobacter. The sequence goes on along the minus strand of PKXU01000105.1, from coordinate 108,202 downwards.
GTCCGCCCAGCGTCGCGCCATTCACCAGCATGGCGTGATCCTCAATCACGCAATCGTGGCCAATGTGCGTGTAGGCCATAATTAGCAAGTGGCTGCCGACTTTGGTTAAACCTCCGCCCTTCACCGTTCCGCGATTAATGGTCACACACTCGCGGATCTCATTGTGATCGCCGATTTCCAGCCGCGTCGACTCGCCTCTGTATGTAACATCTTGCGGCGCCATGCCGATGGCGCAGAAGGGAAAGAAAGTATTCTCGGCGCCAATTTTCGTGTGTCCCTCAATTACCACATGCGACGCCAGGCGGCAATCCTCGCCCATCTCCACGGCCGCTCCAATCACGCAATACGGACCGATTTTGCAGGATGCAGGGACCTTCGCGCGCGCGTCAATAATCGCCGTCGGATGTATCGCTCCCGGGATTGCAGCTTTGGGCGAAGTCATGAGGTTGGGTTCATGAACCTGAATTTGTGGAGTCGATTGCGGATTCGAATGCAGCCCGGCGATCGCTATCCTTCATTGCCGTTTCCGCTCGATGCCCGCCCGCGCGAACTGTCTACCAGTTGGCACGAAACAATCGCTTCGGCCACGCGCTTATCCCCGACGTACGCGTACCCTTGCATCTTCGCCGCAGTCATTCCCGGTACTGAGCGCCAGCCGGTGACGTGCACCTCCAGTCGCAACTGATCGCCCGGGCTTACGGGCCGGCGGAATCGGGCTCGCTCAATCCCGGTAAACATCATCACTTTGTCGCGACGATCCTCAACTTCGGTCAGCAGCAACGCGCCCCCCGCCTGGGCAATCGCTTCCACGATCAACACCCCCGGCATAATAGGCAGCCCCGGAAAATGCCCCGCAAAGAAGGGTTCGTTGATGGTTACGTTTTTGATGGCAACGATGCGCTTTTTGCGCTCCAGCTCAAGCACGCGATCGATCAGCAAAAACGGATAGCGATGCGGCAGGATCTTCAGAATTTCATGGATGTCGAGCCCGGTCTTCGTCGAATCGGGCGAAGATTCCGTCACAGGGGTGCTCTTATTCATGGCTATTGCAAAACGTTCCATCTCAAAACGGCTTCAAGATTATACTGTACGGCTTGCGGCCCGAGGGGCGTACTCTCACCCAGGCCGGCGAGCCACAGCGATGCAAGGCAAGAAAAAAGCAGAATCAACGCGGCCCGGCAAAGCCGAATCAGGCAAAGCTTGGCGTGCCAAAGCTCGACCTGGCAAAACTCAATCCAATGCACTATGGGGCGAGCGGCTGCGTTACTTCGAAGCTCGTCAGCAACAGATCGTTGATACCATCCGCGAATTTGCCGCAATCGAATCTCCCAGCGACAACAAACTGGCCGCCGACCGCATGGGCACGTTGCTCGCGGCACGCTTCGAAGCTTCGGGGGGGCACGCCCGCATTCACCGCGCCGAGCATTTCGCCGATAGCGTGCAGATTGATTTTCCCGGCCGCGAAAAGCTTAGGCCCGTTCTGCTGCTCGGTCATTTCGACACCGTCTATCCCCTCGGAACGCTGGAAAAAATGCCGTGTCGCATCGCGGACGGCCGCCTGTACGGTCCCGGCGTACTCGATATGAAATCGGGCATCGCCCTCATGCTGTATGCCATTGAGGCGCTGCAGTCCGAGCATTCAGGATTGCTCCGCCCTGTAACGGTGTTATTAGTTTCGGATGAGGAAGTTGGCAGCCATTCTTCCCGCAAGATCACAGAAACCCTGGCCATGGAATCGTCCGCCGTTCTCGTGCTCGAACCAGCCGCAGCTCGCGGGGCGGTAAAAACCGCGCGTAAAGGCGTTGGAGAATACATTCTGAACGTGAAGGGCATTGCCGCCCATGCAGGCCTCGATCCCGGCAAAGGCCACAGCGCCATCGTCGAACTCGCGCAGCAAATCGTTGCCATCTCAAAACTGAATGATTTGCGTCGCGGTCTCTCCGTCAACGCGGGCGTGGTTCGCGGTGGAACGCGAACCAATGTGATCGCAGCCGAAGCCACCGCGGAAATCGACGTGCGCATCAAGGAAGCAAAACAGGCGACCACGCTCGATCGCAAAATTCGTTCATTGAAGCCCTTCGACAAACATTGCGAGCTACACATCGAAGGCGGTATTAACCGCATGCCCATGGAGCGAACCGCCGGCGTGGCCGCACTCTACAAAAAGGCGCAGGCGATCGCCAGGGAAATTAATTGGAAGCTGGAAGAGGCAGCAGTGGGCGGCGGTTCAGACGGAAACTTTACCGCTGCTTTGGGCGTTCCTACGCTGGATGGCATGGGCGGCTTCGGCGCGGGTGCACACGCCCTGCACGAACATATCGTCATCTCGGAGCTGCCGCGACGCGCGCTGCTCCTGGCGAGAATGATCGAAACCGCCTGATCGCCGGGTAATTGACGGAAAATCAGGATTCATATCACGGATGATTGCATGCTCAAGTTCATGGTTGTCCTGTTCCGCAGCCCCGAGTTGAGTCACACGCAATTTCGCCATCATCTGGAGAACATTCACGGACCTCTTGCGAAAAATCTCCCTGGCTTGAGAAAGTACATCCAGAATTATCCTTGCGATGATCCCATTCGAAGATCGCCGGGATGGGATGCCATCGTCGAACTTTACTTCGACAGCTGGGCGGCCATGGAGGCTGCATGGAACACTCCGCAGGGCGCGGCTTCGGATGCCGACCTTCCCCGATTTGCTGACCTGACCCGCACCACTTGGTCGGCCGTGGAAGAGGTTATTTTGCTTCCGTAAAGACCAGGAAATAATCCATCTTGTCGCCTTTCACAAAGTCATATTGCTCAAACAGTTTGTAGCCCGCCTCTTGGGCCTCGCGAATCACAACGTCACGGCCGACTCCATGGTTCTCGTCGTTGCCGTTGCGGTCGATCACTCCCACCTTGGCCCCCGGACGCAGAGCTGCACGCAAGTTCCGCAGCAAAACTACCGGCTGCGCAACTTCGTGATACGCCTTGAGCAACAACACAGCGTCCACTGAACCGGCCGGCAGAAGCGGGTTGTCGGGCGTGCTAAGAATGGCCTTCACATTTTGTAACTGCTCCTTCTGTGCTCGCTCACTGATGTAGCGAGTCGCCTCCGGATTGATGTCCACCGCGTAAACAGTTCCGCTTCCGCCCACGCGCCGCGCCGCTCGCACCGTGAACCATCCTGATCCGGCGCCAATGTCGGCGACAGATTTTCCCGGCGCAATGCCGAGAATATCCATCACGCGCTTGATCTGCAGCCGATCTTCACGGCCCGGAGAATCGAAGACCGACAAATCTCCTGTATAAGGCTCGCTGGTTTTGCGCTGCTCTCCCGATGCAGTCGAATTTTGCGCGGATGCGGCAATGACAGGGTGAATTGTGAATGCGAGCAGGAGTGCGACGATAACAATTCGAGCCTTGAACACGCGAGAGACCTCCCATGAAAGTTCTGTCTTTCGAGAATAGACTTTCATCGACGACCAAGGTAAGCATTTTCATGTCTGAATCGCGCGCGGAAGGTCGGCCTTTGACTCTGCAGAGGCGGTAGCCTAAACTTTTCTTAGGGGCTCGGGAGCCTGGACGCAGATGGCTGCGACCGCTCCCGGCGGAGGAGTTATGGGTGAAGGTCTATTTCAGCCGTTGCATTTGCTGTTGATCGTTGCCATTGCGCTGCTCGTGTTCGGCACCAGCAAATTCGCCGCCGTAGGCAAGGGCTTGGGCGAAGGTATCCGCAATTTCAAATCCGCCATGAAAGAGCCCGAAGCCGAAAAAGAGGAAGCCAAGAAGGAGGAAGCCAAGAAGAAGGAAGAAGAACAAAAGAAAGTTTAGCGTTCTGTTTTTTGACAGATTGCAAAGTCAGCAATCGATCCGCCGTTGTTTTCTAACCGCACTTCAAAAGTCTTCTCGGCCCCGTAGCATCGCGTAAACCAGAGCCATCGGCAGACCTACCACGTTGCTGTAATCGCCTTCAATGCGCGGAATCCAGCGCGAGGCCATTCCTTGGATTGCATACGCCCCCGCTTTATCCATGGGTTCGCCGGTCGCAACGTATTCGCGGATCTCATCGTCGGACAACTCATTCATCGTGACCAGCGTGGTTTCGGATGCAGTTCTCGGTTCTTGGCTTTCAGTTCTCAGTATTTTGTCGGAATTTTGCACCGCCTCGCCGGCATGCGGCACAACTTTACTGTTGGCCGCCAGTTCGCCGGCTACTGCTTTCACCACGCACACCCCCGTGATCACCCGATGCACTCGCCCCGAGAGCAAGCGCAACATGCGAACCGCATCCTCAGAGTCGACCGGCTTGCCGAGGATCGTCTCATCAATCACGACAATCGTGTCCGCTCCCAGCACTACGTTCTCTGGCCGTGTACGCCAGACAGTGAGCGCCTTCTCGCGAGCAAGCCGCACAGCGCATTCGCCGGGAGGTTCATCTGCTAGAGGCGTTTCATCGATGTCCGCCGGCTGCACGATGAACGAAATTCCGGCATTGCGCAGAAGTTCCTGGCGTCGCGGCGAAGCGGAAGCGAGAACAAGCATGGGCTCTGATTTTATTTCAAACGTACCGCGTGCCGAGTCGCGAGTGAAACATGGGAAGCTGGCAGCAGTACAACTCTCGTAGTCGCCTATCGGTGCAAGCTACTCGCGTTATCGGCTGCCCACCACGCCGCGCACCGATTCGATCAGCTTGGCGGAATCGTAGCCGATACCGTCTTTGAAGACCGTCTCCACATTTTCGATGTCTTCGATTTTTGTCGAGGGATCGCCCTTGATCACAACCAGGTCCGCCTGTTTGCCCGGGGCAATTGTTCCGATGCGGTCCGCCTCTCCCAGGAACTGGGCCCCGTTGGCGGTCGCGATGTGGATCGCTTCCAGCGGCGTGAATCCCGCCTCGACCAGTAATTCCACTTCACGCTGATCGCCGAAGCCCGCGATAACGCCCCCATCCCTGTAGGGTCGAGTCCGGCCAGCAGCGAGCCGCCGGCTTGCACAAATTCATGTTCGAATTCCATTTCCTTCTTAAACGCGGTCGGCCATGGGGAAACGTCGGTGCCGTATCTCTGATGCAACGAGGCCGCATCGCTGGAACGAACTCGATTCCACAGCAGTGCGCTGCGCGCATCCGGCGACAAAGCGTCGAGCACGCGCTTCTGCAGCGTGGGCCGTCCCGAAAAACTTCCCATCTCGAATACGGGAAGAGTCGAAGTCACGGCGACGTGGTGTTGCACCAGGTACAGAATCATGTCGTGCAGCGGTCCGGCGTTCACGTCGAGCTTTGACATCAGCTCAGGATTCTCCGACTTCTCCGGGCATTCCTCTGTCTTTTTTCCAGCCTGAAATTCCGTATCGACAAACAGGCCATGCTCGAGATCATCAATACCAAGATTGGCGGCTTCGCGAAATCCCACGGAACACAGATGCCCGGTAACTTTCGCTCCGCGCTTATGAGCGGCAGCAATGGCTGCGCCAAGTTCCGCCGGGGTGATGAACATGTAAGCCTTGAAATTGTCCACTCCCTGGTCAAGCCAGAAATTTACCGTGCGGGTCGCATCCTCCGGCCCAGTGAGTTGGTGCATCTGAATGGCCCACGAGCCCTTGCCCTCCAGATACGGGCCGGTGACATGCATCTTCGGTCCGGGCATCTCTCCCGCGTCGATCGCTTTTTTCATTTCAAGGTCCGTGTAAGGTTCGAGCGCTCCGGTGGTTCGAATCGTGGTCACGCCCGCGGCAAGATACAAGCGTGGAAAACTAAACGCCATCTCGCCGAAGACTCCGTTGCCCATGGGATAAAACATGTGGTCGTGCATCCCGACCAGGCCGGGAATCACGCTGTAGCCGTGCAGATCGAGCACCTGCGCGTCTTTCGGGATGTTGGTTGCGGAAGCGTCGCCGACGGCCTCAATCTTTCCCTGACTGACAACGATGGTCTGATCCTCGCGCGCCGCCGCACCCGTGCCGTCGATCACACGCACGTGAGAGAGCGCAACAACCGGCGAGTTCACCTTCACAAACGGTTGCACTTTCGGCGAAAGAGTCTGAGCCACAAGAGCGATAGAGCAAAGCAGCAAAAACAGCCCGACCACGGAAAGCTTGCGCATGATTTCCTTTCAACTTTCGAACAGAGCAGGATTCTACCCGACTACGCCATGATGCGTGTCCACCCGATAACTTCGTTCCCGTAATGATCGCAACTGCGAACGGAGAACTGGCAACTGAGAACTGTTTTTCCCCTGCTAGAATCAAGTATTAACCCCTCATGGACGCAGCTTTCATCCGTAATTTCGCGATCATCGCACATATCGACCACGGCAAATCCACACTGGCCGACCGCCTGCTGGAGCTGACTGGATCGCTCACCGCGCGCGAAATGCAGGCGCAGGTACTCGATTCCATGGACCTGGAGCGCGAGCGCGGCATTACCATCAAAGCTCACGCCGTTCGCATGGCCTACACTGCGCAAGACGGGCACACCTATCAGCTCAACCTGATCGATACGCCCGGTCACGTCGATTTTTCCTACGAAGTTTCGCGCTCGCTCGCATCCTGTGAGGGAGCCCTGCTCGTAGTTGATGCGTCACAGGGAGTCGAAGCCCAAACGCTGGCAAATTCGTATCTCGCCATCAATCACGGCCTCGAAATTATTCCTGTCATCAACAAGATCGATCTGCAAAGCGCCGATATCCCGCGCACGAAAGAAATGATTGAAACCGCCGTCGGCCTCGACGCATCCGACGCGGTTCTGATCAGCGCCAAAACCGGCCAGGGCGTTCCTGAAGTGCTGGAAGCGATTGTGAAGCGTGTACCTCCGCCCAAGGGCTCGCCCGACAACCGGCTCCAGGCGCTGGTTTTCGACTCCTGGTTCGACGCTTACCGCGGCGTCGTCGTACTCACTCGCGTGTTTCAAGGCACTCTGCGCAAAGGCGACAGAATCCGCCTCTGGTGGAACGGCACCACCTTCGACGCCGAAACTCTCGGTGTGCTCACCCCCAAGCCCGTCGAGATCGATCAACTCGTGGCTGGCGAAGTCGGCTTCATCATTGCCAACATCAAGAATGTTGCTGACACGAAAATTGGCGACACCATCACCCATGACGCCCACCCCGCCCTCGAAGCTCTGCCCGGATTTGAAGAAATCAAGCCCATGGTCTTCGCCGGCCTGTACACGGTCGACGCCCACGAGCACACGCAACTGCGGGAGGCCCTGGAAAAATTACGGCTGAACGATTCTTCATTTTTCTTTGAACCTGAAAGCTCCGTCGCGCTCGGCTTCGGCTTCCGCTGCGGTTTTCTGGGCCTGCTTCACATGGAGATCATTCAAGAGCGGCTGGAGCGCGAATTCAATCTCGATCTCATCACCACCGCTCCCGGTGTTCGCTACAAGATCACGAAGACTGGCGGAGAGATGCTCGAAATCGATAATCCGTCGCGCTGGCTCGATCCCAGCGAAATCGCCAAAGTTGAAGAGCCCGTAATCCTCGCTACGATTCTCACCAACGAAGAATACGTTGGCGGCATTCTCGCGTTAGTCGAAGAAAAGCGCGGCAAGCAGAAAACTTTCGAGTACGTCAGTTCTTCCCGCGTGATGCTGCATTATGAATTGCCTCTGAACGAAATTGTTCTCGACTTCTACGATCGCCTCAAATCGGTTTCGCGCGGCTACGCATCCCTCGACTACCATCTGGCCGGCTATTGGGAATCGCCGATGGTGAAGCTCGACATCCTGGTTGCCGGCGAGCCGGTCGACGCGCTTTCCATCATCGTGCACCGAGACTTCGCCTACGAACGCGGAAAACTTCTGGTGTCCAAGATGCGGGAACTCATTCCTCGCCAGATGTTCGAAGTCGCCATTCAGGCATCGATCGGCGCAAAGATCATCGCGCGAGAAACCGTACATGCCATTCGCAAGAACGTTATCGCGAAATGTTATGGCGGCGATATTTCGCGCAAACGTAAGCTCTTGGAGAAGCAGAAAGAAGGCAAAAAACGCATGAAGCGCATCGGCCGCGTCGACATCCCGCAAGAGGCGTTTCTGGCCGTCCTGAAAGTAGGCGAGGGCAACAACTAGGTCGGCTGCTCTCCAAAATTTCGGCCTGTGGTATCGGCAAAAACGATCGCTCTCATCAAACTGCGCGGTCTAGTCGCTGTCGTTTGACAGATGCAAAAGTGTGCGGATTTCCCCGAAAACGCGTAGCACGACTTCGCCAAAATGTGCAAATCTCAAAATAGGAAAGAAAGTCCATCCGCGTTGAGAATGCCTATATTAATGTCGCGTGAATTATATAAATGGTTACTATTCATGCATTTAACGCCCATGTTTTCGAAATCCCGAAGCAGGTCGTGCCTTTTGGGGGAGAAATAAATCTCGAAGGTGTTTTTCAATCCACAATCTTTTCCACAGGATGCCGCACCTTCTGGCTGCCTTCGCAAACATAACGTCCTAAGGGACTTACTGAGGCCTTTCTAAGGTGTTTTCTGTAGTCCGCTTACCCTTCCAATCCGGCTTCGCCTTCCGCCAGAGATTCAAAGCGAGTACTGTTTTTCAGGAACGCCATTCGAACTTTTCCTATCGGGCCGTTGCGCTGTTTGGCAATAATAATCTCGGCCTTGCCCTGCAGTTCCGGATCATCCTGCTTATAAACCTCTTCCCGGAAGATAAACATCACCAGGTCGGCATCTTGTTCAATCGATCCCGACTCGCGCAAGTCCGCAAGTTGCGGACGATGATCTCCGCCGCGGCTTTCCGGAGCGCGGCTCAACTGCGAGAGTGCAATCACTGGTACCGCAAGTTCCTTGGCCAGCGCCTTCAGTCCGCGCGAAATCGCAGAAACTTCCTGCGTGCGATTTTCGAAACGCTTGCCCCCGCCCGACATCAACTGCAAATAATCCACGATGATTAAATCCAGCTTGCCGCCCTGGGCCTGCTTCAAGCGGCGCGCCTTGGCCCGCATCTCGCTCAGAGAAATTCCGGGAGTGTCGTCGATGAAAATCGGAGCGTGCGCCAGTTGCTCCATCGCGCGCACAACTTTTTTCGTATCATCCTGCCACAGCGACCCGGTGCGCATCTTGTGCGCGTCCACTCTCGCCTGCGAACACAACAGGCGCATCAGCAACGCCTCGCGCGACATTTCCAGCGAGAACACCCCAACCACTTGTTGATCTTCAATCGCGGCATTCTCGGCAATATTCATCACGAAGGCGGTCTTGCCCATCGACGGTCGCGCAGCGATGATCACCAGATCAGAACGCTGCAGGCCTGAAGTCATCTCGTCGAGATCGGTATAGTGCGTGGCGAGCCCCGTAATCCTCTGGCCGCGTTGCAGCAGCGCATCCACCGAGCCAAACGACTCACGAACAATTTCCTGCACACCCATGAAGCCGCGTCCAATGCGCTTTTCCGAGAGTTGAAAGATCGCGGCCTCGGCGTCGCTCAACACGTCTTCGGCCGCGTCCGATTGGTCCGCCGCTCGAGCAATCGCCGTGCTCGCCGCCGAAATCAGCCCGCGCAACAATGCCTTATCGCGCACGATCTTCACATAGTGCTCAATGCTGGGGCGGTCGGGAACGCCATCGACCAGGCTCGAAACATAAGCCACATCACCGATGGGCTGAAGATCCTTGTGCCGATCCAGCTCCTCGATCAGCGTGATCATGTCGATCGGACGCGACGATTCCGCCAGGTCGACCATGCGCGAGTAAATGCGCCGGTGCGAGTCCAGAGAAAAATCTTCAATTCGCAGATGTTCGGCAGCCTGGTTGTAAGCGAAGTTGTCCAGCAGGATTGCGCCGAGAATGGATCGCTCGGCCTCAACGTTCGCCGGCAGGGAGCTGATGCTGTAATCGGTGGTTGCCAATGAATCCTCTCTCGATAGATTGTCGGAAATACCACACTACCCGCGAGACCCTTGTGAATGCGAAGCAGTTGCTCTGGAAAACTCAGACCAAATCAAAAAAACTTGGAACGTTATTTTGCGCTCTCATTCAGATGGGAGTGTAGGCGAAGATAATACGAAGATCAAGAGGAATGAAGGTGGGGAAAACAAATGCGGCCCGGGCCAGCCACCCAGACCGCATTCGAACGTGGTTTTCCTGCTCTGCCTGATCACCGCTTGGCGGCGGATGATCGCTTCGGCCCGTCAGCGCTCTCAATGTGTGCGCATCAGCGGTGTCGCCTTTAGCACGCCGCAGTAAAGCGCCACGCATCAAGACCGCCGCATTTGCCAAAGCCAGTTGCAAATGCGCGACCTTGTGATCACGCATCGACAACCGCACGATCAGCCAGCGGCCCTGTCCCACTCTCTGCTTCGAAGAGCAAAGAGCGAAATGGGGGAGGGAGGCCGCAATGCCTGGGCAACCAGTCGCGCTTGCGCACATTTCTGGATGTCCCCCCGGCAATTCACTTTCGAGAATTACCGGCTGCCGCTGGCTTTGCCGCAATCATCCGGCAAGCTCAGGAAATCACGTTTCGCTGCACCCACTCTCAGCTAGAATCGTCCTTCTTCGCAACACAAAACGGTCGTGTTGTTGTGAAGAAGCTGTGGACGATGAGACTTCTCTGTGGAAGGCCGAGGAAAAGTGAGAATCAATTTCGCGGCCATTCGCGAAGCACGCGACTCGCGCGTCCGTGACGCCGCCGGTAAGACATGATCGTCGTAAAAGGTAAAGTCGTTTCGGGATTCGGACATTTCCGGCGGCGAATCACTGACTTTCCCGAGGTCTTCCGTAAAGCAACTGGCGAAGAATTGTTCCCCGGCACGTTGAATGTCGACGTCGGAACCCCGATCAAGATCAAAGAGGAACGCAGAATCCTCGGAAAACAAATAGGGGAACCTTTTCAGGATTTGCTGCTGGAACGGTGCGCCATCAATGGCGTTCCCGCCTGGAGAATCAGACCCTACAGCCTGGATATAAGAAGCGGCCTGCCCGCAGGCGACGGCGGCCACGGAGATCAGATTCTGGAAATATCCTGCGCCCAGGAAATTCCAAACGCGACCTGCGGAAGCACGGTTCAAATCGCACTCTTCAGAAATGAACTCGATGCTGAGGTTACCGTGCGCTGAGGGCTTTTCGTGGAAGAGCGGCGCTTCAGCGCCGCGTAAGCCGCCTATTAAACCAATATGGGCTCTAGACCCTGAGGATCTGCCCATGCGGGCGCCAGGTTGTACCGTGGCCGGCAACCTCCCAAGCGGCTACAGATGCGGCATTCTCTGCGCTAGTTGTTCCAAGTAATCCGCATTCTCATTCAATTTATACAAGAACGAAAGACTCTTATCTGAACGGGGATTCTCGAACCACGCCTTCTTGAGATCATCATCCGGCTGTCGGTTCGACGGAACGAGTCTTCCTAGCATTTCGCCCCGGACTCGATTTGCGACGGCAATGAGTTCCAGGACATCGGCTTCGTAGGTGGCTTGCAGCTCTGATCGTTTCTGCTTCTCTTCCGCGATCCAATTTGCGGCCTCCTTCGGTGTCAACGGACGGCCCTGCGTCACTATTAAGTGTTCGTGATACCGAACGGCCAACTCCGAGTCTCTCGCGGTGTATATCCGCAGGTAGTACCGCATCTCGTTTCCTATTGAGTGTGCCGTGGCAGCCAGATCGGCCCACGGCATATTGGACAACGGCGCCCTGGCTAGTCGCTCGGCCGTCCGCTGTTCTTCCTCTTGGAATCTGCTGAGCGCCTGGCTCACACTCGTAATTTGCCCGGTCGTTCGGTCGAAGTAAACCAAACTATGGGCTGCTGCGACGTCCAATTTGCTGACTGTTACGTCGATACCCGCAACGGTTGCGTTCAAGCCTTTCTTGGTCGCGTCAAGAGCGTCAGAGACCTTGGTGAACTTTGCGAGTTGGTCTGCATCGGCAACGTAGAGATTCGTGATTTCAGCAAACACGAGAAGAGTGACCAGTACGATCCAGGCAGCTTTCTCCGAAGGTCTGATCTTTTCACGAAATGTAACAACAGCGGCCGCCAAACCCATAACGGCAATGTAGACGCCGACCGGGGGATTGTGTTCGGTCTTGAGCAGATAGCGGGGAACGAAAAAGGCAGGCAAGCACGCAATCCAAACGATGAACGCGCAAAGGCTCCTCCGAAACCAGGAACGGGAGTGCATCGCGTACACCTCCACGGAGTCCAAGGAATCCGACCGTGGAAGCCTACGCTTTCACTCAGCTTTTTGAAAACGATTTTCATGGGTGGAGCGGGCGGCCCATCGTTCGCTTTTCTTTGAGAGAACGGTGACATACAGAATGCCGCCTCCAGGAATATGATATTTTCTTATAGGTTTCGCCAAGGGTCCGGTAAGAGACCCGCAGATTTGCGGCGGTGAGCCGGTTTTCCGGGGCACTCGGGTTACGCTGCGCACTGCGTTGGCGAGCCTCGCCGCAGGAGATTCCGTCGAAGAAATTCGACGCCGACTTTCCTGCTCTGAAAGCTGAGCACCTGCGGGCAGCGATTGCGTTCGCGGCGGCCTCCGCGGAAGAAGATTTGCCACGTTCCAGCCACGCCGCACTTCTGATAAACATAAAGCCCGGTTGTCATCCTGAGCGAAGTGACTGGTTCGCGCGGCGAAGCAGTCACGCAGTCGAAGGATCCCTTTCAGCTGAGTAGCGCCCTGGAGAAGTAAAGACGACGTCGAGAAATAAATCAGCGTTTCGCCGTCACCACCAAGCCACTGCCATGCCGAACGAAGCGGAGAAGCGCAAAGCGATTCCCCCGCGCAGTCGAGGCATTCCTACCACCTCTGGGAAATGTCGGCACAGTCTATCCGAACTTACGCATCACCGACGATTCAGGAATTCTGGAAGCAAAAACTGGAGATCCTCAAACCAGACTCGAGCGCCTTCATCGTCGCGGCAGGTCTCCTGCCCACGCGTCGCATCAAGCCGACAATCCAACCCGCCGCGCCAGGTTTTGAAAACGACTGTCAGCCTTCAAGGGCTTAAGTCGATGGTCTTGCAGAAGGAAAGGCACCTGGCTCTCGCGATCCTGGTACGACTTTTCCAGGTAGCGAAATGCGCGATCTGAATCGCCCAGTCCCGCGAACAGAATCGCCATGTCCCAGGCAGCTACATAATGTTGCTTGGAAATTCGCTCTAGCCTGGCAGCAATCGAGCGCGCCTCTTTCGGTCTGCCCGCCAGCGCATAGGCATGGCCCAGAGACGCCAGTGTCGGCGGATTCTCGTGGGAAAGCTCGACTGACTTTTGCCACTCCACAATGGCCGGCGGCAACTGTCCTTGCTCCTCATAAACCGCTGCCAACATCTCGTGCGCGGGCACGAAGCTGGCATTGAGTTCCAGCATCCGCTGGCACAGCGCCGTCGCCTGATCGTACTGCTTCAAATCACGGTACCGTCCCGCCAGGGTCGTACTCACCGGCAACGACAGTGGATCCAACTGCTGGGCTTTTTGCGCTTCCTGCAACGCTTCGGGCAAACGCCCCATCGCCCTCAAATAATAGCTGTACCACTGGTGCGCCGTGACATACCCCGGATTCAGTTCAATGGCCCGCCGAAACTCGCGCTCCGAATTCTTCCAGTTCCACTCGTAGTACAACGCAACCATACCCATGGCTGCATGGGCCTCGGCCGACTCCGGATCGAGTTCCAGCGCTCTCGCCGCTGCGTCCCGGGCCTTCGCGCGGGCCACATTCGCTGGCAGCACGTCAGCTCCCATCAACAAATAACTCCCCGCCAGTCCAGCATAGCCCGCCGCAAATGTTGGATCTCTCGCGATCGCTTCTTGGAAGTACTCGACACTCTTGTTGAGTCCCGTTTCCGACCGCTGGTTCTGGAAATAATGCCCCTTCAGGTAAGCCTCAAAAGCCTCCGGCTGAACTATCCGGCCCGAAGAATGAGATCGAACTCCGGCCTCTCCCGTTTGTGCCTCCACTTCCCCGGCGATGTCGCGCGCTAAAGTGCTTTCCAGCTACATCTTTGAACTCGCGGTTATAGCCGCGGGCCCAAAGATGGTGATCGTTGGCGGCGTCAATTAACTGCACCCGAATTTTTACCCGGTCTACCTCGCGCTCCACCGTTCCCTCGATCACAATGTCCACACCCAGTTCCCGCCCGATCTGTGGCACGGTTTTATTCCCGCCCTTGTATTGCATCACCGATGTTCGGGATATCACGCGCAAACCACTGAACTGAGCCAGTTCGGTGATGAGCTCGTCCGTAATTCCATCGGCAAAATACTCCTGTGCGGGATCCGTAGAAAGATTTTGCAGCGGCAATACAGCGATGGAGTCGAACCGCTTCGCCCTCGCGGGCGCATTCGTTGATCCATTCGAGGCGCCGGCAATCCACTGCATCCGCCTCTTTGCGAACCCAGCAAAAAAGAATGCGCCCAGGATTACGACCACACCAAAGCACAGCGCCGCCAGTCTCCAAACTGGTCGTGAACTATATGACGGAGCGGGACGCGGCTGTTCTTCCACGGGCGCCAATGCCGATGCCGACGCCGACGCCAAAGATGCTGGTACGGAGGGCAACGAAACGGGTCCCGAAGAAAGCGCCGCAGGCTCAGCCGCCCCCGCGTATGCTTCGGCCGCTGCTCCGGCTGCTGGTCCGACTAACGCTTCAGTCTCTTCCGGCACAACTTCCACGGCAGCTATAAAGCGATACCCCAGGCGCGGGATCGTCTCTATATATCGAGGCTGGTCGGCTGAATCGCAAAGCACTTGCCGAAGCTTCTTGACTGAAGTGTTGAGCCCATGTTCGAAATCAACGAAGGTATCGGCGGGCCAAAGCTTCTCTCTGATCTCCTCGCGGGACACAGTGCTCCCCGCGCGACTCAGAAGCACTTCGAGGATCAGATACGGCTGTCCACGAAGTTTTACTTTGGTCCCGTGTTTGAAAAATTCATGCGCGGTGGTGCGCAGCTCGAACGGACCAAAACGGTAAGTCTTCCCCCGCCCCATAATTTCCCGCCGCACTAGGGCCCCACATCGTGGGCGGAATTCTACCATCGCCGGCAACGCTGATGTACCAAAAAACAGATTGCACCCATCAGCCTCCCCGCATCGCGGCACCTTCGCGGCCATTGTCCCTCCCCCACCCTATAGCAACCCTTGTCTTTTTAGCACTTTGGCAACTCACCTTCGACTCACCAACGTTTCACCTTCGGCGCATTGCATTTCTCAATCTTTTGCGAGAAAGTCACGCCCGTTCCGAATTGCACGAACAAGGTACACCAACAAGCACGGCGGAATCGGCTCCTGGGGATCACAAGAAATGTCGGCAACCATGAAACGCTTGCCGACCAGTTCGCACAATTACAGCGAGAACGCTTTGAATGCGCTTCCCCCTAGAAATTGGAGTACGTGTTATGTCTTTCGTCGTGAAGTTAATTATCGGAGGATGGATTTCAACGTTCGCCATCATCGGAGTATGTGCCCTTAACGAATCAGGCAAGCTTCTCAAGTTTCGCCATCGTCTCGCATCGTGGATCGAAGCACCGGAGGCTTCATCTACCCACGAGCGCGACGAAGGCCTTGAACCTGAGGGCGAGAGCGCAGCCTGATAGTCGCAGTCTCGGTGGTGCCAGCAGTTTTGCCAAGTTTTGGATGGCCAATCTTGGGGTGGCGAAGTACCGGAGGGGGAATCGTTCGGGGAGGGACGGTTCTCCCATCGCCAGCCAGTTGACCATTCCATTCCGAGTGGCGAAGTACCGGAGGGAGAATCGTTCGGGGGGACGGTTCTCCCATCGCCAGTTACGTGAACTGTCCATCCCAGCTTACGAGCTTTCATCCATGCCTTAAGAGAGGGAGAATGCCGTTTCAGGCAGTAAATCTGAGAGAAAAATACGACCACGCTCGCCGCCACTTCGATCACCAGCTCGCAGCCATGCTGACCGCTCGAACTGATCTAAGCCACGCTCAAATTGGGCAACGGTTTGGAGTCGGTGACAAAGTGATCCGGCGGGTGGTAAAGCAATTCGACATCGCCGCTCGCAAACGCGGCCCCAAGTCCGTTGCCATAGGAGGCATGACCTCAGTCACGCATGACTCAGTCTCGTATCGCTCAGTCTCCTGACGGACTTCGCTTATACCTTGTGGAATAACTCACCCTGTTGCGGAGTTCTTCAGAATTTGTCTTGCTGAGCGAAGAGGTAAGGAGCGCGAAGCGACTCTCACCCGCGCAGTCGGAGCATCCCTACTGCCCCACAAAATCCGCCCGACGGAATAGAACAGATCTCTCTGTTTCGGAAAAGACTTGTTTCGGCAAAGATTCTGTGAGTGTGTCTTCGTGACTCAGCGCCCGGTCGCTATTCCAGGATCCAGGCGCACTACTGCACCGTGGGTTCCACATCCTCAGGCGCGCCATGCCGCCGCAGCAACTGCGGCAAGTTCTGCGAAAACGCCGACCGCGGCAACACCATGTCGCATCCCACTTCGTGTGCCTTCTGCTTCAGGTCTCCCTGGACGTGCGACAGAAATCCAATAATCGATGTACCCTTCTTCAGCTTGCTCTTTAACTTCGGAATCAGCGTCAGCGGCTTCACGCTCGCCAGGTTCAGATCGAAAATAATCAGCGACGGTTTCTCATCGCCATTCTGCTCCATCCGCTCCATCAGATCTTTATCCGTCTTCACGAACTCAACTTTCACGTTGAGCTTGCGCGCCGTCTCCTGAATCTTCGCCATAAAAAATAAATCTTCAATGAAGGCGAAGATGCGCGAGTTCGCGTCTCCATTTACCGGCAACGGTTCCGGTTCCGGTTGCGGATATTGCATCGCAAATCCCGGCCTTTGCCGTCCCCCGCCCTTGTGTCCGTTGTTATTGCCCCCAGCCAGTGCAGCCCGATAGCTGTGGTCCATCGGCGCCGTGTAGATGCCATCTTTATTTTCCCGGCTCAAGCCCGGCCCAGGCTTCTGTCCGCGCTGATTGTGTGGACGGCGTCCGCGCCGCCTTCTTCTTCCCCCTCCTCCACTACCGGAGGGTCTTCCTGGTCCAGCGTTCATAGTCCTCTCAAACTCTTTCGCACGATTGGATGATTTACAAATCCCAAAGTTTTTGCAGGTTTACAGATCCCGAAGCTGTTGCAGATTTTTACAGACCCCAAAAGTTCCCGCGCCAGTCAGCCCCTTCCCACCCAACTCAACAAGCCCGGCGACGAAGCCTAAGACGCAGCTCCGCCATTCTCAAGCATTTACATCCACGCACCTGCGGATGGCGATTAGACAAACCAGGGGAACGATCCCCAACTCCTGAAAACTACGATTCGGCGTATGAAAACTTTATTTCTATCGATTTCGTTTATCGGATCCGTTAAAGGCGCCGCCTCGAATCGGCTGGCGCGGAAGGCCTGCGCGGGAACGAGGCCTAAATGAGAACACCTTTATCGTACTCGTCCTCGCCCAACCGCGCAAGGCCCATCCCACCCGTCTTTTGCACAGGAGGACATGACTTCCCGGATTCAATCCATCCCCAAAGCCGGAAGTCTAAAGTCCGAGGCCCGAGCTCTGCCGTCTTCACTCCCCCGTCGAAACCTGCCGCGCCCACGCTGCGCCTGCCAATACTCCCCGCCACTTCTTCCGAATCCAGCCGCATACTTTTGCTCAACTCCGCCGCCTCCCACTCCCCGCTCTCATGCGCCAGCATCAGCTGAAACACTTCCCGCAGATTTTGCTCCTAGATTTCGGATCTTAGATTTTGATCTTAGATTCTGATCCTAAACTTTGATTTAGATTCCGATCTTAGTTCCCGATCCTAGATTCTGCCCTACGCCCTCTGCGCCCCACCCAGCCCGGCAAGCGCCCCCACAATCTTCCCCGACCACTGCGCCACTTCATCTTCGCGCAACGTCCGCTCCGCGGACTGAAATCTCACCCGCAACAACACTGAATATTTTGCTGCCGCCACCGTGCCGCCGCGGAAAATCTCCACCGGACGAAACTCCCGCAACTCTTCAATCCCCAAATTCACCACCGCTCGGCGCATCTTCTCAAACGCAATCCCATCCTCAAACACAAACGAAAAATCCCGCTCCACTGCCGGATATTTTCCCAGAGGCGTAAACTTCACCGGCCGCAGTCCCAGCCCATACAGCGCCTCCAGATCGAACTCCGCCAAAAAAACATCCTGCCGCAATTTCCGCGCCGCCGCCACTTCCGGATGAATCTGCCCAAACTGCCCGACCAGCGCGCCATTCACCAGCACTCGCGCCGACCGTCCCGGATGAAAATATTCCGCCGTCTCCCGGTCATAACTCGCCTCCCCAGAAAACGCCGCCAGCAAATTCTCCACATCCCCCTTGAATCCGCGAAAAATCTCCGCCGCCGCCGCCCGCTCATCCTTGCTCACATCAAGCGCATTACCCACCGGCAACGCGGCCCGCACCGCCGCCGCCGTCGCGCCCAAACATGCCCGTCGCGGTTCCACGTGCGCGTCTTCTGAACCGTCTGCCACGCCATACACGCTGCCCATCTCAAACAGCCGCGCCTCCGCCACGTCGCGATTCAAATTCCACGCCAGCATGTCGAGCATCCCCGGCGCCAGCGAAGTCCGCATCACCGATGCCTCCTCGCTCAACGGATTCTCCAACTCCAACACCCGCATAAGTTGGGAAGCGCCCGCCTCCAATCCAGCAGCCGAACGGAAAGCGCCCGACCCCGATCCCCCAGCGAAACGGGAGGCCCCAGACTCGAAGCCGGAAGCCCCTAACTCGGATCCCGCAACCGAACGGGAGGGGCCCGACTTCAGTCGGGCCATTTCCGCCGACTTCCCCGCAGCTTTAGCCGCTGAGGCAGAGCCTGATTTTGGGTGGCGCAGCGCTTCAGCGCTGCGTTCACCAGTTGCCAATGGAGCCGCGGCTTTAGCCGCCGAGGGAAAGCTCGCGCACGATTCAAACCGCTCCGCATCCGCATGCGAAATAAATGTCAACGACATCGCCTCGTTATATCCCAGGGCCAGCGCCCGCGCCCGGAACGCCGCATCCATGGCCGCATGCGGCAACTCCACCACCGCGCCACTATAAGCCGGAAGCGTGTTTTCAAACTTGTCATATCCATGCAGCCGCGCGATCTCTTCAATCACATCAATCTCACGCTCCACATCCAATCGCCAGCTGGGAATGTGCACGCGAAACTGCGCCTCATCCTGAGTACCCCCCTGCCCTTCTGGAACCAGCGTAAAACCCAGCCGCTTCAGCAGCTGAAAAATCTCACCCGAATCCAGTCCCTCGCCCAAGATCCGCCGCACTTCGCTCAACCGCAATACCACCGGCGCCTGATCCATCGGACGCGACACCACATCTACCACGTCGCCCACCAACCCTCCGCCGCCCGATTCCAAAATCATCCGCGCAACCAGATCGCACGACACCACCGTCGATTCAAAATCCGCCCCACGCTCGAACCGGTGCGACGCATCGGTATGGATTCCATGCCGCCGCGACATTCGCCGCACAATCCCCGGGTCCCACCAGGCCGACTCGATGACAATGTTCCGTGTCTTCTCTGTGATCATCGTGTCGTACCCGCCCATCACTCCCGCGAGTCCCACCGGCTTCCGCGCATCGCAGACCACCAGATCTTCAGAGCTCAGCTTCCGCTCAACGCCATCCAACGTCCGAAGCGTCTCCCCATCGCGCGCCTTGCGCACCACAATCCGTCCGCCCTCGAGCAAATCCATATCGAACACATGCGTAGGCTTACCCATCTCCCAAAGAACATAATTGGTAGCATCGACCGCATTCGAAATCGCCCGCTGATCCAGCAGCGCCAACCGGTGCGCAATCTTCCGAGGCGAAGCCACAATGCGCGTCCCGCGAATCACCCGCGCAGAAAATCGAGGACAAAGCCCCGGCTCCTCCACCGTAATCGGAAAACCCGCAGCCTGTTGCGTCTTGGGTGGATGCTCCGTCTGGGGTGCCCCACTTCTCGCCTCTTTTGCGAGAAGTGGGAGTTCAGAGCCACGAGCCGCCAGGGCAACCGTGGAAGAGCGGCGCTTCAGCGCCGCGTCATCCGCGCCACGAGAATCCGCGGCTTCAGCCGCAGCGGAAGAGCCGAAAGCCGCCAGCGCCTTCAACTCCACTCCATAAACCGCCGCCGCCTCCCGCGACACCCCATAATGATTCATTGCATCCGGACGATTCGTCCCAATCTCCACTTCAAACACCGTGTCCGCGCCCGTCCCAATGATCCCCTCAACCCCAATCCCCACATTAGTCAAATCCTCAGCCAGCCGCCGGTCATCGACGGAGATCTCAACAAAATCGCGAATCCAATCAGCAGAAAGTTTCATAAGAATCTGTTACTGAAACGAAAAGAATTCTGTCATCCGAACGAAAGTCTATTTAAAGTTTTGTCATCCTGAGCGAGGATTTTGCTTCGCGAAAGCGAAGCAAAACCGCAGTCGAAGGATCCCTTTTCTCCTCGCGGCGCCGACGAGCGCGGGAGGGAGTTTCGTCCACGAGCCTTTCTTGCGAACACCCTTGCACAACGAACGTTATCGGCAGGCAGCGATCCTTCGACTGCGTCTGCCCTTCGCGCATAGGCGCGAAGCGCCGACTCCACTCAGGATGACATCTTCGTCAGGACCTACCCAAACTGCCCCAAGAACCTGACATCCCCCTGGAAGAACAACTGCAGATCATCCACTCCATACTTCAGCAGCGCCAGCCGATCCACGCCCATCCCAAACGCAAATCCAGAAACCGTTCGCGGGTCATATCCATTGTCCTTCACAAACTCAAACACATTCGGATCCACCATCCCGCAGCCCAGCACTTCAATCCAACCCGTCTGCTTGCAAGGACGGCAAGGCTCCGCCCCGCGCTTCCCACTTCCACCGCAAATAAAACAAGTGACGTAAAGTTCCGCGCTAGGCTCCGTGAACGGAAAAAATGAAGGCCGGAAATGCGTTTTCACCGACGACCCAAACAGCGCCTTCATGGCGTGGTCGAGCGTCCCCTTCAAATCGCCAAAAGTGATGTTGGTATCCACCGCCAGCCCTTCAATCTGATGAAACATCGGCGAGTGGCTCGCATCCGGAGGATCGTTGCGATGCACCGTCCCCGGAATCACAATGCGAATCGGCGGCCGCATCTTCTCCATCGTGCGAATCTGTACCGGCGAAGTATGCGTGCGGAGCAGCAACCGCTCCCGCTGCGGCTTCGCTTGTTGTCCCGCAATAAATAAAGTGTCCTGCGTATCCCGCGCCGGATGGTTCGGCGGAAAATTCAGCGCCTCAAAGTTGTAATAATCCGTCTCCACCACCGGTCCCTCAGCCACGGAATACCCCAGCCTCTGAAACACGCCAACAATCTCCCTCCAGGTCCGCATGACGGGATGCTCCGCCCCAATCGGACGCCGCACGCCAGGCAACGAAATGTCGACTTGCTCCGACGCCAACGAATCCCCGGCCTCGCCGGCGACGTGCGCACCTTCCACCAGTTCCGTAATCCGCGCCTTCAATTCATTCACGCGAATCCCGGCCTCGCGCTTTGCCTCTTTCGGCGCGCCCTTCAACCACAAATCATTGATCTGTGTAAGGATCCCATTCTTCCGCGCCATCCAACGATCGCGAAACAACTTCAGTTCCGCCTCGCTGCGAACCTCCGCAGCCTCACTCCCACACGCAGCAATGCACTCGCCTGCAGCCTTCTCCAGCGCCGCCGCCGAATAGTCCGTAAGTTTGGGAACGGTGTATGCCAATTTCGTACGCACACTCTCCAACGAAATGTCATCCTGAGCGGAGTAAACCGGTTCGCGAAACGAACCGGTTCGCGGAGTCGAAGGATCCCTATCAGCTGGGCTGTGCCTCCAGCCTCAATGGGAGTTTCCACTACCGCTTTCGCCCGCGCGAGAAGCAGATTCCACGCTTCGCTCGGAATAATCGGAATAAAAGGTTAACCATAAAAGCGCTGAGCGGCACGGCTGAAGCCGTGCCCTTCCCGGGGTCGCTGTGTAACTGCTGCAGTCCTGAAGCCGGAAGCCGGAAACCGCGCCCTACGCCGCCCTTTCAATCGCGCCCTTAGCCTGCGTCGCCAGACTGGCAAATCCCGCCGGATCTTTCACCGCCAGGTCCGCCAGAATCTTGCGATCGAGTTCAATCCCCGCAACCTTCAGCCCGTGGATGAACTGGTTGTAGCTCATCCCGTTCAGCTTGGCGGCCGCTCCGATGCGCACAATCCACAGCGAGCGGAACTGCCGCTTGCGCTGCTTGCGTCCCGAGTAGGCAAACTTCAGCCCGCGTTCGACTGCTTCTTTCGCCGAACGGTAAAGTTTCGATTTAGTAAGGAAGTACCCGCTCGCGCGGTCAAGTATCTTCTTGCGTTTCGCGCGGCGTTTGGTTCCGCGTTTTACACGAGGCATGTTTGTTCTCCTTTTTTATTTCAACACGGCGGCTGGAGGTAAGGGCGATCGCCGAGCGGCAATCTCTAACCTCTTCACACACCTGAAGCAATTGTGGCGATTGCGTGATCGGGTGATTGTGCGATTTTCAATCGCGCAATGACTCAATCGCAAAAATCGCTCAATCGCCTCTACTGGTACGGAATCATGCGCTTCACTTTGCGCTTATCCCCGTCGCTCACGAGAGCGGGAGATGCCAGATTCCGTTTCCGTTTCTTGCTCTTCGACGTCAGAATGTGCCGCAGGTGCGACCGCCCCCGCTTCACCTTCCCTGTCCCGGTTACCTTGAAGCGCTTGGCGGCGCCCTTGTGCGTTTTCAGTTTCGGCATAAGTCCTCAAGAACAGCTGTCAGCTTTCCGCCCTCAGCTGTAAATTAAATTCGTTCCCACAATGTCAGAATGCAGATGTCAAAATGCAGAATGACCGCTCAGAGCAGACGTCAATCCGAGCGCAGCGAGGAATCCTACGACGCCGGCTTGGCCACCTGCGCCGCAGGCGCGCTGGGCGCGCTCTGCGCCGCAGCTTTATGTTTCTCTTCTCTGTGCTTCTCTTTCTCCCGTTCCTTTTCCGTCTTCTTAGGCGCCAATATCGCATGAAGAGTATTTCCTTCTTGGCGGGGGCGGAATTCTACGATGCTGTGCGGTTCTACATCTTTTATGAGGCGCTCCAGAATTTGGCGGCCTAATCCTGTTCTGGTCATTTCGCGTCCGCGGAAAAAGATAGTGGCCTTTACTTTGTCGCCTTCATCGAGAAAACGCAGCACGTGATTTTTTTTCGTTTCGTAATCGTGATCGTCTACGTTGATACGAAACTTGACCTCTTTTACAGTGATGGTTTTCTGATGCTTCTTGGCTTCGCGCTCTTTCTTTTCCTGCTGATAGAGATACTTCCCGTAGTCCATGATGCGGCACACGGGAGGCTGCGCGGTGGGCGAAATCTCAACCAGGTCCAGATTCTTTTCGCGGGCTTTTTTTATCGCTTCGTAAGGCGGCATGATGCCAAGCTGCTGGCCTTCGTCATCAATCACGCGGATTTCGCGCGCCCGGATGCGATCATTGGTGCGGATAAAACGTTTATCGATACAATCCTCCGTGATCTAAACGACTGAGAATAAAGAATTATAGCATGGGAAACTTGGCGGCTTTGCTGGCAATTTTGTACATTCTGATTTCATGAGCGTGGTTGCGCGAGAATATGGAATGGCGCGGCGATGCTGCGATCATCTCCGAGGTCGTGACGGGAGTTGTCGCGGTAGGGATGCTTCGACTGCGCGGGGAATCGCTTCGCGCTTTTACCGCTTCGCTCAGCATGACAAGGTGGTTTGTGCTGGCAGACTCGATGATGCGGGCGTGACGATGCACGTGTAACAACTTATGTCTCCAACTTGTGACTTCACGTGAGGAATTTTTATGTGCAGAAATATTAAAACGCTTTTTAACTTCGATCCGCCGGTGACGCAGGAAGAAGTTCGGGCTGCTTCTTTGCAGTTTGTGAGGAAAATTACGGGGTTCAACAAGCCATCGAAGGCGAATGAAGCGGCATTTCTGGATGCAGTAGAAGATGTGGCTGCGCTTTCGTCGCGGCTGCTGCGGTCACTCGAAACTACGGCCCCTCCGAAGAATCGCGAAGAAGAAGCCGCCAAGGCTAAGGCCCGTGCGGCGGAGAGATTCGGGGCTTAGCCGACGTCGCCCTCGACTCAAAACGCCGGAGCGTACAGGCCTGAGGTTCCCGCCCTTGCAAAGAACGCAAGGATGGGGCACCCTCTGTCGTGGCGATGTCCAGCGAGGGCATGAAGGAAGGCCACCCGCCCCGGAAAGATTCGGGGCTTCCCAGTAATATTTGGAGGCGCGGGGCGGAATCGAACCGCCGATAAGGGTTTTGCAGACCCCTGCCTTGCCACTTGGCTACCGCGCCACTTGTTATTCAGTTTTGGCCGATGCTCTGCCTTACTTCAGCCCCCAAGATGATGGCTTGAGCAATCTCTTTCATCGGTCGCTTTTTCTGCTGGCTCTGGCGCTGCAAAGCCAGGAAGGCTTCGTGTTCGCTGAGTCCTAGTTCGCGTTGCAGAATGCCCTTGCCGCGCTCGACAAGCTTCCGTGTTTCCAATTCCATCAACAGGTCAGAATTCTGGCTCTCCAAGCGCGAGATAGCGATATCGGCGCCCAGCAGACATCCGACGCTGGAAAGCAACTTGACTTCTCGGAGGCTGTATCGGCGCGCCCGGTGGTGCTGAAGATTAATCACACCGACCAATTCCTTGCGAGCCAGCAACGGTATTGATACGAACGTCTCGCCAGGATCGGTTGACCATTGATCAAAAATCCTCGCCTCGGACTGCTTCCGACCGTTGGTCGAAGTGGCGACTGGAACTCGATGTTCCGCCAGCAGGGCCGTGTAACCTTGCCCAAGCGGGATTTTCGTTCGCGCCGGGTCCTCCTGATCCAAATGTTTCCAAACCCAGAGTTCCAGTTCTGCGCCTTCCCGGACGTAGATGAAGCAGCGGTCGCAATTGACGAGCGCAATGGCGAAAGTCACGGTGGCGGCCAGCGCCTCATCGAACGTATCGCCACGGGCAATATGCGTGCCGATTTCATGGATCCAATCAACGTCGGTTTCAATCTGCATTTGTTGCGTATACACAGTGACAATCCTTCCATGATTTTCTTGGGTTGTGGGCATCGATCCGGAGGATCTGTGCTCAAAGCCAAGTCGATTGCGGTTGAAAACACTTAAGACAAAATCGAGATGGGTGTGCATCGACAGCGAAGTTGAACCCGAAGGCGGAGGGCAGGCATTTTGGAATCTCGCATGTGCACGTATGTCTATCTATATAGTAGTATATCTTTGCTCGCTGGGCAAGCTGCTTGTAAGGGCGCGATGCCCGGCAGGCTTCGGAGACTCTTCCAAATGGCCTGCGTCCGGCTTGCGTTCACGTAAGAATGCGAGAACTTTCGGGGCGGGTGGGACCGGCTCCTGGGCCGTCACAATCGGGTAACGTCACAACAGCAGGTCCCTCCACTACACGGACGGGATGACAGGATTGAATTGGGTGACAGGAGTGAGAAGATCGGAACATTCCCACTCAAGCCAAAATCGGACTTGAGTGGGCCACCAAGAGCCGCTTGAGTGGTCTGGGAAAAGTAATGGCGGGCCACCCGCCCAATTGTTGATTTTTGATTGCTGATTGTTCATTGAAAAGCCCACGTAGGATGTTTTCAATCAATAATCAGCAATCATCAATCAACAATGTTCCGAATTTGATTTTTGTAGTTTGCCCTACACAGCTTCCGAATTTTGGGCTTGACCTTCATATATCATGTGGGATAAACGAGGTCGTTAAAGGTGTGCCGGGGATTGGAGCCCGGTTTAGTCATCTTTCTTCACCCCATGTTCTACCGGAATGGTTCTGTTGGCATGGGCGAGCGGCACTTCGAGGACCAATGACCCCTGACGAACGAGAGCGTATGCACATCCTGTGTGAGCGAATTGCGAAAGAACAAAACCATGAGAAGTTCGTAAAACTGGTGCAGGAACTCAACGATTTGCTGGATCACAAGGAGAAGCGGCTAGAGGACCCCTCGCAGGGCGGGAAGTGAATGCGCCCGGAGAGGATTTGACGGATGTCTTCCGGCGTTTGCGTGGCCAAAGACTCGACTTGAGAGTGGTGGCTCAATTTTAATTTTTTTGGCAGATATACGGAGTTATCCTGAGTGCAGCCGTTTTTCAGGCGGAATGAAAAGCCTGCCCTGAGCGAAGTCGTGTCTATGGGAGATCCCTCACGCGGCTGAAGTACGCCGCGCTTCGGGATGACGGCCTGGTGACGCGGTGAGAATCGCTTTACGATTCTCACGCTAATTCACAGGTTTTTTGTCAAGGGGGCAAACGGAGGCGATTCCAGCTATCCTCTTGCTTACACGGCAAATATAAAGATGGGAACTTTTCCGGTTGCCCTGGGTGGAATTGGTAAAATAGAGATGTAGACTAAAATTTCTGAAGGGAACCCTCTGAGGTTCGAAGGCGCAGCCTGCGGGCATGCGCCTTTTGTGTTTTTTGGGGCGAGTGGAATGGGAAAAAAAAAGAATTTCTCAACTTACAAGCGACGCGGCGAATGGGTGGAACTGATTTTTATGATGCGGGCGGCGGAGCTGGAGTTTAATGTTTCGAAACCGTGGGGAGATTCGAGCCGGTACGACGTTTCGGTGGAGGACGGAGGAAGGTTCCGGCGGGTGCAGGTGAAGTCGACGGACGTGGCGCGAGGAGATGGAGGGTACATCTGCTATTTGAAGAGAAACGGGGATTCGCTACTACCGGATCGAAGACGTGGACTTTTTTGCAATCTATGTGCTGGCGAAGAAGACGTGGTTTATTCTGCCGGCGCGGGTGGTGCTGCGGTTGAAGAGCAACATTCGCGTGGCTCCGGGAATGAAGAAGCAGAAGTATGCGCGCTATGAGGAGGCGTGGCATTTGCTGCGAAAGTGTGGGAAGAAGAATGTGTCTTTTCGTAAGCGCACTTGAAATCACAGTCCCGCTGCTGGAGATCTCCTGGAGAGACTGCGTGGTTGAAGGCAGTTTCTCTTCGGCAAGGCGGGACTTGGATCTTGGGACGCCAAAATCTCAGAGGACACAGGGTTACACGGAGGGATTCATTCATCCGTCTCATTGCTCCGCTGTGGTTGTAGGGATGTTTCGATTGCGCGTGAGAATCGCTTCGCGCTTCTCCTGCTTCGCTCAACACGACAGCTTGTTTGGGCGAGTGTGGATGTGCCTTGACACTATCCTGGGGGCCAGGTTAGGGGGCGGCCGCCGAGGAGGTGGACGTGGAGATGGAAGACGGATTGGCCGGCGCCGGGGCCGACGTTGAGGACGGTGCGGTATCCGTGTTCGATGTTGCGCTGGCGGGCGATTTGGGCGGCGGCGAGATGGCAGCGGCCGATGATTTCGGCGTCTTCTGCCTGGGCTTCTTTGAGTCCGGCGAAATGTCTTTTGGGGATGATGAGGACGTGCGTGGGGGCTTGCGGGTTGATGTCTTCGAAGGCGAAGACGTGGGCGTCCTCGTGGATTTTTTTGGCGGGGATTTCGCCGGCGATGATGCGGCAGAAGAGGCAGTGGGGATCGGTCATGGGGAGTTCGCTCGGGACTTATCTGAGGAAACGATAGCATTGCGGCGGGAGGATTGTCAGCCCAGCGGCTGAAGCCGCGAGTCATTTTTGGGGTTTGGTGGCACGACTGAAGTCGTGCCCTTCCCGGTTCGTGATGCAGGCAAGGTCAAAAACTTTATTGCGAAGGCTGGGCCTTCCCGTGTCGTGGTGGTCTGGATACTCTCGTTGTGGTCCGAACGAAAGTCAAAAGCGGCGGGCAGGGTGCCCGCCCCACATTAGTCCGCGGGCTGAAGCCCGTCTTGATTTGATATGCCTTTACGCGGCCCTGAAGGGCCGCTCTTCCACGTTCCGTCTGCGCGTCCCGGCGTTTTCTTAGTCGAGGCGGACTAATCCAAACGCACTAGGAAGACGGCGCCTTCGGGGGTTTGGGTTTCGGCGGCTAATTTTTGGGCACGGATGTGGTCGTCGTCGGGGACGCGGATGCGTATCCACCAGTCGCCGGCGGGGCTGGGGAAGGTTTGAACTTTGGCGGTGTGGTAGCGGCGCTTGAGGTGATCGGACAGTTTGGCGGCCTGGGTTTCGTGTGGGAATCCGCCGATTTGGACAGCCCATTTTCCGGGTGAATCGGGGGATGCGCCAGATTGCATTAATTCGACTTTCACTTCGGCGACGCCGGGTTGGTAGACGTCGATTTTTTTAGCGGCGGCGAGGGAAAGATCGAGAATGCGTCCGGGAATAAACGGGCCGCGGTCGGTGATGCGGATGAGGGCGGTGTGTCCGGTCTTGAGATTGGTGACGCGGACGATGGAACCGAGCGGATAGGTGCGATGGGCGGCGGTCATGGCGTGCATGTTGTAGACCTCGCCGTTGGATCCGCGACGGTTGTGGTAGGGAGGGCCGTACCAACTGGCGAGTCCGGTTTCGGTAGCTAAGGGATGGGCGTGTGGCGGGAGGGTCGGCTCAGCCAGGTCGGAGGTGGCGTCTGGCTTGGGATTCGGGATGGTTTTGGAGTTTGGGAGATTGGCTGACGGGTGAGTGGAAGCGTCTGTATTTATGGGCGGCGGGGGTGAGGGAACATCGACGCGGGCGGCTTTGGGTTGGCCGCAGGCGCTGAGAAAAAGAATCGCGATCAGAACAAAAAATAGCATGGCAAAGTGGATGACGCGGATGCGGTGTGGCGTTGCTGCGATTCGCACCGGGCTGGTTATTTCGGCGGGTGCTCGTGCTTTTCCATGTAGTCGGCAAACTCGGTGAGTTTTTTGGAGGCCACGCGCAGGGCTCGAGTGGAATGGGTGCGGACGGCGGGGACGACCTCGTCGTTGAGATATTTGATGAACTCGGGAATCTCTTTTTCCAGACGTTCGGCGGCGGTGCCGATGGTTTGGCTGACGCGCGCCGAGGCGTCTTCGACCTTGCGGTTGAAGTCGGTCATGATGTCCCTCGCGATGTAGTGGCGTGAATGGGTCCACGCTGAGATGCGGATGCCAGGCTGGACTATTATTTCGTGAGTTGGGGTGGGGGTCAATGGAAGTTAGAGTCAAAGGTAGTGGCCGAAGAGTCACATTTCGCCACTACTACTGAGTCAAAGGCGTCGCGCTGGGCTCGACAGACAGCCAGGGCGGCTGTCTCCACATAGTCAATTGAATGTCTGGATTGCGGTAAGGATTCCATCCTTGATATAGTAAGGAAATGGGGAAGGTCACTTCTAAGCTACAGCTGACGGTGCCTAAGGCGATTGCTGATCAGTACGGCATTCGGCCGGGCGATGAGTTGGAGTGGGTTCCAGCGGGGGAAAGCATTCGCATCCAGCTGGTCCGGCGAAAGGCGAAGGGTGGGCACGAGCTGACGACTGAGGAAAAGCTGGCGCTTTTTGACGCCAACATGGCGCGTATCGATAAACTTCAGGCGAAGCAATCGGCGGAGGCGAAAGCAAAGGGCACGCGCATCACTCGCGAGAATCGCGGGTGGACGCGTGAAGAACTGTACGACGATGAGAGAGGGCTACCTCGTGGCTTCCCTCGTTGACACTAATATTCTGGTTTATTGTTTCGATCCGGGCGCGGTGGCCAAAAGAGCAGCCGCGCGCGAATTGCTGCGCAAGGGAGCCGCTGCGAAGGTTCTGCGCATTCCTCACCAATCCCTGATCGAGTTTGTCTCGGTGGTCACACGCGAGCGCGTGCGTGGAGTTACTTTACTGCCACCGACGGAAGCCGCTCTGCAAGCCGAGGGTTTCATGACCGACTTTCCGGTGCTCTATCCCAATGAGCATGTTTTTCGGATGGCGCTGCGCGGGATGGCGGCATATCAGCTTTCGTGGTTCGATGCCCATCTGTGGGCCTATGCGGAGCATTATGGGTTGCATGAGATTCTTTCGGAAGATTTTGAGCATGGGCGTATGTACGGGACTGTGAGGATTCGAAATCCGTTTGTGGCGCTGGGTTTGGCCTAGGAACATATCTTGCGGTTTTCACCGGAACATTTCCGAAAACTTCTTTTGATGTGGTATGGGCGGCATGCGCGCGAGTTGCCGTGGAGGGAGAGCTGCGATCCGTATCGGGTGTGGGTGTCGGAGATCATGCTGCAGCAGACACGGGTGGCGGCGGTAATTGCGCATTATCACGAATTTTTGCGGCGATTTCCGACGGTGGAAAAGCTGGCGCGGGCGCGGGAATCTTCGGTGCTGGCGGCGTGGAGCGGCCTGGGATATTACCGGCGGGCGCGGATGATGCATGCGGCGGCGAAGTTGATCGCATCGCGCGGCGCGTTTCCGGCGAGCGCAGAAGAGTTGCGGGAGTTGCCGGGAGTGGGGCGGTATACGGCGGCGGCTATTGCCAGCATTGCCTTTGGGGAGCGCGCGGCGGTGGTGGATGGGAATGTGGAGCGGGTGCTGCGGCGGGTTTCGGGGCGCGCGATGGCGAGTGCGGAGCTGTGGATTGCGGCTGAGGAGTTGCTGGATCGCGATCGTCCGGGAGATTTTAATCAGGCGATGATGGAGTTGGGAGCGACGGTGTGCACGCCGCGGGCGCCGGCGTGTTTGGCGTGTCCAGTCGTCGAATTGTGCGCTACGCGCGGGGAATTGTCTGGAGCGGTGAAGAGTGCGCGGCAGCGGAAGCGGGAGATTCATTATGCGCTGGATTGTCGCGATGATGCGGTGTTTCTGGTGCAGCGGGCGCGAGATGCGCGGCTGATGGCGGGGATGTGGGAGTTGCCGGAGGTCTCGGGTCCCTCAGGGGCTAAAGCCCCGTCCACTGGGGCGGGCAAAATCGCAGCGCTGAAAGCGCTGCGCCACCCAAAGGCAACACGCAGCGACAGTTCGGAGAGTTACTTCACGCTCAAACACTCAATCACGGTGACGGATTATACGGTGCGAGTGTGGCGCGCGTCGGCGCCTGCGGCGATTTGTGGTGAGTGGTTTGCCGCGGAGCGGTTGGGGCGGGTTGCGCTTACGGGATTGGCGCGGAAAATTTTGCGGAAGGCGGGTGTGCTTGCCGCAGTGAACCACGAGCCTTAGATTCTGGCGTATGACATGGCAGATGGCTTTTGCTCTTTCGTGAGTCTTGGGTTTCTTTCGCCCCTCCGGGGCTGGCTCTGCGCTTGGCCTTGCTCACCCACGGCTTGCGTCCCTTCGACACGCTCAGGGCAGGCTGTGGGCTGCATTCTTTCGCCGCTTCGCGGCTTACGATTGCCGGGCGTTTGGAGACGGCGGAGCGTGGCAGTGGCATTACTTTCATCGAAAGTCTGAGTGGCATCATCTAAATAAAGCAAGCGGAGAGCGAGGTCTGTCGCTTCCGTACATTTTGCGAACATCACGGAGAAGGGACGATGGCGGCATTGGGGAATGGAACGAAGGCTCCGGAATTTGAGTTGAAGAGTCTGGATGGGAGGAAGGTTGTTCTCAGCGACGCGTTGGCGCGTGGGGCGGTGGTGTTGGCGTTTTTTAAGGTGTCGTGTCCGACTTGCCAATATGCGTTGCCGTTTCTGGAGCGGTTGCATAAGGCCTATAGCGGGGCGCAGGAAAGCCGGGGGCTAAAGCCCGGTATGAACGGGGACGCTGACGCGGCCCTCGAGGGCCGCTCTTCCACGGTTCAGTCTTCGACAAATCCGTCTTCTACGATTCCGTCGGTTGGGTCGCGCTCCTCCACGGTTTCATTGATTGGGATTTCGCAGAATGATGCGAAGGACACGGCGGCTTTTATCAAAGAGTTTGGGATTACGTTTCCGGTGCTGCTGGATGATACGGGGTCTTATCCTGTCTCGAATGCTTATGGGCTGACGAATGTGCCTACGATCTTTTGGATTGCGCAGGATGGGGAGATTGAGGTTTCCAGCGTTGGATGGGTGAAGGCGGATTTTGAGGAGATCAACCGACGGATGGCGGACGCGGGGAAGATTGCGCCGGCGGTGATGTTTAAGCCGGGTGAAGATGTGCGGGACTTTCGGGCTGGTTGAGGGTCAAAGAATTAGCCGCCGGTCGGCGGATTACTGCAAACGCAATCTAACGTGCAGACCCAATCTAACCACAGAGGGCACTGGGGAACCACAGGGTAAAGCTCTTATTCGGACACATCTGATGAGGAATGTGCCGTTGGTGGGATCGGCGGATTACTGCGCGATCTAACGTGCAAGCCCAATCTTAACCACAGAGGGCACAGGGGAGCACAGGGTAAGGCTCTTATTCCGGCACATCCGATGAGGAATGTGTAAAGCTGGCGTTTTGACACATTCGGATGAGTAAATGTGCCGTTGGTGGGTGCACTCTCGTGCACCTTAATCGGGTAGTTCACATGCAACCGCGTTGGGGCCCTCCTTTACAATCCTGCTAGACCTATACCAATTTAGAAAAGTACCAATTTAGAAAAGGCCTCCCTGCTGGCGCGCCGCTTTGTTAGGGAGAGAGACTTGTTTATGCGAGGAATGCTGAAAATTGTTTCGGCGGGCGTGATTCTGTGCGCGGGCGTGTTGGTGTGGGCCGATGGCGCGGCGGGCGCTTCGAAAGGCGCGAAGAGCGCGCCTTCGGTGAGGCTGCCGGGACCGGCGTTTGTGGCGCTGGAGTCGATTACGCCGGAACATATCCGCTGGCATGTGCGTTATTTGTCGCATGATCTGCTGGAAGGGCGCGGGACGGGACAGCGCGGCGGGGATATTGCGGCGGAATATATGGCGACGCAGTTTGCCGAATACGGATTGAAGCCGGCCGGAGACCACGGGACTTACATGCAGAAGGTGCCGCTGGTGGGGATTACGACTCTACCGGAGACTCAGTTTTCCCTGGTGCCGAAGCAGGGCGAAGCGATGAACTTGAAGCCGCTGGATGAGTATGTGGCCTACGACCACACGCAGCAGGCGCAGTCGGATGTGGATGCGGACATTGTTTTTGTGGGATATGGGATTGATGCTCCGGAGTACAACTGGGACGACTACAAAGGGATGGACGTGCGCGGGAAAATTCTGCTGATGCTGGTGAATGAACCACCGTCGGACGATCCGAAATTTTTCAAGGGCAAGGCGCTCACTTACTACGGGCGCTGGACCTACAAGTATGAAGAGGCGGTGCGCAAGGGCGCCGTGGGAGTGATTCTGGTCCATCAGACACAGATGGCGAGCTATCCGTGGGAAGTGGTGAGGAATTCGAATTCGGGAGAGAAGTCGTTTTTGAAGTTGGAGGGGCCGGCGCTGAAAGTGGCGTCGTGGGTGCAGCTGGATGTGGCGAAGCGGCTGGCGACGGCGTCGGGGATGGATCTGGACAAGATGATGCTGGATGCGCGGTCGCGTGATTTTCATCCCGTGAACCTACGGGCGCGGTTGCGAGCGCATGTGGTAAGCAAAGTTCGCAATTTCGAATCGAATAATGTGGTGGCGATGCTGCCGGGCGCGGACCGGAAGTTGGCGGATGAAGCGGTGATGTATACGGCCCATTACGATCATTTCGGCATTCGTCCGGATATGCCGGGAGACAATATTTTTAACGGAGCGAACGATAACGCCACTGGTTGCGGAATTTTATTGGAGTTGGCGCGGGCTTACGGTTCGGCGTCGCAGCGGCCGCGGCGGTCGATTCTGTTTGCGGCAGTGACGGCGGAGGAGCAGGGGCTGCTGGGATCGGAATATCTGGGAAAACATCCGCCGATTGCGGCGGGAAAGATTGCGCTGGACTTGAATTATGACAATGTGATGCCGCTGGGAGCGCCGGAGGAAGTGGAAGTTTCCGGAGCGGAGCGGACGACATTTTATCCGGCAGTGGAAGCGACGGCGAAGGAATTTCGGCTGGCGATTCGTCCGGATGCGCTACCGGAGGCGGGACATTATTATCGCTCGGATCACTTCAGCCTGGCGCGCGTGGGCATACCGGCGTTTTCGATTAATGAGGGTGTGAAGTACAAGGGGCATCCGGAATCGTGGGGTGTGGAGCAGGAGCGCGAATATATCGAAAAGCATTATCACCAGCCTAGCGATGAGTACCATCCGGAGATGGATTTTGTAGGGGATTCGGCGATGGCCCGGTTCGGATTTGCGCTGGGGTGGGAAGCGGCGAGTTTGCCGAATTTGATTGGATGGCAGAAGGGCGACGAGTTTGAAGCGGCGCGGACGAAGAGTCAGTAGCGGGTGCGGCGTTTAGTAAATGAGCAGAGCGTATGGTGACGAGGAGAGGGACGACGCTGGCCGATGAAGATTCAGGCAGCAATCCGATTATTCTGCGATCACGTTTTTTGGACCGAGGTAGAGCGGGAACCTGTACACTGCGAACTGCCGAAGTCAGCGTCGGCAGGTTTCCATGACCGAGGAAAAGTCTGAGTTTGAAGGGCCGGCGGTAGCGAAAGAAGCTTCCGAAAACTCCGGGGCGAATGGGGATTCGCGGGCTTCGTCTTTGTCTTCTGTTTCTTTGTCGTCTTCGGGCGCGTCTTCTTCGCCGTCTTCTTCATTATCTTCTCTATCCTCTTCTTCCTTGTTATCTGGCTCTCCTTCTTTTTCATCATCTTCTTCATTTTCGTCTGGCTCATCGTCTTCTTCCGCATCGGCTGCGCCGCGACCAGCTTCGGTTTTGCCTGACTCGGTAGCAAAACCTTCTCCGGACATTACTGTTGCCTCCGTGAGCGAGATCGAGGGCAGCGTTAATAAGGGCAGCGTTAATGAGGGCAGCGTTAATAAGGAACTGCACCGGTTGAACCGTTCGTTGCGGGCACTGAGTGCCTGCAATCAGGCGCTGGCGCAGGCGGGAAGCGAACAGGAATTGCTCGAGCAGATTTGCGACATCATTGTGCGCGTGGGCGGATACCGGATGGCGTTCATCGCCTACGCGGAACAGGACGAAGAAAAAACTGTGCGGCCGATGGCGCACGCGGGATATGGGTCGGGATACCTGGAGACGATTGCGCTGAAGTGGTCGGACACTCCGGCGGGCCGGGGGCCGGTGGGTTCGGCGATTCGAGAGAACCGGATTCGCGTGGTGGCGGACACGGCGCAAGATGCATCCTTTGCGCCGTGGCGCGAGGCGGCAATGCAGCGTGGATATGCGGCGGTGATTGCGTTGCCGCTGCGGCTTGCGAGTTCGGCGTTCGGTGTGCTGGCCATTTATTCGGAGCAGGCAGGTTCGTTTGAACGCTCGGAGGAAGAACTGCTCACCGAGATGGCGAATAACCTGGCCTATGGCATTGCGGCGATTCGCGCTCGTGATGAAGGAAAACGGGCGACGGCAGCGCTGCTGGAAGCGGAGGCAAAATATCGCCAACTGGTGGAGCAGGTGCCGGCGATTTCTTATGTGGCGGAAGCGGGGGCGCAAGGCCGTTTTCTTTATCTCAGCCCGCAGGTGAATACGATTCTCGGTTACAGGCCCGAGGAATGTTTGACCGATCCCAGCTTCTGGTGGAATCACCTCAATCCGGAAGATTATCCGACCGCGTTACTGGAGGACACCTGGGAGGAAGACCATCCTTTCAGAGTGGAATATCGAATGCGTTCGCAGGACGGGCGTGAGGTGTGGCTGCGGGATGAGGCGGTCATTGTGCGTGACCCGCAAACGGGAAAACGGCTGACGCGCGGCTTATTGATCGACATTACGGAGCGAAAGCGGGCGGACGAAGCGCTGCGGCGAAGCGAAGAAAGTTACCGCATGTTTGTGGCGGAAAGCTCGGAGGGAATTTTCCGCCAGGATCTGGATGCTCCGATCGCGATTGACCTTCCGGAAGAGGAGCTGGCGCAACAGATTTTTCGGCATTCGTACATGGCCGAGTGCAATGAGGCCATGGCGCAGATGTACGGATTGAGTTCACCGGAGGAGCTGCTGGGAAAACGATTGACCGATTTACTGTCGGCGGATGAGCCGGGCAATCTCGAAATCACGCGCGCATATATTCGCAACGGATTCAGGTTGCTGGAGCGGGAATCCCGTGAGGTGGACGTGCACGGGCAGCCAAAGGTGTTTCTGAGAAGTATGTTTGGCATTGTGGAACGGGGAAAGTTGTTGCGGACGTGGGGGATTCAGCGAGACATTTCGGAAAGGCTAAAGGCGGACGAGGCGCGACGGAAAGCCGAAGACGCGCTGCGCGAGAGCGAAGAACGCTACCGAAGTTTTGTGGAACAAAGTTCGGAAGGAATTTTTCGCATGGAGTACGTTCCGCCTGTTCCGTGCGACCTGCCGATCGCAGAGCAGTTGGTCGTGGGCAAAAAGAATGGCTACCTGGCGGAATGCAACGATGCGCTGGCAAGGATGTATGGGCGGTCTTCGGCGCGAGAATTGATTGGGAAACCGCTTACGGATTTTCTGGTGCTCAACGATCCGGGGACGCGGAGGTTTATGGAAAATTTTATCCGGGAGGGATACCAGACTACTGATCAAGAGTCGTATGAGGTAGATTTGCAGGGGCAGAAGAAGATTTTTCGCAACACCATGAGCGGCGTGGTGGTGGATGGGCATTGGGTGCGGACGTGGGGCATTACGCGCGACGTGACCGAGCGGGTGCATCTGGAAGAACAGCTTCGAAATGCACAGCAACTGGAGGCGATTGGGCGGCTGGCGGGAGGAATCGCGCACGACTTTAATAATCTTCTGAGCGTGATCATGGGACATGGGGAGTTGCTGCTGGCGACCTTCGCGGAGAATGAGGGCGCGCGCAACGGTTTGGAACAGATTCGCCGAGCGGCCGACCGGGCGGCATCGCTGACGCAGCAACTGCTGGCCTTCAGCCGCAAGCAAGTACTGCAACCAAAAGTTCTGGATATGAATGAGGTGGTCGCCGATGTGCAGAAGATGCTGGCGCGCGTGATTGGCGAAGACATTGAGTTAGTCGCGAGCCTGCATTCCTCGTTGCTGGCAGTCAAGGCCGATCCGGGACAAGTGGAGCAAGTATTGATGAATCTGGCGGTCAACGCGCGCGATGCGATGCCGGAGGGCGGCAAACTGAAGATGGAAACGTCGAACGTGGAAGTCGGCGTGGAGCAGGCGCGCGATTTGGAGCTGGCGGCGGGACGATACGTGATGCTGCGAGTGACGGATTCAGGACTGGGAATGGATGGGATAACGCTTGCGCACATCTTCGAGCCATTTTTCACGACTAAGCCGATGGGAAAAGGCACGGGGCTTGGGTTAGCGACGGTGTATGGAATTGTGAAGCAGAGCGGCGGCGGTATTCAGGTAAAGAGTGAGGTGGGACAGGGTACGGAGTTCCGTATTTATTTTCCGGCAAAGGAAGGCAGCAGCAGCAAGTGTAGGGAATCGATTGGCAGCGCAGCCGCGGGAGGAGGATCGGAAACGATTCTGATTGCGGAGGATGAGCCGGATCTGCGGGAATTGACGCGCATTTTTCTGGAAGGGTATGGGTACACGGTGCTGGAAGCAGCGAGCGCCGAGCAGGCGATTGAGACGGCGGAGCGCTTCGGGGAACCGATCGGTCTGCTGTTGACCGACGTGATCATGCCGGGAATGAGTGGACGACAGTTGGCGGAGAAAATTTTGAGCAAGCGTCCGCAGACTAAAATCGTATACATGACTGGGTACACGGATGACATGGTGGTCCAGCACAAAGTGCTGGAGCCAGGCGTGAAGCTGCTGCAGAAACCGTTTACAAAGATCGATCTGGCTTTGAAGGTGCGGTCGACGCTGGATGGGAAATAGGAGCGGCAGGTTCACAGTATCCTTCGTTTAACGTGCTCGTTCGGCGACTTCGAAAACACAATCAACCACAGAGGGCACAGGGGTTCACAGAGATGACGATGGGACAGGATAACGCGGCTGCTGAAAGCGCGCAGGCTGGCGCGGGCCGCAAGATCTGGGTGACGCTGAGAGGATTGCCGCTGACGATTCGGCTGGATTGGCCATTTCATCAGTCGACTTCGGGCGCGGACTTCTGGGTGCTGCATGGGGACATTCGATTGGAAGGTTCGGACGGACTGCATGCGCCGGTGGCGGTGAATCTTTCGCAAACCGTGCGTGAGGTGATGCCGACACTGGAGCAGAAGGACGCGGAAGCGCCGGTCATCAACGCGCTGCGCAAGGAAGTAGACCGACGGCAAATCGAGTTTGTGAAGTCGGGAAAATTGTTGCCGGTGCCGTTTTCCAGCCGCCATTACGATTTCAAGCGGCAGCAGTGGGTGTTTGGCAAAGCCACAGACGACGCGATGGCTGAGTTCATAGAGCGCAAAGTGTATTGGCAGACGACGCTGGGCGGCGAGAAGCGAGTGTGGATTGGCGATCCGGCGGAGGCGCAGTATCTGCAGACGACTCCGGCTCATTTAGTGGAGATTGCCGCGCGCTTGGTTGCGGCGCAGGGGCTGTTGCGGATGGAAGGCGAGTGGGCGGAAGCGAGTACCGGACTGCTGGCGCAGGCAGAGCGATTCGAGAGCGCGCGTCGCGAAGCGGTGGAAGAGTTGGAGAAGAAGCACGCGTTTGAGCGAGGGTAGATACTGAGTTGTGAGTTGTGAGTTGCGATATTCGGTGATTCGCCGTCGGAGAGCCGCCAGGCGTTCGACGCTTTGCCCGGCAACGCGGTTGTAGACGGAGTGCATCCAAGAAGAGTCTAGTGGGTTACCCGGGAAGCAGGCCAAATCCCAGTAGCACGCTCGCAAAAGGCCGCAAGCGGGGAGGGTGACAGCTCTTGTTGACGGCACGTTACAACTGGGGCGGACCCTTCCGAATTCTTCTTTTACTCCGTTCGGTTTTACTCAGTTCGGTTTTACTCAGTTCGGTGGCGATGGCCTCCCGGGGCGGATTGGCGCAGCAGCCAGCGGACGCGCACGCTGCGGACCAACAGCCAAATTCGAAACCTGAGTCTTCGTCATCAGGTCAGTCTTCTTCAGGACAATCGTCTTCAGGACAACCTTCGTCGTCCGAACAGTCTCCTTCTTCGTCAGAACAACCGCCCGCCGCGGAGCAGCCGCCGAAGATTGACTGGCCGAACGCGGCTGAGTTCGCCGCTGAAAAGACCAAAGAGATGACGGTGGAAGCGGCGGAAGCCACAAAAAATCTGGGCCAACAGGCGCTGGTGAAGGCTCGCGACTGGGAAAGTGGATGGCTTACCGGGATCTACGTAGGCGAGGGTCAACCATTGATTCCGCTGACGGCAAACGAGCGCAGAGAAATTTATCTGCAGCAGACACTGACGACTCCCGGGGCGTATATGAAACGCATGTTCGCCGCGGGAATTGACCAGGCACGCGGATCACCTTACCAGTGGGATGACGGCTGGGGCGGATATGCGGAGCGTTTCGCTTCGCGCGAAGGACAGTTCATTACGGCCAACACTTTGGCGTATCTGGGGAATAAAGCACTGAAATATGAGCCGCGTTACGATCAGTGCCGCTGCCAGGGGTTCTGGCCCAGGACGCGGCACGCGATTCTGCGGAACTTTATTACCTATGACGGAAATGAGCGGCACTTGCGTCCGCAATTGGCTTTGTATGGCGGTGCGTTTGGTGGGGGACTGGTTTCGACCGCGTGGAAACCGAAGCCGCGGAACGCATTCGCCGAGGGCAGCCGTGCGGCAGCCGAGCAGGGTGGTTACGGCGCACTGCTGAATATTTTTATTGAGTTCTCGCCTGACTTCAGTGGCGCGCTCGGCGCAAGAAAAATGAAAAATCAATAGGCGGGCACGGGACTGACATCGGCTTCCGCTTCCGGCTTCTGACTTGCTAATTCATGTACTCATGCTGGCTTGGGCTTGCGAAGCACCTGCGCCACCACGGTCCCCAGCGTGAGTAACGACATTAAGGAGATGATGCCGAGCGAGATGGCGCAGTACACGCACCAGACTCCGAGGACGTGGGCTTCGATGTTCGCGAGGTAGAGCGAGAAAGCAAGACCCGCGAAGGTAGGAACGAGCAGCAGGCGGTAGGAGCGAAAAAACGCCAGCGCGCCCATCAGGATGTAGCCAGCGATGCCGATTGCGGCTACGGGGGTTCCTGCGAGCATGGCGTATTGGCTGTGATTGACTACGCCGCAATCCCAACGCTCGTTGATGCTGCAGGGGGAATCTCCGTAGGTGCGGTAATGCTCGTGCAGAGCGAGAGAGGAAACGACTACACCCAGGACGGCAAGAGTGAGCAACAGGTATTTCATGAAGTCCCTCGTTATTCAGAACGCCAGATTGAAAAGACTGCTCAGGCGCTGACCGGCTGCTGAAAAACTCTATTTGGAGCCCGCTGCGTGCCTCGGCGGCTAAAGCCGCTTTCGATTTTGCGAGACCTACGGCGCGGCTGGAAGCCGCGCCCTTTCAAACTAACCCTGCAAGACTAGATTTCGCTGTCGTCGTCGTCCTTGTCGCTATGGCTGANNGAAGCCGCGCCCTTTCAAAGCGTCCAAAGCCAGTTTTTCGGCAGCCTGCTAAAGCGCATTTTCATCTGTCTGTGTTTCATCAATCTGTGGTTGTGGCATGACTGAAGTCGTGCCCTTCCCAACTGCAGTCGCGCCCGTTCCGACTGCAGTCGTGCTCTTCCCAACCGCGTCTCTTATTAGATCAGAAGGCTGCCAGTCGCCGCCGTGATACCACTTCACAATTTTGCCGTCGGGGCCAATGACTGCGGTGCTGAGATTGTGGGTGATGGTTCCATTCTCAGGTTGAACGGTAAGAGCGAAGAAAGCGGCGATTCGGGGCAGGTCGGCGGCGCTGGGAGCGGCGAATTGCCATCGGCTGAAAAGCGCTGGATCGTGGGTGTGGGCCACCGAAAAAGCGTAGTCGCGAAGGACCTTGGGAGTGTCGTGTTCTGGATCGAAGCTGATGCTCAGAAGGCGAGTGCGGGCGAGAGCTGGATTGGTGGCGAACTGGCGATAGATTTCCGCAAAGTTACTGCTCACCCGCGGACAGAAGTCGGGGAAGGGACAGCGCGTGTAAATGAAAGTGAGGAGCAGGACTTTTCCGCGGTATTGCTGCAGAGAAATGCGCTTGCCATTCTGATTGACAAAGGAAAAATTGGGGATGTCTTCTCCGGGCGCGGGAGCGTGGAAGGAATTGTCGGCGCTGGCGTGGGAAACTTTGCCGTGCGCGACAACTTTCACGTTCTCTAACCAGTAATCGGATACGGCGGCGTCGCTCTTTGCTGCGGGCTCAACGACTACCACTTCCGCGGAAATGGAGTCGCCGGGACTCAAATGGTTTAACGTGACGGCCGGCTTGATCTTGTACGTCATGGTCATGGGGTCCATGAAGCCAGGGATGTTGTCGCCGTCGATGATGGCGGTTTGGGACGGTGTGTCGATAGAGACGATGCGACCGGTAAAGGGATAACGTTTTTGAGCCGGCGTTTTGGAGCTGTGGCATGAAGAAAAAAAGACTGCGCCCGCAAGGATGAGAACGATCGGAAGGAAAGCGCATTTGGAGTTATTCACGTTACACACTTTAACTCGGAGCTGGACTGCGTTGCTATGGTTGGAGCGTCGGGTGGCCTCGTGCGACGGCTAAAAGCTTTTTGCGCTGGAAGCGGCTTTAGTAATGGAAGCGGTAGCGAAACTCGGCGTAGATTTGCCGGGGATCGTTCCAGTGAAAGCCGCCAAAGGTTAGGCTGTTGTCCAATTGGACGCGGCGGTTTGCCACATTCAGCGCGGTCACAGAAACGGTGTATTTTTCGGCGAAGGTTTTGCCGAGAGCAAGATCAAACGTGGTATGGCCGGGCAGATAGTCTCCGGGATACTGCACGCCGGGCAAGCCGTTCGTGAAACCTGAGCCGTAGTACACATTGGTTGAGGCATAGGTGTGACCCGGCAGGTTTGTGTTGAAGCCGACGTTTAGTGTGTTTCGCTGGTCGTGATCCACGGGGGAAAGTCCGGGCGGAATGTCGAGTCCGCAGGCCGAAGTTACGGGAACGGGGCAGACCAAGCCGCCGGTAATGGGCGAAGTGGCTTGCGCGATTTGATTCGCATAAGCAAGGTGAAACTGGCTGCGGTGCCAGAGATTGGGCGAGCGCAGGGTAAGCTCCCAGCCTTGAATCAGCGCGTATTGCCACGTGATCGGCCAGAAGAGATTGGAGTCTCCGATATTGTTGTGATCGAGCCAGTTCTCGGCACGGGTTTCGTAATTGTCGGCGCTTAGGTTCCAGCCGTGAAGCGGAATGGTGACGCCGAACTGCCACTCGATATCGCGCTCACCCTTGAGAGGAGAGAAAGTAAAATTCTGGCTATTGGCCAAATCGAGCAGCGCGCCGGTGGCCGTGACGAGTGGCGGGGCCTGATAGAAGTAACCATAGAAGCCGCGAAAAACCCAATTCAGGCGTGGAATTTTCACG
Source organism: Acidobacteriaceae bacterium (assembly GCA_003132445.1). GTDB lineage: Bacteria > Acidobacteriota > Terriglobia > Terriglobales > Acidobacteriaceae > Sulfotelmatobacter. Next base: position 66,058 of record PKXU01000105.1, on the reverse strand, counting down.
GCGACGCCGAAGCGAGGATCGGTGGCGCTCTCGGAAATGGACGAATCGAATTCCGTTTGGCGAAGGCCGGCAATCAAGGTTAGCCAGGGCGCGACTTTGAATTTGTCGTTGATGAAGAGGGCTGTGACGCCTCCATTCACGCCGATGGAGGAAGCGGGAAAATTTGTCTCGCCGTCGTTGAATAAGTTGTCGAAATAGTTGTACTGGTGCTGGCCGAATCCATACACGCCGGCTTGCAGATCGTTTTTCCAGAACGTGGCGTTGAAGGCTACTTGCGCGCCGACGTAGTTGGCATTCTCAGTCACGGTTGAGCTGACCGGAAAATCGTTCGGGCTGCTTTTATAGTCGGCTCCGTTGTAGTGATAAAAGGGAGAGACGGTAAGCAGCATGTTCGGATTGAAGGTGTGCACCCAGGAGAAAGTGGCGTAGCCATCGGGCTCACGTTCGCCGTCGCGCAGTCCGTAGCTGGGATAGTTCTGATTTCCGATTGAATTGGGATCGGGATCGATTGGGATCTGGTAGTAGTCCTGCCGCAGGGAGCCGACCACCCGGAACTGGTTTTTAGAATTGGGATTGAAAATGAACGAAGCAAATCCTCCGTAGCCGTTGTCGGCATCGTGAACAACTTGCGGGACGGGCGTCTGAAGGCCGTAATTACTGCGATTTCCGTTCAAGCTGACGTAATAGGCGAATCGCGGCGTGTGTCCTCCACAACTGATTTGGTCGTTTGTCTGATAGAAATTGCCAAAGGTGGTGACGAGATCGCATTCTTTATCGCGTTCAAAACCAGTTCGCGGCGCAATGTTGAAGATTCCGTAGGTGCGGTCCCCGTAGTCGGCATCGTAGCTGCCTCTGAGAACCTCGAGATAATCGATGTCCTTAGGGTCGATCTGCGGGCCCAGATTTGCGGCAATGTTTGTGTTGGGGATGGGGACGCCGTCAATCAGCCACTCGACCTGATGGCCTCCTCGCATATGAAGCATGTCGTGGGTTACATAGGTGGCCGGAACGTAATCTGTGATCATCTGCAGGCCGTTGGTGCGGTCCGCGCCGGGAGTTTCCTGGATGTCGATGCGGTTCAGCATGGTTGTCGGCGTGACAGTATCCGTCGCCGCTTCCACGGGAATTCCCGAGACTGAGACAGTTTCCTTGGTGCCTGCAACGGGCAACTGGAAATGCAGCACCGGGCTCGTGTCGGACTGAACAATCACATCTTGTTGCGTTTGCTGGAAGCCCGGCGAGGCGACTGAAACGGTGTAATTGCCGATCGGGACGGAACTGAATTCGAATTCTCCCTTGTCGTTAGAGTTCTGGGTCTGCGACCAGTCTGAAGATTTTGCCCGGAGCATCACCATCGCTCCCTGAACGGGACGGTGCTGCGGGTCGTGAACGACGCCGCGGACGGCGCCATAGATGTTGGCGTAGGCGTCGAGGGATGAGATTGCGATCAGAAATGCGATGGACAGCAGAGTGCGAAGGAAACTCATGAAACCTCCATTGGCTTGGGATTACTGCTGGCGAGTCGAGCTTGGCTCGACTGGACAGCCCCTTCGGCCTTGCTCAGGGCAGGCTTGGGCGGCTGTCCCCACATGAACCTTGACCACGGAATAGCGTGGGTAGGCTTCCCCCACGGGAACCTTGGTCTTTTTGGTTACGTCAGGCGATGGAGATGTGCGGAGGGGCACGCGTCGAGCGCGATGCGAAGGGTCGGGATGCGGGAATGGTTAGTGGGAGATCGGCAATGCGAGCGTCTGGATGTTGCCCGAGTATAGAGGCAGATGGCGTTTGCGGACGCGCCGACTGCGAGGTAGTTACGCCACGGCCGCAGTTGTGATTGCAGCACGAGATGTCGTGAACGGAGCGCTGGTCAGATTCGGGGGCGGAGCCGTGACATTGGCGCGCTCCCTTGCGAGTGCAGCAGGCGTGCGGTGACGGAGTGGTCGCCGCTAATGCGAGCGGAACAAATGTTCCGACCAGCGCGAACAACAGCAGAAATCTGGCGATCAGGCGTTGCATGTCTTTCTGAACAATTTCAGCTAACGGCTCGAGGATCGGGTAAGCATAGAACAGAAGTGCGAATGGGCGCAATGGTTGCGTGGATCAGTTTGATGGCGGCGGATTGTATACAGGGAGATCCCTCGTCCCGCTGGAGAAAACGCGGGACTCGGGATGACGCCCGGATGATGATAATCGCTGAGGATTTCAGGTTGAGCCGTCGCCCGTTGCGCGAACGTCCCCACTTCTCGCAAAAGAAGCGAGAAATGGGGCACCCCCATTATGAGGCACCCCATCATGGGGCATCCCATCTTTATTGATTCGGGGGCTTTTGATTGATTCGGGCTTGAGTTGATTTCTCGTCTGCTCAGGCTTTGCCGAGGATTTTGGCCCACCACCAGCGGACGCCGACGAAGAGGAATCGCCAATCGCTGAAGAATTCGGGGGGCTTGCCTTCGAAGGCGTGGCCGATGAATTGGAGAATCCATCCGATCGCGAAGAGCGCCAGTGCGTAGGGCCACAGGCGGTGAAGGAAGAAGCTCGCGACGAATACTGCGACCGAGATAAGAATGGTGGGAATGCCGAAGGTGTGACACAAGCGATTGACTGGGTGCTGGTGGCTCGTAGAATATTGCGCGACCCACTGCTCGCTGGTGCGATTGCCTAACATGCGTGGAGATCATACACCCGTTGGCGAGTGCTTTGCCGTTCTGAGGCGTCGGGCTCCTGCCGCTTAGGAACGCGGGCGGGGCGCCCGCGCCACACCGGCGGAGCCGCCGGAACCCGAGCGCATGCATTTCGGCGGCAGAGGGATGTCGCGTGCAACTTTCATTTAGCCGTGAGATCCCTCGCTTCGCCTGAAGAACGGCTCCGCTCGGGATGACGCCAACTCTTTTAAAGCGCAAATTGCCGAAGACCCCTTATTGAGGCTGCCGCTTCCCGCGTGGTAGCATCCATAGTTTTGGCAGGGATGCTGGGTCGGCCTGTTCTGTCCTTATATCAATTCTTGTCGGCCATTTTCCTTCCCTGTCGAAGGAGCCTAACTTGAAAGTCTATTCGGGAACGAACATCAGGAATGTAGCGATGGTGGGGCACGGGCATGCAGGAAAAACCTCGCTAGTTTCGGCCATGTTGTACACGGCGGGCGCGACCCCGCGACTGGGGCGCGTGGACGATGGGTCCGCTACCACCGACCATGATGAAGAAGAGATCGCGCGCAAGATGTCGATTTCGACAGGTCTCGCGGTGGTGGAGTGGGGAACGAGCAAAATTAATATTCTCGATACGCCCGGCTTCAGCATGTTCGTGCACGAGGCCAAGATGGCGCTGCCCGTGGTGGACGCGGCGATTGTGGTGGTTGACGGCGTGGCCGGCGTGGAAGTTGTGACCCGGCGCGTGTGGAATTACTGCGAGGAATATAAGACGCCGCGGTTGATCGTGGTGAATCGGATGGATCGTGACCGTGCCAATGCCGAGCGCGTGTTGGAATCGCTGACCAATGCGTTTGGGCGGGACGTGATCCCGATCGAGCTGCCCATTGGCAGCGAGAAAAGTTTGAGCGGGGTGGTCGATCTGGTGCGCATGAAAGCCTACACGTACGAACTGGGTGGAAACGGCAAGGGCAAAGAGACCGAGATCCCCGCCAACATGCGGGCGCAAGTGCAGGAAGCGCACGAAATGCTGGTGGAGCTGGTCGCCGAGGGCGACGATAAATTGATGGAAAAATTCTTCGAGGCGGGGACGCTTGGCGAAGAGGATCTGATTCCGGCGCTGCACAATGCGATCCGCGAAGACAAAATTTTTCCGGTCATCTTCAGCTCCGGCCTGGGCAATATTGGCGCTGACCGGATCATGGATTTTATTGTCGACTACACGCCAGCTCCGGCGGAACACGAGTGGGTGCAGGGCGAAGCTGCTGGAAATGGCGATGCGCCGAAGCGGCATGAGTCGGACGAGGAGCCGGTTTCACTATATGTGTTCCGCACAGTATCGGATGCGTTTGCGGGAAGAATTTCGTACTTCAAAGTTTTTTCTGGCGTGCTGAAGAATGATGCGACCTTGCAGAACTTCGGCCGTGGCGGCCAGGAGAAATTCGCGCACATTCAAACCATGCAGGGAAAGACGGCGATTCCAGTGCCGGAGCTGCATGCGGGCGACATTGGCGCGGTGGCGAAACTGAAAGACACGCTGACGGGCGATACTCTGGGCGACAAGTCGGCGCCGATTCAGTATCCTCGAGTGAAATTGCCGGAGCCGGCGATCACGTTTGCCATTGAACCGAAGAGCCGCGCCGATGAAGACAAGCTGGGGCCGGGCATTCACAAACTGATGGAAGAAGATGGCATGCTGCGTTTTTTCCGCGATCCGCAGACGAAAGAATTTCTTATCGCGGGCACGGGACAGCAGCACATTGAAGTGATCGTTTCGAAGTTGAAAAAGCGCTATCACACGGAAGTGGTTTTGAAGGCGCCCAAGGTGCCTTACCGGGAAACGATTCGCGGGAAGGCCGACGTGCAGGGACGCCACAAGAAACAGACGGGAGGCCACGGCCAATATGGCGACTGCAAGATCAGGATGGAGCCGCTGGCGCGCGGGGGCGAATTCGAATTTGTGAATGACATTTTCGGCGGCGCAATTCCGAAGAACTATATTCCGCCGGTGGAAAAAGGAATTCGCGATGCTGCGGCGCGCGGATATCTTGCGGGATTTCCGGTTGTGGATTTTCGCGTGGTGCTCTATGACGGGTCGTACCACGATGTCGACTCGAACGATCTGTCGTTCCAGATGGCGGGCAGGATCGCGTTCAAGAAAGCGATGGAGGTGGCGAAACCTACGCTGTTGGAGCCGATCATGGCGGTTGAAATCACGGTGCCGGACGATTTTGCCGGCTCGATTATGGGCGATTTGAACAGCCGCCGCGGACGGATCCAGGGCATGGACAATAAAGGTGGCAACACGGTGGTGAAGGCCGAAGTGCCGATGGCCGAGATGCTCACTTATGGCGTGGAGTTGACGTCAATGACGCAGGGCCGCGGCAGCTTCAATATGGAAATGCATCACTACGACGTGGTGCCGGGGCAGTTGCAGGAAAAGATTATCGAGAAGGCGAAGGCGGAGCGCGGCGAGGTAAAAGAAGAGGAAGAGTAGTGGGGCGAATGCCTTGTGGCGCTTTGGGGGCTAATGCGCAGTAGGGATCCCTTCGGCAAGCTCAGGGCAGGCTCTTCGACTGCGCATGACCGTCTTTCAGACGATCATGCTTCGCTCAGAATGACAAAGTAAAAATGCAGGTCCTGGAGATTGATTTATGAAAGCGATCTTGATTGTTTTCTTGTTTGGCGCGTTGCTCTTTGCGTGGCCGGCGCTTGGGCATGCGGCGGACCAGACGCAGGTTTTTCCCACTTCCGCTGGGCCGGTCAAGATCACTCCTATTTATCACGCGAGCACGCTGATTGAGGCGGGCGGGAAGACGATCTATTTGGATCCTGCCAAGCCGGCGAGGTTTGACGGCCTGCCGAAAGCCGACCTGATTCTGATCACTCATATTCACGGGGACCACATGGACCCCGATTCGATCAAGCAAATCAGTAAACCGAACACGGAGATTCTGGCGCCGGCGGCGGTGGTTCAGACTGTCACCAGCGCCAAGCCGATCGCGAACGGCGAGACGAAAGAATGGCAGGGTTGGACCATTGAAGCGGTGCCGGCCTACAACCTGAAGCGCGGGCCTTCTGCTGGACAACTTTTTCATCCCAAGGGACGCGACAACGGCTACGTTCTCACTTACGGCGGCAAGCGCTTTTATTTCTCCGCCGACACGGAAGGCATTCCGGAGATGCGTGCGCTCAAGAATATTGACGTTGCGTTCGTGTGCATGAATCTGCCTTACACCATGCCACCGGAAGAGGCTGCGGATGCGGTGAAAGCTTTCCATCCAAAGATTGTGATTCCGTATCACTACCGCGGATCGGATCTGGCAGTCTTCAAGAAGGACTTGGAAGGCACCGGCATTGAGGTTCGGCTGCTGAACTGGTATCCCAAGTAAAAAATCGGGGAGGCTTCCTGGTCATCGTTTGTGAACGAGGATGTCGGTGAGGCTGAAATCAGATCCCTTTGCCAGCAGGGGCTCACCGGAGAACTTGGCCAGCGCGTAGGCGAAGCAATCGCCGAAGTTCAGCGCCGCCGCGTGTCGACCCTTGCCGTACTTTCGCCAGGCTGAGCGGGCGAGGTCGGCTTGTTCGGCGTCGACTGGCACGATCTGGAGATTGGCGCGAACCACGAAGAGATCGAACTCGCGACCGGCGGCTTCGCCTTGCCGGCTTTCGACGACGATTCCAGTTTCGAGCAGATTCGCAGCAGAGATGAGGCGGCTCGTGGACGACGTGATGGCGTCCAGGAACGTTTGACGTTCCGGTTCGCCGAAAAAGACAGCTGCGAGAGCTGACGTATCAATGACCATTTTTCAATTAAATTCTCGATTCATCTTCTGATTACCGGCTTCCGATTACCACTTTCCTGTCATTATTTCTAAGCAGCATTTTTCGATCGTTATTTGTCGACCGTTATCTGTCGATCATTATTTTTCGACCATTATTTTTCGATTACCGAGGAAGGCCGTGCTCGTCGTAGCCCAGGATTTCTTCTGGGCTGCGGGAATCGAGAATTGGCAACTGGTCGACGCGGCGCAGAATGTCCTGCAATTGGCTGCTCAGGATGTGACTTCGTTTCTGCTGCTTAAGCCGTTCGAGACGTTCTTCCAAGGCGGTACGGATTGCCGTGGTTAAAGACTCTCCGGTCTTGGCAACTATTTCGCGGGCCAGTCGCTCAGCCTCTATGTTCTTGATACTAATCGCCATATCTCTGATACTATACCATTCCGTATGAAAGTATGGAAATATTCCTCCGCCGTCATCCCGAAACGCGGCGTACTTCAGCCGCGTGAGGGATCTCCCATGGATACGACCGGTGGGAGATCCTTCGTTCCGCCTGAAAAACGGCTGCACTCAGGATGACCCCAAACGATTAGCTGGAAAATTCAAATTGAGCCACTACCTCCGGACGGCGTTCTTTGCGGTCCGCCTGGAATAATTGCGCCGCCCAGCATTTCGTTCTACCATCCGAAGCAGTGGCCACCGCGAAAAATAATCTTGACCTGAACAAGAACCGGGAGCGCCTGGTATCTGCCGCTCCGGTTGAGGACGATTCCTCGTTTGAGCTGAAGCTGCGGCCGCAGCGGCTGGCCGAGTTCATTGGGCAGAAGAAAGTAAAAGAGAATCTGGCTGTGGCCATTGAAGCCGCTCGTTCGCGCGGCGAGGCCATGGACCATGTGCTTCTCTACGGGCCTCCTGGACTGGGCAAGACGACGCTGGCGAACATCATTGCCAACGAACTGGGAGTGCATTTTCAGCCGACCGCTGCGCCGCTGTTGCAGATCAAGGGGGATCTGACGGCGATCATTACCAACATGCAGGAGAAGCAGGTGCTGTTCATCGATGAGATCCACCGCCTGCAGCCCGTGCTGGAAGAGCTGCTTTACTCGGCGCTAGAGGATTACAAGCTCGACATCATTATTGGACAAGGGCCGTCGGCGCGGACGCACACGCTGGAAGTGAAGCCGTTTACATTCGTTGGGGCGACTACGCGGGCGGGATTGATTTCTGCGCCGTTGCGAGCGCGCTTCGGCATCGTGCTGCGGCTGGAATTTTATACTCCGGAAGATCTGCAGGTGATTGTGGAACGGTCGGCGGAAATCCTTGGCGTTGAAATCGATGATGCAGGCGCCCGGGAAATTGCCAGCCGTTCGCGCGGAACGCCCCGAATCGCGAATCGCCTTTTACGGCGGGTGCGGGATTACGCGCAAGTGCGCGGCGCTGGAAAGATTGACGAGCCTACGGCAAAGGCGGCGCTGGAGATGTTGGAAGTGGATCAGTACGGATTTGATGAAGTGGATCGACGACTGCTTTTGACGATCATCGAAAAATATCAAGGTGGACCGGTGGGCGTGAACACGCTGGCAGCTGTGTTAGCGGAGGAGCCGGACGCAATTGAAGAGATTTATGAACCGTTCCTGATGCAGATTGGATTTCTGAACCGAACTCCTCGCGGGCGCGTTGCTACGCAACTGGCCTATGAGTATTTCAAGATTACGCCGAGTCGCCGGCAGAGTTCGCTGTTCTAGAATGAAATGCAAGGAGTTCCAGTCGGGTGGGATTAAAGCCTTCTGAAGCAAAGATGGTCCAATATTCTCGAAGGTAGCCTGTTCGGTAAACCTGAATAACATCATTTTGCTGTTTTGTTGGGAGACGGATGGTGTATCTTGCTCACTTCCCCTCGTAGGGGGCGAGGTGGAGCGGGGGATTTTTGCGTCGGTCTCGAGTTCTGCAGCGAAGGGCTCATCATCTCGCGAAACTGCTCGTTGCTCTGCTCGTTCTGTCTGCGACAGAACTGCCGGCTGCTTCTTCCAGGCTGCGATCGGCGGTTTTAGGTCCGCAGAACGCTTCACAGAACTCAGGCTCATCGCCATCGACCTCCAGCCCACAGAATTCCCAGGCCACGCCGCAAACTCCGCCTCCACCAGTAACACCGCCTAACCCCGGACAAGAACCCAAGCCTGCCCAACAGATTCCTCCGCCGGCGTCGCAATTACCGGAATTGCCGATTAAGAATCCGGAAGTGAAACCTGCTCCCAAGCCGGCAGTGCCGCCTCCGTCAATCACAATTCCGAGGTTGCAGCGTCCGCCCAGCTTAGAGGACTTTTTGAGCATGAAGCCGGAGGGAGCCATTGCCCAGGAAATGTTGAAGGTTACGGGCTTCGTCCAGCGCACTCCGCACAACGGCGAGAGTGTCTCCGAGCCCACCGAAGCCTATCTGGGCTACGACCAGAAGAATCTTTATGCAGTCTTCGTATGCTTCGACGACCCCCAGAAAGTTCGCGCCCGGATGTCGCCGCGCGAGGATATTCAGGATGATGATCAGGTGGAGATTATGCTCGACACCTTTCACGACCGGCGGCGCGCCTATGCGTTTCAAACCACGCCGCTGGGGGTGCAGTGGGACGCCATCTGGACGGAGGCGGCGCGCGGCGAGATCAATGGAAACTTCGACACCTCATTTGACACAGTGTGGAGCACCCGCGGGAAAGTCACCAGCCGCGGTTACGTTGTCTGGATTGCCATTCCGTTCAAGAGCCTGCGTTTTCCGTCGACCGAGAAACAGGAGTGGGGAGTCATTCTTTATCGCGGCATCAATCGCAACAATGAAGATGCCTTCTGGCCGCGTATTTCCCGCAGAGTTCAGGGCCGTTTGGGCCAAGCCGCAACGATGAATGGGCTGGAAGGGATTTCACCCAGTCGCAATATTGAACTGATTCCTTATGGCTTAGGGCGCAGCTATCGCTCGCTCGACACCCGCGATCCCGACAACCCGTATTTTCAACACGCGGACTTGCAGGGCCAAATTGGCATGGATGCGAAGGTCGTCATCCATGACCACTTTGTTGTCGACATGACGGCGAACCCCGACTTCAGCCAAATTGAATCCGAAGAACCACAGATCACGGTGAACCAGCGCTATGCGGTTTATTTTCCGGAAATGCGGCCGTTCTTTCTGGAGAACGAGGATTTCTTTCGCACGCCGATGGACTTGATGTTTAGTCGGAGCATCGCCGACCCCTCGGCTGGAATCCGGCTAACAGGAAAAGATGGACCTTATTCGGTCGGTCTGATGACGGCGGATGATCGTAGTCCCGGCCTGGCAGCTCCCGACTACACCCAGTTTTCAGGCATACGCTCTTACTTCACGATTGCGCGAGTGAGCCGCGATATTTTCCGGCAATCGACCGTCGGGGCTATTTACACAGACTGGGAGTGCCCGACGACCGGCGAATTCAACCGCATCGGGGGCGTCGATAGTACGCTAAAACTCAATTCGAACTGGACGCTCGAAGGCCAGGCCGTGGCTGCTTCCAGCAACCTGAATCTGAACTGCGAAGCGAACCTCGACCCATTCAGCTCGGGGAATCTGGGCCATGGGAATTATTACGCCGGCCCGGCAGAAAAGCTGGCCTTGCACCGCGAGGGACTGCACTTCTTTTACGACGGAACTTACAACGACATCACTCCCGGCTTCGTCACCATTCCCGGGTTTATCAACCGCGTGGATATTCGCGAGACTACGCAGGAGATGCGTTACCGCTTTCGTCCGAAGAAAGGCTGGATTTTGAGCTGGGGTCCATCGATGAACCTGCGTTACGATTTTGACCATACCGGCCTGCGCCTGGATACGAACTATGCTCCTTACTTCGTGATTCAGGGACGAGGCCAGACGTTCATCTACGTGACGCCGTATCAGGAATTTCGCGAGCGCCTGCGTCCGCGAGATTCCTGTTTTCTGGGCTTCAGTGTGTTTTGTTCGCCGCCGAATCCGGGCAACCAGGACTATCATCAGCACACCAGCGGCGCCAATTTTCGCACCGGATATTTTAAGAAGGCCACGCTTGCCGCCGCGTATTTCTGGGGCGATGGAGTAAATTTTGTGGCGTCGCCCGACGTGCCGCCGGTCCCACCTACGCCTTATAACCAACCTTTTCTGGCGAGCGAAGACACGGCCACGGCCAGCCTGACGTTGCGCCCGATCATGCCGCTTAAGATCGAGAACAGCTATTTGTTCGAACGCCTGCGCGCCACGACCAGCGCCTATCTTTTCGAGCAGTCGCAGGTTCCCGGCATTGGACGCGGCATTTTCAACGATCACATTATTCGCAGCAAGTGGAACTGGCAGTTCACTCCCCAGCTTTCGGCGCGCGTGATTCTGCAATATAACGGGCTGCTGGCGGGGACGCCGGGCGTGGGATCGCCCTACACTTACCTGCCGACGCAGAAGGAATTCAATGCCGACTTTCTGATCACCTACCTGGTGCATCCTGGGACGGCGATCTATGTCGGCTACAACAGCGACCTGCAGAACCTGAATGTGGAGCAGAATGTGGGCGTTCTTCAGACCCCGCGGGGCTACCTCAACGACAGCCGCCAGTTTTTCGTGAAGGTGAGCTATTTGTATCGGTTTTGAAAGAAGCTTTCAGCTCTCAGCCGTCAGCCCTCGGCCAGAATCTCATCTTGGTTGTTCCAGCTGAGAGCTGATAGCTGATGGCTGAGAGCGCTCTACCGTTGCTGAATCCCCGCCCTATCCGGTAGAATCTAATGATTCGAATCGAGGTTTAGGCCCATGAAAGCAGCTATTCATCCCGCATATAACGAAGTGCGCGTGCACTGCGCCTGCGGCAATGCATTTATGACCCGGTCCAGCCACAAGGGCGATATTGGCGTAGAAATTTGCTCGAACTGCCATCCCTTCTTTACCGGCAAGCAGAAGTTGATGGACACCGCCGGTCGCGTCGAGCGCTTCCGCCGCAAGTACGCCAAAAAAGAAACGCCCGCGCCCGCAACGGCGGCCAAGAAATAATCGTTTTAGTTGGATCGAATTCGGCCCTCGCTCAGGCGGGGGCCTTGTTTTTGTGCCGACAGGTAGAATTAAGAGGCGTGAAGAAGTTCTGGGACAACTCGGGAATAGGTGGCGCGAGCGCCCTCGCGCGCGGACTTTCGGAACGAGTCACCGAGCCAGTCCCCGCCACGCTCAACATAGGCAACGTTACCATTTCCCCGGCCACTGTTCTTGCGCCCATGGCCGGCGTGACCGACACGGTCTTCCGCCGGTTTATTCGCAACCTGGGCGGATGCGGTCTGATCATGACGGAATTCACGTCGGCGGATGGCGTGCTTCGAAAGAAAGACCAGAAGGCCAAGCGGTATCTGCACTTCTACGAGGATGAGCATCCCATCTCCGCGCAGCTCTTCGGCAGCGATCCAAATGTGATGGCCGAGGCGGCGCGCATGGTCGAGGGGCTGGGCTTCGATCTGGTGGATTTGAATTTGGGATGCCCCGCGAAAAAAGTCGTTAAGTGCAACGGAGGGTCCGGCCTGCTGCGCGATCTTCCGGCTATCGGCAAAATTTTCGAGGCGGTCCGCGCGGCGGTGACAATTCCCTTCACTGTTAAATTTCGCGCGGGGTGGAATGACGAAGAGATCGTGTGCGTGGAATTGGCTCGCATGGCGGAGAATTGCGGGCTGGCAGCCGTAGCGCTGCACGCGCGCACTCGCGAGATGGGATACAGCGGCCAAGCCCGCTGGGAGTGGATTGCTGCCGTAAAAGATGCCGTGAAGATTCCGGTTATTGGCAATGGCGACATTCGCAGCCCTGAAGACGCTTGTGCCATGGTCACGCAAACCGGCTGCGATGCAGTCATGATCGGCCGGACAGCGCCGTCGAATCCGTGGATTTTTCGCCAGATCGAACAGTACTGCGCGGGCTTCCGAGATGCTCATGTGGGAACAGCCGCCCTCGGCTGTTCCGTCGAGCGAAGCTCGACTGATCTCGACTCTAGCGGCCAATTAGACGTACAAGGTTCGGGCCTTCGGCCCGACGGACAGCCGAGGGCGGCTGTCCCCACATGGGCTGTGGCGGAAATTCAGGCGACAGGAAAGCTCTACGACCAGCCCTCTGAAGCTGATCGCTACCAGATGATCCGGACTTATTTCCAGATGCTGATCGAAGAGGGACTCCCGGATGCGGTCGGCAAGATGAAGCAGTTTGCGTCATGGTTCACGCACGGCGTTCCTGGCGGAGCAGCGCTGCGCAAAGAAATCTACGAATCAAAAAGCGCGCCGGAAATTCTGGCGCGCGTGGAAGATTTCTTCGAGTCGCGGTTATGTGGCGCGGGCGCCCCTTCGACAAGCTCAGGGCAGGCTCTCGTCCGCGAGGGTTGACTGAGTTATTACACGCTCCGCGCCACCATTTTTCCCGCATCATCCCGCTCCACGTACGCCCACGGAGTCTTTGCGTCGTGGGTGAAAACTGTTAGCCATTTTTCTGGAATCGCCCTTGCGTAGTATTGCTTTTTGCTCTCAATGGTTTGCAGCGGATACAAATCGAAGGACATGCCCCAGGTGAGATCGACGTGCGCCGTTGTAGGCATAAGGTCAGAGATATAGCACGCCATTTGCTTATTGCTCTGAACGATTACTGCCTGCATGTGTGCTGTGTGGCCGGGAAAAGTCTCTACGGAAATGCCGGTAACAATTTCTTCGCCGCCCTTGAGCAGCGTCATCTGCCCGCTTTCAACCAGCGGGTCGTAGTTCTCTGAGATGAAGCTGATCGCGTCCCGTTCGCTGGGATGCCGCGCATATTGCCACTCGCCCTGCGGGGCGTAGTATTTGGCTCGCGGAAATGTTGGAACAATTTTGCCGTTCCTGTCGCGTATTGTATTCCAGCCGCAGTGATCGAAATGCAGATGCGAATTGATGACGATGTCGACATCCTCCGGAGCCACCCCCGCGGCCGCAAGATTGTCGAGCAATTTCGCCGGCTGTCCGTAAAACTTGATCATGCGATCGGAGAGTTTATTGCCCATGCCGGTTTCGACCAGCACGATTTGTTTGCCGGTGCGGATGAGCAGCGAGTTAAGGCCGGCGGTGACATTGTTTTTTTCATCGGACTGGACTTTGCGGGACCACATCACTTTGGGAACGACGCCAAAGAAAGCTCCGCCATCCAACGGATAAGTACCGTCAGAAAAAATACTGAGTTCGAAATCGCCGAGCGTGAACTGGTGCATCCACGTAGTGTGCCACAATGCTGTTTCGCGGCGAAGTTCTCGCGGACGCGTTCTGCCGCTCTTTTGACGATTCGGCGATGCCCTCCGGATCGCCGCCGTGGGCATGCTTCTGCTGGAGACGGTAAAGGGATGGTGGCTCAGTTTGATTGCGACTGTATAGGCAAGGGAGATCCCTCGTCCCGCTGGAGAAAACGCGGGACTTCGGGATGGCCCCGGACGATCGTAATCGTTGAGAATTTAAAATTGAGCCGTCACCGCAATGGAAATAGCTGAGAAGTGGTGATTTGCGCTAAAATAGCGCACGGTTATGGGCGTGCCGAATTACAGAACCGGCCAGAAGATTCCCGACAGCGGAATCTATAAAGTCCTTCATCGGCAACATCGTCTGCCTCACGAGGTCACACTTTTAAAGGGAGACACCTTTCCGCGCTGCGCCAAATGCGGCGATCTGGTCGAATTCGAATTGATTCATGCCGCCCCCGACCATCGCGCCAGCGATATGCCGGTACAGCTCTACGCCTTGCCGGATTTAGATGATGAAGGCCCCATCAATCCGCTGAACTTCGGCATCGTCCGCTGAAGGAAAATCAATAACATTTTCTGTCGTGCGCCTGGGTTTGTGGTGAACCTGGATTTGTGGTGAACCCGGATCTGTCGTGGCGCGGTCACGCGAAGACTACGGCATATCCGTTAACCGGGACGATTTTGTACTTTAGCCCGCTCCGGCGAAAACAACTTCGACCCGGCCGCAGGCATCTGAGTCACGGTTGCGATGAGGGGCTTAAGTCCGCTGGGAGAATTGCGGCGGCTTCTTTTCTCAAAGTGCACAAACCCCTGGGTGAGATCGGATGTGAGCCGATGTGCTGAGGTGGAACGATGGAAGACTTTGCTGCGCGATCGAATGGACGGGATCAGTCCGATTGCCACTACATGCCGGGCGACGTGGTCCTGGAATCCGGATTGTATGAAATTTGCCACTACGACGAACCGAGAACCAAAGTAATTCTCACCTTTAGAGGTATTTTTCCGTTTTGCCGGACTTGCGGAGACAAGGTCCGGTACAAGTTATTGCAGGCCGTCCCTCACATCTCGGAGGACCCCGATTTCAAGGAAGCTATAACGGTTGACAACCTCCAGGCAGAAATGGTCAACCAAAATCACAATTTCCCTCTGCAACTCGGGTGGACCCATGGCTTCCGATTCTGCCAAGACACAGCACACTCCGGGAGAGACGGTTCAGAAGCCGGGGATCTATAGAGTGGTGCATCAGGATCACCGGCTGCCGCACGAGGTAAGTTTCCGGGCGGAAGAGACATTTCCGACCCGCACAAAATGTGGAAGGCGAGTGCGCTTCGAGCTGGTTTTGCCGGCTGACGGAGAGCGCTCGGCAAAAAAGCAGGGCAGGAGGGATTGATTACCTGGGCTTGTCAAAATCCTCGTCGGTGAAGATGTAGGGCGCGGTACGCAACAGTCGAAAACGAACTCGATCGGAGCAGGTATCACATTTCGGAAATAAATCCGACTCGATCATGACGACGTCGTGCGGGCTGCGATGCGCGCCTTCGTGAATTGCTTCGTAAATGCCGCTTTGCCTGACGACTTCACCGGCTCGAAAACTTTCGCGGGAAGAGGATGGATTCTGCCGATGCGAGGGCCGTCGCCTTCCAGGACCTTTGGCCACGACGATTCGTGACCGCAACACTTGCACGGTAATCGCAGAGGGCTGGGCAGAGCGAAATGCTGACATCATCGTTCGGTATTCCTTTACGTCAGTGGAATGCAAAACATAGCGGAGTGCGAACCGACCTCGCCGGCTGAAAATGTTTCTCCTTCAAAATGGGGAACACGACGATGGTACAACAACCAATCAGTTCTTGTCGTCAGTGCAGGGGGCGCCTAGTGCTCAGTTTGATCACGAAGGATCAGGGGCACGGGAGATCCCTCGTTTCACTGGAAAAGAGCGCGGACCTGGATTGTATAACGCGTGAGTTGATGCCGCGGGATCGCGATGGTTAGCAGCGTAACTCGATGGTGGCGGACTGGAAGGATTCGGTTTAGGTTCTGACGGCGACGGGATTGAATGCAACGTTATTGGGCTTGATTGTCGTTTCCGCGACAGGCATCTCGATCATCATCTTTTTTACCCGTAGCTGCCGCAGGCGTGTCACACCCCGCAGCGGGCTCGACAGGCGTGACAAAGGTTGAAGAAGCGCCGGGCGACGTCGCAGGGCCGAGAAAGCTTTGGACTGTTGCAATCAGGAGTCTGCTATCCGCCTTCGACACCACTTGGCGGACCCCGACTTTTTGTGCCTCCACATTCACTTGCGGGGACCAGTGCATGGTGTGCAGGAGAATAGGGATCTGGGGCAGCGACTGCGAAATTCGTCGAGCGGCGGTCAGGCCGTCCATATCGGGCATCACCAAATCGAGGATGATGAGATCGGGCTTGAGTTCCTGAGCTTTGGCAAAAGCTTCACGACCGTTCTCGGCGTCAATCACGTCCCAGGGACCGGCGTTCTCCAAAAGACTGCGTAGCGCGCTTCGAACAGCCGGGCTATCGTCGGCAATCAGGATTCGGTGGCGCATGCTACGGGGCAAGCGAGAGACGTGTGGCGCGGCAGGGGTGGCATTTCCCGCAATGTTTGATGCCCTACGAAATTACCATGAACTACCCTGCCAAAAATACAGGGGAATTTGTATATCCTACCGTGCGTTACCTGAAGCTTTCAGATTTTGAGTGAGTCCTGCCACGACACCTCGCAGCATCTAAGGGTTTGTTAACCAGAGATTACAAACCTGGAGGACGCTGTGCGCAAAGCAATAAGACCTGCCGTAGCCAACAGGGCCCCGCAACCGTTGAATGCCGGAGAACGAACGAATCCATCTGGAAAAGCCATACGAAATTCTATTCTTCTTTCGATTCCCGACGAAGAATTTCACTTGCTGCGACCGCACCTGGAATTTACCTCGTTGCCGCAGCGTTTGAGGATTCAGGAGGCCAATCACAAGCTGGAGAACGCATACTTCTTGAATCGCGGAATGGTTTCGCTGGTGTTTACTACTCACGGAGGAGAAAGCGTGGAAGTTGGAGTCGTGGGAAGTGAAGGCTTCACACCCATCCCGGTCGCGGCCGGTCTAAGACGGAGTCCGCATCGCGCGGTCATGCAAATCGCAGGAGAAGGCTTTGTGGTGAGTGTGGACGCGCTGGAAACGGTGTTGAAATCAAGTCCGGCGCTGCAAGCCAAGTTGCATCGGTACGCCGCGGTGCACGGAATGCAGGTTGCCCAGACGGCGGGCTGCAATCGGCTGCATGACATTGAACAACGCCTATCCCGGTGGCTGCTGCTGGCGCAGGATCGCGTTGGTTCCGGATTGCTGCGCATCACGCATGACTTTTTAGCGATGATGCTGGGCACCGATCGTCCCAGCGTGAGTCTCGCGGCGGGTGGTTTGCAGAAAAAGCAGATCATCGAATACACGCGCGGCTCAGTAAGAATTCTGAACCGGAAGAAACTAGAGAGCTCCGCTTGCGAATGCTACGGAATTATTCAGGAGTTCAATGGTGAGTTGGCGCTGCGATAGGGCGCTGACCGGTTTGTGACTGGAGTTGCTAGAACTCGACGTGGGCGCGGAATGAGGGCACGATGACGGGTCCGCGGTCGCGGTTGTAGCCGGGGTCGACGATGTGCTGCACGCCCGGCGCGAAGTAGATGCCGCGCCAGGCGTGCACGGTGTAGTAGGACTCAACGATATTTTCCCGGCCGTAGTTCAGCGCGCCGTCGCCGAGAAGAAACCCTAAGCCCCCCGCCGCAAGATAATTCTGGTGATCTTTTTTAATCGCATTGGTGACTAGAGCGACGCCGGCGCGATCCTGCTTGCGATGCCACCAGGCGCCGTTTGTCCCCAGACCGCCGGCGAAGGTTTGGTCCACTTCGGTATAGGCAAATGATTCTGTTTTACCGTTGTCCCATCCAAAACGCCCGAAGGCCGTGAGGTGGTTCGTGAGATTTTGTTCGAGGTTGACGCCGAAGCCGTATTTTCGAGTGATGTGCCAGGGATGGTTGGTGATGTCGGGAATGGTGTCGTGCTCGGCGCCCAAAATGATTTGTTCGCGATATATCCCCATATTCGCATTGTTGCTGTAGGCGAGCAGTCGAACGACACCGGCTTTCTTGGGAATCACACCGCGGCGGAGTTCATATTCAAAATTCTCCGCATGGGCCTGCCAGGGTCTCCAGACCAGATCGATGCCGTTGGCGACTTTGGGCATCAGGCCTTCGGCCACGCGAAACCCCCAGTTGCGGTCTTCGAAGTCGGCGACTGCTCCCACGGTGTAGCCGCGCGTGTCGGCGGCGTAATCCCATGCGCCATTGTTGTCGACGGTCCAATTGGAGAACTGAAAATGAGTATCGGAGCCGACCGAGTTTATATCGAAGAAATCGGGCATGCTGAACTTGCCGAAGCGAAACTCGAGGCGGCGGCGCGGCAGTTCTTCGAAGAGCGAAAGGAAGCTGCGCTCATTCTCAACTTTGTCTTTACTGAGCGCGAAGACCATGTGAAAAATGGCGCGACCGAGATAAGGAGCCTTGCTTAACAAGGGATTCCGGACGATGTCTAGGTCCGTGTTGCCCGCCAAGCCGAGACCGGTGCTGAGAGCTGCGCCGCCGGCTTCTTCAAGGTCGACCAGCAGTTCAGTGGAGTGGTTGAGACGCACGCCGGTGTAGAGGGTCACGACGCGCGAGGTAGCCTTGTCGTAATGAGGACTAAGACTATGTGGGCCGCTGTAGAGTGCGGGGAAATCGGGATGAGTTTGAAAAATAAAATTCGCCTGGCCGCAGAGCCAGAAGCGAGTGCTCTTGAAATGAGGAAGCAGGGACTCCGGATTGGCATCTTCGGTGGAATCCGGCGGATCGGTTGCGACCGCGGCGTCGGTTTGCTGCCGCGGTTGCGGGGAGGATGGAGACTCTGACTGTTGCGCGAAGACGGGCGGGGCGACAACAACGGCCAGCACAACGAACAAGGCCGCCGAAGCGACGAACGGCGCGCCCCTCCATTTCAGCCTTCCGATTGCCTTGCCCAGATTCACCCATCGCTCCATTAACTAACTTATAGCAAAATACATTAACTGTAGTTAACCGCACAGACTGACAACGTGTCGAGGTTGAAGCCTCTAATTGAGCTCCCTGAGGGTACGCAGGACCGGTTAAAGGAATGTTAATGGAAACTGATGTTTGACAGTATTCCACTCGAACCCCTACCCTTAATTTTCTCGGTTATGAAAGTTCTGGTATTAGGAAGCGGTGGACGCGAGCATGCACTGGTATGGAAGCTGCGCCAATCGCCGCGGGTTTCGCAACTGTACTGCGCCCCGGGGAACGGCGGCATCGCGGACGATGCGGAGTGTGTGGCGGCGGATCTGAAGAGTCTGGATTCGATGGTGAGCCTGGGGGCGCGTCTACAGCCCGATTTGACCGTAGTGGGTCCGGAGCTGCCGCTGACTCTGGGCGTGGTGGATGAATTTGCGCGACGCGGATGGGCGACGTTTGGTCCAACAGCGGCCGCGGCCCAACTGGAAGCGAGCAAGAGTTTTGCCAAGGAATTTCTACAGCGGCATCACATCCCGACGGCTCCGTTTGCAATTTGCGATTCAATCGAGCAGGTAAGATCCGCACTCAGTCATTTTCGTGTGCCGGTGGTGGTGAAGGCTGATGGACTTGCCGCCGGCAAGGGCGTGGTGATCGCCAAGAGTAAGGAAGAAGCCGCTACCGTGGCGCAAGAGATGCTCAACGGAAAAATGCTGGGCGAAGCGGGCGCGCGCGTTGTGCTGGAAGAATGCCTCGAGGGGGATGAACTTTCCTTTCTGGTATTCAGCGACGGAGAACGGGTAGCGCCTCTGGTGGCGGCGCAGGATCACAAGCGTGTGGGCGACGGCGATACCGGGCCGAATACGGGAGGGATGGGCGCGTATTCGACGGCAGACATTGTTGACGAACAGATGCGAGACTGGCTGGTGCACCATATCGCGCAGCCCGTGGTTGCGGGTATGAAGGCCGAGGGTGCGGAGTTCAAAGGCGTGCTCTACTGCGGGCTTATGATGACAGCGCGCGGGCCGATGGTGCTGGAGTTCAACTGCCGTTTTGGCGATCCGGAGACGCAGCCGACCTTGATGCGGCTGGAAAGCGATTTGATCGAGGCGTTCGAGGCTTCGATTGAAGGCCGCTTAAGCGAAGGGGATTTCAAATGGTCGCCAGATGCATCGGTGTGCGTGGTGATTTCTTCGGGGGGTTATCCGGGAACGTATGCAGTGGGAAAGCGAATCGACGGCCTGGAAGAAGCGGGCGCCTTGGATGGAGTGAAAGTGTTTCATGCCGGGACCACGCGGCGCGATGGAGCTTATTTCACGGCGGGCGGGCGCGTGCTGGGAGTAACGGCGCGGGCGGCGTCATTGGAGACGGCTGTAGCGCGGGCGTATGAGGCGTGCGCGAAGATTCATTTTGATGGGGCGCATTATCGTAGAGACATTGCGGCGCGGGCGCTGAAGCGATGAAGCGCTGGATTAGGCTCACCTGGCTGATCGTCAGTGGGGCGTGGTTTATTCGGCTGCAATTAATTCCTGTTCTGATGTGGGCCAGATGGCCGCTACTCGACCCGCCACATGGGCTGGCTCTTTGGTTTCGTATTCTCCGGGACTGGCGCCATGGCTGGCTACTCTTCTTAACGCTAACAGTCATCACACTCGGTTTCGTTTTAGAGGTCGCCAGGCAAAAGGCGGCGGCGTGGTGCAACGTCGGATTCTATGCCGCGTATGTTCTGTTCCTATCTGCTGACAGTCTGGTCGCATTTCTCCGGCATGAGCTCGAACCCGAAGCCGTTCTGTACTTGGTGGCGTTTGGCGGATCTGCCTTAATCATATTGGTGATCAACTTTCTGTTGTATCGACGTTGGAGAGGAGCGAAGTCTGAGCAAAATGACTAAGCCATTGGTTTCGATTGTGATGGGCAGCGATTCCGATCTGGAGATTATGCGCGAGGCGGGCAAGGCGCTCGATGAGTTTGGCATCGCGTACGAAATGGATGTGACCTCGGCGCATCGCTCGCCGGATCGCACGGCGGACTTCGCGCGCAAAGCTGCGGAGCGCGGCATTCGGGTGATTATTGCCGGGGCTGGCGGTGCGGCGCATCTGGCGGGCGTGATCGCGGCTCATACTACTCTGCCGGTAATTGGAGTGCCGATTCCTTCAACTTCGCTGCAAGGCATGGATTCGCTGCTGGCGACGGTGCAGATGCCGGCGGGAATTCCGGTGGCCACGGTCGCGATTGGAAAACCGGGAGCGACCAACGCGGGAATTCTTGCGGCCCAGATGATTGGGTTGGGCGATGCCTCGATCGCGAAGAAACTGCAAGCTCACAAAGAGAAGCTGGCGCGGGGTGTGGAGGAGAAATCGAAGAAGCTGAAGGGGGTATAAGTTCTTGCTTTTGGAGTTTGCTCGATGTGGCTCGCTTCGCGTCGCTGGACAGCCGAAGGCGGCTGTCCCTACATGGCTTCAGAAGGCTGTCCCCACACGACTCCAGGCGGCTGTTTCCACATGAATGCAAAAAGGACAGTGGAACCTAGAGCTTCAGGCCTTTCAGGTATTCGCGGAATGGAGCGCCCAGGTCGTTGCGCTTGAGGGCAAATTCTACGGTCGCTTTGAGGAATCCTAATTTGTCGCCGGTGTCGTAGCGGCGGCCTTCGTAAACAAAGGCATACATTTTTTCCTGCTTGAGCAACATGCGCATGCCGTCGGTGAGTTGCAGTTCGCCTCCGGCGCCGGTTTTGGTTTTGGCGAGGCAATCGAAAATTGCCGGAGTGAGAATGTAGCGGCCGATGATGGCGAGGTTCGACGGCGCTTCTTCAGGTTTGGGCTTCTCCACCATGTTGCGAATCTCGAAGAGGCGGCCGTTGAAACCTTCCGCGGGTTGCGCATCGAAA
Source organism: Acidobacteriaceae bacterium (assembly GCA_003132445.1). GTDB lineage: Bacteria > Acidobacteriota > Terriglobia > Terriglobales > Acidobacteriaceae > Sulfotelmatobacter. Next base: position 44,427 of record PKXU01000105.1, on the reverse strand, counting down.
ACGCCGTAGGACGAGATCATCTTCCCTTCCACTACTTGCGCAGCGATCACCGAGCACTGTTTCTCATCAAACACGTTGACCATCTGCTTCAAACAAGGGACGGGATTGTCGATCACGTCGTCGGCGAGCAATACGGCGAAAGGCTCGTTGCCGACGAGTTCGCGCGCCATCAGGACGGCGTGGCCCAGACCCAGCGCTTCTTTCTGCCGAACGTACGCTACATACATCATGTCAGAGATGTTGCGCACGATTTTCAGCAGGTCGGTCTTGCCGCGCTCCTCTAACATTTTTTCGAGTTCATAGCTGACGTCGAAGTGATCTTCGATCGACTGCTTGCCGCGGCCGGTGATGATCACGATCTGATCGCAGCCCGACGCCATGGCCTCTTCGACACCGTACTGAATGATTGGCTTGTCGACGACCGGCAACATTTCCTTGGGCTGAGCTTTGGTGGCGGGCAAAAAGCGAGTGCCCAGCCCGGCGGCGGGAAATACGGCTTTGCGGACTTTCATTTTCATAGTGCGGTTGTTTTTCGTCGCTCGTTTTTCGCAGCTCGTCGCTCGTAGATCATTGGTCGTACGCCGCTGCTTGCTAACTGATGCTGATCATTGTAAATGGTCACGTGAGACCTTTTGATCGGTTACTGAGACGTGTTGTGGTTCACGGTCGAACCGACTTCAGATGCTGCTTCCTCACTTGCCAGTTGCTCCAGAACTGTGCGGAGAGCGCGCAGCACTTCCTCCGCAGCCGTGGCTTTCAAAACGAATTTCAGCATGCCGTCCGGGGTGAATTGGGCGCCGCGTTGAGCGGAGACGAAGCGGGCCAGCTGCTCGGGATCGACGGCGGCATTCTGGCGGAACTTAAAAGTGACGGAATCGCGCTTGCGCTCAATGGCGTTGACGCCGACTCGCATGCACAGCAATTTGAGCGAAGCGTAGTCGAGCAGGTTGCGCACCGGCGGAGGCGGCGGCCCGTAACGGTCTTTTAACTCCAAGCCAACATCGTTCAGTTGCGATTCGGTTTCCACTCGGGCCACTCGCTTGTACATTTGGAGGCGCTGGTTTTCTTCCGGAATGTAGTCGGAGTTGATGCGAATGTTGAGTCCGAGATTGAGTTGGGTTTCGGCTTCGTCGGGCGCGGCTTCGCCTTTCATTTCGCGGACGGCCCGTTCGAGCATTTGCGTGTAGAGTTCGAAGCCGATGGCCTCGATGTGTCCGCTCTGCTCGCCGCCGAGAAGATTTCCTGCGCCACGGAGTTCAAGATCGAGCGCGGCGATTTTGAATCCCGCACCGAGATCGGAAAATTCTTTTAACGCTGCCAGGCGACGTCTCGCGATGGGCGTGAGTTCGACTTCTTTCGGGATCAGCAAATATGCATAGGCGCGACGGTTCGAGCGGCCCACACGTCCGCGTAACTGGTAGAGCTCGGAGAGGCCGAGCCGGTCGGCGCGATTAATCAGGATGGTGTTGCAGAGCGGGATGTCGAGGCCGTTTTCAATGATCGTGGTGGCGACGAGGATGTCGGCTTCGTGATGCATGAATTGCAGCATCACTTTTTCGAGTTCGGTCTCGCCCATCTGTCCGTGGCCGACGATGATGCGCGCCTTGGGAATTAATTCCTGCAACTTGGCGGCGATTTCCCAGATGCTCTCCACACGGTTGTGAACAAAATAAATTTGCCCGCCGCGTTCTAATTCTTGTTCAATCGCCGACTGGATTAATTTGTCGTCCCAACTGGCGACGACGGTTTGAATTGCCATGCGATCTTTGGGTGGCGTTTCGATCACGCTCATATCGCGCAGGCCAACCAACGACATGTGCAAGGTGCGAGGAATGGGCGTGGCCGACATGGTGAGAACGTCGACCTGCTTGCGCATCTGCTTGATGCGTTCTTTGTGGCGCACGCCGAAGCGCTGCTCTTCGTCGACGATGAGCAGTCCGAGATCGGAGAACTTGAGATCCTTTGAAAGAATTCTATGCGTGCCGATGAGGATGTCGATCTTTCCGGTTTCGGCTTTTTGCAGGATTTCTTTTTGCTGCTTGGGATTACGGAAGCGGCTGATCATTTCAATGGTGACGGGAAACGGCCCGAAGCGCTGCTTGAAAGTTTCATAGTGCTGGAAGGCGAGCACGGTCGTGGGCGCCAGCACGGCGACCTGCTTGTTATCGCCGACGGCTTTGAACGCGGCGCGCATGGCGACTTCTGTCTTGCCGTAACCAACATCTCCGCAGAGCAGGCGGTCCATGGGCTGGGTTGATTCCATGTCGCGTGTGACGTCGGCGATAGCCTGCGCCTGATCTTCGGTCTCGTTGAACTCGAATGCGTCTTCGAACTCGCGAACGAACTCGTTGCCGGCGGGAAAGGAATGGCCTTCGGCCGTCTTTCGTTCAGCGTAGAGTTTCAAAAGTTCGTCGGCCATGTCTTTCATGGCCTTGCGCACGCGGGCTTTCGTTTTGGTCCACGCCTGCGTACCCAGGTGGCTGAGGGCGGGCTTGGCCCCTTCAGAAGACCGGTATTTCTGAATCAGATCGAGTCGAGTCAGCGGCACGTAGAGGCGCGCGCCCTCGGCGTACTCGAGCAACATGAATTCGGCGTTGCCGTCGCCCTGATTGATTTCTTTGAGGCCCTGATACTGGCCGATGCCATGCTCGACGTGGACAACGTAATCTCCAACCTGCAGGTCGCGGAAATCGGAGAGGAAGGCCGACACTTTCGACTTCTGCCGCTGCGGGGGCGCAGCGACACTGTCCGATTCATCGAATAGATCGCGAGAACCAAAAATCGCGAGATGAGCGTCGGGAAACATTACGCCGTCGGGCACGTAAGCTTTGGCCAGCGTGGTGGTATGGACTTCGCCGGCGAAGTAGCTGGTCTCGTCGGCGTAGCTTTCGCCGCCGCGGGTGCGGCTGCCAAGGCGGAAGGAAACGTTGTACTCGGTGAAAATGTCGGCCAGACGCTCGACCTCGCCTGTATTGGGGACGGAGAATAAAACCTGATTGCCTTGCCCGGTGAGCTTCTGCACTTCTTCGAGCATGGTGGGAACAGCGCCGTGGAAGCGCGGCGTAGGTTGAGTCAGGAAAGTGACAGACGAATCCGCGTCTTCGCTGCGCGTGATGCCGAGATGTTCGACGTCGGCTCCGGTCAAGGACGCGACTTTCTTCCACCAATCGTCGGGCGAAATATACAGATCCGAAGGGCGGACCAGATTACCGACGCCGCTGCGTTCGTGCGCTTCTTCCACCCGGGTCCAGAAGCGATCGAACTCGGCGCGCAGCAGGTCAGGTTCGTCGAGCAACACGGCAGCGTGCGGCAACAGATCGAAGACTGTGCGATCGGCACCTGCCACCGGCGCATAAAACTCCCAGCCGGGGAAAACCGTGACGCCGCCGGAGCGCACGGCAGCTTCGACGATCTCTTCCGAGCCCGGCTTGCCCGAGCCAGTGATTCGTTTGCCGGAAAGCCGAGTATGGATTGCGCCCAGCAGATGATCGCTCACCGGGGTTTCGGTGAGCGGCAGCAACAGGGCTTCATCCATGGGATTCGAGGAGCGCTGCGAGGCGGGGTCGAAGCGGCGAATCGATTCCACTTCGTCACCGAAAAACTCAATGCGCACCGGGCGCTCAGCTTCGGGCGAGTAAACATCGAGAATGCCGCCGCGGAGAGCGTACTCGCCCGGCATTTCGACGACATCGGCGGCGGTGTAGCCAACGGTGTTGAGATGAGCGAGAAGATTATCGACGTCGAAGGATTCACCGCGTCGCAGAATGCGGGCCAGGTCGGAATAATATTCGGCGGAGCGCTGGAGAATGGCCGTGGCCGCGACCGGAGAGATTACGATCGAGGCTTTTCCGGTGGCGATTTTCCACAGAGCGGTCGCGCGCTCTTCCTGAAGCTCGGGGTGGGGAGAAAGATTCTGGAATGGCAGCACGTCGCGCGCCGGAAGAGCGACGATTCCCTCAGGATCACAGGCGCTGGTGAGTTCGCAGAATCCGCGCAGAACAGGAACGAAATCTTCAACCGCGCGATTGTCGTTTACGACGACGATGAGCGGACGGTCGGCGTTGCGCCGCAAGAGCACGAGCAGCAGGGCTCTGGCCGTGGGCGAGAGTCCGGAGACACGAATGCGCCCCGTGCCCTCCCGCAGGTGGGAGGCAACACGCGCGAAGGCGGGAAGCATTTCCACATCCGCGAAGAGTTCGCGGACGAAGGGAAGCAGCATGCTTTCCAATTTTAACAGGAACTAGGGTTTCATCTGCCGCGCTGCTCGTTATCGCTCCACGTTGTCTCTGCTCGTTACGAGCGTAGTGTTCCAGTTCCGCTGGAAACCAGCGGATGCGAACCTGGCACGCGTCACGGAGTGGGAGGCGTCAGCGTGCACTGCCCGGAAGTGTTCTGCGCAGGCGGAGTCGGGGGCGTAGCCCACGGCACATTTACAAAATCGAAGAACTCGGTGCTCATGTCGGCCTGGGCGGCGTCGCGTTTTGACAGGGGCGGCAAGTTGAATCGAGTCTCAATCAACTTCAGCATCGCGGTGTAATCGAAGACTGTATGGGAAACGTAGTTCTTCTTAGAAAAGGGGGAGATCAAGATGAAGGGCACGCGATATCCGGTGTGAGTGAAATCGCACGTGCCAGTTCCGATTTGTCCCGGTTCATCGCAGATATCGCCCGCCACCAGATCCATTGGCTGTATGCCGTCAGGACTGGGCATAGGTTGTGGCGACACGTGATCGTAGAACCCTCCGGCTTCGTCGTAAGTGAAGAGGATTGCGGAGTCGCTCCAACTGGAGCTCGTCATCAGGCTGTTGATGAGGCCTGCGGCGTACTGCGCTCCGGTTTGGACATTGGCCGGGGACGATATGTCGTAATCATTGGGATGCTCATCCAGGAAGGCCAGGGATGCAGGCTCGATCAGCGCTACCTGGGGCAGAGTTCCATTTTGTATGTCGGTCGTAAATTGCGATATGGGCACCAGATTCTGCGCTAGAGCCGGGCTGTTAACGATGGTTTGCCCGTAGGCGAACTCATTGATATAGGAATAGTTTAGTAGGCAGGCTGCAGTGGGCGAGCTTCCGCAAGTAGTGCCGCCGGGATTGACATATATCTTCCATGTGATTCCTGCATTCTGCAGTTCCTCGAAAATCGTGGTCGCGGTAAGCGGAGTTTCCGGCGGTGCGAGCGGAAGCGCGTGGCCTGCCGACGTGGCGGCTAACAGGTACATGCGATTGATCTGGGTGCGGTCCATGGTGGGAGAGAACCACCGATCCGACGTGGCGAAATTGGAGGCCATGAAGTAGTAGTAGTTCAAATCGCTTCCGTCGAAATATCCCATGGCGCGAACGCCATTCGTGTCCATTAAAGTGGGTGACTGCTGGCGGGCGTCGTCGGCAGCGGTCACCACGAATCCGTTGAGCGCGGCTGCGCTCTGCCCGGTGGGATCGTTGTAGTCCCAATCGACATGGGCCTCGTCCCAGAAAGGGCTCTGCTCTTCCTGACACATGGAGGTGAAATGGAAAGAACTGATGAGGTTGCTGCTGTCTGCGACACAATAATCCGAGGCTGGATAGGGTTGGGAAGGATCGCAGCCTGGATTGGATGGAACGGGTCCCTGCAAAGGAGCGATTCCGCTGGCAGGGTTGAATTGCGGCAATCCGTCAAATGACTGATCGGCGATGCCGTTCTGCGCCCAATATTGGCGCATGGCACCGAAATAATGATCGAGCGAGCGGTTCTCCTGCGCGAAGATAATGATGTGATTGATACTTTGCAAACTTGCGGGGCCAGTGCTGGGCGTGGATCGTAGGCCGACGCAGCTCGTGAGAAGCAGGGCATTCATCCCGGCGAAAAGAGCTAAACCTATGATAAATCGAGACTTCATGGGCAAAATGTTCTCCAAGATGTAAGCTTGGATGAAGGCGGATACAGGAGGGTTGTTGTGTTTACGGCAGTGTACTGCCGTTTTCCTCTGCGGATAGAGAAAGGCCCTGGATTTTCCTGAGATTATGCTCGGTTGTGTAACGCCTGATCGATGACCACCTGGCAGTTATCAAATAGCCAGGTCACGGAGTTCTTGGCATAACGGAGAAGCGTCGAAAAGTCGGTCTGGTACCAGCAGCAACTCCTCATGCGCGGAGAAAATCCGCATAAGAAACGGAATTGCCGATGTGCTTCCTGCGGCGACACCAAGGCTGCCGCGGTCATGCGGTGGTTCCCTTCGATAATGGTCAACGGGCTGGCTTCATCCAGACCGATCAGCAATACCGTACTCCGATGCTTGAAATCGGCGGAAGGCGACTCCGCCAGTTCGCTGCTAAGTGAACGAAGTTTGGCGGCAAAGACGCTGGGCGAATGGGAAATCCTGGTGCGGATACGCTCCGCGGTATCCAGCAGGTAATAACTGCGATCGGAGTGTTTGCGCCACTGATTTCGGGGAAAGACTCGGATGCGTTGCAAGTCGCTGGTTTTCAGTTCAATCTCCCACCACTCGGTGTCCTTTGGAATCTCTCGCCAGAGCCGGCCGCGGCGAAGGTATAACAGCGCCCGGCGCAGCCGATTGTCGGATTCATTCTGCAGATCAGGATGCGTTACGATTTTAGAGAAGGGCTCGCGATAGGGGTCGAATTCCTGTTGATAAAATTCGCTTTTCAAAAATTCTGAGATGGCCTCATCCTCAGTAACTCGACGCGCCTTCCTCAAGCGGGCCTGCATTTGCGGTGCGGCCAGATTTCCGGGCCGCTTGTAAATCTCGGCCCGCAGGAACGGTATCGCGACCCAGACCAGAAGAGCCATCATCAAGACGGTCTGGACCATGATGACGTCATGCAAGGTACCGTGAAAGAGGTAGATGCCGGCGATGATGGCTCCACTGAAGCCGAGTTGCACCCAGCTGACATTCCCGATTTTGCGCGAAATTTCGTAGCTCATCAGAACTACGCCGAGCGAATAGATGCCCGTAGTGGCCGCGTATAGAACTAACAGAGCTCGGTACGATCCTCCCTGGTTCAAGGGGAATCCACTGCCCAGAAGAAGATGCCAGACGTGCGCCGGCGCGCCCCACACCGCCAGTGTGAACACGCCCGAAACTAAAATGACCAGGAGGAATGCGGTTCCCAGCACTGCGCGGCCCTCGCGTTCCTCAGAGCGCACGCCCGCTGAAAACGGAAACATACTGCTGACCACGGACCATGAAAGCATGTAAACGACTCGCCCCACCAACGCGACCGCAGCGTAGACACCCGCCTCCGTGGCAGGAAAAAAATGTTTAACGAGGATGATATCCAGATTATTGATGATGACCTGTCCAACAAAAAACATGGAGGCTTGCAGACCCTCTCCAATTGCGGTGGCTGGCGGAATATGGGCAAGGGGATCAGCCTGCAAATCGCGGTGCGGCATTCCGAAGGCATAGGCGAGCACAACCGAGGCGACAATTGCCGCAATAACTCCGCTTACGCCCCATCCCCACGCCATGAATAAGACAGCCGCCGCGACCTTGATGACGGCTTCCAGAACGAAGTTAGAAGCCAGATGGCGAAAGTCATACAGCCCCTGCATGAAACCCCGCCGCGGACCAAGCGGGATAAAGAAGACGGCGGCCACTGCCAGCATAATGATGTAATTGCGCGTGGGTAAATTCAAATACTGGGTGACGAGAGAGCGGGCGCAGAACAACGCGATACCGACACCGACGCCATAGATCCATGCCCGTCGATGAAGGTGACGGTAGATAGCAAATTTTTCGGGAAGCGAATCGTTCCTGGCGACAAACTTGGAACATAACAGTTGAAAAGCCAGGTGAACGGCTGAGAGCAACATCAGTACGGTGTAGACTGCGCTGGCCTGGCCGAACGCACCCGCACCTAACTTATGAACGATCGTAAGATTGTAGAGAAGATTTAAGCCGCCTACGAGGCCGGAGCTGACCAGCATGATCATGCTGCCGCTCACGAGGCGCGCTCGGAGTGCTGCGGAAGAAGCGCACACAAATTTCTCCCCCGGGATACTCTCGACGATGCGCGCGACTACCACGTTCCTCTCCTTCGGCCTCTTGGTATTATGCAGGCCCTCTGTACGGTCGCAGCAATGCGGTTTTTCATGTACGGAGCGGCGTCAGGCTTGTGTATGAAACAGGGAGAACCGGGGATTCCTAAGTGAATTACCAAATCCCTTTGTCGTCTCCGGTAATCCGCAGATTGACAAATGCGGCTACTGCCAGCACCGGCAAGAGAGAGAGGCGAGCCGCAGAGCGAAAACGACGAGTCACTCCAGTTCCCACGAGTTGCTGAAGAAATAGCTGAGAGCCTTGCGGCAGCATGGGCACGCGCAGGAATTGTTTCCCTACATAAGTTGCGTCGGCGCCGAATCGAGCCGAGCGCACGACAAAGTCTGGCAGGGGGAGTGGGCCAACACCGACTCGCTGGTTGTAGTCGGATGTGATCTTCAGCAGCGTCGCCACTCCCGGCCAAATGGACCATTGCTGCGTGGACGCCTGGAGCCGTGTGAAATCGAGCCGGCCCGACCGCACCAGTCCCGTAAGATTTAGCAGGTCGGTAAAACGGATGTAGAAATGGCGATACATTCTCTGCAACGTGGCCAGAGTGACCTGTTCCTCTGGGGCCGGCACGCGAAAGCGAAAAGGCCCCACCTCGCGCAGCACGCTGGTTTTTTCCAGCTGGCGGGGAAGTTCGTCCTGTTCGCCGGTTTGTCCGAGGCAGCCCACATGAATCTCCACCAATCGGGAAAGCCCGGGAATCCGGAAGTTCCATTTGTGCGCCAGGCGGTCTCCCCAGCTCTGCGGCTGGGTCTCGGCTTGCAGTTCGCTCTGCATGGCGTGCACGGTATCGCGTTCGCTGGCGGAAATAAAAAGATCAAGATCGCTGCCAATGTCGGGCCAGTGATCGAGGGACTTGATGACGAGCGGCGTGTGGCCCGTCGTCGCCAGAGCGCGAACGATCTTGTCCAAAGTGGCGAGGGAGGCTTGCACGCTCTGCTGCTCTACCTGAGCTAACTGCAGCAAATCTTTGAATCGCGGCGCGACGACGTCGCCGCCCGTGTATTTTTCCAAAAGCTGGAGAGTGCGAAGATACACGCGTTGCAGTTCGGCAAAATGCAGGAACTCCGACCACTCCTGGTCAGACATGTTTTGCAATCGAGCGAGCACGCCCGCTATCTGCGGACCAGGTTGGGCTGGACCATGTTCGGCTGGACCATGTTCGGCTGGACCATCTTCGGCTGGATGGCCGGAGCCCGAAATCGCAGGCAGATGTAAAATCGCCAGCATCTCAAACATTTCGGCTGCGCTTCCAACGCCTTTTTTCATGGTCGACTCCCGGGCACGAGATCCGCTTTCTGATCGGCTTTCTGATCACCACAGCGGGGGAGGCCGCGCTCAATCGCGGTTCCTTCCTCGTAGTCGTTCCACGTCGCAATCAGAACGAATGGAATCGGGTGCGAAGATTCATCGTTCTCCTCGAACAAGCGGAGCGTATCTTCGAAGGTCTGGCCGCAGCGTGCATCAATATGCCGGTTCAGGCTCCACGAAGCCTTCGCGTCATTGAATCCCGGCCACACGCCGCCGACTGTAATCTTGTCGGAACGTTTGCGCATCTTCGCGTAAAAATTGTTTAAGTAATCTTCGCCCCACGCCTGACCATCCGGTTTCCACCCACCATGCCCGGGAAAAACCCAGGCATACTCGCCGTCGAAGTCTTTCGCGTACTGCGGCGGCGGATCGTCCTGATAAATCAGGATTGGCGGCGATTCCCACTGATTCACCTGCTGGCGAACCTGCTCCCAATCGGTGTGCCCAGCCTTGGGAAACACAAAAAGAACCGGCCGTCCGTTGTAGAGCAGATAGGCATCGCGGCCCTGGGCGCCGGGGCCGATGTACTTCTTGTAAGCCAAATCCATCGCCTCCATGGCGTCTTCGGTGGCGTGGCCATTGTCATCCTGGGTTTCGTCATACATCAGTGCGATATGAAAGTGTTGCTCGCTGGCGATGCGCTGGAGCAGAGCCGTGCTGCGATCGAGAAAGGGACGGCGGGGCCCGTACCAATCGACGGCGAAGGCGTAGATGCCCATGTTACGGGCGCTTTCAATTTGCTTGCGCAGGACATTCGGATCCTGACTGTTATAGCCGACGTCAATGTGGTCCGGGTCGCCGAACCAGGGTTGATAGTCGGCCAGAACCTTTGGACTGCCCGACAGGGTCGGAACGTCCTTGAGCGCGAGGTTCTTAGCTTTGGCGTGGGTACAGCCCTGCGGAATAAGGCTCACCATCAGGACACACGCCAAAAACGCATACTGGTAAGGTTTCATCACTAATTGCCTGCCTTGGATACGATGAGACGAACGCCGCTATAGTTGGCTCGAAGGCGGTCAAACCGCTCTCAGGGCTTGGCCGAGACCTCTTCGAGATCGCGAACATACCAGCGATCAGCGCCGGGGGTCATGAGAATCATGTATTCGTGGGGCGTATTTTGTGTATCGATCAATTTGCTTCCATCGTAAGTTTGGATTTCCAGCTGGGCGTGGTCCACAAGCTGCATGGACGCTCCATCGGTGGAATAAAAAAGCGCCTTCAGTTGGTGGCCATGATCCACAATGCGAACATGCAGGCCTGACTGACTTTGCTGCGCGATTCTCTTCGCGAGGCGATCTTTGGCGAAGCCGACGAACTCCTCGCCCAGACCCCGGGCGTTGTTGGAGTCGAGTGCGCCGGCCAAATCGCGCCATGCCAGCGCGTAATGGCGCGCAATGGTCGTGCCGGTGAGTTCTTCGATAGGACGCGGAGCGAGTCCTTCCGCATCAAGATGAACCTGCGGCGGCGCCTGGGCGACGGAAAGGGCGCAGACCGCAAAGACGAATCCGAACACCGAGACGAATGGGCGTGAATTCTTCTTGAGTGCAACGGTTATGTCGGCGATGCCCTTCATAATCTTTTGTTCACAATCGGCGTTACGGTCCGTGTTCACAATCTTCCATTCACAGCGATTTCGTTGCCCTCGATCACGCCGCAGGCGACGCTGACGTGGGCCCGACCATGGACGCTGATTTCGGTGCGAGCGATACCTTTCTTGATAGGCGTATCGACTGTGCTCTTGCCCGCGCTGTCAATCGTGGTGAAGGAAACCACAGTTCCGTCGGGAAGAGCATTACCACTGCAATCGCGCACGGGGTCGGTTTCGAGAGCAATCATTTTTCCGCTCGGCACTGCTCTCACGTTCAAGCGGCAAGCCTCGGCTGCAACCTGCTGCACCACGCGTGCTTCTTCAACACTGCCGACGACCGCAGTCACTTGCACGCGTCCCTCATGTGCAGTGGAACTCGTGCGCATCCAGGCCACCCCGTGATGAGTGGGAACTCGCTGCGAAAAGCCGGCCCCGCTGGCCGGGGTGATCCGAAAATCGACTACCGCGGGCGTCAGGACCAGATTGAAATAACGGTCGAATACAAACGCGGTAGCGTCAATCGAGTTGGGCGTGGAAACAGGAACGCGCGAGGGATGGAGAAAGAAGCTCAGATGCGCGGGTTGCGCGGCGTTGACTTGAAACGAGGCGAAAGTACACGAGGAGTCGCAGAGAATCGCCTGATAGCGCCCCGCGGAGCTCACCTCGCCCGACTGTATTTCCAGATCGCCGCCGAGCTTGACCGTCCGCTTTACGATATGGTCCGGCCCGACAAGATAAAAAGTCGCTTCCCCCGAGCCTTGCACAGGAATCGAGAAGGCCTGACCGGCTTCCACGGTGGCGGGCGGGTGCAGATCGGCTGCACTGGCGAAGATGGGCAAGAAACAGAAACAAAGAGCGGCCACTGCGAGGAGTCGCGCGCGTCCGTAGAAAGAGCCGCTGCGAGTGCGCGTCATGATAAGGAACATCGTTGTCACGCGCATCATGCTAGCTACTCGTCCGCGAATAGTGATTGACGATGACGCGATAATTTTTCAGCCGCTGCGCGATATCGTTGGGGATGTCGACCGCGAAGGGCACAGGCACCTGCGGCATCAGCGCCTGATCGACGTAACCGTCTGAAACCCAGATTACTTTTCCGGAATCGTCATAATAAGCGGCCAGGACCTGGGCGATATTGACCGGGCGACCGCTTTGATTGATCAAATCACCCTTCAGCACATTTCGATTCAATCCATCTTTGCTTACGGCCTGGTCCGTGATGGCGATCACCGGATCGGCGCTGGCGGGGACAAGCAAGGCGCGCGCATCCATGCGCACACTCTTTACGTCCTCCATGCGAATGCCGGGAAAGTCGATGCGGTAGGGCGAGACCTGTTTGGGAAGCAGCACGTGAGAAATCATATCGAAGCTGCCTTCTTCTTCGATGGGAGAGCCATCCGCCTTGAGCAGCGTCGCGTTCACATTCAAGTACGCGGGAATGGTGTCTTCATTCTCCACTTCACCCAGAATCACGACGCGGCCCGGGCGCGAGATTGCGTTCATCGAGGTTATGCGCACCTTAGGCGAGTCGACGTCCTGCGAGCCCCAAGCTTGTGATGTGTTGCGGCCAATCACTTCCCAGCGCAAGTAATTTACCGACACGACTTGTGGAGGCACGGCAGGGAATGCAGGCTTCGGCCACACCACACGCCACACGGAGCCCTCACGGCGCACGCGCAAATCGCGGACATCGTCGAGCGAACCTACCGCGCTCGACCAATTCATGCGCACGCGGACCACGGCTTCATCCTGATTGGCGTGAAGAGGCGAAACGTCGGCACTCTGCAATGAGGCATAGGTTCGCAAGCTACCGTCGCTTCCCGCGACGTCGCGAATGAATGAGGGCAGATCCGTGTCGCTAGCGGGATCCAGCGAAGCAAAAGCCCGCTGGTAGTTGTGAGACTGGATGTCGCTCATCAGCGCCTGCACCGCCGCTTCCGGGGTGGTCGCGGAGAACATCGCATGCTGCTTCATTCCTCCCGATTGAAACCAGGCGATTGCAACCAGAACGAGCGTCGCAATGGTGAGGAAAAGAGCGAGTCCCCACTTCATAAGTGCACCTCGTTCACATAAACGCTTTCCGGAGTTTCCGCGGGAATCGCAATTCCTTCCAGGATGGAAGGTGGCTCGACCAGGAACAGCACAAACAGAATCGCCAGAATACTGCTGCCAATGGGCAGGATCCCCCACATCAACCCCTCCCACGGCGCGGGAATGGTGTCGGATGGAATGGCGTGCGCGGGAACCGCGTCGTCCTTCGACCACACGGTGATCTCACCGGACTCATAGCTCTCTACCTGGCGCCATCCGCCAAAGACCAGAAGCGGCTCGTAGAACGGATCGTGCACAAAAATAAATTTCAGGCCATAGTGGTTGGCGTGCTGGAGCATTGCCCGCAATGAATCCATGCCGGCTGTTCCGAAGTACTTGGCGCTGGTCAACTGCGCGGCCCCGTAGCGAGTCATTTCTGGAAGCAGGCGTGCGGAATTGTATTCGCCGTCAATGCTGTTCGCGTTGGCGTAGGTTCCGACCTTGGAGAGAGCGTTACCGAAGCCCAAGGTGAGATAGCGATATTGATCGTGGCCGTCCCGATTCAGGAATGAGATGACCGAATCGACATTGAGCGAACTGGTTGTGCGAAAGGGACTCCACGTTAACCAACCCAGAGCGAGAGCCAGGCTGGCAACGGCGGCTGTGCTAAACCCAATCGCACCCCAGCGCGGGGACCGGTCGATGGCTCGCTCGACTAAAAGTCCGACGATCGGGAGCGCCAGTACGGTCGCCCACAAGGTGAAGCGCTCATAGGTGAGAATTTCGAAGGCTCGGCCAAAAATCCAGCGTGGGACGGGCGTGGTGCCGCCGAGGGCAAGCAGAAACGTAACCCAGAATGCCAGCAAAAGTATTCGCAGACGAGGATTCGACGCTCCCTTGATCACCACGAAGGGCAATGCCAGAAGCAAAGCCCCATAGGGGACGATGAAATAATTCATCCCGTAGAGCCAGCTCATTAAAAGATTCGAACGGCTTGCGTGAGGGATGGGCAACTGCTCGATGGGATGGCGAATGATCGCGATCCAGTACGGCAAGAGCACGACTCCAACGCCGACCCCTGCAATGGCGGCGAAGACAACAGCGCGTCCGATGACGGAGACTCCGGATTGATCGCTTTTGCGTGCGTCGTACCATGCCAGCCCCAAGACCGGAAGAGCAAACAAGACGGAACCGAAGATAAGAGTGACGTGATGGGCCGAAGCAGCCGCGAGCGACAACGCAATACCTTTCAGGAGAGACCGCCAACTGGCCGTTCGGCACCACCAGTACAAATAAGGCAGACTCAGGAAAAACAAAGCCGCCGACATCGTGGTAGGCAACTGCCCCGCCGAGTACACAAGAAACGCGATGCTGCCGGCGAATACCGCCAGAACTCCAGCATAGCTGGCTGCACGGTCATCGACCCAAAGCTGCGCGAACCGGTAAGCCGCCACAGCGAGCAGGACCACTGCGGCTAACTGCACCAGCATGAAGGCCTCGGTGAGGCCGACGACGTTCGAAAGAAGCGCGATCCACTGGTGAGTCAGAGGCGGATAGGTAGTTTGCGAGAAGCCGCCAAACCACTTTTCATTCCAGGGATTGAACCAGTGATGGGCATAATGCGACGCAAAAAAAATGTGCAGGTTGGCGTCGTACGAAGTGGTTGCGGGCAACTCCATCACCAGCAACGGGCCGTGAATTGCGAGCGCCAGCAGGATGATGGCGGCCACTGGAATGGGACGTTGCCAAATGCTGGTTGCAGTCGGGAGCGCTAATCTTTCCTGTGCGTCTCTCATTGAGTTGGGGTCTTCGAATCGCAGCCTGTCCCCGGAATCCGGCCGTTCGAATCGCAACTTTTGATTCACTTAAGCGGGGCAAAGGTTGGTTAGTATTTTAGAGGATGGGCCTTGACGTGCAAAGGGGCGCAACCACGGCAAGAGTTTCCTGCATCTGAGCGAGCGACGAAAGGGCGCGTGCCCTTGCGTCACCAGCCGGGGTGTAAGCTTCAGAAGATGGGGAGGGGAATGGTGCAATCAGCGTTCAGGGGATCAGTGCGGCTCGCAGTCTTGCTGGTGGCGACTGCGGGCGCCGCGCAAACCTTTGATGTAAACGGCCAAACCTCTCCGACGAACCAGGCGCCCGCGAAGAAGCGTGCCGCGCCGCAAACCAACAATTCCACGAACAACACTGGGACGGGGATGGGCTGGGGCGCGAGCATCGAGGTGGCGCGCGAGGCGCGAGCCGCGCAAACCGCGCTCCAACACGGGGATGCTGGCGATGCCGCCCTGCACGCGCAGCGTGCGGTGAAGGCCGCGCCGCAGAATCCCGATCTTTGGTTTACGCTGGCATATGCCGCGCGGTTGAGCGGACAGTATTCCTTGTCCGTCGATGCCTATCATCGCGGTCTCGCTTTAAGGCCATCTTCCATTGAAGGACTCTCAGGCCTAGCGCAGACCTATGCCCGGATGGGAAAAAGCGCAGAGGCGCAAGAAACGCTGCAGCAGGTGCTGGCCGCGAATCCCAGGAGCGATCTGGATCTTCAACTCGCCGGCGAACTTTTGCTGACCAGCGATCCGAAAGGTGCGATCGACTATCTGCAACGCTCAGAAGCAGTGAAAAACTCGCCGCGCACTGAACTTCTTCTGGCTCGCGCCTATGAACGCACGGGAGATGGCGAGGCTGCTCACCGAATGCTGGACAAAGCCCTGCGCTCGGCTCCAACCAATCCCGAGGTGGTGCGAGCGGTCGCGTCGTATTACCGCGACACGGGGCACTACGACGACGCGGTCCATCTTCTGGAAAATCTGCATGCGAAAGATCCGGGCACTCTCGCGGAGCTGGGATATTCGTACTCACTGACCGGCAACGCGCAGGAGGCTGCGAAGACTTATGCGCTGGCGGCAAGCCGGGCGCCCCGCGAAATTGAAATTCAACTCAACGCCGCGCAGGCCATGCTCAATGCGGGCGACTTCGATAAAGCTGCCGCCTTTCTGAACCAGGCCAAAACCATAAATCCCGAGCACTACCGGCTGTTCGCCTTGCGAGGAAGACTCGACGCCTCTGAACGCCAGTATGACAGCGCGATTCACGAATATGAGGCGGCGTTGCAGCACCTACCCGAAGGTGTGCCGGAGGGAATTCTTTATCCCATTTCCTTGCGTGTGGATCTTGCGCAAATCTATCGCGATACCGGAGACGATGCGAACGCAGAGCGCGTGACCGACAACGCGGTAAAGGAAATCTCCGCCATCGACGTGACCGGACCGACGCGGCCCGAATTTTTGCGACTGCGAGCGGCCACGGAAGTGGGGCAAGGTAATGTCACTGCCGCGGAAAAGGATTTGAAGGATGCTCTGCAGATCGAGCCTCGTAACGTAGTTCTGCTCCTGAACTATGCGAATCTGCTTTGGAAGACCGACCGAAATGAGGAAGCCCGAAAGACTTACGAGCAGGCCGTGGCCATCGATCCCTCGAGCGCGGTCGCTTTGGGCGCGCTGGGATTTGTAGCACGCGAAATGGGCGACAACGAGGCGGCGCGAAAATATTTTCTGGAATTAGAGAAGAAGCATCCGGAGGACTACGTTCCCTATCTGGCTCTGGGTGATTTGTACAGCGCGACCCGCCATTTCGACGACGCCGAACAGAGCTACCAGCAGGCCTTCCAAAGAGCGCCCAGCAATCCCTTGATCGTTTCCGGCGCGATGAATTCGGCCCTCGAAGGCCATCAGTTGCCGCGGGCCAAGGATTGGTTGGAGCGGGCGTCAGAAGACGAGCGACAGAACCCGCAGGTGATGCGCGAGCATGAGCGCTACCTGACCATGGCGGGCAACTACGGAGAGTCCGCGGAGTTGGGCTATAAGGTCATTCAGAAACTGACGAGCGATCGCGAAGCGGTGGACTATCTTGCGTACGACCTTTTGTTTCTGAAGCGTCTCGACGAGGCGATGAAAATCGTCGAACAGTTTCAGCCGGTTCTTAAGAATGACAAGGACTTATATCTGATTGCGGGATATGTGCACGCCGATCGCGGCGAAAATGAAGCGGCGGTCAAGGACTTCACGCGCGCTCTGGAAATTGATCCCCAGATGGCCGTGGGATACATGAATCGGGGCTATGTTTATAACGATCTGCGTCTGGCGACGAAGGCGGAAGCGGATTTTCGCAAGGCATTGGCACTGAATCCGGATTATGGCGAAGCCCGCCTCGGACTGGCCTACGCCTTGCTGCAGTTGCGCCGTTCCACGGCAGCGCTGAAAGAAGCGGAAACGGCCAGCCGACTGTTGCCCGAATCGGAGAGCCTGCATTTAGTTAAAGCAGAGGCTTATCGCCAGAGGGCCATGCTGACTCGTGCGGAGAATGAATACAAACTAGCGCTGAAGCTGAATCCCAACACTGCACTTACTTACATTGCCTTGGCCGATGTGCAGTACCAGCAGCATAAATTTGAAAAATCGGCCGACACTTTGCGGAGCGGACTTGCCGTGGCTCCTAACGATCCAATGATTTCCGCGCAGCTGGCGAGATCGTATGCCAAACTGCGCCAGCCAGCAGAGGCGATGCAGGCGATTGAAACCGCGGAGCGGCTGGGAGCGAAAGATTACGAAGTGCTGCTGGTAACCGCCGATGCGCTGCGCATGCTTGGCCGCCGCAATGACGCGATGAGCCGGTACGAGCGGGCGCTGGAAAGTTCCGATGAAAATCGTCTTCAGGTGCGGCTGGCTCTGGGCCGCTTGTTCGCCGAGGAGGGACGCAACGGCGATGCACAACAACAAATCGCGCTCGGCTTTGCCGAGGCGCGAGTTGCGCCCACGGATGTAACCTCCGCGGATGATTACCTGAACGCGGCGGACATTTTGATGGGGATCCACGAATATCCGCTGGCGCAGCGCATGTACGGACGCGCGCAGGCATTGGGGGCGGATGAGGCGGCTGTGGCGGTGGGGATGGCCAATGCATCGCTGGCGTTGGGAGATACGCGCAGCGCGCAATTGCAACTGGCCAGCTTGAACGACGATCCGGAACGCAAAACGAACTATGAATATCTAATCGCGCAGGCTAATGTTTACCGCCAACTTGGCCGGAACGACCGCGCGCTCGCCAACTTTGTGCTGGCCAGCCAGATCGATCCGCAGGATCCTGCGACTCGCACCACAGAGATGGAGCTGCAGCAGGAAGCAGGGCGGCCTGTTACTGATCGTGTGGGCATCGGCTCTGACGTGCGGGTGAATGCAGTTTTCGAAGATGAAAACATCTATCAGGAGGACGCGCGCCTGCTGGGCGTGCAAAACAACCCGGCCTTGCTGCCACCGCCGCGGCGAACGGTTGAGACCTTTGCCGATTCGCGCTTTCAATTCCGGCCAGATTCATTTCCTCCGATTGAAGGTTTTATCGCCGAGCGTAACGCGCAGGGAACTCTTTCCTTTCCGAGCCAACTTCTGATCCAGAATCGCGATACCTTCGACACGATCTTCAACGTTTCGGTGTCGCCCATGGTGCAATTGGGCAGCGTGAAGCTCAACTTCATGCCCGGACTTCAGTACACCATCCGTCGCGATACACTTTCTCCGCGGTTCATGAATCAAAATCTGTTTCGCCAGTTTCTTTATGTGGCCAGCACTTCGATCGAGAACTGGCTTTCGTTTTCCGGCAATCTGATTCGGGAAGCGGGTCCGTTCACGGATGAAACCCTGCATTCGCGGGATCTTTCCGCTGCCATTGATTTTCGTGTGGGCCGGCTCTGGAGCAAGAATGCATTGCTGACCGGGTACAGCGGACGAGACTTGCTCTTCGGACCATCAGTGTACGAGTATTACCAGACAATTTCTTATGGCGGGCTGCAGCACAGTTTCGGTTCACGCATCCAGGTGACGGCGCTGGCGGAGTTTCTGCGATCCTGGCGGGTCGAAGGCAATAACTACGCGCTGGCCCAAACTCTTCGTCCGCGCTTCAGCATCGACGCGAGGATCAAGGAGCACTGGCTGCTCTCTGCCTCCAGCGCATGGTCCTCCGGACGTAATTTTCACGCTTACGATAGCGTGACCTCGAACATCATGGCGTCTTACACACGCGAACCGAACAGCACGAAGATAGGCGAGACGGGATTCTTCGCCTATCCAATAAGATTCTCTTTCGGTCTGGCACAGCAAACTTTCTACGAATTTACCGGCCATGGGGATACCACTCAAGTGGTTCCGGCGGCGCAAGTCACGTTCTAATGCCTTCATCTACGCCGCTTCCAACGACGGCAAATCCCTCATGACAACACCCAGCGCCACGGATGCATCGACAATGCCCGGCCATCTCGCAGGCCTGCGCGAGCGGCTCGTGCGCGGCAGCGCCATTTTGCTCTGCAGCACCGGACTCGTCGCCGCAACCAATCTGCTCTACAACATCTGGATCGCGCGCAGGTTAGGCGCTGCGGGTTTCGGCAACGCTTCCGCTTTGTATACGTTGCTCATGTTGCTGTCGGCCATCACCCTGTCGTTCCAGATCGTGACCTCAAAATTTATCGCTCGCAGCTCGGAAACGCCGATGCGGGCGCAAATCTACGCGAGGATGTTGCGTCGAGCCTGGCAGGCGGGCCTGGTAGTCGCAGTGCTCATCGCCGCAGGCGGAACCTACCTCAAGTCCTATTTCAATCTGCCGGCGTTGCATGATCTGTGGTTATTGGCAATCGCGACCGGAGTCTATATACCGCTCGGTGTACGTCGCGGAAAGATGCAAGGCTGTTATGACTTTCGCGGACTGGCGATCAATGTCGTCGTAGAAGTGGCGGTTAAACTCGGCGGGGCGCTGTTGCTGCTGCACTTCGGCATGGGCGTGACCGGGGTGATGACGGCGGTGATGCTTTCGATTGTCGCAGCCTATCTGGTCGGAAGTCCGGGACCTGAATATCGGGCCAAGCCTGGATTAGTCAAGGTCGCGCCGTTTGGCGAGGGCGTACAGGCTCTGCTTTATTTCATTGGACAGGTAATTCTCAGCAACCTTGACATCTTATTGGTGAAGCATTTTTTCGCGCCACCGGAGGCCGGAATTTATGCCGCCTTGGCGCTGGTGGGGCGCGTGGTATTCATGCTGTCGTGGTCGGTGGTGAGCAGCATGTTCCCCGTTTCAGCGGCGACGACGAGTCTTACAAATCGGCGGGTAGGACGGCATTTGCTTTACACCGCGCTGCTGTTAGTGAGCTTCGTGACTTCCGTTTTTATCGCGGCGGTAGCGCTGGTGCCGGAGGCTGTATGGACCGGTGTGCTGGGCGCGCGCTTCCTGCTGGAATCGCCGTCGGCATTTTCCGGCCTACTGACTCAATATGCTCTCATGACCGGCATTTACTCCATCGCGGTAGTGATCATGATGTACGAAATCTCGCGGCGGATCGGCACCGCCGCCTGGGTGCAGTTGGGCGCGAGCGTCTTGCTGACTGGAGCGATCTGGCGTTTTCACTCTTCTTTGTCGCAGGTGATTCTGGTGCAAGTGTTCGTCATGGGAGGATTGCTTTTCGCAGTCACCCTTCCCATCTTGCGCGATGAAGAAGAAGAAAAGGAAGCTGAGAGCGCGCCACCGGCTCTGCACCCTTTGAAGCGCTTGAGGCCGGTCCCGGAAGAAGAGATCATCGCGGAATTCTTACGGAGTGAGTTTTATCATCCAGAGTTTGATATTTATCGTCGGGACTTCACGAATCTGGTGGAGCATCCCGATCTCAACGATCCCAAGGAAAACTTCGTGCGGCGAGCTCTGCTGTTCCGCCGCAGGGGGCGATTGTGGCGCGAACTGCCTCCTGGTATGGAGTGGTGGGAGATTGAAATGACTCCCAACGACCTGGGACGCCTGCGATCATTTCCACGAAATGACTGGAGGCGCTTTGCAGGAGGCGGATTTTACCTGACGGAAATGATTGGCCGCATCCAGGCGGGACTGGAACGAGGGAAGCCAAGCCGGTTTCTGAAAAAACTGGTGGCCATCGGCACCGACTTGCGTGCCAGCCATGTACCCGATGCGGTATTGCTGATTGGCATGGAAGGGCAGCGCCCGCTGACGATTATTGAGGGCAACCATCGTATGGCCGCGGCTATGCTGACCATGCCGGAATCGGCGCACCGCCGCTTCCGTTTCTATTGTGGGTTGTCCCCGAAAATGAACTTATGTTGTTGGCACAAGACCGATCTGCGAAGCCTGACGCGCTACGGTCGGCACACCATTCGCTACATGTTCCGTGATTTCCTGGCGGCGCGCACGTTGCGGGAAAGACGCACGGAGATGGAAGCACCCTAAAAGCGGGCTTTACGCCGGGGCTGGGCGCTGGAGGTGGCTACGGATTTCTGGGCTATGGATTCCGTGGCTACGGAGTCTTGGGCTACTGATTTTTGGGCACCAGGGCAACGCTGCGCGCGTTATAACGATCGCCATCGAACTCGGCTTGAATGGTGACGTCGGCGCCCTCCCGCAAGAGACCAAGACTCGAATTATCGAGCGCGCCAATGGCGATCTCGTGAACGTTTTGGTCGGTATCGTTTGAGATAGCGAGGGAACGTGTGCGCAGGTCAACCGAGACGACCCGGCCCTGAAAGGTAAAAGAATTCCCACGTTCGGCGAGAATCTCAAT
The DNA here is from genome assembly GCA_003132445.1 of Acidobacteriaceae bacterium. GTDB lineage: Bacteria > Acidobacteriota > Terriglobia > Terriglobales > Acidobacteriaceae > Sulfotelmatobacter. Next base: position 22,849 of record PKXU01000105.1, on the reverse strand, counting down.
TTTGGTTGCAGCTTTTTGCGCGGGCGAGAACCATACCTGCACCAGCATGCCAGCCGATAACGTCTGCGGCGAGGCTGGCTGCCCGTGGTTCACGATGACTGTACTCGGAGTGACCCGCAAGGCAAGACTTTGAGGGCTCATGGGATCGCGTAGAGTGAGCCTCGACCTGGTGGCGTCATAACGCACGATCTGGCCGTTCAGTTCCGCGGCAACGGATGCGACGGTTCGCACTGTGACTGCAAATAGTTTTCCGCGGTCGATCACGGTATCGACGGACAGCACCGATCCGGTAGGGATGCCGATCAATTGCGCTTTGTTGCCGCTTGCGTCAGCGGACGAGACCAGTTGGGTTCTCGGATCGAAATTAATCCGGACGTCGCCGTCTCCGAATACCTTAATCAACAACTCGTCATGGATCGGGTCCATCCGTTTCAACACACCGCGCACCAGGCTCACTTTTGTGCCAGGCCGAGTTAAAGGAGGAAGGTCGGCGGGATTAGCAGGAGCCTGGGGCTGGATGGTCTCTGGCTGGTTGCTCGGCTGTGCGGTCTGTGGCGGCGCGGTTTGCGGCTGAGTCGTTTGCGGCTGAATGGTTTGCGGCTGAACGTCCGGCAGCTGGCTACTGTCAGAGCGTGCGGGCGCCGATGAAACCGGAGCGGGTGAAGCAGGCGCTGGCGAAGCGGGTGCAGCCACTTGGGCATGCGCACAGGCTACGATTAGAATCAAGGGCCAGAGATATCGGGTCATCGGGTCTTAGATGCGAAATGCGGAATTGCGGAAAAGCCAACCGTATCGGGAATTTACTGTAGTCCAACCGACCATGCCTTTCAAGCATCATAGAGCCGGCGGGGGTCATCGATTGAAAGTAAGAGGACTGTTTATTCCGGGCATGCTGGCGATGCAACTGCTCGCCGGAACTTGCCTGTGCCTAGCCAGCGATCTACAGATTCCCATTCCGCAGCGCAGCATGTCTACCCCGAGCCAGAAACTGAATCGCGAGGGTGTTGCCGAACTTAAGCACGGACATGAGAAAAAGGCCAAGCGACTTTTTTATAAGGCTTACCTGCTGGACCCCGAAGATCCCTTCACACTCAATAATCTAGGATACGTTGCCGAATTGGAGGGTGACGCCGATCGCGCCCTGCGCTATTACGCCTTGGCCGCGAAGCAACATACTGACGCGATCATCGATAAATCCAACGAAGCCACGCTCAAAGGCAAGCCGCTCGATGACGCTTTCCGACGGGTGCAGGATTCCGATCGCCAGGTCAGCAAAATCAACGAACAGGCCATTGTGTTGATGCGCGACGGACATGTGTTTGAGGCTAAGAACCTGCTGCAATCAGCCTTACCGAGCCATCCGAACGATCCGTTTCTGCTGAACAACCTGGGCTATGCGCTGGAGAACATCGGCGATGTTGAAGGAGCTTTGAGAAGTTATTCGGCGGCGGCCAGCCTGCATTCGACGAGGCGGGTGGTAGTGACTCCACGGCCGAAGTGGCGGGGCCGCCCGATCAGCGAAGTTGCCGCGGAAAATTCAGTCGCCATGAGCGAACAGATCGCCAAAGGCGAAGGAGTGGAAGCAAGTACCGCTCGTTTGAACCTGCGCGGGGTTGCGGCCCTGAACGACAACAATGCGTCGGCCGCCAAGGCGTTTTTCATGCAGGCGTATCAGCAGGATGCTCAAAACGCCTTCACCTTGAACAACCTGGGATATATCGCGGAGCTAGCGGGAGATCGGGAGAGCGCGGAAATGTACTATCAAGCGGCGCGTGCCGGTCGAGACGCAAAAGCCAAAGTCAGTTATTCCACGCGGCGCGATGCCGAAGGCCAGAAAATGGACAAGCTGGCCGACCAGAATCAGGTAGACGTGGAGGCGACGCTCAAGGCGGTTCAAGACATGAAGCGCCGCGAGCAGAAGCCCATCGAACTGAAGCGTCGCGATGCCGTCACTCCGAGCAGTACACAGGAAAACACTCCCGTACCACCGGTCGGGGTGCAGACTCCATCTCTGCCGGCGTTACCGCCGCCGGGTTCTGATCAAAATCCCACGCAGCCACAGTCCCCGCAGAGCTAACTGTCAGCTTGCTCCAGATTAAACAAGAGATTGATTAAGAGATAAGCGCAGAAGCGCAGCTACAGTTTATGGGCTGAACCTCGCTAGAATTAGGCTGTGCAAGCGTTAGGCTGAGGGTGCCGCGAGTTCGTCTTCATCCTGCCATTTTTGAATTCTTTCGCCCACGGTTCGGGCGAGTTCGTCCGGCCGATGGAATTGACCGGAGCGACGCAAGCCCGCAGCCAGTTGCAAGGTCTTGACACGCTCTTGCTGCCGGAACGATCGAATGTATTCCCGCACAACCTGCGGCATGCTCATGGCTACTCCCGCGGAGTAGCTCTGCCAGGCCATTTTCTTCAGCTCTTCCGGTGAATTCAAGGCGACGAACATTTCCTCGACCAGGCTGTCGACGCTTCCTGGTGTGAAGAAGCGAATGGCGATTCCCTCATGTTCGGCGAGATCGCGAAAGTCCTGGATTCCAGACGCGATCACCGGCACGCCGTATTGTGCGGCGAGATGCGCCACGCCGCTCGAGCCAGCCGACGAGGTATAGGGCATCACGGTCAAGCTTGCCTCGCGAAAGAGGTCGGGAATGTCGCCCTCGGGTACGTAACCGAGAAAGCGAATGCGATCACAGGCGTAGCGCTCGGCCATCGATTGCACATAGCCTGGAGTTTTTGGATGGTCGCCGCCGCCGATCACTAATTCCACACTGGGGAACTTCTTCGCCAAACGTTCGAAGGCTTCGATGAGCAACTCCAGACGTTTGTAGGTGCCCCACTTGCCAAAGGCGAGAATGCGGTGGGTCGGATTGCCACGGCGGGTAAAGTCGGGAGGGTCTGGCTCTCCGGCAAAAATTCCATGCGAGCGCACGCTGACCTGACCGCGTCCGTATTTTTCATCCAAGGTTCGACGATAGGCCGGCATCAACACGGACAGCGAGTTGGCGCTCAACAGCAAATGCGTCGCCAGCCAGCCGCCGACTCGATACATCCGGTGCGAACCAACTGCCGCATCCTCCAGATTGACGGTCTCGAATAGCTGATGCAGGGTAACGTGCGAGTGCACTCCATTCAGTCGGGCTGCAGCCGGCGTCACCAGGCCCATCAGAGCTGAAAAGGGACGATCTCCGAAGCTGGCAAACCCGATATTGAACCAGGCCACGTCAGGCTTCACCCTGCGAATGGCGCGCAGCAGACTGGCGATGTTGCCGTTCCGTCGGAAGCCCCAGCAGCGATCAACCTTAAAGCCGGGAAGCTCCTCCGCTGGAGCAGGAAGATAGTCGGCCAACACCGTGAGGTCGACACACTGCTCCTGGCGAAGCTGGTCCGCCACATGAAATCCGTATTCGTTGAGGGCGTGGCGGCTCGGCGGAAATGAAGTGATCAGCGCGATCTTCATTATTGCTCGCTCGAACGTAGAACCATATCCCGCGACAGCCGGCCGAGCAGATGCAGATAATGAAATGCAACGGTAGCGCTGGCCTTGCTCTCCCCTGCGTGGCGAAGCCCGAAGTTGTAAGCAACTTCCTCCGCAGTGTGGATGCGACCGCGGACCAGGACTTCAAGCAGCAGCTTGAAACCGGTCGTCTGGAAAGTAAGCCCTTCGATGCAGCGGCGGTGGGTCACGAAAAAGCCGGACATAGGATCGGTAACCCGCAAGTTCCTTTTCGAAATGAGGGGAGCGGCGGCGAGAGTGCTCAGCTTGGAGACAGCTACCCGCAACGGATTCCACCCTTTGATTCCGTTACCCCGAGCGTAGCGGCTGGCAATGGCGATATCGGCCCGTTCCGCGGCTTTCAACAATTCCGGCAACAACTCGGGGGGGTGTTGCAAGTCGGCGTCAATCACGCCGAGCAGGTTCGCTCGAGATTGACTCCAGCCATACAACACCGCCCCTGCTAAACCCCGTTCGCCGGCGCGTGAGAGCACGCGAATGCGCGAATCCCGCATGGACCAGGAGCGGACCTTGTCCACCGTCCCATCGGTGCTGCCGTCGTCCACAACAATAATTTCGTACTCGTAAAGGGTATCGCTCAGCGCATCGGTGAGCGCACTGAGTAGTTTGTCGATATTTCCCGCTTCATTCAGGGTCGGTACAACGAGGGCAAAGGTGTTGTCGGAAGTTCCTGGGATCATGCAGGGCCTCTTTCAGTAAAACGCGCAAGCCTTGGATGACAGTCACCGGCTCGCTGTTGGGTTATTTCGTACGCTACAGGAACTCTGTGGCCGCTCTAGGGCGCTGGCCATCAAGGAGTCAGTCTTTTCCCTAGTTAGGGTTGCTGAAGAGGTTGCGTGCGTTGGGGTTGAGTTGAAAAGCCGCGACCGGTTCACATGACGCAGAATTTCGCTGCTGACGTCCTCGGGCTTGCCTTCAGGAACAATGATCAGCTGGGGAACGAGTTCCCGCAGATTGAGAAAACTCTGACGGTTGCGATACACAAAATCCAGCGGATATTCCGGTTTCCTGGCGTAAGCGGCGGCGGGCGACGCATCGATGACAAAAGACAGGTCGGGAGCCGGAGTCTCGCTTAGCAGAAGTTTGCCGTAGATGCGGGCCGCCACGGATTGGGAATAGATATTTGCGACCTGATCGTATACATAGCGATCAAAAATCACGACGTCAGCGTTTCGCATCTTCTTACTGATCAGCAAGCGGCGCAATCGGACAACGTCGAGCAAATAGAATCCCGCCCGGGCGGCGCTCAGATACCACTTGCGAATGTGTTTATTGTTCTTCGGAACGAACGAGGTATTTGGGCCGCGATCCGAGTCAACGGTCCGTTGCCCAACGCCGGCACGCATTCTTGATCCGACCGCGACATCGTCCCAGAAGCTGAGGCGTGCGACGCGAAAGCCCTGGTTCTGCAAGAACGAGGAGAGGTTTTCGATTTGTGTAGTCTTTCCGGCTCCGTCGATTCCTGAGAACGTAATCAAGAAGAGACGAGTAGTAGTGCCCCGGGTAGAGGCTTGGTTCGCGGCCATTGGTGAAAAGCTCCTAAATCATGGATGACTAGCTGATGTCGCGCCGGGTGGTCGTACTTGACTTTTTTCCGAAAGGGCGACCACGGTTCCCACTGCGATTCCAGCGCCGGCGAGTAAACCCAGCTTGATGAAAAGCGAGCGATGGCCGCGCTCACGGGCGGGTGCTACAGCCGCTCCTGCGGGCTGAGCAACCGGAGCTCCTTTCACATTGGCAGCCTTGGCTCCAGCAGCTCCCGAAGGAGCTTGTGCGGGCTGTTGGTTTGGCGTCGTGGGGGGAGATTGCGACTGCGGCGCATCCGGCAGCGCATCGTCCTGCCGTTGGGTGGTGGAACTGGTCTGCTGAGGGGTATCGGCCAGAAGCGGCATCTCGCTGGAAACTACAAACGAGCTTGCCAATACGGCAACGAAGAAGCAGCGCGAGGATCTGTGAGCGGCCAGATTCATTACGCACTCCCAACCTGTGGAGACGGAATTGTTTGCGGAACTTTGAGTGTAATCGAGTCGCCTACCTGCGGATCTGCGAGCGCTTCCTGCATTGAATTGAAAACCGGCACCAGCGAGCCGATCCGGGTGACCTCAAGGAGTACTCGATTGGCAGGAGAGCCCGCGACCAGAAGAACCAGCGTATCTCGACCGGCCACCTCCGCGATGCACTCTAACAGGCAGTCGACGTCATCGTGGTTCAATGTGTTGCAGCCGGACATGTCCACAACCACTGGCGAGGCCGAGGTCCGCGAAGCGTTCAGCAATTCCTTGCGCAGGGCGCGACGTTGCGCCGAACTCGACATGCAAGGAAACGGCAGAACAGTACACTCCGAGGCCTTCACAGCTGCACCTGAAGCCAGGCCTGCGACCCGCTCGACGATCCGGCAAACTCCCACACCAGATTGCTATCTGCTGGCAACGGACTGGTGGTCGGCGTCTTCGACGGTTGGACGCGCGACTTGCGCGACAGAATTCTGCTCCCTAAGCCTGCTGGCTGAAGATCCGCGACTGTACCAAAGCCCAGATGCTCGAAGCGCGAACCGTCGACCAAACCCTGCCGAATGAGTAGTCCTGGAGCCAGATACGTATGCGGCAAAACTGTCGAACGCTCCACCGTGGTTCCGCAATCGACGATGCAATCGCGCTCAACCGAGGCAAATGGGCCGATAGTCACCCCCGCTCGTACAGTCGTGCGAGCTCCGATGTACGTGGGACCGATAATTCTGGCGGAACTGTCCAGATTCACATCTTCGCCAATCCACACCTGGTCGCCAATCTGTTTCCCGAAAGGCTGCATTGCGCAAGCACCGGTCAGTGCATCTCCCACGAGCTCTTGCCGTTCCGTCGCTGAGGAAATGCGTTTCGCATATCCATTAAACTGATAAGGAACCTGTTCAAACTTGGTAGTCGCCGAAGAATTCTCGCCGTCTGCGCGAAGAGCGAGATTGTCTAACAGAGAAACTCCAAGTTCTCCGTGACTATCGTGCGCCTCGGTTACCGGATGCCGACGCTCACAATGAAAGCGAAATAGATCGGTCAGATCCATTTCCGCGTAAGAACTAAGTTTAATAACGAGAAGGCGCTCGATGCCCTGGCGCGCAAATGCACCCAGGGCGGAACGGGTGACACTTCCTGAGGTCAACCACAGGCTCTGCACTCCGAGTTTGCGGATACGCTGCATCCATGACTGAAGAACGTCGTTGCCGACGATTGGCTTTCGCGACGAATACATGGCTCGCGAATGCTGCGAAGCTGCTACGACGTCCGGCTGAACCTCATGGATCGCGGTGAAGTCTTCCCCGCCCGGAACCACTACAAATGCGCCCAATTCCACGTTCTTAATTCCTTTCCGAGATCTTTCCTTGGAGAGCTGCGATCATCTCTTCTCTCTTCTAAAACCCACCAGCACCAAATCTCTTCTAAAACCCACCAGCACCAAAAAAACTGCGCCGAAACTCCAATGCGCCTCAGATGTCAATCACATACACCAGAGATAAAAAGCGCACGCTTCAAAAGATGTCCAAGAAAGAGCCTATGGCAGCATCGCAGTTTGATATATCGGTGAAAGACTTTAGGAGAGGAGGAGTCTTTAGGTAGGACAAGATCGGTAAAAAGCGAATTCCTTTCTAAATGGGCTTAGTACCTCTCATTTAATTTTGGGCCAGTTTTCTTGCCAAAAGCCTTGAGCGAAATTTTCGATCTAGGTAGAATCCGGTAGAACTTACCCCAAAACCCCGTAGGAAATGTAGCAGCCTACCTACAATTGGAGCATTTAATGAAGTGGTTAGCCATCCTGTTAGGACTGAGTTCGGGACCTCTTGCCTTGGCTGGCGTCTCGGTTTCTGCACCCGCAAACGGAAGCAACGTAGCAACAACGGTTCAATTTGTCGCCACCGCTTCGAGCAGTTGCTCGGCCGGAGTTTCAGCGGTAGGAGTTTATTCCGCGCCCGGCGATCTGGTGTACAGCACTTCTGGAAGCAAGCTCGACACCGAGTTATTTTTTAATCCCGGAACCTATCAGGCCGTGGTCCAGGAATGGGACAACTGCGGCGGCAGCAGTTCCACACCGGTGACCATTCACGTTTCCGGCGCTGCGGGGGGACAAGTCACAGTAACGGCTCCCAAGGCGAACACCACGGTCAGTACGACGGTGCAGTACACCGCTTCCTCCAGCACCTCATGCTCCAGTGGCGTCTCCGCTATGGGAGTCTATGCAAAGCCGGGTCAGCTGATTTACACCAGCAAGGGCTCACAGCTCAACGCGTCGCTGACGTTCAGCCCTGGCACCTACAACACAGTGGTACAGGAGTGGGATAACTGCGGCGGAAGTGCAACTACTCCAATCACGATTACGGTTGGCGGCAGCAGCGGCGGCTCGTCTTCCGGAAAGGTTTTCAGCAATCTTCATTTGAACAAAGACTGGGACGGTGCTGGGATGCTACCGCCGGTGTACGCGATGTGTACCAGTTGCGAGCCGAAGGTGACTTGGTCGATGGAGCAGAATATTTCATCCCCCTCGATCAGCGGAGCTTCCACCCGCACCGACGTTGGCGGCGACGAGGCCTATTCAGACGGCTTCTGGAACAACCACCTGATTGGGGACTACTCCACACAGGGTCTGCCAGATACCAACAAAACCCTTGTTCCTACCCTGCACAACTTTACCTACGACGTTTATTTTTACGGAACGAATTTGAGCGTATCGCAGGCGCTGGAGTTCGACATCAACCAGTTCGTTGGCGGCCAGTCCTTCATTTGGGGACATGAATGCCGCATTGCTGGAGGCCACGAATGGGACATTTGGGACGATGTGGCCGGCCACTGGCATCCGACTGGGGTGGCTTGCAATCCAGTGTCAAATGCCTGGAACCATCTCACCATTCAAGTGGAGCGCACCTCGAGCAATCAACTCCTCTTCAAATCGATCACCCTCAATGGGAACACGGCCAATCTCAATTACACCGAGAGTCCCACCTCCACCAGCTGGTATGGCGTAACCATCAACTACCAGCAGGATGGGAATTATGCCCAAACGCCCTACTCGGTCTGGCTCGACAAGCTGAATTTTACCTATCAGTGAGCCGGAATCATCTGCTTCGCTCGCGCGGCCTCTCCCCGAGGCCGCGTTTTTTTTGCTCAGAGGGGGACGGCTTGTATGCCAAGCAAAATACGGGCATAGTTCATGGGCCGACACGAGCGAAGCGCAGCTCGGACCCAGGATTCGATCCTAACCAACCCTCTACCCTGGAAATACATCTAGTCCTTGGGGGAATCTAAAGCCGTGCCACTCACCATTGATCAAGATAGCCGTTGCGGGAGAAGACTGACCGCTGTTTGTGGATGTTTATTGTGGCTGCTCACGCTCGCCAGCGTTAGTTTTGCCCGGAATCAGAGTTCGTCGTCAGGGGCCAGTCTTCCGGCTGCCGCAGCGCCCTCTCAAACCCCAAGCTCGACGCCGTCCAACAACACGCACCCTTCCTCACCGGCCCAAGTTGAGCCACCCCTAACCGCCCAACCGCCGGACGATGACTCCAACGGTTTTGTGTTTAGGAAAAAGGTGGAAGAAGTCGTTTTGCATGCCACCGTGGTGGATAACCAGAATCACCTCATTACCGGTTTAGGCCGGGACAGTTTTAAAGTGTACGAAGACGGCAAACTTCAAGCTGTGACTTCCTTCCGTAAGGAGAGTGTGCCGGTCGCGCTGGGAATACTGATCGACAACTCGGGGTCGATGTTGCCGAAGCGAGCCAAAGTGAATGAGGCCGCACTGCGGTTGGTGGATGCAAGCCAGCAGGATGACCGGGTATTCGTCGTAAATTTCGGCGAGGATGCGTTCCTCGACCAGGACTATACGCAGGATGTGGCTAAACTCCGGGCAGCTTTGCAGCGCGTGGAAACAAAGGGCAGCACCGCTCTTTACGACGCGATTATTGGCGCGGTCAACCACCTGGACCAAACTTCGCAGTCGCAAAAGAAAGTTCTTTTGGTTGTAACCGACGGCCAGGACAACGCGAGCCAAGCCACATTCCAGGAAGTTCTGCGCAAATTGCAATCGAAGAATGCGCCCGTCCTGTATACGATCGCCTTGGAACAGAATGATCGGAAAGCGGAAAGTAATCGTCGTTCGCTACGCGCTCTATCCGAACAGACCGGAGGCACAGCCTTCTTTCCTTCCAGTATGGACGAAGTTGGATTGATCGCAAGTTCGATTGCGCAAGATATTCGAAGCCAGTATGTAATCGGTTATCGTTCTTCGAATTCCCACGCCTCCGGCGTTTACCACACCATTCAGGTTCAGGCTACTGAGGGAAGCACTCCCTTGCGGGTTACAACGCGAACCGGGTATTACTCGGGAAATCTGGGAAACGGCGACACTCACTGACGGCGGCCGCGAATTTTCAGAATACTTTGAAGCGGGATTGAGAGAGCGGCGCGCAGGTTCTGGGAATTCAAAAAGTATTGAGGACGAACCTAAGTTTGCTTCAACCAGCTTTTCTTAAGCTCGCGGGAGCAAATCGGCTCGGCCCGATCTTGACGTTTCCCGAGGCATTTTCTGAAGCATTTTCTGAAACCCAGGGCGAGCGGAAGCTCCGTACGGCTTCATCGGAGCTGAGAAATGTCTGCAAAACGCCAGGCTTTCGCATGAACTCCAAAGCCACTTCCGCCTCCGGCGACAAGCCAGCCAACTTCAACTCTCCATCGCGCTGCATTGCCTCTCGGAGGCAATGCAGAACCATCCCGGCGCCAGCGCGATCTACATTCCGCACACCGGAAAAATCGAAGACGATGCGCGGTTGCTCGCACTCCAGCAAAGGTGCGAACTCTTGCATGAAGGACTCAGCTTCCCGCGCCACAAGTCGCTCAGGCATCTCCATAATGACTACAGGTCGGTGGAATGACATTTCATACCTCCGTTTTATTCCTGCACTCTTGTTTTGTTGCTCCTACTTTCATTGCCTCTGATTACGATTCGACTGTGAGGGCTATTTCGCCGACAACCTTGCCAGGCTCAGCATCTTTGCCGAGCGGCGCCGAATTTTAGTCTTCGGGAACAAAAGCGCCCGCATCTTCAGCTTGGCCTTGTGCAACTGCGACTTGGAATTACCAATCGAGCAATCCAGCAACTGCGCGATTTCGTGATGTTGATATCCCTCCACCTCGTGCAAGGCGAAAATTGTTCTGCAGCCTTCCGGGAGTTCCTGAAGGGCGCGCCGCAGCGCGATGCGATCAACGACGCCTGAAAGTTCAGGATCGCTCTTGCCAAAATCACGATGTAGAGAAGGCGATTCGGGATTGACCGGCTCGTCAAGAGAAACTGTGGGCGGCGACTTGCGCCGGCGAAGCTTCATGAGCACGGTGTTCACGGCCACGCGATAGAGCCAGGTGGAGAAAGCGGCGTCTCCGCGAAATGAACTAACCGTGCGAAACACCTGCAAAAAAGCTTCCTGGGTCAGATCTTCGGCCTCAGCCACGTCCTTCGTCATGAGCAAGCACACCGAATAAACGCGATTCTTGTGCTGCTGAAACAGGGTTGCAAAGGCTTGCTCATCGCCCGCCTGTGCGCGCTTAACCAGGTTGGTCTGAGAATCGTCACGACCTTTGATACTGGTCGCGGGGATGACGTTCGCCTCTGTCGCAGAAATCACACAAGTTGCCACGTTCGGTCTCCTTTTCTTTCAGGTACCAGAATTTCGCTCGTCGTAATCTCCGTGAGCATGGTCAGATTAAAAAAAAGGCGGACAACCTTCTATCGGGTCACATCTGTAAACGAATGCAGGAGACGCTGTAAGGCTCGGGTAATATCGGGTAGGCAGTACCGGCAGGAAAGTACTCGCAAGAAAACGCCGTTAATAAATAAAAAGATCCGCGCAGAGCGCGGATCTTAATTTAACGCGAAAGTTAGTCGTTTAACGCACAGTACTAGCAGCTGCCGTCCAAACAAGCCCCTGCGGAGTAGCCCTCAGTAAAGGCGGAATTCCACTTCCACGCTTATTTGCACATCCACAGGTTTGCCATCCTTCAGCGCAGGCTGAAAACGCCACTGGCGCACAGCGTCCAGCGCTTTTTCGTCGAGGCCCAGCCCCAGCCCTCGAATGACCTTTATATCGCGCGGGCGACCTGCTGCGTCGACGATGAGACCCAACACGCAAGTTCCTTGTCGCTTGGCTTTGCGGGCCTCTTCGGTGTAGTCGGGATCAGGAGCGGTAATGGCTTGCGGAGCGGAAATGCCGCCGCCTACCTTGTACACGCCGCCGCCAATGCCGCCTCCGCTTCCCGCGCCCACACCGGGTCCGTGGCCTACGCCTACGCCACCACCGGAGCCCGCGCCAATGCCGCCGCCAGAACCAGTGCCGTTAGAGGGCGGAGCCGCCGGCATGACGGTCGCCGCGGAAGTGCCCAGATTCAGCATTTTGTTTTCCGCCATGTGAACCTGCGGAGGAACCACTACCGTTGGTTCCACAGCCAGTTTTGGCCTCGCATTTCGCATGACGATCGCCGGCGGAGTAATCTGCTGCACTGCCAGCTTGGGCAGTCGTCCCTTCGGAGCCGGAAGTTTATCGTGATCGCCGCCACCACCGCCGCCGCTTACTACTGTTTTCGCGGTCTGCATGATGTAGGTGTCGGGCGCGATCAGCGTGACGGTTTCCCTCGGCTTGACTGCTTGCACAATCTGATGGCCAAAGAATGTGCCACTCACGAGTGCAGCAATTAACACGATATGCACAATGGCGGAAACCACCACGCCATTGGCCCGGTAATTATTGTATTGTCCCCAAATTTCGTCGGGCGCATGCGAACTGCGACTCCTCGGAATTGGACGTACCGCCCGCGGACTGGGTTCAAAACGAGTTCTGGCCAGAGGTTGTGGCATCATTTCCAAAGCGGACTCACCATTAAAGGCAGAATTAGAATGGCTCGACATGGGCGCTCCTCGCAAACGTAAAACCCTGTTGGTCTTGCAAGTAGATGCGGGTAAGCAATGCCAGGTTTGTATGGCGGAGATGCTCCAGCATTAACGAAAGAGGCGACTTTTGTTTTCGAAACGTCATACTGATGGTTTTCAGCAGCACTCAACTTCCCTTTTCTAGTTCACGAATCTGAAAAACAATATGGTGGGATAAAACTTGTCCCACCATTTGGGCAAGCCACGAATAATCTGTGACTGGCGAAAACCGGCGCTTTCTACTCAGAGCCGTCCAGCAAGTAACAACACGAGAACAACCACGACGACCAGACCCAACCCACCACTGGGGTAGTACCCCCAAGAGCGGCTGTATGGCCAGGTTGGCAACGCTCCGAGCAACAGCAAAATCAAGAGCACAAGAAGAATCGTGTACATAAAGCCTCCTCACGTCGAATCTGCCCAACGGGCAGTAAATCTTTAATGCGTTTCAAGCCCTTCGTTCCTGCTGGACTCTCTGACTTCGTGCGAGTACTTCCGCACAGCAGACAAGAAAGGTTGCGCCGAAGCTGTGGGTCGAACCTTCCCATTCAGAAGATCTTCGAATGGAACAAACTTGCCGTACAGCAGACGAGTCTCATCTTTGTCCTGAGAAATTACTGCACCGTTCAGATCGATCCCAGCGAAAAGACCGCGGGCTCGAGAGTAAGTCAGCACTTCGGACTTCATTTTGATTCCCGTGTCGGCGCCGGCGTCGCGTCCAACCGGGCCAGCTGCCGCAGAGGCATCCGCGCCTAGTTTGAATTTGCTGGCAAGCAAATGCTGCAGGCCGTCGTCATTCATCACCAGCATCACCAGATCAATCGCCTGGCCTCCCAACTGCAGGCCCCAGCTTCCGCCCGTGATTGTGATCGGTGCGGGTGCGGTCCAACCTGATGCTGTGTGACAGGTGGCAACGCCCTTACCGTGACTTCCTCCGAACCCCACGGCGATCTTTACCATGGAAGGAATCACCACAACGCACTTGGCATCTCGCATAATCTTGTCTGGAATCCCTTTGTCGGGGACAGCCATAATTTCGTTCAGGACTCTAGCGGAAGCATCGATACGTTTGTCGATGTCCGAATGATCACTGTCGGCGGCCCAACTCACGCCAGCCAGCGTGCAACTCATGCCCAGCACCAGGAGACATCCCGGCAGAACTGAAGAAATTCGTCTCATTTTCGTATTCTTCCTCTTCTGTGCTCGCTGGGAGCACCCACTTAATTGTTGCCCGTGGACAAAACTAAGGCCTGAGACAAGGGAGTTCTATCCGGCGTAGCCAGTACAGACCCCGATATCTTTCCTGAGGAACCCATTATCCAAATACGCCTACATAGGAGGTGAGGTTTTTCCGAAACGGCCCTACACGATTGACTGTATTGTGACCGCCCGCGCAAAAAACTAGTCTGCAATCTCTACTCGACACAACGCCCCCCAAGCGGGTGCCGATCCTCTGGGACGGATCGGCACCTGCTCCTTCCAGGAAGAAAAACGAAAAAAACGATAGTCGTACGTACGGTAATTGTGTATCGCGCCTACAGCTTCAGTGGGATGTCGAACCTAGTATTCCGTTCGCGATAATTTGCCAGGTCAACTTCAACCTGGAGGACAAGAGAATGCTTTATTGGGCATTGGTATTCCTGGTGGTGGCGCTGGTCGCTGGTGTTCTCGGCTTCACGGGAGTCGCCGTGGCAGCCGCCGGCATAGCCAAGATACTTTTTGTGATTTTCCTGATACTGTTTCTGGTTTCTATTGTGGCCCATTTGGGACGCGGAAGGTCGGTAAGCTAGCGGCGCCGGCAAATAAGTTACTTCAGGCGCAGGGTTGTCGGGACCCTGCGCCTTTTGTTTTGTTGTTTTTATTTCTTGGTCTCGTCCCCTGTCGTTACGCCGTTGAGCCTGTGAAGAAAAGGTCAGGACTATGTTCATGCTACGTTTCGCTGGCTAAACTCGCGCGTCCGTAGCTTTCTTCTTCCTATTGGATGTGCTGGTAGGAATTACCGCCTCCACTACCGACCCTACGTTCGACGATTCGACATTCATTTGCCCGTCGAATTCCGCCAAGCGTTCTCGCATGCCAGCCAGGCCAATGCCTAGAGCCACTCCGCCGCGAAACCTGGCGAGAACATCTTGCGGAATTCCTTTTCCATTGTCCGCAACGGTCAAATGAACGGATCCATTCTGGCATTTGATTCGAATATCAACGGCACCAGCGGCTGCGTGACGATATACATTCGTCAAGCTCTCCTGAAGAACTCGGAATAAGGCGATCTCGACATCTCTGGGCAAGCGTTCAATTGGTTCCTCGATAATGAGTGATACTTTGACCTGACTTCGTTTTCCGTATTCGTCTACATACCAGCGCGCGGCTGGCAAGAATCCCAACTCCTCCAGCAGTGGAGGATGCAGCAGATGGGAAATGGTTCGAACCTCTTGGATTGCATAATCCGTCAGCTTGAGGGTCTCTCCAATCAATTTCGGTGCATCCGGTTCTTTTCCGGTTTCCAACTGGCAGAGATTAATTTTTAGTCCAGCGAGAAACTGACCGACGCTATCGTGGAGCTCGCGCGCAATACGCCGCCGTTCCGAGTCTTGCGATTCCAGAATTCTGGCACTCATCAATCGGTAGGAATCTGCATTGGCCCGTACTCGCTTCTCCGTATCTTTCGTACGCGCGACCTCGCTGATCAAAAAATCGAAAGTTGTAGGCCAGCATGATCGCTACAATGGCAAAGGCCAAGCCGAGCATAAAAATATTTCGCTTGAACAAATAGTCCCAATCTTTCAGCCTTTGCTGCAGCAGATCCTCTTCTTCAGCCTGCATATCGTTCACCAGGGCATCGAATTGTCGTTCGCGTTCGTCGATCTGTTGTTGTCGCATATGCTCAGGCGGCGATATGTAGGTGCGAGTGCCTGTCGAGTTCTGGCTCTCCAAAAAAATGCCCTCATCTAATAAAGATTCCACCTGGGTAAGCCGGTTCTGCTGCAGGGGATTGTCTTTCGTCAGCTGGCGCAGGGCGGAAACGGTTTGCCGCGCCAAATCATCTTGCCGGGTTGAACCTGGGTGCCGGTCTCGGTCCGGCGTTAAGAGTTCGGCTGTTTCATTCGCACGAGCGCGCATAATCTCCAGCTGCAAGTCGCTAAGCTGGGAGCGCACCCGATAGGTATGGATTACCCAATCGCGGCTAACAACGATTCCGCGCTCGGTAAAATATGCCACTGCCCCCAAGGCAATAATTGTTATCACCACCAGAGTCAAAGAAGCGATGCGGATAGTATTGGCGGAGAAGGAGAATCGCGGTCGCCCCGAGTCCGGATTCTTCACCATTTTTCTGCCTACCTTTCGGCTCTGATGAATTAACGCAACCAGCTGCTATGCGAATTGCCTAGAACACGCGTTATCTAAGCGCCGCCTTTCGCCAATGCGATCCGTTACAGACGATATTCGGTTCGCTGATAGCCACGAACAATCGACTGGAACCCGTAGACTTTTTGAGATTTCCGGGAAAAAGAAGAAACCGTAGGGAAGATCAGGTAAGAGATGCGGCAGCCAAGGACGGCTTCCAAGTCGGTCAAACTGCAAAGGCCCGACGAGGGCCGCCGTGTGCAGTCACTCCTCGCCTCTGAGGACATGGCTGCCGACGATCACAGCGGCAGAATACTTGCGGCGATTCGAGAACGAAATCGGGGAAAGTGTGTACCGCCGAAGATTCGATGGCGTACAGTTCCGGGGTCGCGCGCCAACCCTTTGCGGGAGTTCGTCCTCCAAAGCGGCGGTTCGCCAACCGCGGTCCATCACGAAAGATCTGACGACAAGGACCTCATGACTACTCATCACGATGAAACCACTCCCGACACGAAGCGCTTTACGGCAGATGAAATTTTTCGAGCTGCGGTCGAAAATGCGCGCGGAGAACTGCGTCGCTCAGTCAACAAGCTGGCGTTTTCCGGTATTGCGGGCGGCCTGACGATGGGACTGTCGGCTTGGGAGTCGCTTCCGCTCGCGCTTTGCTCGGCCGGGAAGGTGGGGACGCCATTCTTGCTTATCTGGCGTATCCAATCGGCTTTGTTGCGGTAATCATTGGCCGGGCGCAACTCTTCACCGAAAACACACTTTATCCCGTGGTGCTGGTGTTAGATGAACGCCGTCATTTATTGAGGACGCTTCGGCTCTGGGCGGTTGTATTTGTATCCAACGTGCTCGGAGCGTTGTTGTTTGCCGTGCTTGTCGTCAAGACAAATGCTTTGCACGCGGATATTGTGGCTCAACTCGTCAAACTCGGAGTCGACTCCGCCTCCGGTAATCTCAGCCATTTCTTTTGGAGCGGAGTGATCGGCGGCTGGCTGATCGCGCTGGTGGCATGGACCGTCACAGCCAGCCACTGGACCATCGGACAACTGGCCATTATCTATCTGCTGACATTTCTGGTTGGCGTGGGCCGCTTCGATCATTGTATCGCCAGCAGTTGTGAAATTCTTTCTGCCGTTCAGTATGGTTCGGTCTCGGTGAGCTCCTATCTTTTATGGCTCGGGCCCACAACGCTGGGCAACATCTGTGGAGGCGTCATTATCGTGAGTCTGCTCAACTATGGGCAGGTCCGCGCCACGTAGCCACCCAAACGGCGGCAATCAAGAGTAGCAATCAACGCTTCCATGTATGGAAGCATCCAACCACGGCATCATGGGATTAGGATTTCAATTCGCGTGGCTTCTGCTGTTGGGAATTCCGGTGGCGTGCATCGCCTGGACGGTGACGCATGAGGAAGTTTTCCGCGAGCCGCGGCAGTATTGCCAAAAAGAATGCGCCGAGGCACGCTCGCTACTGCGGCGAAAATTCTTTTACTTATTCACTTGCGAATATTGCTTTAGTCATTATGTCGCGGCAGGAGTGCTAATCATTGCGCGCTTCAAGCTCCTTTATGTGGATTGGCGTGGATATCTCTTCGCGTTCTTTGCCCTGGTCTGGATTGCCAACCAGTACATGAGCATCTACAACCGTCTGCGCCTTGACATAAAACATGAACAAGTCGAAATCAAGGCGGAGGAGCAAAAGGTAGACACGCTAACAGGTGATGATCGGAAGCAGAAAAAAGACGATCAGAAAATTGATCGCCAGCTCGACGCTCGCAAGGTCGCTTGAGTGAAATCGCGCATTCGCGGCGAAGCTTAAGCTGTAACCGGTACTCTCAGTTTCCCGTGCCGTCGCGACGGGATGACAACCTCGACGATCGTACCTGGATTGGCGTTGGCCAGCCGTAAACTTCCCCCGAGTTCTTTGACCCGTTGCTTCATTCCGCCGATCCCCACTCCAACGCTCTCCGGCCTTAGATTAATGACCTGCTCTTCAATGCCCTTACCGTCGTCGCGCACCGTCACTGTAATGTGCCCGTCATTTTCCGCCAGCCTGATCGATCCATTCCGCGCACCCGAATGCCGGAACATATTGGTAAGCGCCTCTTGAATGATGCGGAAGATCGCGGTTTCCAGTTCTGGCTTGAGGCGACTGAGATCGGACGGATCAATCTCGAGCCTGATGTCAATTCCGCTCCGCTCCGAAAGACCTTCCAAGTACCAGCGCAGCGCGGAGACCAGGCCAACCTCGTCCAGCAACGGAGGATGAAGAAGATGGGAGATCGTCCGCACCTGCTGAATGGCGCGATCCACTAACTGGCTGGCATCGCCGGACGCTTGCCGGATCGAGGGCGACGAATCCTTGCCGAGAATTCCGTCGAGAATCATCTTAGCGGCAGCGAGTTCTTGGCCGAGTCCATCATGAATTTCGCGGGCGATGCGGCGCCGCTCCTCATCCTGCATGGTCATCAGGCGGCTGGAGAGGCGTCTTAATTCCGTCGTCCTTAGATCGACCATTCTTTCCAATTCGGCCGCGCTATCGCGAATCGATTGTTCCAACATTTTGCTGTCATGAATGTCGGAACAAGTTCCGTACCATTTCAAAATGCTTCCGTCTGGAGCTCGCAGCGGGACGGCGCGCGCACGAAACCAGCGGTACTGCTGGTCCGCGCCCAGGATGCGATATTCGGATTCGTAGGACTTACCAGATTCGACACATTCCATCCACTCCGCCAAGCTTCTCTCTTTGTCCTCCGGATGCAAATATTCCAGCCAGCCGAACCCGATAGCAGTGCCGGCGGCAGCGCCGGTATATTCGTAAAACCGGCTGCTGATGTAGTCTCTCGTGCCGTCCGCCTGCCGGCTGAAAATAATATCGGGCGCGGTGTGAACGATGGCGTCGAGCTCCTGATTCTTTTGGCCGAGGTCGCTGTTGACCTTTTCCAGCGCCTGCGCCTTCTGCTCTAGTTCCGCAGTACGATCCGCAACCCGCGCTTCGAGTTCATTGTTGAGCCGCTCCAGTTGCAGCTTTTTGCGATGAAGTTCGGCGAAGACTCGTACCTTCGCGCGCAATACCTCGGGAACAATGGGAACTGAGAGATAATCCACCGCGCCGTGCTGATATCCCTTCAGGCGGTCAAGGTCGGTGAGATGCACAGCGGAGACGAAGATGATTGCGGTTTTCTGAAAGCGCGGATGCTGGCGGATAATCTCGGCGAGTTCAAAGCCGTCGATCTCCGGCATGCTTACATCCATCAACACGACGGCGACATCCGTTTTAAGAAGCTTCTCCAGAGCCTCCTTGGCGGAGGATGCTTTGACCAGATTCTCTCCCAGGTCCGAAAGAATGGCCTCGTAGCTGAGCAGCTTGCCCGGCTGGTCATCGACCATGAGAATGTTTACTTCTTCGTGAACGCTCATCACTCTCTCAACGGACCCTAGTCTTCGTGCCGGCCATCCTGATCCCGCGAAACAATATTACCTGTGCAGCCACATACGCAGCGCCGAGAGCAATTGCTCGGTATTGACCGGTTTGGCCAAATATTCCGAAGCGCCCGCCTCCAGGCACTTTTCGCGGTCGCCCTTCATGGCTTTCGCGGTCAGCGCAATGATCGGCAGCCGGCGGAACAATGGATTCTGCCGTATTACCTGCATGGTTGCATATCCATCCATCTCAGGCATCATGATGTCCATCAAAACGATGGCTACATCGGAGGTGGATTCTAACATCGAGATGGCCTCGCGGCCGGTTCCGGCAGTCAATACAGCCATTCCGCGGCGCTCAAGAACGCTGCTGAGGGCAAAGATGTTGCGCATGTCGTCATCAACGACAAGCACCTTCTTGCCCACGAGCGCCTCGTCGGAGCGGTGCAGCCGATCCAGCATTTTTTGTTTTTCTTGCGGCAGATCGGCGACCACACGGTGCAGGAAGAGCGCAGTCTCATCGAGCAATCGCTCGGGTGATTCCACCCCCTTCACCACCACACTGCGAGCCAGGGTGTGCAGGCGCGCGTCTTCTTCAGGAGACAGCTCTTTGCCAGTGAAGACGACGACCGGCAGGTCGCTCACCTGGGGAAGATCGCGCATGCGTTCCAGAACGTCGAAGCCAGTCATGTCCGGCAATCGCAAGTCGAGCACTACGCAGTCGAAGGATTCCTTGCTCACCGTTTCGAGGGCTTTCGCACCCGTATCTACGACGGTGACGTCAATATCGTCATAGCCAAGCAGCTCGCCGATACTCAGTTGTTCCGCCGGATTATCTTCTACGATCAACAATCGCTTACGGCGCGGAGACGAATAATCTTTGATGCGTGAGAGAGCCGACTCCAGCTCTTCCGGACTCGTCGGCTTGGTGACGAACGCAAATGCGCCTCGAGCCAGGCCATGATGCCGGTCCTCATCCAGGGTCAGCATTTGCACCGGAATGTGCCGCGTAGCTGGGTCCTGTTTCAAATGATTGAGCACGGTCCAGCCCAGCATATCGGGCAGGAATACGTCCAGGGAAACGGCCGTGGGATGGAACTCTCGAGCCAGTGCCAGTGCTTCCGAACCGCGCAGGGCCACCAGCACCTTGAACCCTTTATCCCGCGACAAATCGCAAAGCACGCGAGCATAGTGAGGATCGTCCTCCACAATCAGCAGCACAGGATCGTCCGGCTGCAAATTGTTGCGGTCGTCGGCAATTTGCTCGACCGGACGCTCGGAGACAACGATGTTGGAAAGTTGCAGAGGAGTGACCGGCGAAAAAACTCTGCCATCCGGCCCCGCCGTCAACCTCGACGCAGTCGGTCCAACATACGTCAGAGGCAGATAGAGCGTGAAGGTGCTGCCTTGGCCGGGTGTGCTGCGAAGTTGAATTTCGCCGCCCAGCAGGCTGGCGAGTTCGCGGCTGATTGCCAAGCCCAGGCCCGTGCCTCCGTACTTGCGACTGGTGCTGGCATCTGCCTGTTGAAAGGCCTCGAAGATGATGCGCTGTTTATCGAGTGCGATTCCGATACCAGAATCGGTGACTTCGAAAGCGACGACCGACGCCGCACCGCTGAGAATGGGATGATCTTCGCTCCATCCTTTTGCAGCGACCGACACCGAGAGCCGTACGGAACCGTGCTCGGTGAACTTGAACGCGTTTGACAACAGGTTCTTCAGCACTTGTTGCAAACGCTTTGAGTCCGTCACCAAACTGCGGCTGAGGTACGGATCGGCCTGCACTTCGAAAGCAAGTTTCCGGTTCTCCGCTTCGTGCCGGAAGGGTCTTGCGACCATCTCGAGCAGGTTTGCGAAGAAGATTTCCTCCGCCTCGACCGATACAGTGCCCGATTCGATCTTGGAGAGATCGAGGATGTCGCTGATCAGGTTCAGCAAGTCGGTGCCCGCGCCATGAATAGTACGCGCGAACTCCACCTGCTTCGGAGTCAAGTTGTGATCGGGGTTCTCGCTGAGTTGCTGACCCAGAACGAGAATGCTGTTCAGCGGGGTCCGCAGCTCGTGAGACATGTTAGCGAGGAATTCTGATTTGTACTTGGAAGTGAGAGCGAGTTCTTTTGCCTTCTCTTCCAGTGCGCGGCGAGCTTGCTCGATTTCCTGATTCTTGCGTTCCACTTCGACGTTCTGCTCGGCAAGCTGTTGCGCTTTTTGTGCTAACTGCTCGTTGGTCTGTTGCAGCTCTTTCTGCTGAGTCTGCAATTCAGCCGCGAGCTGCTGCGACTGTTTCAGCAGGCCTTCGGTCTGCATCGTCGCTTCAATGCTATTCAGCACGATGCCGATGCTGGCAGTGAGCTGTTCGAGGAACGCCAGATGCGAGGCGGTGAATGCGTTCAACGACGCCAGTTCGATTACCGCCTTGACCCGGTCTTCGAAGAGCACTGGCAGGACGATGACATTCCGTGGAACCGATTCAAACAACCCGGATCGGATTGAAATGGTTTTTTCCGGCAAGTCTGAAATCAACATGCGGCGCTTTTCCGCCGCCACCTGTCCCACGAGTCCTTCGCCGAGCCTTACCCGGCGCAGTTGTCCATTCTCGCCATCGTCGGCAAATGCTGAGAGCAGGGTCATGCTCGCCGATTCCTCGGTCTCCATCTGGTAAATAACCCCTTGCTGCGCGTTCACCAGCGGTGCAAGTTCAGAAAGCAACATGCGGCCGACGGTAGTCAGATCGCGCTGACCCTGCAACATTCCGGTAAACCGCGCCAGGTTGGTCTTGAGCCAGTCTTGTTCGGTGTTGCGATCGGTCGTGAGGCGAAGATTGTCAATCATCGTGTTGAGATTGTCTTTCAGCTCCGCCACTTCGCCGCTGGCTTCCACCTGAATCGACCGCGTCAAATCGCCCTTGGTGACGGCGGTTGCGACTTCCGCGATCGCGCGTACCTGGTTGGTCAAGTTATCGGCCAGAAGATTAACGTTGCCGGTAAGGTCCTTCCACGTTCCGGCGGCGCCCGGCACATTGGCCTGGCCACCCAGACGGCCTTCCACACCTACTTCGCGGGCGACAGTCGTGACCTGATCGGCGAACGTTGCCAGTGTGCCGGTCATGTTGTTGATGGTTTCCGCCAGAGCCGCGACTTCGCCCTTGGCGTTTACCGTGAGCTTTTGCGTGAGGTCTCCGTTAGCGACAGCGGTCACGACTTTCACAATGCCGCGCACCTGCTCAGTCAGGTTGACGGCCATGACGTTGACGTTGTCCGTAAGATCCTTCCAGGTTCCGGCGACACCGGGCACCTGCGCCTGACCGCCAAGTTTGCCGTCGGTACCGACTTCGCGCGCCACGCG
>PKXU01000105.1:0-244 GCA_003132445.1 Acidobacteriaceae bacterium | reverse complement strand
TCGCCGCGGGCCACAGCCGTCGTGACTTCGGCAATGTTTCGCACCTGACCGGTCAAGTTGCCGGCCATGGCGTTCACGGAGTCAGTAAGATCCTTCCATGTTCCGGCGACGCCGGGCACGTTTGCCTGTCCGCCCAACCGGCCTTCGGAGCCCACTTCACGGGCCACGCGCGTGACTTCGGCGGCGAACGATCGCAACTGCTCGACCATCGTATTCAACGTCTCTTTGAGCTGCAAAATTTCGC
>PKXU01000091.1 GCA_003132445.1 Acidobacteriaceae bacterium | reverse complement strand
ACATCCCTTTTTATAGAACTCAATGACTCGAAATTAAACTCAATGACTCGAACGGGTGGCATTCCCTAATTGTTACGGTTACTCAAAGGCAGAAATGCGCGTCTATGTGTCTTTCATCGTGAAGCCAGATGTTTACGGTTGGGACCAGGGTACAGCGCGCGCCATAGTGATGGACTCGCTCGCAGTTGAATATATTATTGCCAGACCTTACTCTTATCCACAGCCCCTCTGTGACATCTGACCTTGCGTTCCACAGGTAAATTAGCGGATCATGGTCACGGAGAAGCGAGCGTAAGACGAAGGCCGCAGGAAGCGGCTTAAGTCTCGCGTTTTCAAGATTTTGACCTCTAACTCTTTTGCCTTCCGGATTTTGCAGACGCTTTTTGCAAAACCCGCGCCAGTCGTGCCTTTCCCGGGGGTGGGGGGAGGGGGGATACCACGTGCGACTCCCGATTCCCAAAACGAATCCGTCTAACGCGTCACACGCAACGCCGCCCTTCAAACTATTTTTTCGCGAGATATCCACAACTCATCCCTGAGCCGAACCCATGAATTACGACGCTATTCTCGTTGTCTCTTTCGGCGGCCCTGAGTCGCCGGAAGATGTCATTCCTTTTCTTGAAAATGTTCTGCGAGGTAGGAATGTTCCGCGCGAGCGCATGCTGGCGGTCGCAGAACACTATTATCACTTTGAAGGAAAGAGTCCGATCAATCAGCAGACACGCGAACTGATCGCGGCTCTCAAGACCGAACTGGAGCAGCACGGCCCAAAGCTTCCGGTTTATTGGGGAAATCGCAACTGGCATCCCATGCTGGCCGAGACCTTGCAGCGGATGCGGCAAGATGGCATTCGCCGGGCTCTTGCCTTTGTGACTTCCGCCTACAGTTCCTATTCCGGATGTCGCCAGTATCGCGAAGACATTGCTCGCGCACAAAAAGAAATAGGTTCGGGCGCTCCCGAAATCGATAAGTTGCGCCCATTCTTCAATCATCCCGGCTTCATTGAAGCAAGCGAAGATCGCGTGCGCGATGCGTTGCAGCAGGTTCCCGCGGACGCGCAACAAAATATTCAGGTCATCTACGTTGCGCACAGCATCCCGCTATCCATGGCCAAAACCAGCGATTACGTCCGCCAACTGGAAGAAGTGAGGAAGCTGGTCTCGTCACGACTCGGAGTCGGAAACGATGCATTGGTATATCAAAGCCGCAGCGGCGCGCCAGGACAACCCTGGCTGGAGCCGGATATTCTCGACTACCTGCGCGAAGTGAAAAGCCGCAATCTGGCCAGCGCGGTCGTCCTGGCTCCGATCAGTTTCATCTCCGATCACATGGAAGTTCTCTACGACCTCGATATTGAGGCGCGGCAACTCTGCGATTCGCTCGCTTTACCAATGGTCCGGGCGAAGACGGTAGGCGTGCATCCCAAGTTCATCGCGATGATTCGCGAGCTGATCGTTGAGCGCACGAATCCGAGTACTGAGCGGCGTGCGCTGGGATCACTGGGGCCACGGCAAGACGTTTGCGCTGAAAATTGTTGCCCCGCACCACAGCATCCAGCGCGGCCGCAGGCTGCGCAAGAAACGCGCGTTGTTCCCTAGACGCGAGATTAACGTCCGCGAAAATTAGGGTACGCAAGAAGTATCGTACGCAGAATTATCGCAGGCTCGAATTTTCGGCGGGTGCAGTCAGGTTTTGAGGCTCGTAGTCTGTGGCTTTCGGTCGGCCTTCAACCAGCCGCATGGTGTCTAGAATGGTCTGGACAACTGATTCGTTGCCCACGGCAGTGTTGAGCATCACGTGATAGAGAGAGCGCGTGGGCCAGTCGGCGTTGAAGTAGTGCTTCACATAAGCGATACGCTCGCGATCGATCGAATCAACCAGTTCGATGGCTTCTGCTTCACTGTGGCCATCGGCAACGATGCGGCGTATCTTTTCCGATCTTGGCGCGTACAGAAAAACGTGGAACGCCGCAGGATGCTCGCGCAGGAAAAATGGAGCGCCGCGCCCAACAATGACCGCATTTCCTTCGCGCCCAATTCGATCCATCGTCTCCTGCATCATCGCCATCATGCGGTCCGTATCGAACATTTGATTGCTCAGTTGAGCGCTGCGTTCGTAACTGCCGCGCCAGAAAGTCTTGGCGAAGCGGTGAAAGCGGCTGTCCATGCGCTCGTCGCAGCGCTTTACGGCCGATGGATCCACGTGGGCAAGGCGAGCAATCTCTTCGGTAAGAAAACGGTCCCAAAGCTTCCAGCCAAGCAGATCGGCTAGTTGCGCGGAAATAGCCGCAGCGCCGGAGCCGTACTCACGCTCGATAG
The DNA here is from genome assembly GCA_003132445.1 of Acidobacteriaceae bacterium. GTDB lineage: Bacteria > Acidobacteriota > Terriglobia > Terriglobales > Acidobacteriaceae > Sulfotelmatobacter. The sequence goes on along the minus strand of PKXU01000091.1, from coordinate 42,053 downwards.
TGATGAGGCGGAACATAGCTGTATTTAGTGTACCGCCATCCCGCCCGGCTTCGTCTTTCTCATCAGAAAAACCATGGGAATCATCGCCATGATAGCCACTCCGAGAAACCAGAAGCAATCAATATAAGCAAGCATCGTAGCCTGCCGCAGGACCGTTCCTTGGATGAGCGCATAGGCTTGCCGTGTTGCCCCGGAAGCGCTGGCGCCGTGCGTCTGCATGGCGCGTGAAGCCCCCTGGATCATGGACTGCAAGGCGGAATTGGATGAACTCAGATGGCTGGAGAAATCGGTCATATGCACCTGGGTGCGCCGTTCCAGCATGGTGGCGACCACGGAAATCCCCACGCTGCCGCCGATGTTGCGCGCCAGATTCATTAGACCGGAAGCTGCATTGTTCTTCTCGCGCGGCAAGAACGCATACGCGGCAGTGTTGATCGGAACAAACAGAAAAGCCATCCCCACCGCTTGAAAGATGCGGGCAACCACGGCAGTGCGAAAGTCAATCTGAAGATCGAAATTCGTCATGTGAAACAGAGAGAACGACAGAACCGACAGACCGAAGACCAGCAGCCAGCGCGGACTGTAGCGCGACAAGAGAAATCCCACCAGGGGCAGCAGCAGCATGATCGCGAATCCGCCGGGCATCAGCGCCATTCCCGCTTGCTGTGCCGTATATCCGAGCAGCGTCTGCATGAAAAGCGGTAAAAGAACGGTGCTCCCGAGCAGGGCGAATCCGAGCATGAACATCAATAGATTTGAAATACCGAATGTGCGATCCCGGAATAAGTGCAGATCGATAATCGGATCTTTGTGTCGCCATTCCCAGAAGATGACGAAGACCAGCGAAGTAACTGAAACCAGCGTTAGAAACAGGATGAAGTGAGACTCGAACCAGTCATCGCGTTGCCCTTTGTCGAGCACGACCTGCAGAGTGCCTAAGCCAAGAGCGACAAAGCCGAGGCCAATATAGTCAATTTTGGTTTCGCTGAGTTTTCGGCGGTGAAAGTAAGGCGGATCCTGAATCAATTTCGTCGTAAGGAGAATGGAAATGATTCCGACCGGGATGTTAATGAAAAAAATCCAGCGCCAGGTAAAATTGTCGGTAATCCAACCACCCAACGTCGGACCGATGGCTGGCGCTGTGACAACTGCTACTCCATATACGGCGAAAGCCATGCCGCGTTTCGCAGGGGGAAACGTATCGGCCAGAATGGCTTGCTCGCTAGGCTGCAATCCTCCGCCACCGGCGCCCTGCAGAACCCGGCAGATGATCAGCGTTGTCAGATTCGGCGCGAGCCCACACAGAAACGAACTGATGGTGAACAGAGCCACGCAGCCCATGTAGAAATTCTTGCGGCCGACAATGGACGATAGCCATCCGCTCAGAGGAAGGACGATCGCATTCGAAACCAGGTAGGAAGTGAGAACCCAGGTGCTTTCGTCCTGGCCGGCCGAAAGACTTCCCGCAATGTGCGGCAACGCGACGTTAGCGATGGAAGTGTCGAGTACTTCCATGAAAGTCGCCAGCGTAACCGCCATGGCAATGACCCACGGATTGTATGCGGGACGCCACGCATCGGCGTGCTCGCCCCCGCGATCCATGGTTACGGTAGCAGCACCCATTAACGAATCCAGACCTTCGGGTTTACAGACTCGCCGGGACGCAATTCGTGATCTTTGTTCGAATCACGATCGAGAACAATCTTGACCGGGATGCGCTGTACGACTTTTACGTAATTGCCAGTGGCATTTTCCGGAGGTAACAAGCTGAAGCGTGCGCCACTGGCTCCGGCAACGCTGTTTACTGTTCCGTAGTAGGTTCTGCCGTTGGCGTCCACTTCAATCGTGACCCGTTGCCCAACCTTCATTCGCCGCAGCTGCGTTTCTTTGAAGTTCGCCGTAATCCAAACATCGTCAAGATTAATAATCTTCATCAATTCCTGACCGGGAGACACATTCTGTCCGACTTCCACGGTGCGGTCACTGACGACTCCGTTTACCGGCGCCACGATCTTCGTGTATTGCAGATTCAACACAGCTTGGTCCAGATCAGCTTTCTTCTGCTGCGCTTCGGCCAGCGCAGAAGAAGCGCGTGCGCGAATAATCTGCATTTGTCGAGGCGCAGTATTCGCGTAGCGAGAGTTAGCTTCGGCCTGAACAAGTTTTCCCTGCGCTTGCGTTACCTGTTGTTGGGCTGCGTCAGCGCTGGCCCTCGCGCCTTCCACCGCTGCGGCGCTGGCTTGGGCCGCCGCTGTAGCCTGATCGTATTGCTGCTGGGAAATTTCCTGTTTTTCGACCAACTGCTTGTAGCGGCCGAGGTCATTCTGCGCTTTCACATTATTGGCTTCAGCCTCTTGCAGTTGTGCCTTGGCTGCTTCGAACTGTTGCTTCGCAGCCTGAATGCCAGCCCGGGCATTGCTGACGTCAGCTTCGGTCGCGGAAATCTGGCTGCTGGTATTCACTCCGGTGATCGGCACGTTCACGCCCGCTGCGAGTGCCGCTGCCTGAGCGTTTTCGTATTCGGCCTTGGCCCGGTCATAGGCGACCTGGTAATCGGTTGGGTCGATCTCCACCAGCACGGTTCCTGCCTGCACATATTGATTGTCGTCGACGTTCAGTTTTACGACGTGCCCTGAGATGCGTGCGCTGATGGGATTGATATGGCCATCGACCTCGGCATCGTCAGTCGATTCGTAACTGGTGAAATAGCGATAAGCGAAGAAACCGGCGATAAGAAGGACGATGATTGCAATCCCCACCCCGATTCGAAAGCCGGAACTTTGCGTGCGCGATCGTCCGCTGCGAAAATCTTCCTCGGTGGCCGGTAACGGCTTGGTCGTGTTCGCCGGCTTTTCGGCTTCGGTTTTTTCGTCTCTGGTGGGCGGACTCTGTGTGGTTTGTTCCATACGCTATTGAACGCCTTTCAAATATTGTTTGACGCCCCGCTCCGCATCGCCGATGGCATATGCCAGTTCCACCTTGGCGAGATTGTGAGCATAAAGACTCTCAATATAACTCTCGTGAGCGCTGGCCACCGCTTCTTGCGCCTGCACTACTTCGAGGTTGTCGGTAACGCCTGCGGTGAAACGATCTTGCGATTGCTTGAGTGCCTGTTCGGCCAAGTCGACGGAACTGCGCGCCACGGCCACCTGGTCGGCCGCAGCATTCAAGTCCAGAAGGGCGATTCGAACCTCATAATCAATGCGGCCGCGGAGATCCCCCAGCTGCGAGCGCGCCTGCTTTAACTGTGCGTCCGCCTCGAGCACATCGCTATGCGTGCGATTACCGGCAAAGATAGGAATATTAATGCCACCATCCACCTGCCATGTGCCATTCGAATGAGATGGAGTCACGCCGATATCGCCGATATTCGCATCGATGCCGATGGTGGGATAATGTCCCGCCGAAGCCGCTTTTCGCGAGAGTTCTGCCGCCCGCACCTGCGCTATTGCGGCTTGATAGTCCGCTCGGGTGGCATAGGCCCGTTGCAAATAGATGTCTAAGGTCAGAGGTGTCAATGCCTGGTAAGGCGCTTTCTCGGTGAGAACGAACTCCTGCCCCGGCGGCAACCCAATAATGCGGGCTACACTCAAGCGCAGCTTGGCCAGATCGTTGCGAGCCACAATCAATTGCTGCTGGCGGGTTTGAAGCTCAACCTGTGAGCGCAACGCGTCGATCGCGGGAGTCAGTCCTGCTTTCTGTTGATCGGACGCTTTGTCGAAAAGCGCCTGCGCGCTCTTCACCTGCGCTTCGGAGGTTTCCACTCGCGCCCCCGCGGCAATCGCCTGCAAATATGAATTGCCCACGGCAAGCACGACCATTTCCCGCGCATCTTTATAGCTGAATTGGGAGGCCTTCAGGCTCTCGACCGCGGAACGCTCTCGTTCCAGATTCCTGAAATTGAAGATCGACTGGCTGAGAGAAGCTCGGGCGTCAAAGTAATTGAACGCAGGTATTACCGCCGGGAACTTCTTGCCGCCTGGAGAAGCAAAAAAAGACCCGAGCTTGTCGAATCCCAGCGCCGCAAGGCTCTCAGTCTGGGCACTCTCTATGATGTGCGCGCTCACGTTCGGAAGTAATTCGCTGAGCTCCTTCCATCGTTCTCCGCGCGCGGTCTGGGTTTGGTCCGAAGCGAGCAACAGCCCCAGATTGTTGCGCAACCCCCGGTCAATCGCGTCCTTGAAGTCAATCTGCAGGACTTCTCCCGTGGGGTTGCCTTCGGGGGCGCTTCCCAGGAATGGATTTTGCTGTCCCGGCAAGGAAACATTAGGGGCAGAAGTACTGTCGTTCGTGGTTTGAGCGAGTGAGCTCGCGGCGGCAAACGCCGCTAAAAAAGCGAGACCTGCCATTCGAGAAACTTTCCAAGAAACTGTCAATGAGCAACGCATTCTTTAGATTTTGGGAACGTTCGGTAGCTCGGAAAAACCGTTACGCCCTTCCTCGTATCTAGCATAACTCGTCCGATTTGATTCGTTTGCAGACCTTTGAGATGCAAAGGATTCGCTTCAGTAGACCAGGTTTATAAAAACGCAGTCAGAGAAACGCGAAAACCTCCGAACTGCTCAACACGGTAGATACCACAAGTCTGTGACTTAGGTCATCTTGAAGGAAGGTAACCGACGGTTCAAGCTGTACGGAAGCAAACACCATAGTAATGAAAGAGCGTATTGATGAGTGCAGCAACAGGAACTGACTGGACCCGGATACTATCTGATCCGGACCTTGTGCGGCACGTCGGAACGCTCTTGCAGGCCTACCGCGAAGCCCCGGCTGGAAAGCGCGAAGAAGCGCTGCTCACGGCTATGCGCCAGATAAAGGCCGGCGCCTCGCACGAAAAGTCCACAACACAATCAGCGCCCGCGCCTCAGCCGCTTCCGACGCCAATCTCCGACCCTCCTCCGTTTGCACCGGATCTATTCACTCCGAACTGGGGTAGCGACCGGCGGCGGAATCCACGAATCAAGTGCTTCGTTGCGGTCGAGCTTCGCGTGGATGAAACCCCGAATCCCATCTGGGGCAATCTTTCGAATACCAGTGTGGGCGGATGCCTGGTGGAAACCGCACATCCGATCGATCCTGGCGCGAAAGTGGAGATCGGATTATGGGTTCCTAATGGAAAAATCTGGGTGAAGGGGTTTGCGCTAAGTGGCATAGTCACTCGTGGCGGCCCCGCCAACGGAGTTCGCATTCGTTTCGGTGGAATGGCGCCGACGGAGCGCGAAAGCCTGCGCCAATTCGTCAAGTTCGTGCAGGAAGCAACTCAGGTTTCCCAAAGCGAAAGCACATACCTAAGCCTTCTGAAGTAAAGTAAAACCCCGATCCATTCCAGTTTTTCACCGTAGCGCAATCCACATACCATAAGAACTTGATACACTTTCTGCTGGTTGAACCCTTTCCTGGTTGAACCCTTTCTATGAGCGGAAACTCTAATTAGTTGTTAGGTTGATCTCTCCGGCGGGAATCTCCCCATTAAGGAGCGCATTCGCATGGTCGCCAGTGAACAAGTATTGGTAACAGGACAGCAACTGGATACGCTTTGCATCAACACGATTCGAACCCTGGCGATTGACGCGGTACAGCAAGCGAACTCAGGCCATCCCGGCGCTCCCATGGGACTGGCGCCGGTGACTTATTGCTTGTGGCAGGAATTTCTGCGCTACGATCCTGCGGACCCCACCTGGCTGAATCGCGATCGCTTCGTGCTCTCCAACGGGCACGCCTCCATGTTGCTCTACGCCATGCTCAATCTCACAGAGGTGCGGCGGCTGGACAAGAACGGGAAGGTGTTGAAGGAACTCGCGGTTCCCATGGAGGACATCAAGCGCTTCCGGCAGTTGGGAAGCTTGACTCCGGGTCATCCTGAGTCGCATGTCACTTCCGGAGTTGAGACCACGACCGGCCCGCTAGGGCAAGGGGTGGGCAACAGCCTGGGGATGGCGATTGCCAGCAAATGGCTGGCTGCGAATTTCAATCGCCCGGATTTCAAAATCTTTGACTTCAAGGTCTACGCCATGTGTTCGGACGGCGATTTGATGGAGGGCATTGGAGGCGAAGCTGCCTCGCTCGCCGGGCATTTAAAACTTTCGAATCTCTGCTGGATTTACGACCACAATCACATCACTTTGGATGGTCCGGCCAATTGGTCGTTCAGTGAAGATGTGGCGACTCGTTTTGTAGGATATCAATGGAATGTGACCCGCGTGGCGGATGCCAACGATCTGACAATGTTGGCGCGGGCCTTTGAAACTTTCCACAAAACAGAAGACCGGCCGACGCTCATCATCGTCGACAGTCACATTGGTTACGGTTCCCCGCACAAGCAGGACACCAACGCCGCCCACGGCGAGCCCTTGGGCGAAGAAGAGGTGCGGCTGGTCAAGAAGTTCTACGGCTGGCCGGAAGATGCGAAGTTCTTGGTTCCGGATGGTGTGCGGGAACATTTTCGCGAGGGAATCGGGAGACGCGGGCGCGACTTGCGCGCGGAGTGGTCCGCTCTTTTCGATCAATATTCTCAGAAGTATCCAGAACTGGCGGAGCGACTGCATCACATGCAGCATCATGAATTGCCAGAGGGCTGGGATAAGAACCTTCCCACATTTCCAGCCGACGCCAAAGGCGTGGCGACCCGCGAAAGCTCCGGCAAAGTTTTGAACGTCATCGCGCAGAACATTCCCTGGGTCATCGGCGGATCGGCGGACCTGGCGACTTCGAACAAGACCACACTGAAATTTGAAGGGGCGGGGGATTTTCAGGCGGCCACGCCGGCTGGCCGCAATCTCCACTTCGGAGTGCGTGAGCACGTAATGGGCGCGAGCGTGAATGGAATGACTGTCTCCGGCATTCGCGCGTTCGGCGCAACGTTCTTCAACTTCAGCGATTACATGCGGGCGAGCATCCGGCTGGCCGCGCTGATGCAGTGTCCGTCGATTTTTATTTTCACTCACGATTCCATTGGCGTGGGCGAGGATGGCCCGACTCACCAGCCGATTGAGCAATTAGCGTCGCTGCGGGCAATGCCGAATTTGATTGTGCTCCGTCCCGGCGATGCCAACGAAGTTACGGAAGCGTGGAAGATCATTGTGCAATTACAGAGCTCGCCGGTTGCACTGGTTTTAACGCGACAAAATCTACCGACTCTCGATCGCACGAAATACGCCTCGGCGTCCGGCGTGGCGAAGGGCGCGTACGTGCTGGCAGATGCCGGAGGCAAACCGGATGTGATTCTATTAGCGACCGGCAGCGAAGTATCGCTGTGCGTAGAAGCATACGAGAAGTTGAAGGCTGAGGGCGTTAAGGCGCGGGTCGTCAGCATGCCTTCATGGGAAATTTTTGAAAAACAGGATGCGGCTTATAAACAGAGCGTTCTTCCACCGGACGTGACGGCGCGTGTCTCTGTGGAGATGGCGGCGACTTTTGGCTGGGAGCGCTATACCGGCCTCAAGGGACGCAACGTCGGTATGCATCGATTCGGAGCTTCCGCGCCATTGAAGGATCTTTTGAAGTATTTCGGATTCACCGTAGACGCCGTGGTAAAGGAAGCGCACGCGGCGATGGAGCAGAACTAGCTTTGCAGATACGCAGAATTTTGCGTCTCAAGCTTTCCTGCAAACACGAGGCGTAGCCGACCACGCCTCCAATAAAATCGTAGGAGAATATTTATGCAGCCAACTGGAGTTTTGGAAAATTCGAAAGCTACTAAAAATCCGCTCAAGCAATTGCTCGATTACGGACAGTCGATGTGGCTCGACTACATCCGGCGCGACCTTTTCACCACGGGCAAACTTACCAAACTGATTACCGAAGACGGTTTGCGGGGAATGACTTCGAATCCTTCTATCTTTGAAAAGGCGATTGGCGATAGCTCTCTGTATGACGACATGGTGCATTCGCTTGCCGCTCGGGGCGATCTTGATGCCACTGGAATTTACGAGCAGGTCGCCATTCGTGATATCCAGGATGCGGCAGACGCGCTTCGCTCCGTATATGAGGAGTCCCATTTCCGCGATGGATATGTGAGTCTGGAAGTCTCGCCATTACTGGCTCTGAAGACGGACGAAACGATTGCCGAAGCGCGGCGCCTGTGGAAGGCGGTTAAGCGCGAGAATGTCATGATTAAAGTCCCAGGCACGGCGCAGGGCATTCCGGCGATTCGTCAATTAATTGGCGAAGGCATAAATATCAACGTCACATTATTGTTCGCGCAGGAAGTCTATGAGAAAGTTGCCGAGGCCTATATCGCGGGACTCGAAGACCTGGCCGGCCGCGGTGGCAATCTGAAAAAAATGGCGAGCGTTGCCAGCTTTTTCATCAGCCGCATCGATACTCTGGTCGACTCCAAGTTGGAAGAAAAGATCAAAGCAACTTCCGACCCGAAGCAACAAACTTTACTCAAGAGCCTGCTCGGGAAAGTTGCCATCGCCAACGGCAAGCTCACCTATCAGCGCTACCAGAAAATCTTCAGCGGACCGCGCTGGCAGGCTCTGGCCGCCAAGGGCGCGCAAACCCAGCGCGTGCTATGGGCCAGCACCAGCACAAAAAATCCCAACTACCGTGACGTCATTTACGTGGAGGAACTAATCGGGCCCGACACGGTGAACACCATGCCTCCCGCCACAGTCGACGCTTTCCGCGATCACGGGAAACTGCGAAACAGCCTTACCGAAGATGTGCCGGCAGCCGCCAAAGTCATGGAAGATTTAGGTCGCGCAGGAATTTCCATCAAAGAAGTGACCGATAAACTGACCACGGACGGCGTCAAGCTGTTCGCCGATGCTTTTGAAAAACTCCTGGCCGCAGTCAAAAAGAACACGCAGCAAAAAGCCGCGCAACAAAAAGGATAGACCGTGAGCCGACTGAAAACCTCACTGCCGGAACCGCTGGCTGCGACGGTAAAAAGCACGATTGCGGAGTGGCAATCGCGCGGCAACATGCAGCGTTTGTGGCAACGCGACGCTACCCTGTGGACAGGCAGCGACGAAGACAAGTGGCTGGGGTGGCTCGATATCGTCGAAGAACAGACTGCCCAGCACGATCAACTCCAGAAGATTGCGAAAGAGGTTCAAAATCGCGGCTTCCAGCACGTATTGCTGCTGGGCATGGGCGGGTCCAGTCTTTGTCCTGAAGTGCTGCGCATGACCTTCGGCAGGATTCCTCACTTTCCTACCCTCCACGTGCTCGACTCCACCGATCCTGCTCAGGTGAAATCGTTCGAGCATCAGATCGACATTCCGACGACACTTTTTATTGTCTCCAGCAAATCCGGCAGCACGCTGGAACCGAACATTTTCAAACAATATTTTTTCGAGCGCACGAAGCAGGCAGTGGGCGCGGTAAAGGTCGGCAGTCACTTCGTAGCCATCACCGACCCGGGATCGAAGATGCAGCAGGTGGCAGAAGCGGATCATTTTCTGCATGTATTCTTCGGGCGTCCTTCGATCGGTGGACGTTATTCCGCGCTTTCGAATTTCGGGATGGTTCCGGCGGCGGTAATCGGGATCGACACAAAGAAATTTCTGGCGCGGGCAGCGGAGATGGTGCGAGCTTGCGGGCCGGGCGTGAAGGTCGAAGAAAATTCCGGCGCCGTGCTGGGCATCATTCTGGGAACGGCGTCTAATGCCGGGCGCGATAAAGTTACGCTCATCACTTCTCCCGGAATTTCAGATCTGGGAGCGTGGCTGGAACAATTGCTTGCCGAGTCGACTGGCAAAGTCGGCAAAGGAATTATTCCCGTCGACCGTGAGGGTCTGACTAACGCGGATGTTTATAGCAACGATCGCGTGTTCGTCTATGTTCGGCTGGACTCTGGCCCCGACGCGGATCAGGATGCGAAAGTGGCAGCGATTGAGAAGGCTGGGCATCCGGTCGTGCGCATCAGCATGGCAGACATTTATGACTTGGGCGCGGAATTTTTTCGGTGGGAAATCGCGACTGCCGTTGCAGGCTCGATTATCGGCATCAATGCTTTCAATCAGCCCGATGTCGAGGCCAGCAAAATCGAGACTCGCAAGCTGACTACTGAATACGAAAAGAACGGATCTTTGCCGCCGGAAAAACCCATCCTTGAAGACAGCGGCATCAAATTATTTACCGACGAAATAAATTCCGCGGAACTGGCGAAGGCCGCTGGCGGCGAGAAGTCGTTGGCGGGATATCTCAAGGCTCATCTAGCGCGCATAAAGACTGGCGATTACTTCGCTGTCCTCGGCTACATTCAGATGAATGCGGAGCACGAAGCCAGCCTTCAGGCTCTACGCTACTTGGTACGCGATAAAAAGCGCGTGGCCACCTGTTTGGGCTTCGGACCGCGATTTCTGCATTCAACCGGCCAGGCGTACAAGGGTGGTCCGAATTCAGGGGTGTTTCTGCAAATCACTTGCGATGACGCCGTGGAACTGCCGGTTCCGGGGCAAAAATATACTTTCGGAATAGTCAAGGCGGCACAGGCGCGGGGGGATTTTCAGGTACTGGCCGATCGTGGGCGGCGCGCGCTGCGGGTTCATCTGGGGAGCAATCTGAAGGCGGGTTTAGCGGCTTTGCAGGCGGCCGTTCAGAAAGCACTCTAAGAATTACTGGCAATCGATTTTGGCAGTCACTGCGATGGCAATCAGTGCGACGGCTCGACGCCCTCGCAAGTGCCGGCGAAACGCCGGCAACACATTAGGAGCGAAGCATGCAATTGGGAATGGTGGGTTTGGGCAAGATGGGCGCGAACATGACGCGGCGCCTAATGCACGGCGGACATCAGCTGGTCGTTTCTGACTTGAGCGCTGACTCGGTAAAAAAACTGGCGGGTGAGGGCGCAACTGGATCGACTTCACTCGACGATCTGATCGGCAAGCTCACGCCCCCGCGGGCCGTGTGGATCATGGTTCCGGCGGGTGCCGCGACAGAGGCGACTGTGCAGAAACTTGCTGGGCACCTGCAGGCGGGCGATGCCATTATCGACGGCGGCAACTCTTACTACAAAGATGATGTTCGGCGCGCGGGTGAACTGAAGAGTAAGGGCATTCAATATATCGATGTCGGAACCAGCGGCGGTGTGTGGGGCATCGAGCGCGGTTACTGCATGATGATTGGCGGTCCGAAAGAGGCGGTGCAGCGGCTCGATCCTATTTTCAAGACGCTGGCTCCAGGTAAAGGCGACATTCCGCGCACGCCCGGAAGAGAGAAACTCGGCGGCACCGCAGAGAATGGCTACATTCATTGCGGCCCATCGGGCGCGGGCCATTTCGTGAAGATGGTGCACAACGGCATCGAGTACGGCATCATGCAGGCATATGCCGAGGGTTTCGACATTTTCAAAAACGCCACCAGCAAAGATTTGCCGGCAGACATGCGCTACGATTTGAATCTGCCGGACATTGCGGAAGTCTGGAGGCGCGGCAGCGTGATCAGTTCCTGGTTGCTTGATTTGACCGCGATGGCTCTGACGGAGAATCCCACGCTCTCGGAATACGAAGGATACGTGGAAGATTCCGGCGAAGGCCGATGGACGATCCAGGCGGCGATCGAAGAAGCGGTGCCGGTGGACGTGTTATCCGCAGCGCTGTTCGTGCGCTTCCGTTCGCGGCAGCAGCACACCTTTGCCGAGAAGATGCTCTCCGCCATGCGGCAGAAATTTGGTGGACACATCGAGCAGGGCGCTGACAAAGTAAAGAAGTCCGCATAGTCCGCAGCTTCGTTTTCCAGCGGATCTTTTTCTAGCGGGTCTTTTATCGGAACTTCGCTGGCGGAATTCTCCATCGGATGCAGAGGACTTACTCATGGCTGAACTAGCGGAACATCCGGCGGCAGCACCACCACGCATCGGCAAGCAAGGTGATCCTTGCGTCATGGTGATCTTTGGCGCGGCCGGCGACTTGACCGGACGCATGCTGATTCCGGCCCTGTTCAACCTGGCGCGAGCCAGTTTGCTTTCACGCGAGTTTGCCGTGGTAGGTGTGGCGCGCGCGCAACTGTCGAATGATGAATTCCGAAAAAGAGTCCACGACGACGTCAAGGCGTACTGCGGGGAGTGCGTGGATGACGATCTCTGGGAATGGTTCGCGCGCCGTTTCTACTACTTCACCGGAGATTTCAACGACGACAAACTGTATCCGCAACTCAAAGACTTCCTGACCAAGGTGAATCAGGAACACTCGACGCACGAGAATTTCTTTTATTACCTGGCCACAGCGCCGAGTTTTTTTGGACCCATCGTAGAAAAGCTTGCGACTGCCGGACTGATGGAGCAGAGTAATAACCACTGGCGCCGAGTAGTCATCGAGAAGCCCTTCGGGCATGATCTGGAATCGGCCAAGACTCTCAATCAGCAACTGCTCAAGGTTGCCGACGAAAAACAGATTTATCGCATCGATCACTATTTGGGCAAAGAGACGGTACAGAACATTATGGCGTTCCGTTTCGCCAACGGAATTTTTGAGCCCGTCTGGAATCGCCGCTACATCGACCATGTGCAGATTTCGGTGGCTGAGACCGTAGGAGTGGAAGGGCGCGGAAGTTATTTCGATCATGCCGGTTCCTTGCGCGACATGGTGCCCAATCACATCATGCAACTGATCAGCCTGACTGCGATGGAACCGCCCATCTCCTTCGACGCGAATGCGGTGCGCGATGAGCAGGCCAAGATCCTGCACGCGATTCAGCCCATGAGCGATGAAGAAGTTCTCAGCCGCAGCGTGCGCGGCCAATACGGCGATGGAACCGAAGATGGAAAACGAGTCACCGCTTATCGCAGCGAGCCCGATGTTCCCCCCGACTCTCGAACTGAAACTTTTGTCGCCATGAAGCTGCTGATCGACAACTGGCGCTGGGCGGACGTTCCTTTTTACCTGCGCACCGGCAAGCGAATGCCGGTCCGCAATACTCATATCGTGATACAGTTCCGGCGGGCGCCATTCGTGCTGTTCCGCGACACTCCCGTGGAACATCTGATGCCAAATCAACTAGTCCTGCACATTCAACCCGAAGAAGGAATCTCGTTGCAATTCGCGGCCAAGGTGCCGGGGCCGGTCATGCGACTGGGCACGGTCGACATGAACTTCGAATATCAGGAGTATTTCGGCAAGCAGCCCAGCACCGGCTATGAACGCTTGCTGCATGATTGCATGATCGGCGATCAGACCCTGTTTCAGCGCGCTGACATGGTGGAAGCGGGGTGGTCGGTAGTGAATCCTGTGCTGGATCTTTGGAAGGCGCTTCCGCCTCGCAATTTCCCCAACTACGCATCCGGCACCTGGGGACCGAAAGACGCCGACGAACTGCTGGAACGCGATGGCCGCCGCTGGAGGAACTTCGAGAAATGATTCTGGCCGGCGATATTGGTGGCACCAATGCTCGGCTGGCTTATTTTCAATCCCAGAACGGGCATCTTCGCCTGATGACGGAGCGCGTCTTTCCTAGCCGCGAGCATCGTGAACTGGCCGAGATCGTCACTAAGTTTTTACAGGAGTCCGGCACACGTCCCGATGCAGCCTGCTTTGGGATTGCAGGTCCGGTGCGCAATGGGCGGGTCGAAACCTCCAACCTGCCCTGGGTGATTGAACAGTCCCAACTGGCGGAAGATATCCGCGTTCCATCCACCTTGTTGATTAATGATCTTGAAGCCAGCGCGTGGGGTATTGGCGAACTGGCCGCAGGGGATCTGGTCCCCTTGAATCGCGTGAACGGGTCCGCCGTCGGCAATCAGGCGGTGATCGCGCCGGGCACGGGATTAGGGGAAGCTGGGCTTTTCTGGGATGGACGCCAGCACCATATTTTCGCGTGCGAGGGCGGCCACACCGACTTTGGTCCACAGGGCGATTTACAGATTGAGTTGGTGCGGTTTTTGACAGAGCGCTTTGGGCACGTGAGCTATGAACGCATTCTTTCCGGTCCCGGACTGGTTAATGTTTACGAGTTCCTGCGCGACAAGGGATGCGGCAAGGAATCTGCAGAGTTCGCCGCGGCGTTAAGAAAGGGCGATGCCGCCGCCACGATTTCGCGGGCGGCGCTTGCTGGAACCGACAAACTCGCAGAGCAGGCGCTTGATCTTTTTATGGCGGTCTATGGCCAGGAAGCCGCAAATCTGGCTCTAAAAGTGATGGCCACCGGTGGCCTCTTTCTGGCCGGGGGCATCTCTCCTAAGATTCTTGCCAAGCTGAGCGGTCCCATATTCATGCAGGCTTTCGTGGAAAAGGGGCGGCTGCGGCCGCTGGTGGAATCGATTCCGGTTCAGGTTATTACCAATGATAAAGCCGGATTGCTGGGGGCGGCGCGCTGCGCCGCCGTCCGTGGCAGAGAACTGCTGGGCTCAGCAGTGACCAGTGGCGTGAGCGAGATAGCGTGAGTTCTGCTGTCGAAATTCGAACGTTTACGACTCCTCAGGAGATATCTGCGGCCGCGGCGGAAGAGGTTGTACGCGCCGCCAATGAAGCGGTAAACCGTGACGGACGCTTCACCCTCGCGCTGTCAGGCGGATCGACGCCCAAGAATCTCTACAATTTACTGGCCACGAATGCTCGCACGGCTTTGCCCTGGGATCGAATGTTTTTTTTCTGGGGCGATGAGCGCCACGTTCCTCCCACCGACCCAGAAAGCAACTACCGCATGGCCGACGAGACCATGCTGGCGAAGATTCCGGTAGCTGCCAGCAATGTATTTCGGATCAAAACCGAGAATCCCGATGCCGCCGCCGTGGCCGAAGCGTATGAACAGACTCTGCGAAAGTTTTTCCAAGTGCAGCCCGGACAGGTTCCTAATTTTGATTTGATCCTTCTTGGCATGGGACCGGATGGACATACTGCATCGCTTTTTCCGGGAACGGCCGCACTGAAGGAGAAATCTCATCTCGTCGTAGCCAACTGGGTGGAAAAGATGCAGACCCACCGCATCACCCTGACGCTGCCGGTTCTCAACGCCGCCCGTTGCGTGACTTTCCTGGTGAGCGGGACCGACAAAGCCTCCGCGCTTCACGCCGTGCTGGAAGAAAATGTTCCCGCGGAGCAGTATCCCTCCAAGCTCATCAAACCAAGCGACGGGAAACTGATCTGGATGATCGATCGCGCCGCCGCCAGCCAACTCAAGGCGCACTGAGCGTCGCATGTCAAACAGCGGGCCGTTTCGTTCGCTGTCCATGTAGCATTGACATCTCCTCACGATTCCACTAAGAATTCCCCTCCATCGAAAAGGAGAACGAAACATGCGTCGATTCCTGCCCTGCCTTTTGCTGGTCGCCTTCGGGACTTTGGCATTCTCGCAAGATCGGAGCAATGCGCGTTCCATGGTGATCTCCGCCTATGGCATTGTGGCCAGCAGCCAGGTGCAAGCCTCGCAGGCGGGAGCGGAGATTCTGTCTCACGGCGGTTCGGCAGTGGACGCGGCAATCGCCACCAATGCCGTTCTCGGTGTGATGGAACCGGATATGAATGGCATGGGCGGAGACTTGTTCGCGATCTACTGGGATGCGAAGAGCGGAAAACTTTACGGCCTGAACGCCAGCGGATGGGCCCCTAAAGGGCTCACCATCGATTACTTGAAATCGAAGGGCGTCACGCAAATGCCTGACAGCGGAATTGACACGGTCACCGTGCCCGGCGCGGTAGAGGGATGGAATAAGTTGCATGAACGCTTCGGTCGCATGGCCTGGAAAGAGCTTTTTACGCCTGCGATCTTCTACGCGCAAAACGGCTTTGCGGTTCAGGAGATGATCGGCATGGACTGGAAAGATGCCGCTCGCGCGAAACTAAAAAATGATCCGGAGACCCGGCGCGTCTTCCTGGTTCATGACGAAGCGCCTCAAATGGGTGAAGTATTCAAAAATCCTGACCTTGCCAAAGCGCTCGGTCTGCTCGCAGCAGACGGTCCACAAGCCTTCTATAGAGGCGAAATCGCCAAAGCCATTCTTGCCACTTCGCGTGAACTTGGCGGCACCATGACCGCGGAAGATCTGCAGGATTTTTCGGCGGAGTGGGTCGAACCAATCTCCACTACATACCGTGGATGGAAAGTTTATGAATTGCCGCCCAACGGTCAGGGCATGGCTGCGCTCGAGATGTTGAACATCCTCGAGCAGTTCTCTCCCGCGAAAGCTGGTCCGCTCAGTGCGGAAGAGCTGCACAAGAGAATCGAAGCAATGAAATTGGCCTATGCCGATCTGGCGCGCTACAACGCCGACCCTCGCTTCGCCAAAGTTCCGGTCGTGGGCTTGCTTTCGAAGGAATACGCGAAACAGCGCGCACAACTAATTGATCCGGGAAAAGCGAACTGTAGTACGGAAGCAGGACGTCCGCCTGGGGGTGACACAACTTATCTCACGGTTGTCGACAAAGAGGGTAATATCGTTTCCCTCATCCAGAGTAATTTCTCAAGTTTCGGCTCGGGAATCACCGTGCGCGGCATGGGATTTCCGCTGCAGAATCGCGGAGCGTTGTTCATGCTGGATCCCGCGAAACCGGACGCGCTCGCCGGCCATAAGCGCCCCTTCCACACCATTATTCCGGCGTTCATGGAGCGAGGAGATGATCACATCGGCTTTGGCATCATGGGCGGCGCCAACCAGCCGCTGGCGCACGCTCAGTTCGTTTCGAATGTGGTCGATTACGGCATGAATCTTCAAGCCGCCATGGAGACGGCTCGTTTCACGGTGCGCAGTAATTTCAATATCGGCTGCAAGATTCTCATCGAAGATCGCGTGCCTGCCGAAGTCCGCCAGCAGCTTACGAATATGGGCCACCAACTCGATGTCCGCGGGGACTTCTCGCTCTATATGGGACGCGGCCAGGCGATCGACCACAACACGAAAACCGGCCTAAACTTCGCCGCCTCCGACGCCCGGACCGACGGCTCGGCAGAACCGGAATTTCCACCGGGACTCCATCTCGCGGACGAACCAGTGATGGGGCAACCAGTGATGGAGCAAGAGAAACGTTAGCTTTTGGTGAGATGAACCCTAGCCACGCCAGTCGCAGATTTCCTTCAATCCCTGGCCGCGGGCGTGCTCGAAAAGGCGGACCAAGTGGCGGGAGTGCTCGAATTCGTGGATATCAGCCCAGACCTCGGCCTGCCAATTCTTTTCATGCGCGGCAGATTCGCCGCAGGTTGCGCAGCGGGTATGAAGAGTGACAGGAATGGCATCCACGCCGATTGGAGTCGCTCCTTCCAACTCGACGAAGATACATCGCACTTCCTGAACCTCTTCGCCCTCGCCGAGGATATGCTCGTAGCGCAGCAGGTAGCCGAAGCCCAGCTTCTTGGCCTCAATTTCGGCTTCGGCTCGGGTGTGAAATGGGCCATACTCCGCCCGCAGTTGCTCGGTGGAGTTGCACGTCATCCAGAAGAATTCCTTGTAAGCCATCACAGATCTCGCCCCGGGTAGCGAAGCCGGTTCGCGGCTGCTGAGCCGCGCACGCGGAAGTTCGAACTCTCTGCTGCAATTCACAGGCCGCACTTTTCTATCTCGTAAACTATTGTCTGCCATCGATTTACGCCCGGAACATGAAGCCGACGCTACCGCGAGCGTGAAAGGTTTTGCAGAAGTAAGACCTCAGCAAAGGGCGAATCGAACTGAACAAAGAAGCTCGCCATCGCCGGCACCGATCGAAAGCTATGTGAGTTTGTATCGGGCACCCGACACTGCATGGCTTAGCAAGGTTCTTATCGCCGGCTACGCTGGCCCTCTGCATGAATCGGCCTCCGAGGAACTATAAGCGGAGTCGGCGCTCGCGATCTCGGAAGGCCAATCCTTTCCCCCGTGGCTGGCAATGTACATCGCCAATTCCAGCCGGCTCCAGACTCCAAGTTTGTCAAACGCACTGCGCAAATGGTTCTTGATCACTTGCTCGCTGGTGCCGATGATTTTTCCGATTTCGCGATTAGTTAAACCTTGCCACACCAGAATTGAGATCTGAATTTCTTTCGAAGTAAGTCGCTCGCGCGGGATCATGACTGTCCTTCTTTCCTGGCGAACATGGCAATCGCCAATTTCACCCGTTTACGACCCTCGCGGATTCCAGCCCGCAGGAACAGAGTGCGTAAATGCTGCTTCACTGTGCGGGGACTGATGCGGAGTTGTCCTGCGATCTCTTTGTTGCTGCAGCCTTGAACCAGCAAGTTTAGGACTTGCTGATCACGGGGTGTCACTTTGACCTGATCAAGATTGACCACGTTGCTTTCCTCCTGCCGATTGGCGATCACACCCAGCTTCCATAGCACGACCTTCGCCAATTATTCGCAGCCCGCTTCGATTTTTGCTAAGCACCTTAGAGCACTATTACTTGGGGGCGAGAACCACGGTTTAACCTGGCCGCTACAAGGGCGGATTCCATTCGCTGAATTCCAAATCGGTCCTATGCTATCGACCGCGCCGCACTCCTGAAGTTGCGCGTGAGGTCCAATCCGATTTCCTGCGCGACCGCAGATCTCGGCATTCCCGTTACCATCGCGGTTCTTGCCATGATTTGTCTCTGGGCATCCGGAAGTGAATCCAGCGACTCGGCCCGGAATCGCTCGCTCACGATCAGTTTCCTGTATTGAACAATGCAGAATCGTTCGAGTGTCACTTTGGCACACATGCATTTAGACCGCTGAGTTCTCCACAGGGGCAACTGGCTCAGGCCTGGCGGCCGAAAATTGCTTGGCTTTCCGGAAGGCAATTGATATTCCTGATCCCTGCGGCGTCCTACGCTGCGTATCCGCGTCGCGTTGGCATCAGCCTTTTCCGAACCCGGCGGCACAGGTTATTCTTGGAACTGTCGCCCCCGTGTCCATCGTTGACCTCAAGCCCATTTTGCGGAAGCTAATCCTAAGTGTCCTCAGTGTCCTCTTTGCTGCCGCTTCCGCCTTTGCTCAAGGCGGGCCACCCTATTACACCAACGACCCCGGGACTCCCGGCCATTTGAACTGGGAGATTAATCTCGCTTACATGCCTTTTTTTTACAGCAATCAATCTGTCTCCCACACACCCGACGTGGACATCAACTTCGGTCTCGGCGACCGCATTCAACTCACTTATGAAAATGCATGGCTACGCGTACAGAATCCTGGTTCGGCCACGAAGTTTGGCCTCGGTCAATCGAATCCCGGCATGAAGTGGCGTTTCTATGACGCGGGAGAAAACGGGCTTGCGGTTTCGGTTTTCCCTCAGCTCTTCCTCAATAATCCAAACGACGCCGTTCGCCGTGGAATCACTCCCGCGAGTGAAGGTTTTCTGCTGCCCTTCGAGTTCTCCAAGAAATTCGGCCCGGTCGACGTGGATTATGAGATCGGTTATCAGTTTGTCCGTAAAGGATCGAACAGCCTGCTCACAGGCCTGGTACTGGGGCACGATTTGACTCCTAAATTCGAAGTGGACATGGAGTTCTATTATCAGGGGACGTTTCGTCCCTCTGAAAATCAGCCCACTCTCGACTTCGGAGCCCGCTACAAAATCCACCGTCCGGTGATCCTCCTGCTCATGGCCGGCCGTAGCCTTTCGCCCACTCGCAGCAATCAATCCTATTTCGTGGGTTATTTTGGACTGCAATTTTTACTGCCGCCGAAGTCCTACAACCGCGATGAGCCGAATCCTGAATTAGGCAAGCCCGATTCCCAGTCGAAGTAAATCCTGTGCCTCCAAATTCTGTGATTCGATCATGGCCACCGAAGGCCGGATTTCGGTTGCCGATAACTCTCGTGCGGGCGCACTTTCCGGGGTAAACTATGGTCAATCCAAGTGCCCAGCGGGCGTCCCTGAGTTCTTTTCGCTGAATCCGAGAAAGGCATTTGAAGCTCGTTCGTCGGCACGCGGCACTAGAATAATCGCACCGCGCAGTGACCCGCCGGGCCGCGTTCGCAGTTTTGGATGGAATCGTGGCAGAGGAAAAAAACAAGCCAATTCGCGACGAGGAGGCACTGGCAAAGGTGCTGGAAGCGGCCTATGTGATGCAAGAGCGGAATCGCGAAAAGAAGCCTCCGGAGAAGACGGCCGAGAAGCCCCCAGAGAAGCCGAAGATGGCACTGGTGCCGCCATCGCCAAAGGATCCGCAGGCAGTGGGAGGTTCACCCGCTTCGCCCGCCGNNCCCGCCGCTGCGCCGCCAGCGCAAAATACAATACCAGCGTCCCGCTCAGCTTCGACCTCTGTGCTCGCCCAGATCGTCGAGATCCAGCAACAGATTCAGATTCGCCATCTGCAATTAGAAGATGCGATGTCGCTGGCTGCCGAGCGGTTGACGCAGGTTGCCAGGGCGAGCGGCGCCGCTATTGGCGTTCTTGAACACGAAAACTTGCGCTACCGGGCCGCCACTGGAGTCATGGCACCTCCAGTCGGAAGCGAAATTCCCGTGGAAAAGGCGCTGTGTGCCTCCTGCTTTCAGACGGGCGTGGTTTTTTGTTGCGCTGATGTGAATATCGACCGCCTCATCGATAAAAATGAGTGCGCCCGCCGGGGGATTCGGTCCCTGATTGCGGTTCCAGTTTTTCGCGATGGCAGCGTGGCTGGAGGCTTGGAACTCTACTTCCCCGCACCAGACGCTTTCACCGAAGAAGACGTGCATACCTGCCAGCTCGTGGCCGGCCTGGTCACCGAGGCATTAGCGAGGGATGAAGAAGTNNCGTGGAAGAAATCTATCGCTACTGAGCGTGCAGTGATGTTAGGGGCGCTGGAAAAACTGCGGCCCAACCTTGCGGCGCTGGTGGATACCCCAGCCACAAAAGAGATCGAGCCCATCGGCGTCGTTCCATCTCTGGCAAGCTTCACGCCGGCATTCGCCTGCCGCAGGTGCGGCCACGAACTCGTCGGGCAGGAACAATACTGCGGGAATTGCGGAGCACCGCGCCGCACCGATCCCGCGAGCGAGAGCCCTGCTGAAGCGCCCAGCTTGCAGAGTAAGGTAGCGGCCTTATGGCACATGCAAGAGGCGATGAAGCAGACGTCGCCCGTGCCCCCGGTGGGTGCGGAAGCGATTCCCGAGTCAATGCAGAGGAGTCTCGATAACGTCGATGGCGATGTCTATGCTGATCTCGACGATGGCGTCGACCACGAAGAATCTTTTGCTAAGCCGCCGACCGGCTCTATCCCCGGTTCCGCCCGAGTGCCTGAGCTCTTTGCGTCGGAAGCGCGGTTGCGAGGGCAGACGCCTCCATCTACAGAGCGGAGAGAAACCGCGGTCACTGCGGACTTTGAGAGCAGTACGTCGACAGATCTCGAAATTCCGCTAGCGGATATTCCAGCAGATCTACCTGCGCCAGAAGCGGCAGCTCTGACCAAAGCGCCCGACTCCACGCAGCCCCAACAGGCCGCGACCTGGAGTTCTGCCGCAACCACTCTCGATTTCCTGGAGCAACTGGCTGGAGTCAGGAATCCGGGCGCCTGGGCTGAATTCTGGAGCCGAAGGCGAGGCGACATTTACCTTGCAATCGCCGTGGTGCTGGTTCTGGCGGTCATTCGCTGGGGAATATGGTCGAACCATTCCGTCGCTGCAACCGCGAACCCGGCCGTTTCCGCGGGACACCATAAAGCCGCTCCCGACGCCGATCTTCCCCTTTTCGACCGAATCCTGATAAAGCTCGGCTTGGCCGAGGCACCCGATCCGCCAGAATACAGGGGAAATCCGCGGACACAGGTTTGGGTCGATCTGCACACGGCGCTTTACTATTGTCCCGGCTCAGATCTGTACGGAAAGACTCCAAAGGGAAGGTTCAGTTCGCAGCGGGAGGCGCAGTTAGACCAGTTTGAGCCCGCCTATCGCAAAGCCTGCGACTGAAGGCATTTTTTCGTTTTCCCTGGCCCACGCCTCGGGCGTTTTAAATTGACAACCCTCGGCGTGAGAGTGCAATCATACCTGTAGGCTTCGTACGCTCATTCTGGCCAGGCTTAGGTTACGGGAGGATCCTATTGTCGCCTCAATCCGATCATCCTGACGGTCCTGGCACTTTGCCGCCGCCCGAATTGAACCCTCTGCTGAATCCCTTATTGGCGGACAATATGGGCCGGTGGGCCCAGGTTTACTTCACCAGTCCGCCGGAAAAACGGGAACAGGCCGTGCAGGAGTTAGTGCGTGAGTTGGAGGCGGAAAAGTCGACCCGCGCAGGCGCCTCGTCTCCGGTTATTCCACACCCAGTACCAGCCCCGGTAAAAGAACAACGGCCAGAAACGATCCTCGCGCCGCCAGACCCGCGGCCAGAGATTCAGCCGGCGTTTCTGGAGTGTCGCTCATGCGGAAAAAAGAATCCGCCCTCTCAGCGTTTCTGTGGCATGTGCGGCACTCGACTCGAAGAGCAGGGAGCGGTCAGGGACGAAACACAGAAAGGCGAACCGGTTGCTCACGATACCGTCGCCAACTCCCGAAGCGCCGATTTCCAGAGCGAAGAACACCCCGCGCTAGATCCGCAAGAAAACTCGCACCAATATCTCCAAAAAGACAATCTGCAGCAAGAACAAGAAAAAGGTCTGCAACACGGTCCGTGGCAGCGGCAGGAACAGCAGCAGCGGCAGGTGTGGCGTGAAGGCTTGCAGGGTGAGGAGATTCGGCGCGAAGGTCTGCAGCGTGAGAGTCACGCCGAGGATCCGCATGAGGATCGGCATCTGGAAAAACTCCCTGAGCCTCACCCGGCTCCGTCCATGCGCAGCCACGAATTGCAGTACTTCGCGCCTCGTCGGGATGCGTATGAGTCAAGAGGCCCTACCAACGAATTGTCGCTCTTTCAAACTGGTCGTGAGGACTACGACGATGCTCCTCGCGCTCTGGGGTCGGTCCGCATGTATATCGCGATTTTGCTCGTTCTCGTGGTTTCGATACTGGCATACCTGGCATGGCGGAATGCGCAAGGAACTGCCCGCAATTCTAAGCCGCCAGCTTCCTATGCGGCACCCGACGAGCCGGTAACCCCCGACTCCGTTGCAGCGAATGCTCCTAAAAGCAACACTCCAGACGCAGCTTCGGCCACTGGGAATGGCGCCAACCCATCCGGCAGCGCGGCGGAATCGACTCGCAGCCCATCCGCCCCCGCTAATCGGGACCTGAATCAACCAGCACTGAAGAAACCAAATCCTCATCCAGATGAGGCCGAAACTACTCCACCCAGTCCTCCAAAAAATGCTGCAGCTGAGCCGTTGGCAGGGCCGGGAGCTGGGGCTGAAGAGCTGACCGTCGCCCAGGACTATCTCAACGGAACCAACGGACAGAGCCGTAACACCGCGGAAGCGGCCAAATGGCTGTGGAAAGCAATTGCCAAACACAATTCCGATGCAACTTTCCTCTTGTCAGAACTGTATTTGAAGGGGGACGGAGTTCCGAAGAATTGCGATCAGGCGCGGGTATTGCTGGACGCAGCCACCCTCAAGGGTGTGAAAGGCGCGGGCGAGCGCCTGCGACATCTCCAGGCATTTGGATGTCAGTAGTTCAGATTAATGAGGGTGCTGCGATTAGGCCCGGTGCCCGGGAAACTGCTGTCGTATGGCTCAGAACAGCTTCCTTGGCACCGGGATAAGAAGAATTATTGAAGAACCAGAGCCGGCACCATGCGGCGGGACTCATACCAAAGTGCGAGCTCTACTCGATTCCACAGTCCCAGCTTGTCGTAAATTACGCGCAAATAGTTTTTTACGACGTGCTCGGTAGTCCCGATGGCATCCGCAACTTCCTTGTTTTTTAAACCTTCGGCAACGAGTTGGATGACTCGGTGCTCACGTTCATTTGGGACACGGGTGCCATACCGTTCATTTGCTGACATTCTTGCCTCCGATATAATAGTGTTGCGAGTTTTACTCGCTTGATACCCCCGGTGATTCCAAAGCGGAGAAACAGCCGGTTGAAATGAGCTTTTACAGTTCGCCGGGCCATTTTGAGTTGGCTGGCAATTTCTGCATTATCAGCGCCTTGCAAGAGTAATTCGACGATCTGCTGTTCTCTTGGGCCCAGCCGAACCGTCTGATCGTTCATCTATTCCCCCTGTTTTGCATCGCCCTGGGCGTGCGGCTGAACTACCAAATCCCATAGCATCCACGTTGCCATTGTGACCAGTTTGGCCTCTGTGACGTCCGAACATCATTTTCCACAGGCACTTGCAGATTATGCGGCGGGTTTGAAGGGTATGACAGCGTACGTAGCTTGAGTGCCGTTGGTACGTAATCGGCTTCAGTCCCGGTATTAGTGCCGTAAAAAGAACGGAATAAGGGGAATTCGCGGATTGCACGCGTGCTGACGCCTTTTGCGAGGTCTGCCATCGAAAATAGACTGACGACCAAAGAACTTCCCCACCGAGTTCGCGTTTCGCACCGAGCGCTGGGTAATTAAGTAGTTACTCAGGTAAACCCCCTAGACGAAAATTCCCGGCCGCTCGGAAACTCCTGCATAAATTACACGCATTAGGGCCCGCCCACTTCTGCAGAAACAGGGTCCAAGAGCCAGAATTATCGCGAAGCAATTGGAAATGCAGCTGGTGCCGGTAGGGCGACTCCCGCCCCAAGACCCGAAGGTTGGCGGATTTTTGAGTCGAGCCCATTCATTTTCCACGACCCATTTTCTAGAGTTTCAAAGAGCCGCCGTGAACGGGCGTGTGTCGAACGGTGCGGTTCTGCAAGGCCATATTGAAGAGCCAATGGGTCAGAGTTTGGGCAGAAGAAACCTTCCTTAACTCGCAGTCGTCGCAGCAGCACAGGAGACAGGAAGAGAGTGCCTCAAAGAGTTTGAGCGACCCTGGGATAACCACTCGGCCATCCATCTTGCGAGCGTCTATTCGGTTCGAAGACATCGCTCGAAGCCATCGAAATGATGTTCAACTCGGTGTCGCTGCTTTCAGCAGCGTCGAAGCAACTGCTGAGACCTCCGTCGCGACGAAGACGCTCGCCTGTTTATCTCCAAAGTTAATCTCGGTCGTCCCGCTTCCGTAATCGCTAACGTGGTTGACACGGTCTGGGTTGACGAACGTTTCTCTGCCGTTGATGTCCTCGAACCTAACCAGCTTCATGTGACCTCCTCAGTTGCACGCGCACGTGTTTCCACTCTGCCCGTCTTTTCGGTATCCATCCCTGCGGTTTTGGAACTGCTGCTGATCGTGAGATTTCACGAACTCAGGACATAAATTCCCAACCCAACGAACACCATTGGTATAGCCCAGTGACCCCACTGATCTACTGAACGTTGAATAAGCGAGTGGCTTCCGAGCCATCTGCCAACCAGACACCACAGCGATACCATCGCGGCATACTCAATCAGGATCAGCCCCAGCTTCGACCGCCCGATGACGAAGAACGGCACGTACACGCTGATGTTGTCAGCCCCGTTCGACAACGTGACCAGCGCCATGGACGCGACGCTCTCCGTGCCGGCGAAGGGCTGCTCCGCACCGGTTCTGCGCGTCTGCGACAGGCGCTTGATGCCTATCGCGAGCGGCAGCACTCCCAGGAAACGAATCCACCGGTGCGGCATTGCCAGAGCTCCCCAGACGCCGATTAGACTGATGCCAACGATGGCCGCA
This sequence comes from Acidobacteriaceae bacterium, assembly GCA_003132445.1. GTDB lineage: Bacteria > Acidobacteriota > Terriglobia > Terriglobales > Acidobacteriaceae > Sulfotelmatobacter. Next base: position 16,621 of record PKXU01000091.1, on the reverse strand, counting down.
AAACCCGCGTACTGACCTGCCACGATGCGTCGTGTCGGAATACGACGGGCAAAGAAAAAGGTCAGAACAAACGCATCATCAATATTCGTGACGGCGAAAGTCGTTATGCCGGCAGATAGCACCGCCAAGTATTGATTCACAAAGGACTCTATCTTTCCGTGCCGTGAGCCGGGAACAAACTGAAGTTTCTTTAAAAGCGGCTCGCGCTCCGCCGATCGTTTTCTTCCTGCGCGCTCAGCGATCGCGTGCGTTGCTCACCGACTCCAGGAACCTGCGCGCGAGTTCGCCAATGCGATGCGGCTGCCGCCGCCGGATGGCCTCTCGCGGGATTAACTCTCCGCCAACGCCCAGTGCGACTGCCCCAGCAGCAATGAAGCTGAATGCAGTGCGCTGATTCACGCCGCCGGCGGCAATCATCGGAATGGCGGGAAACATCGCTTTGAGATCCTTGATGTAACTGTCGCCTCCGATGTGCCCGCAGGGCACAATTTTGACGAAATCCGGCCCCAATTTCCAGGCGGTGATCACCCCAGTCGGTGTCAGGGTTCCCGGAATCACTACCAGGTTCTGCTGCACCGCAAACTTTACTGTGTCCGGATCAAGGCCGTCGCTGGAAAGAAACTTAGCTCCCGCATCGAGGCAGCGGCGCGCGGTTTCGACATCGTGCACGCTTCCGGCGCCGACAATCACGTCGGGAGCATTCTTCACCACATGAGCAATTACTTTGACGGCCTCGGGCACAGTCAACGTGACTTCGAGAATAGGAATCCCGCCGCGGGCAATCGCCTCGGCGGCGAATAGCGCGTCCTCCGTCGTCGACACGCGAATGGAGGGAATGATCCCGAGTTCTTCGATCCGGCTGCGCACATCTTGCTTATTCAACGATCCGGCTCCTCAGGCGACTGATCCAATGTCCGTCGCATGAACTCTAAGTTAAAGCGGCCACAAATCTCACTGCAGAATCAGGGCAGCGCCCTCGTACCCACCGCCTGCCGCAGTTGCTCCAAAGCGAGCAAGTATGAAGCTAGGGCCTGACGATAGGCAAGCTGCGTCGCGCGATAGCTGCGCTCTGCGTCCAGGAAATTGAGCAGGCTGGTGCCTCCGTGGCGGTAAGCGTATTCACTGATGTCGCGCGACCGCGTGGCCACGTCTAAATACGTGGAAATGTACAGTGACACCACTTTGTCATTGGTTCGCAGGCCCTGATAGGCATCGTACACATCGGTGAGGGCTTGACCGTTGGTCGCTTTCTCCAGTTCCTGTGCCTGCGTAATAGCGAAGCGAGCGCGAGCGATTTCACCTTGGTTACGATTGAAAATCGCTAGCGGAATGCTCCCGTAGAGCGTAGCGGCGCTGATTCCGTTGACGTGCGAGTAGTTACCTTGAACGGTCACGTCTTGTTTGCCAATAGCCTTTTGCAATGTCAGCTGGCTGTTCGCGGCGGTCACGCCTTGCTGGGCTGCGCGCAAGTCCGGGCGATTCTGCAGTGCCTTTAGCTGCAAGTCCTCGAGATTGCCCTTCACCGGTTGGTATTCGAAGGGACCGGCTACATCGTAATTCTGAGACACGGACTCGTATCCCAGCAGCTGCCGCAGATCGGAAAGTGCCTGGACCTTGGCCAGTTGCGCCTGTTCGAGGTCGCTCTCGAATTGCAATAACTGCAGCTTGATCATCAGGTAGTCGTTCTCGCTGATACCGCCTGCCTTGTATTGATGCTCGCTGATGTCGACCGTCTCCTGAAAGCTCTTTATGTCCTTCTCGGCTAGTTCGAGCGTCGATTCCGCGAGCTGCACGTTGTAAAACAGTGTGGCAACTTGAAATGTAAGACCGCGCCCGTTATCCTCCACCAGCGAACGCGTCTGGGCTGTGATATCTTTCTGCGCCTGCAAGCGGTCATGGCGCTTCCCGCCACGCTCAATCAGGTAGCTAAGCCCGATGTCGCCTTCCGTATTGTTGCTCAGATAATCGTTGGTTGACTGTCCGCCGTAGATGCCAGGATTTTGCTTGGCCGGCGAGCCGAGAGGAAGATACTCCCAGTCCGCAAAAAGCGCGGGATTGGGGCGCAAGTTTTGCGTGATCTCCTCGGCTTGGCTCTGCTGGATCGTGGTCATCAATGCCAGCATGTTGTGGTTGTGCTGCAGCGCCATTTGGATGGCTTCGTCGAGGGTTACGCTGGTTGGTCCAGTGCTTTGGCTGAATGCGGCGCTAGCCAGCGCACACGCCAGTATTGCCGTCGCGACTATGTGGGCGCCAATTTTCCGGAACAGTGCAGGACTATTCAAGGGCCGCCTCCGCTTCCGGAAGTTGATCGCCATCTCTTGCGATCCACACATAAAACGTGGGGAGCAGCACAATGCTCAGCAGCAAATCGGAAATCAGTCCGCCCACGATCACGATTGCGAAAGGTCGCTGAGAATCCGACCCGATGTCGTGCGACAGCGCCGCGGGCAGAAGACCCAAAGTCGCCACCAGCATCGTCATCATGATGGGGCGCAGCCTCAGGACTGCGCCTTCAACCGCGGCGTCTGGGATCGAATACCCACGCGCGCGCAACTGATTAATGTATTCAAGCATGATCACACCGGTTTGCACCGACACGCCAAACAATGCCAACATGCCCACGCCAGAGGACACGCTGAGGTACGTCCCGGTAATAAGCAACGCTAGAAAGCCGCCGACGCGAGCCAGCCCGACGTTCAACAGAATGAGCAACGCCCATTTGTAAGAGCGAAACATGGTGTAGAGAATGATGAAGATGACAAGGATCGTCAGCGGAACGATCAGAGCCAGCCGGGCTTCCGCTCGTTTTTCGCTCTCATATTCGCCCGACCATCCAAGGCTGTAGCCCGGCGGCAGCTTCACCTTTTGGCCGATCTGTTTGATGGCGTCTTCGACCGTAGTGCCTAGATCGCGGCCTCTCACATTGAAGGTGACCGCTACGTACCGAGTGTTGCCCTCGCGAAAGATGTCATACGCACCGTCCTTCACTTCCACGCTGGTTAATTGCGCCAGAGATACCCGTTCGCCCGTGGGAGCAAGCAGACGAACTCTCTCGATAGCCTGCTGTGTACTGCGGTAGGGCGCTTGGTATCGAACTACGACGTCATAGCGCTGCTCGCCGATCAGAACCTGGCTCACCGCGTTCCCACCCACGGCGGTTTGAACGGCGTCCTGTATGTCAGTGACATTAATTCCGAAACGCGCAGCCTGGCGGCGGTCGATCGTCAGATCGAGATTGGGCTGGCCGAAATCGCGCAAGAGTTTGACGTCATGCATGCCCGGAATGTCGGACATGACGGCCGTGACTTCCTCGCCTTTCTGTTCCAGAAGCTTCAAATCATCGCCAAAGATCTTGAGCGCCAGCGAACCTTTGGTGCCCGTCATCGTTTCTCCCACGTTGTCTTCGATGGGCTGGGAGAAGTTCCAGATCGCGCCTGGATATTTTTCCAGCGCGCGGTTCATGGCGGCGATCAACTCCTCTTTGTTCTTATGAAATACCGGGCGCCATTGGTCGTGCGGTTTCAGATCGACAAAATATTCGGTATTGCCGAATCCACCCGTGTCGGTTCCGTCATCGGGACGGCCCACCTCCGATACCACCGTCTTCACCTCCGGAAAGGAAGCGAACACGTAGCGGCAGTTGGTGGTGAATTTTTCGCCTTCCGTGAGACTTGTACTATTGGCCAGGGTGCCACGGGCCCAGATCGCGCCTTCGTCGAGGTGAGGCAAGAACTCGGCGCCAATGACGCCGCCGAAGCCTAAATAGAGGGTTCCGGCCAGAGCCACAATGCCAACCCCAGCCACGACCCAGCGGTGCTGAACCGCCCAGCGCAATCGCTCGCGGTAACGTTGCGTCAGATAATCCATCACCCGGTTGCGCCGTTCGTGGACGCCGTTGCGAAAAAATAGGCCCGCCAGCACCGGCGCCACGAGAACGGAAAATGTCATAGCGCCCAGGAGTGCGAGAGCAACCGTCCAGGCCATGGGCCGGAAGAGTCGACCCTCCACGCGTTGCAGCGTGAAGATCGGCATATAGGCGGTGATGATGATGGCGATGGCATAAAAGACCGGCCGCTGTACTTCATGCGCAGCTTCGCGAATCGCTTCCGCCGGTGTTTTCTTACTCCCCGATCCATGTCCGTTGTTCAGGCGGCTCATGTGCCGGACAATGTTTTCGACCATGACCACCGCGCCGTCCACCACCATTCCGAAATCGAGCGCGCCCAGAGACAGCAGGTTCGCCGGGATGTGGCTGAGATCGAGCCAGATCGAGGCAAAGAGCAGAGAAAATGGAATCGTCAGCGCGACGATAAGAGCGGCACGAACGTTCAATAGAAATAGGAACAGGATCACGCTGACCAGGATCATGCCTTCAGCCAGGTTGTGCATTACCGTATGCAGGGTAAAATAAAGCAGGTCGCTGCGGTCGAGCATGGGGACGACCTTTACGCCCGGTGGCAGGAGCCCGTTGTTGAGTTCGTCTACTTTCTTGTGAATGCCGTCGAGCGTGGGCTGTTCTTCAGCGCCTTTGCGCATCAGCACCGCACCTTGAATCACATCGGGCTCGTCGATGATGCGCCCGTCCTCCATGTGGTTTGCTCTGGCCATATGGCCCAAGCGGATTTTCGGACCCTGCGTAACTTCAGCGATGTCTTTGACCCGCAGCGCAGTTCCAGTTTGAGTTTTTAGAACGGTGTCCTCGATGTCACGCACCCGGGTAAAGAGCCCCAGCGCGCGCACATTCATCTGCTGCATCCCGACTTCAACAAAGCTGCCGCCGGCATTGATATTGTTGTTGGCGAGCTGCTGCTCCACCTGACCGATGCTCAATCCGTAGGAGACCAGTTTGTTGGGGTCGACTCGCACCTGGTACTCGCGCACCGTGCCGCCAAAATCGGAAACGTCCACGACATTCGGAACGGACTTGAATTGCTTGAGCAGTACCCAGTCTTCGATGGACCTGAGTTCCATCAGGTCGTAACGGGGATTCGTACTTCGCAGTGTGTACCAATAGATCTGGCCGGTAGTGCTCCAGTCCGTTCCGATTTGCGGCTGAAGGTTTTGGCCTGGCGGGAGATTCACCTGGGTTAACCTCTCCAAGACTTTCTGGCGATTCCAGTCGTTGACTGAGCTGTCATCGAAGATCATGATCACGAACGACAGGCCGAAAATCGATTCGGATCGCAGAAAGGTCATGTGCGGCATGCCCGACATTTGAATCTCAATCGGTATCGTAACTTGCTGTTCCACCTCCTCCGCGGAGCGGCCCGGCCATTGCGTAATAACCGTCACATAGTTGTCGGCGATATCGGGATAGGCTTCGACCGGCAGGTTGTGGAACGAGATGGCCCCCCATCCGGCCAGAAGGACAGCAATGGCCAGCACCACAAATTTGTTGTTCAGTGCAAAATCTACGAGCGCCCGAATCATTTCCTGTCCTGTTTTTATGATCGATACGCACGCTCAGCCGCTTCTCACGGCCGCGGAGCCGGAATGTCCGTGAGCCGCACTCGCGAGGCCGGACGTGGTTGCACCATCCGTTATTGAGCGAGCACGTGGTCCAAAACCAGCGCGTTGGTAACCACTTGCTGCCCTGGTTTGAGCCCAGATTTGATCTCCTGCAAGTTCGTGTTCTCGGTCAGCACGTCTCCACTCACCACTTCCAGACGGCGAAACTTTTTGTCCGGCGCGGGAACGAAAACAAAATCGCGATCATGCATCCGCAATACCGCAGAGGCCGGGACAATGGTGTGCATCTCGGCGGTCTGCCCGCGGAAGGTCGCCCTCGCGAACATACCGAGCCGCATGATTCCTGGATTCTCGACTTCGATTCGGACCTTCGCCGTGCGAATACTGGGATCGAGGATGGCGCCAATGTTGCTCACGTTTCCCTTGAAGGGCCGGCCGGGATACGCGTTCAGGGTGATCTCTGCAGTGTCTCCGAGACGAACCGTAGCCAGATCGTTCTCGTACACATCGCAAACGATCCAGACCGACGAAATATCCGAAATAGTAAACGGGCTGGGCGATGAGTAGGCCTGCACAAGCGCTGCGTTCGTCACTTCCTGATCCGTGATCACACCCGTGGTGGGCGCAACGATGTCCACCATGCCCATGGGTTTGTCGGGATCATTGCCCAGCAGCCGAAGGTGCTCGGTCGCGGTCGCCAGCGTAACTTTGGCGTCATCCTGGGTGTCTTGCGCGACCTCAAGATCTTGCTCGGCGATGGCACCATGGGCATACAGGTCCGCGGCGCGATTGAGCTGCTTTCGTGCGAGAAGTTCGTCGGCCACGGCCTTGCGATAAGCATCGAAGCCGCCGGCCACATCGTCGCTGCGGATGGTCAGCAACACATCGCCTTTCTTCACGCTGTCGCCGAGGCGCGCGTGAATGGCCACCACACGTCCCGAGGCGAGCGAGACCACCGGAACATTGCGAGCGACATCCGGGGTGACGGTCCCCGTGACCACTAACTCGGAGGTTGAGGACCGCTCGATTGCGGCCGCTAGCGGGAATTGCTCGGGATGATCCGCCGTGAACAGGCTTGGATCCGCTCCAGGCACGATGTTTGCGGGCGGCGGAGCCTCCGCCGCCGGGTCGGCATGCGCCGTGCAGCCTGCGAGGGCCAACAATGCAGGCAGGCTGAGCGCGCACAACAATATTCCTAGCACTCTTCTGCTCTTCGTCACAGTTCGATCCGCCTCGGGCTTAGCATCTGTGCTCTGAAACTCCAGCACACCAATTCCAGATTCTCGCGATCACTTGCCGACATATGGACGCATCCGCACTCGTGATTGCGTCAACTTTTTCACGTCCAGTTGGCCTTTATGGTCCGTGTCCAGCCTGTCGAACTCTGCCTCCATAAACTTCATCCATTCTTCCTTGGAGATATTCCCGCTCTTGTTCGTGTCCATCGCCAGCAAAAGTTGCTTGGCTGCTTCCGTTGCAGCCGCGAGTTGTTTTTCCTTTTCAGCTTCAGGCTTTGGAGAAACTACGCCGGTTGATTTCTCGCTCTGGTCCGAGACAGCGCCCGTTGCCATGGTCCCGGCCAGCAATAACACCGCAAGAATCGCGCGAACCGTCCGCCGGTGACTCAACATTGTTCCACCTCCGTTAGAGACGCCTTGCCCACGTGAAGCCGACTCCCTCCAGGAATTCCGCGGGCAATCTAAAACTTGACCATGATGTCGAAGTCGACCAGCATTTCATCCTTGCGCAGATCGGGAAACCATACGCTGCTGCCTTGCGCTCCGCAGGCCGCTTGGGCACCGCTGAGACCCTCTTGCATCGACGAATTCCCATCATTGCAAGCGAAGTATTGGGGATATCCGTTGTTGGTGTAAGGCACGCCGCCCGGACCGGGCGGCGTAACTCCGCCAGCGCCGGTCCAATAGGGAACGCTTGCATGGCGATAGTCGGCCTCCCAGCGGAAAGTGATCCACTGCTTCGGCATGTAATCGAACGTGACCGAAGAATCCCATGCCTTGAATGGGTCTCCGGGATTTCCGGTAAAGTACGGCGCATTAATCGCGGCGGATGACGCAGTCTCGCCATTGATGGGCGGATCCAGCACCAGATAGCGGCCTGGATTGTTGATTTGGCCCCCGCCGAGCGTGAGTCCGTACTTGTCCTTCTTGAACCAGAAACGGTTGTAGAACATGTAGCCGATGAAACTCTGCTTGGGATCGACTCCTCCATTGGGGAAATTGGCACTGGCCGGCCCGAGCGGGTCCTTCTTGTTCCCGTGGCAGCTCACGCCTGCTAACGTGGCCGTGCTGGGTCCGAATTCGCAACCCATATCGCCGGTGAATGAGAAGGCCAGTTTGTCGAGGGTCTTCTCCGGATGGTCGTAATACTTGATCTCCACGCTGTTGTCCGTGTGGATGCGGCCGCGATTGGGTATGTACAGGTCGTCATGACCGAGACCGTAGTTATTGGAGATGACGTTTATCCAAGGTTTGGGAGTCCACTTGAGCTGTCCGCCCAAGCCCTTGCGTGTGTTTGCCGACGCGTAGGACTGCCATCCGTTGATGATCCACGGCTCAATTTTCAAGTGTGGATTGGGAAAGATCTGGATTCGCACGCCGGTGAAGAACCATGGTGTATTGGAAGAAACGTACGAAGGCTGGTAGGCCCAGTTGTCATAGTTGTAGTAGCTGAACAAGCCGATGTACGACATGAAAATTCCCGCGTCGAGGTTGATGCCGTCCCAGACGTTAATGTGATAGCCGCCGTAGGCTTCCGACAGGTATTTGTATGCATCGTTCAGCTGCCATTGCCCTTTGGTGTAGCTGGGATCATTGCGCACCGTCCCTGTGGAATACATGCCGAACTGAGTCATCAATCGTGCGCGAACGTTGTCGAGGTGAAAATCCCCGCCAACCCCCAGTTGCTCCAACCCGATTTCGTTGGCGCGAAATATCTCGCTGGACCCGCCCTCGGAGTCATCGACCGGCTTGTTGAAGTCGTAGTTATAGGTAACATCGGCCCGGATTTCCGGAGTGAAGAATTTTGAATCGAAAGCTATGTCTTTGTTCCTCGGGTTGCCGTTGAGCCAAGTCCAGTCCCAGTCTGAGAAAGGCGCTATCTTTTCCTTTTTTGCTGCGACAGTCGAGTCGCTGGGCGCTTGCGCAACTGAGACAGCTGGACTCGTACTTGCCGCCGCTGGGGCCGCTTCCGCTTTTGCGGGAACTGCTGCCACTGCGGCTGCAGGAGCCGCGGCGGACTCCGCCGCCTTCGCCGCCGGCGCTGTGGCACTCGCCTCGCGACTCTTGAGTTCCGCTTCGAGTTGTTCGATGCGCGCCTTCATGACCGCCAGTTCCTTAGCGATATCAAGCGAGATTTCCAGATCGGATTTGGCCGCAGGTTGGGCAACCGCCGGTGCCGCGGTCTTCGTGGCGCCTGTTTCCTCAGGCGACGTTTCGTGCAGCACAGCTACTTTCGTCTGAGCGTCCGGTTGGGTTTGAGTCTGTGCATAACAGCGCGCGCCCTGACCAACACAGAGACTCAAAACAAGCGTCTGGAGGAAGGCTGAAACTGCAAAGGGCTTAGACAATACAGCTTTCATGATTTTCAAGTTAGAATCCTTTCCAGTATGAAGTGCGGTTCTCTCAATCGCAGTGCGCTCAATGACTGAATGCACCGATCACGTTTCTTGCTGCTTTCCTAATAGTGGTGAAACCACCATCACAATCGAAAACTCATAAAGAACGGCTAAAAAATCCATAAAGAGCGCATAAACATCTCAAGATGGAACGGCTCGATGACAAGAGCCTAAAGCTAATTACCCTTTGTAAGGCATCTGCACAGACATACCACCAGGAAGCGAGCAAACCGTTCAACACCCCGAATGTGGTCAGGAGAGTAGACTGGACGGCATGAAGAAACCGTGAAGATCGGACATTAATAATTCGACTAACTTGGATAAGTTCCTTGATTCACAGGGGCAAAGATTGGCAGGGCGAAGATTGGCAGGGCGCAGCGAGTGCTCGGCACTGGTGGCAGTCGCCAAACTGGAAAACTCAGGTGGATTGGTTACGTGGTACCAGCGGTGACACATCATGCGGATTGCAGAAACGGTATCCGACCCAAGGTTCTGTCACGATGTATTTCGGTTTGGCGGGATCTTCTTCAACCTTTTGACGCAGCGTTTTGACAAAAGAGCGCAGGTAGTCAAGCTCAATCCCATATTCCGGGCCCCAGACGGAGCGCAACAATTTGGCATGCGTTACCGGAGTCCCTTGATTCCGCATCAGCAGCGCCAGCAGTTCGAACTCGGTCGGCGTGAGGTGGACAGTTTCTCCCTGGCGGTAAAGCAGATGGCGATCAATATCAAGTTCTAAGTCGCCCGCCTGCAACAATGTTGGCTCGCTGGCATCGTCGATACGAAGTCTGCGCAACACTGCTCGTAGTCGGGCAACCAGCTCACGAAACCGGATAGGCTTGGTGATGTAGTCGTCCGCGCCTGCTTCCAAAGCTTTGACCATCTCGCTCTCCCCATCCTGCACTGTAACCATTACGATGCCGATCTTCGGCATGCGGGCGCGAATTTCGCGGCACGCTTCCACCCCACCAATCCCCGGCATATTCACGTCGAGCAACACCAGGTCGAAGGCGGATCGGGTAAGAATCGCGACAGCTTCCTCACCACTTCGCGCTTCCTCGATCGCAAATCCGCTAGTGGCCAATGAGGTCCGCAGCACCCGGCGAAAGGATGTCTCGTCATCAACCACCAAAGCATTGAGCCGGTCCGTAGTCATAGTGATTCTGTGTTCTCGTGCTTTCAGAATCTTTTCGAACAACCGTCAGTCCGACCCACGCGACCGAGCTTTCAGGACTCTCTTAGGCCAGCGGCAGGGCTAGACGGAAAGCCGTATCTTGATAGGTGGCTGTCCCCATTTCCAGGTCCAGGCTTCCCCCGTGCGCTTGCACGATTTTTCGTGCCACATACAAACCCAACCCCGAGCCCGGTGCCGTATGCCGCGCTTCCGCACCCCGGTAGAACCGCTCGAAAATACGAGTCCGTTCACTCGGCCGAATGAAACTGCCGCTGTTTGATGTCAGGATGTTCACCCACTCGTCCTGCAAGTCGATGCTGACGGTGACGGCGGAGCCAGCCACGGAATATTTGCAGGCGTTGTCCAGTAGCTGCCGCAAAGCCAACTGAAGCAGCTCGGGGTCTGCCATCACCTCGGTGGCCACCGCGTCTTTCCGAATGGAAAGCTTTCGGTTGCTCCATTGTCTTGAGTACTGCTCCGCTACGACCGTAACTAGGTCGGCCATGTCCGTGAGTTCCAGTTGTGGCTTAACCTCTTCTCGATCCAATTGCGCGGTTCGAAGCAGTCGGGAGGTCAGCAAACTTAGCCGGGAAGCTTCTGTTTCAACAATATCTGTCAGGTCTGCCTGTTCTGGGCACAGAGGTCCAAGTTCACGTAAGCCCCCCGCAGCGGTCACAATAGTCGCGAGTGGAGTCTTGAACTCGTGGGCAAGGGCATCGAGAATGGCTCCGCGAAATAATTCCGCTTGGGCCGCGGCCGCAGCATGGCTGGCGCTGCGAAAAGTATGTGCCCTCTCCAGCATCGCCGCGGCCAGCGCGGAGAGAGCTCCTGCCGTTAGTTCCGGATCGTTTAGACCTGCGAAGCCGATCGCGCCAATTGTGTCCCCCCCAGCGCGCAAACATCGAGTTAAAACGCCGGAAGCTAGATCCTCGCTATCCCGACCAGAAAAATATGCCGCCCTGGTCTGATCCGCCAGGCCGTTGGGGAGATTACCAGTGCAGTGAATTTCTGCTTTAGCCGCGTCGAACAAGCAAACCGCCCGAAGTCCAAAAGCGTCCTGAAACAATTCGATTGATCTCGTGTGCGCGGTCTTTTCGGGATCCAAGGCAAGTAACGCTTGTGCCAGTTGGTACAGCCGATCCACCTGCCGTCGTTGGTGATCCGAAACCGCGGCCTCCTCGCGTACTCGTGTGGTGAGCCGAGTGATGACCAGCCCCGTCGTCAAGAACGAAATCAGCGCCAGGATGTCCAGTCGTGACCTCAAAAGAAAAGAGGGGAGGCGTGAAGAAAAAATCCAGACACAGTACAGCAACCACAGAAACCGCAGCTGATGACGCGAAGCTTCCTACTAAGGACTGCAGCACGACGACAATCAGGTAGATGAAGCCGGTGATGCTGAGATTCAGTTGAAGGCGATAGCAGACAACAGTAATTGTCCCGATCAGAAGACAGCCGAGCATCGTTCGAATGAGGTGGGACCAGACTCTGTTGATTGGTCTCATGCGCCGCTCGCGTGTTTCGTGGTTTCAAACAACCCGCAGACAGTAAAGGCGCGCATAAATTGAGTCCAATTCATATTTCTTATTGCGCCTATCAGACTCTCCAATACAGTCCGTTGTGAGTTACGCGATGCCTGAGCCAGGGTTCCGAGAGGGTCGGGAATACCTTTGCCCGCGAGAGAAGCTTCGAGGAAAGCGATCAGCGAAAATACGGCAGCAAAGGGCGCCTAAAAAGGGGAACAAATCGGGTTGGGGCTTGGTGCCGGGAGGGGGAGTCGAACCCCCAAGACCCGAAGGTCGGCGGATTTTGAGTCCGCTGCGTCTGCCAGTTCCGCCATCCCGGCATTAGGAAAGTTACTTTATTGTACGGCAGGCGTTCATTCTCTGTCAGTTTCTTTAAGCGGAAGACGGCCGAGGATTCACATGCGCCGCCCGATACGAGTCGATTGCGTGCTTATCAATCCCATGCTCGTCTATCCGATCATATTAACGGGATGATCGTTGATGCTATCAGGCGATGATCGATGCGACGACCGATGACTGGATAATCGATGATGGCACGATCGTTGATGGAATGATCGTTGATGCCATGATCATGGACCGGGTGTTCGTCGACCCAGGAAGATTCGACTCATCGATCCAATCATGATCGATGCCCCGAACAGGGGACTCTCGCCAATTACGACGCGGACTCGCGGCGCGTGCCTGAGTCACGCTACGTGGCGCATTCTAGGAACGCTGGCACGTCCCTTGGCAGCGATTCTCCACCCACGATGCTCCCAGTGCATGCAGGATCAATTGATCCGAGAGCGTCAACGTTTCGGGTTCGACTACGGCGCCATAGGCGTAGTGGACGATAGGATCGCAAGTGATGCACCAGTGCTCGTGCCGGACAATTCCGCCACAATGTTCACACGCGGATTCCGCAGTGTACCGATTGCTGTGATACCAACTAGCCGCAACATTCGCTGCCACTGGCGCACCTCCATCAACTTCCACAAATTCCGCGCGGCCTTAGCTAGCTCGGCGGAACTGTTTCTGAAATGGAGGTTATCGGCGGCGCGGCGCGACCACTATTTTGCGCGTCACGTTTCAATGTGATTAGAATCACATACAGCTGCCGCCAAGCGCGCAAGCGGTTAACTCTTGCGGGAACGAATTCTTGTAGGATTACGCAGCGAAACTATTCGCGTCTAAACGTCAGTTCACGACATCGAACCATCTTCGAATCGACATTTTCGAGTCGACGTTGCGCCCTTCGCCGAATGCTGAATCGACCAACGATCCTGTGGCTGACTTTGATGATCTCAGGCTTCGCCCCTGGCCTCTGTGCGCAAGCGGCACGGGTCGAGGGAACCGTTCGCGACACCAGCGGCGCGGTGATTGCCAGTGCATCCGTGGTTTTAAAAGCAGGCTCTTCTCAGCTCTCGACCAACACCGACGCTGACGGCCACTTTCTATTTCTCGCTGTTCCATCCCCCACCGGAACCGTGGAGATCAATCAGCCAGGATTCAATCCGGTGCGCCAAACCTGGAATATTGGATCGAGGAATATTGGATCGGGCGAGACCATCAATCTCGAAATTGTTCTGCAGCCAGCTTCGGCGAGCGAGCAGCTTACCGTTTCTGCCGCGCGGACGGAAATTCGTCTTTCCGAAACTCCGGGCAGTACTATTCTTCTTAGCAGCAGCGACGTGGCCTCGACTCCCGCTTTGCGGGTCGATGATGTGCTACTGCAGGTTCCCGGATTCTCGCTGTATCGGCGCTCCGACAGCCGGGTAGCCAATGCGTCGAACCAGGGTGTATCCCTCCGTGGTTTGGGAGGAACTGCGGCCAGCCGTGCGCTGGTGCTCGAAGATGGACTCCCGCTGATCGATGCTTTCGGCGGCTGGGTTTACTGGGATCGCGTTCCCCGTGCCGCGCTCGCCAATGTGGAGGTATTTCGCGGCGGCGCTTCCAATCTCTATGGCAGCGACGCGCTCGGCGGAGTGGTGCAATTCATTACGCGTCAACCCCAGCAGCCTGCGTTCGTGCTGGAAACTTCCTACGGCAACGAAGGCACGCCGGATCTCTCCTTCTGGACGGGAACCCGCGCCGGAAAATGGGATGTGTCGTTAGCTTCGGAAATGTTTCGCACGAATGGTTACATCATCGTACCGACGTGGCAGCGTGGAAGCGTCGACACACCGGCCAATTCGCGAGATGCGACGGTGGAATTGACTGTCGGCCATCAACTCGGCCAGAAAGGTCGAGCCTTCGCGCGGGGCAGCTTCTACACCGAATTCCGCCATAATGGAACTCCGATTCAGACCAACGACACACTCTTGGGCGAAGGCGCAGTGGGAGTGGATCAGCAATTTGGAAGCAGCGATTCTCTTGCCTTTCGCGCGTATGGCTTGGTCCAGGGATATGATCAGCGATTCTCTTCCGTCGCAGCCAACCGGAACAGCGAATCGCTCACCGATCTTCAGTACGTTCCCGAACAGGTTGGCGGAGGCGCCGCACAATGGAATCACTTCCTGGGCAAACACCAGACGCTGATCGCTGGCGCTGACCTGATGGAGGTGATGGGCGCGAGCGATGAAAAACTTTTCTCTTCTGGAACAAATACCCACGACAATGCTTCCGGGGGCCGGCAGCGCATTGTTGGATGGTTTGGGGAAGATCTGGTGCGCTGGAACAACTGGACCGTCATCCTCGCCGCGCGCTTCGATGACTGGAACAATTTCAATGCCAGTTCGATTTGCACGCCACTCTCCGGCACATGTGCGGCTTCTCCCAGCGTGCTATATCAGTCGCGCAGTGATTTTGCTTTCAGCCCACGGCTTTCGGTGCTGCGCGCGCTAAGCCGCAACGTTTCCGTCACGGGATCGATGTATCGAGCGTTTCGCGCGCCGACTCTCAACGAGTTGTATCGCAGCTTTCGCCTCGCGAACGTGCTCACTCTGAACAATCCCTACCTCAACGCCGAACGCCTGACCGGCGCCGAGGCAGGAATGAACATCACCACACTGGAACGCAAGCTCGATCTTCGAGGAACATTTTTCTGGAGCGACATTGTAGATCCGGTTCAGAACGTCACGATTAATTCGACCTCGAACCCTGTTCTCCGGGAAAAAGAAAATCTTGGTCGCATCCGCTCGCGTGGAGTCGAGTTCGATGGCGTCGTGCACGTCAGCCGTGCGATTCAGATCTCCGCTGGCTATGAGTTCACCGCCGCGACCGTGGTGAACTATACGGTGCCGCCGGGGGAACCCTCGCTACTGGGAAACCAGGTCGCGCAAGTTCCGCGCAACGTCTTCACCTGGGAAGCGCGCTATTGGAATCCGTCGCGCATCATGCTGAGCGTGCAAGGGCGCTTCGTCGGCAACCAGTTCGATGACGACCAAAATCAATATCCGCTGGGTCGCTTCCACACGATGGAACTACAAGTCGGCCGCAACCTAACCCGCAATCTACAAGTCTTTGCCGCAGCAGAGAATTTAACCGACGAGCGCTACAACGTCGACAATACTCCGAACCCTGCCGGTGGATCGCTGTTCAACATCGGACCTCCGACTTTGTATCGCATTGGCGTGCGGCTGAATTTTCCTGCAGAAAAACAATAGGCTTTCCGCGCACTTATTTGGGCAATCTCCATTCGATCATTTATCCTTAAAAGTTGTCTCACGCTTGCCGATCGCACCGTCAATCCGGTCCTAAATTCACGGAAGCATCAGCTAGGAGCTAGCAGCTAGAAGCTGTTCTTATGAAAACTGGCATCATTGGCCTGCCCCAGGTAGGCAAGACATCTCTGTTCCGGATTTTGACCAAGGCGCACCTTGCGGCACAAGCGAATCCGCGCGATGCTCACATTGGCGTGGCGAAAGTTCCCGACGATCGCCTCGACCGCCTGGCTGCTCTCTACAATCCCAAGAAACTGACGCACACTTCGGTGGAATATGTTGACCTCGGTGCCATTGGCCAGGACGCACTGAAAGAATCCGCCTACATCGGCCATCTTCGGCAAGTGGACGCGCTGGCCCATGTGGTGCGCGTGTTTGAGGATCCTGCCGTACCACTCGTCGCAGAGATCGACCCGCTGCGGGACATCAAAAATGTTGAGTTCGACCTGATGGTCAGCGATCTGGGCCAGATTGAAAAACGTCTCGAGCGTCTGGAAAAAGATTTGAAGAAGATGAAGACGCCGGAACTCGAAAAAGAATTCGAACTGCTCAAGCGCGCCAATGCACATCTCGGATCAGAGAAGCCATTACGCGAAATGGAAATGACGCCCGAAGATAAGAAACGCCTGCGCGGCTTCATGTTTCTGAGCGAGAAACCGATCTTGTACGTGCTCAACATTGGCGAATCGACGGAGCTCGGCAAAGAACTCGACGAAGCGGTGAGTAAGTATAAACTCACGGAAATTGCCGCACGACCGAATGCTGGAGCCACGGCGATCTGCGGCAAGGTCGAAGCCGAGCTTGCCGAGATGAGCGACGCCGATGCCGCCGAATTTCTTTCCAGTTATGGCCTAAAGGAAAGCGGACTGGTCCGGCTCATCCGCACGACCTACAAACTGCTGGGACTGATCTCATTTTTCACCGCGGGCGAGGACGAGTGTCGCGCCTGGCAAATTCCAGCCAACACGCGCGCGCAGGAAGGGGCAGGAGCGATCCACTCGGATCTGCAAAAGCATTTCATCCGCGCCGAAACCATCCGTTGGGACCAGCTTCTCGAAGCCGGTTCAGAAGCCAACGCTCGTGCCAAAGGCACTCTGCGTCTGGAGGGCAAGGACTACATCGTGCAAGACGGGGACGTGATGCACATTCGGCATAGCGGATAGCAGTTCTCAGTTCTCAG
>PKXU01000049.1 GCA_003132445.1 Acidobacteriaceae bacterium | reverse complement strand
ACTGAAACCGCCCTCATCAATCAGAAAGGGATACTCGTTGGTGCCATGTGCGGTGCCGCGATATTTGACGATGCGGAAACGGCGAGTCGAAACCTGATCCGTGACCCGGTGGTCGAGCAAAATCACGCAGTCGGAAACGTACTCTTCGAGCCCGTGCCGGGTCAGCGCGCCCTCGCCGCGCTCGGCGGTGATTACGGCCGTAACGCCTTTGTCTTTCAACCAGCGAAACAGCCGTCGCAGCTCCGCGCGGAGAATGCCCTCGTTCTGCAATCCGGAAAACAGGTTTTCGATGGTGTCGAGGACTACCCGCTTGGCGCCGATCGAATCGATGGCGGCACTCAACCGAATGAAAAGGCCTTCCAGATTCGTGCTGCAGGCAGCCTGATCCAGGCGGGCAATCGTCGCGATGCGCATACGATGTTGATCCGCCTGATCGATTTCCTGAAACAGCGCGGGGTGACTGCGTTTCTTACGAATCTGACGTCTGGTGGAGAGGCGTTGGAAAAAATCGATGTAGATATTTCCTCGATCGTGGATAGTTGGCTATTCGTGCGCGACATTGAATTAAACGGGGAACGCAACCGTGCCCTCTACGTGCTTAAATCTCGCGGCACGGCGCACTCCAACCAACTGCGCGAGTTTGTCCTCACCCCGAATGGTGTCAATCTGCTGGACGTGTATGTAGGACCAGAGGGCGTACTCACCGGATCCTCCCGCTTGTCGCAGGAGGCCCGGGAAAATGCTGGCTTGATGGTGCGTCAGCAGGAGGCGGAGCGCAAGCAGCGGGAGTTGCAGCGCAAGCGGGAAGCGCTGGAAGCGCGGATTGTCGCGCTACGCAAAGAGTTTGAGTTGGAAGAAGAGGAAGCCGAAACTTCGAACACGCAGGACGTGTCGCGGGAAAAGCTTATCGCTGAAAACCGCGAGGCCATGGCACGCAGCCGTCGTTCTGACGCGAAACTCGCAGCCGTTCCGAAAGGACGTAGAAGTTCATGAAAAAGGCAACAGGCGCCGAGCCGAAGCCTCAGAGTCTTCAGGAAATCGCCGAGAACAACGAAACTCGGGACAGTGAGATATGGGAACTCCGTTTGTATGTTGCGGGGCAAACTCCCCGTTCCATCGCCGCCTTCGCCAACCTCAAGAAAATATGCGAAGTGCATTTGGCCGGGCGCTACAATATTGAGGTCGTGGACCTGGTAAAACATCCGCAACTAGCCGCGGGTGATCAGATCCTGGCCATTCCTACACTCGTGCGAAAGTTGCCGCAACCGTTGCGCAAAATCGTGGGCGATCTCCGCGATACGGAACGGGCGCTGGTCGGTTTGCAATTGCGGCCTGCCGCGCCGGAAAAGTGAAGGCGGGAAGAGCGTTAAATCGTCGTGGTTGATTTGGAGAAGTTCAAATGACAAACGAGCGTCCTGAATTAGTCCGTAGTCTACAACTGATGGAAGAGGCTGAGCAGACGCTGCGCGCCATCCAGTACGGCACGGTGGACGCATTCGTCGTAGAAGAACCGGAGGGTCACCGGGTTTACACGCTAGAGGGTTCCGATCTTCCTTACAGCGCGCTAGTCGAGAGAATGCAACAAGGCGCCGCCATGCTGGACTCCAACGGGTGCATCCTTTATTGCAATCTTAGCCTGACGCATTTATTGGGTCTGCCTCGCGACAAACTGATTGGCCGGCTCTTACAAGACCTGGTCGCATTAGCCGATCAGCCGCTGTGCCAGCAGTTGCAACAGGAGGCCCGGAATGGGTCGAGCGACGGCGAAATGCGCTTGCAATTGCCCGACGGCAGTCTCATTCCAGCGAATTTTTCTTTCAGCGTTTTGTCTCGTGACAAGTCGGCAACTGGAGTTCTCATCACCGACCTGACTTCACAGAAGCAGCAGATCGAGTTTGCTTCGCGCCTGCAGCACATGCAAGATGAGGAGCGCAAGCGCATTGCCCGTGAGCTTCACGACAGCGTTGGGCAATTGCTGGCCGCGATCAGCATGAATATCGACCTCGTGCAATCGCAATCCCATAAACTCGACTCAAAAGCAGCGCGCGCCGTTGCCGACAACGCCAGACTGGTGGAACAGGTCTCCAGCGAGATTCGCACCATCTCACATCTTCTTCATCCTCCACTGCTCGATCTCGCCGGTCTGTCTTCTGCACTGCGATGGTATGTGGATGGTTTTTCGGAACGCAGCAGCATTAAGGTCGAACTGGAAATTCCCGCCGATCTCGGCAGGCTGCCGGCCGATATGGAAATCGCGATTTTTCGCATCGTGCAGGAGTGTTTGACGAATATTCACCGCCGCTCCGGAAGCGCTACCGCTAAGATTCGGCTCTATTTCGAAGGTGATCATCTGATCGTTCAAGTTCAGGATTACGGCAAGGGGATACCAGCGGAGAAGCAACAGGAGCTAATGGAAACGGGCCGCGGCGGTGTCGGATTTGGCGGAATGCGGGAGCGGCTACGGCAACTCGGCGGAACTTTGGAGATACAATCTCCGGAAAAAGGAACTCTGATCTGCGCGACTCTGAAGGTCGCGTAGGGTCGGCATTATTTTGTCGAGAATCTAGGGAGCGCTGCGCTCGATACCTGCCTCTTCTTTGTGGATCGTCTTATAAGCCCAGGCCATGCGTGGGGTGTTGTGGGCGATGCCGATGTGGCCTTCGGGATTTAGCACAATGATTCCGCCGTGCCCATTGAGTCGCTGCTTTAAATAGGTCATCGCCTCTTGCGCGGCCCACTCCGGCAGATTTCCGGCGGAGACGCGATCGGCAGTCCACTTGGCCAGCACTAATTTCATAATCGGTTCGCCCCACCCCGTGGTGGAAACTGCGGCGCTTTCGTTGTTGGCGTAACAGCCGCAACCGATGAGCGACGAATCGCCGAGTCTTCCGGGCGCTTTATTCAGCGTGCCTCCGGTTGAGGTTGCGGCGGCAATGTTGCCGTTGCTGTCGAGCGCGACCGCGCCCACGGTATCGTGAGAGATCGTCGCATCGTCGGAATCTGGCGCGAACAAATCGTTGCCGTCGTGCGTGCCTTTATTTTGTGACGATACCGACTTTTCGGATTCACGACGCTTGGCTTCCGCCTGGTATTCGCGCAAGCGTTCTATTTCTCGCGAGATAATCAGCTCTTTGTTGTCGCAAAGCGGAATGCCGTGTTCGGCGGCGAATTTTTCCGCGCCTTCACCCACAAAATAAACGTGCGGACTGTCGCTGAGGATTTTGCGTGCGGCGCGCACGGGATTGCGCAACCGCTCGACGCATCCCACGCCTCCGGCTCGGAGCGTGGCGCCGTCCATAATAAGAGCGTCGAGTTGTACCTGGCCATCACGATTCAGAAAGCTCCCGCGCCCGGCGTCGAAGGTCTCATCGTCTTCCATAATGACGACGGCCTCTTCGACGGCGTCGAGCGCCGGGCCACCGCGCTCCAGCACGCGCCATCCCGCAGCCAACGCGTGCTTGACGCCACGAATGTGGGCCTCGACCATGTCGTCGGGCATGGCCCAGGCGCCGCCGTGAATGACGAGAACGGGATGGGTCATGAGTTACGAGTCGCGAGTCGCGAGTTGCGAGTTGCGAGGAAAACGACGGGATAGGATAGCAGGTCGAGTTGGGAATGCGGAGTATACGGCGGATTCCTTTGTGCGCACTAGCCGGTGAAATTCTGGCGCTGGTTTTGCCTTGGCGGCGCTCGCTGCGCTTCGCTGGACGGACGAATGCGTCGGTCCCTAGGTGAGTTGTGCTATGCGGCTTGGTGCGGAGTGACGGCTACTGGTGGGTCTTGCGTTCTTGTCCAGGTGTAGCGCATGCGGTGGATTACTGTGATGGTGCTGAGCACTGCGATCACCCAAAGGACCGGGGCCATGCGATTGAATAACGCTCCAAGGATTACCAATACCAGGCGTTCGGGGCGTTCCATGAAGCCGACGCGGCAGGAGCCGATCAAGCTTTCGGCGCGGGCGCGAGTGTAGCTGACCATGATGGCGCTGATCATGACGAAGGCGGTTAGGACTACGTAGAAGAAGCGTCCGCCGCGGGCATAGAAGACGAGCAGGCCGAGGAACTGGCTGGCGTCCGAGTAGCGGTCGACGACCGAGTCGAAGAAAGCTCCGAAGCGGGTGACGCGGTTGGTGGCGCGGGCGACCTGGCCGTCCACGAGATCGAAAAAGCCGGAGAAGATGATGACCAGCCCCGCATAGATGAACATGCGTTTCTGGTTGGAGGCATTGGCGGAGCCGAACAGGATTGCGGCCCAGGTATTGACGACCAGTCCCATGAATGTGAGGACGTTGGGATTGATGCGGGAGAGCGCCAGCCAGCGGACGATAGTATCGAGCAGAACACCGCAGGCGCGGCCAAAGGCGCTGGTCCAACTCATGGAGGTCCAGCTTAAGGACCGTTCGCTCACTGGCGCCGCTCCGAAGGGATTTGACCGACATCAGTGCGCGTATCCGCTGGGGACAGGATGTTCGCGTCGACTGGGAACGGGAGATCCTTCGCTCCGCCTGAAAAACAGCTCCGCTCAGGATGACGGCTTCGATTGGGGAGACACAGATTCGTGCGTGCCAGACTCGTTCGGCACAGATTCGTGTTTCGCGGAGTCGCCATTTTAGGCGCCTGCCTCTTTGGGTTCGTCGACGATTTCATCGTGAATGGTGCTAAGGCTCAAGATTTCCAGTTCGCGCTTGCCGTTGGGACTGACGACAACCACGGTATCGCCCACTTTCTTGTTGAGCAGACAGCGACCGATGGGAGAGGTGGTGGAAATTTTCCCAGTGGCCACGTCGGATTCTTCGCTGGTGACCAGCTTGTATCGCATTTCTTCGTTCTTGGTACTATCGAAAACTTTGACCGTTGAACCCAACCCCACTTTATCGTGGGGAATGTTGTTCATGTTCACCATGGAGAGATCGGCGAGGCGTTTGCCAAGTTGGCGAACGCGGGCTTTGACGAACTCCTGGCGCTGCTTCGCCATGTGATATTCGGCGTTCTCGCTCAGGTCGCCGAGCGCAGCGGCTTTTTTAATCTCTTTAGGAAGCTCATGAATCAGCTCGTGTTCGAGCGCGTTGATTTCTTCCTGCAGTTTTCGCTTGATCTGATCGGTCATTTCTTAACCTACGGCCTTGGAGATTATAACTCCAGTAGGCGGTGACTGGATGGCTTGGACCTCGGCGCTTTATTTCGCGTTGCCGAACGTTACGCTGTAATCAACCGATGGATCTCCCCGCGTAGTTCTTGCAACTTTGCCAAACTGGTTCGTCCGAGAACTTTTCTGAGGGATAGAACGAGAAGGGATAGGACGAGAAAGGATAGAACCAGAATTCGTACGAGGGGCGAAACCTATGCCTGGAGCTCTGATGCTTCCGGGAAGCGGAGTTTGCATTTGGCCAAGGCGTTGGCGAGGATCTCTTCCACCTTCGATTCTTCGCAGTTGCGGGCCATGGCCAGTTCGCTGACCAGCAGATAGCGAGCGCGCTCCAGCATTTTTTTCTCGCGAAATGAAAGCGGCTTGGCTTGATGCAGAGTGATCAGGCTCTTCAGGACGCTGGCTACCTCGAGCAGGGAACCGGTGCGCATGCGGTCGGAGTTTTCCTTGAAGCGGTCTTTCCAGTCGCCATTGCTGCCGTTTTCGCTCACGGAAAGACAGTCCAAAACCTTCTGGATTTCTCCGTTGCGAACCACCCGACGCAGGCCTACGCTGCCGGCGTTCTGGCAGGGCACCATTACTTTGAGACTGCTGGCTTTTATGTGGAGAAGATAAAACTTTTCGATCGTCGTCCCGATGGACCGGCTGCTGATTTGTTCAATGATGCCGACGCCATGGTTGGGATAGACAACCTTGTCGCCAATGTGGAAATTCAAGTCGGTACCGCTCATGTTTAGCCCCAGGACAGGCGTTAATTCGAGGGAGAGAATTTCAACTAGGCCTAAGTGAATGCTACTCTCCGACCAGACCGAAAGCAAGGAGCGAGGCCTCGACTGAATGGCGACATCCTGCGATCTTATTGAAAAAACATCGCTTAGGCGCCAGTCGTGAGTTTGGAGATGACGTCAGGCGCGCGGTTACAGAGCGCCGGACCATATAATCGGGGCGTGGATTCGGACGAGACAAATTCATCGCCAGGTGAGTTCTTTATGTCGGAAGATCGTTACGTCGAATGATCGTTATGTCAGATGATCGTTCCCAAAACGGAACTGAGCCGAAGATTCCCATAGGCCGGGTGCTTGGGCTAGATGTGGGCTCGCGGCGTATCGGCGTGGCCGTGTCCGATCCGCTGGGGATCACGGCACAAGGGCTGCAAACCCTTCAACGAAGGAATAAACGATATGACTTTGAACAGCTGCAACACGTGATTCAAGAGTACGACGTACGAGAAATTGTGGTCGGTCTGCCCCTGCGTATGAGCGGGGCGGAAGGAATACAGTCGGACAAGATGCAAGTTTTCGCCGAAGACTTGCGCAAGCGCTTTCGATTGCCGGTGCATTTGTGGGATGAACGGCTGACTTCGGCTGAAGCCAACCGCCTGTTACGCGAGACAGACCTGTCGATTGAGAAGCGAGGGAAAGCGGTGGACCGCATGGCGGCGGTACTGATACTGCAGGGCTGGATGGAACAGCGGACTGCGGCGGCTTCCGGCTTTCGGCTTCCGGCTTCCGAATAGCATGTTGGCGGCTTCAGGCTGCTATCTGCCGCGCATCGCCTGGCGATACGCCGCTACATTCTTATCGTGCTCTTCGAAAGTGCGGGCGAAGCGGTGGTGGCCTTGGGCATCGGCCACGAAGTAATAGTAGTCACTTTGCGCAGGATGCATGGCTGCCTCTAGAGCGCTTTTTCCGGGATTGCCGATTGGGCCTGGGGGCAGTCCGGCGTGGCGATAGGTGTTGTAGGGCGAACTGAATTGCATATCGTCATGGTGCAGGGCGCCCTGATAGGTT
This sequence comes from Acidobacteriaceae bacterium, assembly GCA_003132445.1. Taxonomy (GTDB): domain Bacteria; phylum Acidobacteriota; class Terriglobia; order Terriglobales; family Acidobacteriaceae; genus Sulfotelmatobacter. The sequence goes on along the minus strand of PKXU01000049.1, from coordinate 80,988 downwards.
CCTGCCAGAAGTTCGGCATAGATGATGCTGGGGTCGGCATCGAGGGCAATGTTTTTGTCGAGCCGGTTGTAGTAGACGCTGGCGACCATGGGACGCTCTTCGGCCGCGGCTGTTTCTTTTTCGACAATGGAAGCCATGATCACCGTTCGCTCCAGCGGCGTTGGAGGCTCTAAGGAGACGATATTCGGATTAGAACTGGGATCGCCAATCTGAAACGTCATCGCTCCACATATATGGGGCGTAGATTTGGCGCTGGCGGTGGGATACTCGCCAGACTGTTCCGCAAGTAATCCGATCTGTTGCGCGACCACGTGAAACTGGCACACCATGGCTGCGGCCATTTCCTGCATCGTCATCATGCGGGAAAACTGATAGGTATCGGGGAAAAGATATCCCTCCAGCGATCGGGCTGCCGGAGCAATATCTGCAATTAAGCCGGTGTCGGACTGGGCTACTTTCAGAAAATCGTGTGCGGGACCGAGGCCGGCGGCTTCGACGGCGCGAGCGATGTCGAACATGGTGAAGCCTTCGGGCACCACCACAGTGTGGAAATAAACATCGCCGCGGCGCAGGCGTTTTTGAACATCAATCACGTTCGCCGGCTTATCGAAGAGATATTCGCCAGCCTTCAAGGTGCGCCGGCGGTGGTGCAGGTAATACCACAGCACAAACGCCTGCTCGCTGCGAATGACGCCGGCGGTCTTCAGTTCAGCGGCAATGCGACGAGTGGAGAAGCCGGGATGCAGCATCACGAACGTCTGCTGGGGCGGGGTTGCAGGAGTCAGGACTGCCCAGGCGAACCATCCCGCCGTTCCTGCTATCGCGATCAAAATCAGCCAGACGATGGTGCGCACAATACCCTCAGTTTAGACGATTCAGAACGGGTTGGTTTCGGGGATCTTGCGCTCGACCGTACTTTGGTAAGTCCTTGAGGTGCTATAGGATGTTTATCCAGAACCGCAAACTGCGCCACATTCTTATTGCAACCTTTGGGGCGCGCTATACTCAAATGTTCAGGGATTTACTTCTATATTCATGAGACGTCGCTCGCTCTTATTGGTTGTGCCTCTACTTCTGACAGTGCTGTGCACTTCAGGCTGCCTGTTCCGCACGCGTCCGGTCGAAGAACAGTACTCGAAGACCCCGCTGAAACAATCGACGCAACAGGGATTGATCGATAGCATCAATCAGCAGGCGGAGTCCATCCACTCGCTGAAAGCCACGGTTGATATTGACTCTTCCTCCGGTGGGCTCAAGAAGGGGCACTATACCGATTACAAAGAAATTCGCGGTTATGTTTTGGCGCGCAAGCCGGACGAGCTGCACATGATTGGGCTGATGCCGATTGTGCGCACGACGGCATTCGACATGGTTAGCAATGGCCAGGAGTTCAAGCTGTGGATTCCACCCAAGAATCGTTTCGTGATGGGCAAGAACGAGGTAACGACGCTCAATACCGACCAGCCCATGGAAAATATTCGTCCGCAGAATATTTATGAGGCGCTGCTAATTCGCCACATTGATCCGAATTCCGAGATTGCGGTGCTGGAGAACGGTTACGAAACGCTGCATGACGCCAAGGGGCATCGCATGCTCCAGGACGATTACGAACTGACGATCATCCAGAAATACGACAAGGGCTGGAGGCTGGGACGCAAAATCATTTTTGGGCGCACGGATTTGAAACCCCATCGGCAATACATTTACAGCGAAGATGGCAAGGTGGGCACCGACGCAAAATACGCGGAATACAAAGATTACGACGGTTTCAGTTTCCCTTCCCGCATCGAGATTTACCGGCCGCAGGAAGAGTACGACATCACATTGAATATGCTGAAAGTCGACATCAACCAGCCATTGAAAGACGATCAGTTCGTACTGGAGCAGCCGGCGGGCGCGGTGGTGGTGAATTTGGATCATCCGCAATCAAGTCTGGTAACACCGTTGGGGCAGCGATAGCAACCGGCAGCAAGCAGCGTTCAGCATTCCCCGGTGGCTGAATGCTGACGGCTGAGGGCTGATAGCTTTTCTATGATGAACAAAATGGTTGTCGCCAACCTGGTGCACCGGCCGACGCGGTCATTCATCGCGATGAGTGCGATCGCGCTGGAAGTGGTCATGATTCTGATGGTGGTGGCGCTGTTTTACGGCCTGTTAAACGGATCGAAAGAGAGTCAACTCGGCGTGGGTGCGGACTTGATGGTCATGCCGCCCGGCTCGTCGGGATTGATCGGGATGTCCGGCGCGCCGATCTCGGTCAAGGTGGGAGATGTTCTGCGTAAGGTGCCGCATGTTGTAGCAGCAGTGCCGGTGATCTGGGCGTTCACGCAGAAACCCGTGGAGATCATCTATGGCATCGACCTGGCGAGCTATGACCAGCTTCCTCCGAAGTTCCGCTATCTCTCCGGCGGGCCTTTTCAGGGTCCGTATGACGTCATTGTGGATGACTACTTCGCCGGCATGAATCACGACAAAGTGGGCGACAAGATCGTGATCCTGAACCACGACTTCCGCATCTGCGGCATCGTTCCGCACGGAAAGGGAGGACGTAAATTTCTTCCGCTGGCTACGATCCAGGATTTATTGGGCGACCAGGGCAAGACTTCCGTCTTCTACGTCAAGCTGGACGATTCCAGGAACGCCGCTGAAGTGGAGAACGCGATTGAGAAAGTGCCTGGGATGGAACAATATGCGGTGCGCTCCATGCCGGAATATCTATCGATGATGACGCCGGATAATCTTCCCGGGTTCGACCTGGCCATCAAGATCGTAATCGGCGTGGCGGTGGTGGTCGGATTTCTGGTTATCTTTCAATCGATGTACACGGCAGTGATGGAACGAACGCGCGAGATTGGTATTTTGAAATCGCTGGGCGCGTCGAAGTGGTACATCGTGAATGTGGTGCTGCGCGAAACTGTCCTGCTGGCCATTGCGGGAATCATCGCGGGGATCATCATCAGTATGCTGACCCGTCGCGTGATCATGTTTGAAAAGCCGGTGCTGCGCCTTTTCTGGAGCAACGAATGGGTGCTGCGGGCGACGCTGATTGCGGTCGCTGGAGCGATGGCGGGAGCGTTGTATCCGGCGTTCAAAGCCGCGCAGAAAGATCCGATAGACGCGCTGGCGTATGAATAGCAGTCACCCTGAACACGCCCTGTCATCCTCACTTTGCCTTTAATCGAATCGTTGTTGAATTGCTCGCCCGTCGTCGTCTTCGCGCGGAAACGTGGGGCGGGTTCGCCGGTTTCGTCCCTGGTCTGGGCATGGCTCCGAGAAACGAAAGTTGCCAGCAGGAAGATGGCGGACAGGCCCGCGGTCCAGCTTCGACTGATGATACGGCACCGAAACATGGCCGAGAATATAGCACAGGCACCGGAATCAAGGATCCCGGCGCCTGTCACGATTAGCGCGTGTTAATGCTTTGCCCTCGCAAACCTTTCACGACAACTTTTACTGCGGGCCGAAGTATTGCACGTGGACGTAGGTGCCCAGTCGCGGGTTGTAGGCGAGATACCAGCCGTCATGGTCGGGATCTTCGTAGATTACGACCTGGTCGCTGTCCCAGAGCCAGTCCGCGCACAAGGCCAGGTCAAAGGAGGCAACGCCGAAAGCGAAGCCGCCAAACCAGAAACGGTTGGGCCCGCCTCCTGCAATGCGCCAGACGTGGCCGCGGCCGAAGCCGCCGGTGAAGCGGCCATGTTCCCAGGGATGGTCGAGATGGAAGCGCGCATCATCGCGCCCGTAATCATGGCCGACCCATTCACCGTTGTGATGGACGTGCGGAGCCTCTGGGTGCCCGGGTTCGTCACGGCCGGCAGGTCTGGCTGGCGCGCCGTGAGAAGCGGGAGGGCCGTGTTTTGGAATGTATCCGCCACCGACGGCGTGGTTGCTGGCTTGATGGTTATTGTGTTGCGCTAAGGCAGGAACAGAAAGCAGCACAGATACGGCAAGAACTGAGGGGAGTAATTTCATGAGCTACCTCCAGCCGCTACCTTACCATTCCGGGCTTTTGCACGAACAGAGCGTTGACATTTCTTTGCAGGGTACGCTATCGTAAAGACTTTGGTAGTCGTGTGGTTGCCCGCCTGATGGCCTGGCGTCCTCGCCGGGGAATCAACGAGCGGTCTTCTTTCGCAGCTTTATTCAATCTGGGAGAACTCTGATGTCAACCTATTTCCCCAAAGAGGGGGAAATTGTGCGCAAGTGGTACGTCGTGGATGCGGACGGACAGATCTTAGGCCGGCTCGCGTCGCAAGTGGCGCGCATCCTCATGGGCAAAGAAAATCCGCAATACACGCCATTTCTCGATACTGGCGATCATGTGATCGTAATCAACGCCGAGAAGATTAAGACGACCGGCGTGAAAGCTGAACAGAAGCAATATCACCACTACACGGGATATCCGGGTGGTTTGCGCACAGAAGATTACAACAAGCGACTCGTGCGCAAGCCCGAGATGGTAATTGAATCGGCAGTGAAGCGCATGTTGCCGAAGAATAAGCTGGCGGCGCACATGCTTTCGAAGCTGAATGTGTACAAGGGCGATAAGCATCCGCATCAGGCGCAGAAGCCGCAGGATTTCAAGTTGGAAGTGCGGGAGTACAAGCCGCGCAAGGTTGCAGTTTCGTAGGAAAGTCGCGAGCTTCGAGCTTCGAGCGGGCACACAATATTTGGAAAGGTTAAGGGCACGGAGCGGGAGTTTCGCCGAGGGATTCACTCGGGGCTCACAGCTCGCAGCTCAAAGCTAAAAATGGCTGAATTGGTTCAATACTACGGAACGGGACGCCGCAAGCGGGCGATTGCCCGTGTGTATTTGCGTCCGGGCAGCGGCGATTTCAAGGTGAACGGACGCGAGTTTGAGGAATATTTCGTGACGCCGGCGCAGCGTTCGGCGGCCAAGGCGCCGCTGGCGTCTTCGGAGACGGCGACTACCTTTAACATCATCGCGAGCGTGCTGGGCGGAGGCGTGCGCGGCCAGGCCGACGCGGTGAAGTTGGGCATTGCCCGCGCGCTAATGCAGTTCAATGCAGAACTGCGGAAGAAGCTGAAGGCCGAGGGCATGGTCAGCCGCGATTCCCGCGGCAAAGAGCGCAAGAAGTACGGGCNNCGCAAGCGCTTCCAGTTCAGCAAGCGGTAATTGCTGGGTCCGAGCCTGGGCCTGAGGAGACCGAGATTCCTCCGCCCCTCGCGTTCGCTCGCGGGTCGGAATGACAAGGGTTTTGGGTTTGATTTAGATTTTGATTTTTGGATTTAGATTTTGCTTTTTGATTTTGCTTTAGCTAACAGCTAGGAGCTAATAGCTGGTTTCAGGTGTTCAATTCTTCCCGTGCCTCGCGTGCGGGGCGGGAATGGCAATCGGAAGGAGGTTTCAACGTTTCAGGGTTTCAAGGTTTCGAAGACTTTGAAACATTGCAACCTTGAAACTTTGAAACCTCGAACTTCCGATGCAGACTAAAGAGGAGGTTCATTGGCTACCATTACCATGAAGGAGTTGCTCGAAGCGGGCGTCCACTTCGGGCANNCAGAAGACGCTGAAGATGTTCAAAGAAGCGTCGAAGTTCGTGCAGGACCTGGCGAATGACGGACGCATCGTGCTATTTGTCGGCACCAAGCGCCAGGCGCAGGACGCGATTGCCGAAGAAGCGCAAAAGTGTGGAATGTTCTACATCAACCAGCGCTGGCTGGGGGGACTGCTCACCAATTGGGTCACGGTGCAGAAGTCGGTGAAGCGGCTGAAGGAGCTCGACGAGATGGCCACGGATGGCCGCTACGAGCTGCTTCCGAAGAAGGAAGTGATCAAGCTCGAACGCGAGCGCAAGCATCTGCAGGCTAATCTGGCCGGCATCAAGAATATGAGCCGCTTGCCCGATGCGATCTTCGTGATTGACTCAAACAAGGAACAGATTGCAGTGCGCGAGGCGCGCAAGCTGGGCATCCCGGTGGTCGCCGTGGTCGACACCAATTGCGATCCCAGCGAAGTGGATTATGTGATTCCTGGCAACGATGACGCGTTGCGCGCGATCCGGCTGTTTACCTCGAAGATTTCGGAGTCGATTGCCGAGGGCGCGCAGTTGATGACCGACAAGCAGGTGGCCGACATGCAGGCTGCAGCCGATGCGGCCCAGGCTGCGACGGAGGCTCCGACCGAAGAAGCGGCAGTGGATGCGGGCGAAGAAATCAGCATGGAAGAAGTGCTGGGTCCGGGAACGCACAAGAAGCCGGTGGCGAACGAGGAGGAATTGCCTAAGGTGGAGAGTCAGACGGTTTAGCTAGTCCCGAGTTGCGAGCACCGAGTACCGAGCTAGCAGAAAAGGCAGCGGCAGGTCAGCGAAGGTTTTGGGAAGGGCACGACTTCAGTCGTGCCGATAGAGTCGACAGGTGGAGGCGGGCTTTAGCCCCTGTGGCTCCAGAGCAACGCTCCAAAAAACCGGGCATGGAAATTAGACCCGCGCGGGTCGTTGTTTAGAGATCGCCCGGCGCGGGTCAAAGTTTGTAGAGCTAAATGCGTCTCTCAACCATGAGGCGATCAATTAAAGACCGGAAGGATTGCGGAGGAAAGGGAGTTTGGGAAGTTGTTGGACGGTCGGATGGGTCGTTCCAATTGCTGCATAATAAGCAGTCACTGCATGAGTCAATTCCCGATCGATGGCTCGAAGACGAGCTAGCTAAATATGGCTTCTGCGGTCAGGAATACGGAGACATTCGTGGTCAATTGCGAGAGTTCGGTAAGGCAAGAATCGTCCTCTGAGTCGGGTAATCAAATCTTTGGAACTTGGAATTATTAAAAATATGGGTACGACTACAGTGAATATTTCCGCGGCACAAGTGAAAGACCTCCGGGAGAAAACCGGAGCTCCCATGATGGATTGCAAGCAGGCTCTGACCGAAGCCAAAGGCGACATGGAGCAGGCGGTCGTGATTCTGCGCAAGAAGGGCGTATCGGTTGCGGCGAAGAAGGCGACGCGCGTGACCAGTGAAGGATCGGTTGCGAGTTACATTCACGCGGGCGGCAAAATTGGTGTGCTCGTCGAGGTGAACTGCGAGAGTGACTTCGTGGCGCGCACCGACGACTTCAAGGAGCTTGTGCACGACATCGCCATGCACATCGCGGCCAGCGATCCGCGGTACGTTCGCAAGGAAGATGTGACGCCCGCTGACTTCGCACGCGAGAAAGAGATTTTTCTGGCGCAGGCGGTAGCCTCCGGCAAGCCTCCGCATATTGCCGAGAAGATGGTCGCCGGCAAAATGGAAAAGTTCTATGAAGAGGTTTGCCTGCTGGAGCAGCCCTTCATCAAAGACCAGACCATTTCGATGTCGCAGTTGATTGCGACTAAAATTGGCAAGCTGGGCGAGAATATCGCAGTTCGCAGATTCGCTCGTTTCAAGGTAGGCGACGCCGGCGAGACCGTTGCCAGTACGAAACCTACAGAGCCGAAAGGCGAATGATTCAGGGCGCCGAGTAGGCGCCCTTTTTTTGTGTGTTGCGAGTTGCTCGCGCCTGCGTCATCCTGAGCGGAGCCGGTATTCAGCCGAAGCGAAGGATCTCGGTTGCGAAAAGGATCTCGCGCGCGGAATATGATGATCCACGGAAGACCCCTCGCCGCGCTGGAAAAAACGCGGGGTTTCGGGATGACGACGTCAACAAGCGCATAGTCACTTAAACCTCTCATGACTACGACCCCTGCCTTCAAGCGCATCCTTCTCAAGCTGTCCGGTGAAGCCCTGGCGGCGAATCAGGGTTTTGGCGTGGAATCGGCACGCATCCACGAGATTGCCGCCGAGCTCAGCGATGTTCACAAACTCGGCGTGCAGTTGGCCATTGTCGTAGGCGGAGGAAACTTTTTCCGCGGGGTGGCGCAACAGGCCAAGGACATGGACCGCGTTTCCGCCGACCATATGGGCATGCTGGCCACAGTGATCAATGCCTTAGCCTTACAGGATGCGCTGGAGAAACAGGGCGTCTACACCCGCGTGCAAACCGCGATCGAGATGAATCAGGTGGCCGAGCCGTTCATCCGTCGCCGAGCCATTCGTCACCTGGAAAAAGGGCGCATTGTGATCTTTGCTGGCGGCACGGGCAATCCTTATTTCTCGACCGACACGGCCGCTTCGCTGCGAGCGATGGAGATCAAGGCAGAGGCAATTCTGAAAGCGACGCGCGTCGATGGCATCTATGACGCCGATCCGCTGAAGGTTGAGGGCGCGAAGAAATTCAATGAAATTTCATACATGGATGTATTGAAGCTGGGACTGAAAGTGATGGATTCCACCGCCATCAGCCTGTGCAAGGACAACAATCTGCCCATCATCGTCTTTAACCTGAATCAACACGGCAACATTCGGCGCGTGGTGTTGGGCGAGAAGATTGGTTCGAGGGTGAGCGCCCAAGCGGCGAGCGTAGGCGATTAAATCGGCCACGGAGTTTCACGAATTCACACGGATTTTTGCATTCTCTGATCCGTCGCGATCCGCGTAAATCCGTGGCTAACTTTCGTTTCGGTTTATAATGCAACGTTTTGATACTGAAATGATACGGGGCTAAAAATATGGCTCAAGCGACTATGGCGGCGATAGCCGGCCTGAAAGAAACCTACGTTCAACTGAAAACGCGCATGGAAAAAGCGGTTGAAGATTTCCGCAAGGCAATGGCTGGAGTGCGGACCGGGCGCGCGAATGTGCACATGCTGGACGGCGTGAGCGTGGATTACTACGGCTCGCAGATGCCGCTGAATCAGATTGCGCAGGTGCATGCCGCCGAAGCGCAGTTGATCACAGTGCAGCCCTTCGACCCCTCGCAACTCGGCGCGATTGAAAAAGCGATTCGCGCCGGCGATATGGGACTGAATCCGATGAACGATGGCAAGCTGATCCGCGTGCCAGTGCCTCCGCTGACGCAGGAGCGCCGGCAGGACATGGTGAAGCACTTGCATCGGGTATTGGAAGAGCACCGCACGGCAGTCCGTAACATTCGCCGCGACGGCAATGACGCGATTAAGAAAGCGATGAAGGACAAGAAAATCACCGAAGACGAAGAGAAGCGCTCGCTCGACGAGATTCAGAAGTTGACCGATGATGAGATCAAGAAGATGGAAGAGATGAGCAAGGCGAAAGAAAAGGAAGTGTTGGAACTGAAGTAAGCCGCCACACTCGCTGCGTTTCGAAGTTTCTCCCCGACGCTTTCTTCCTGATGCGTCGTTCCTATCCAGTCCAAACGAAGGTACATGCCCGGGCTTCGTGGCGTCCGCTTTTTCTTTTAATTCGTTCCGAGGGTGCGATGTCTCCGTCTCGCTCTGGCAAGCACCGTATAATCGAGAGCAATGAAGCAGGTCGTCCATGCCGCGTGTCCGCACGACTGCCCGGATGCTTGTGGTGTGCTCATCACCGTCGAGGATGGCCGAGCCACGAAAATTCAGGGCGAGCCTGAGCATCCGGTCACGCACGGGTTCTTGTGTGCCAAGGTGGCGAAATATCTGGATCGGGTGTATTCGCCGGATCGGGTGCTGTATCCGATGCGGCGGATTTCGGCTAAGGGGCCGGTGGTTGGAGCCGCGGGCGAGGGCGCCCGCGCTACACAAAGCTGGCAGCGGATTTCTTGGGATGAGGCGCTGGACGAAATTGCTTCGCGTTTTCGGGCGATTGCGGCGGAGTTTGGCAGCGAGGCGATTTTGCCTTACTCGTTCGGGGGAACTTTGGGGGCGATCAATAGCGCCTCTATGGATCGCCGATTTTTTCATCGGTTGGGGGCTTCGCAGCTGGACCGCACTATTTGTTCTACGGCCGGAGAAGCAGGCTTGGAATCTGTGCTGGGCATAAAGCTCGGCACCGAGCCCGAGCAGTTCCGGCATTCCAAATACATCATCGCGTGGGCAGCGAATATTCATGGCAACAACGTGCATCTGTGGCCGTTCATCGCCGAGGCCCGCCGCAATGGCGCGAAGCTGGTTGTGATCGATCCTTACCGCACGCGGACTGCGGAATGCGCGGACTGGTATTTGCCCATCAATCCCGGGACAGATGCGGCGCTGGCCCTCGGCATGATGCATGTGATCATCGGCGAAAATCTGCATGACGCCGACTACGTTGCCAGCTACACGCTGGGCTTCGAGCAACTGGGTGAAAAGGTCAAAGAATATGCGCCTGAGCGGGTGGCGCAATGGACAGGAATCGCTGCGGGCGATATTCGCAAACTGGCGCGCGAGTATGCCACGGTTCGACCCTCGGTGATCCGATTGAACTACGGCGTGCAACGCTCGGAAGGCGGAGGAATGGCGACACGCACCATCGCTATGCTGCCTTGCATTCTTGGATCGTGGAAAGAGATTGGCGGAGGGTTGCAGCTTTCCACTAGTGGCGCAGCTGCTTTCAACACGAAAGCGTTGAAGCGTCCCGATCTGATGGAGACTGCGCTGGGGCGCGAAGCTCGAACCATCAACATGGTGAAGCTGGGCCGGGCACTTAACACGCTGAATGACCCACCCGTCAAAGCTTTGTTTGTTTACGGTTCGAATCCGGCGGCGGTTTGTCCTGAGCACAACGAAGTGGTTCGTGGGCTGTTGCGGCCGGATCTTTTCATCGTGGTGCACGAGCAATTCTTTACCGATACGACGGACTATGCCGACATTGTGTTGCCGGCCACGACCTTCTTTGAGCACAAAGACTTGCAAAAAGCGTATGGGCATTATTACGTCCAGGTTTCGAATCAGGCGATTGCACCTCTGGGGGAATGCCGTCCAAATGTCGAAGTCTTTCGTGCGCTGGCCGAACGCATGGGATTCAACGAGGATTGCTTCCGCGAGAGCGTGGACGAGATGATTGACCTGGCATTGGACTCGGAAAACCCGTGGCTTGCAGGGATCGACCGCGAAGCTCTCGAGCGGGGACCAGTCAGGTTGAACTTTGAGGCTTCCGGCTCTGGGCTTACGGCTTCCGCTGCGGAGCTTTGCTCCGCTGGACAGCCCAGAGCGGCTGTCCCCACACAAACCGTTCCCACACAGACTGTCCCCACAGAAACTGTCCCGACACAAACCGCTCCTACACAAGCTCAGCCGTTTTTGCCTTTCGCCCGTGGTGGCTTTCGCACTCCTTCTGGCAAGGCGGAACTTTACAGCGAGGCAGTCAAGGCGATGGGACTGGATCCCGTTGCCCACTTCACGCCTCCAACCGAATCGCGGCATGGGAAGAAGAACAAGAGGTTTCCTCTCGAACTCCTTGCTCGCAAATCCGATAACTTTCTAAACTCAACATTTTCCAATGTACCTTCCGTGCATGAGATGGAAGAAACTGGCCTTTTGGAGATTTCGCGAAATGATGCCCGTGTTCGTGGCATTGCCGATGGCGACAAGGTCCGGGTTTTTAATCATCGGGGAGACCTGTTGCTGCGGGCGCGCGTTCACGGCAAAGTTCAGCCGGGAGTCGTCTCCGCGAGACTGAATTGGGCGAAGACGACTTCCGGTTTTCAGAGCATTAATGCCCTCACATCAGAAAAACTTACCGACATGGGCAACTCGGCTACGTTTTATTCCGTCTTGGTTGAGGTAGAGTTATCCAAGCCATCCCATGAGCAACCGGAGATCTTGCCAGTTGGGTCGAAGCGGCAAGAGTAGACAGCAAGATTAGATCAGAAAGAGTTGCGGCTTGGACGCTTCTCATTGCGCTACCGTATAATGACAGTTTTCTTACATCCCAGAGGCTGAGGTCGTAGCGATTCCTTTTCGCTTTCATTCGGAGAACCTTGTTGTGCCCAATGGCCCTTGCGTTCTCGGGGCCGTGATGGTGCCATCTTCTTCATTTCAACGGCTTTGGCCAAGAGTGGGGAGGTTTGCGTGCGCCTCGTTCGGAATCATGGTCGTCTTGCTGCTGGCAATGACAAGCGTAAGCTGGTCGCAGACCGACGTGATTTCGGGCATCTCGGTCACCGGGAACCGGCGCATTCCCGCCGACACCATCAAGGCGCGCATCTTCACCAAGGCCGGGGATATCTACGACACTGCTGCGCTCGAGCGCGATTTCAATTCTCTGTGGAACACCGGCTACTTCGAAGATATCAAGTTCCTGCGGGAGCAGACGCCCAAGGGATGGAACATTATTGTCGAGGTAAAAGAAAAGCCGACGATTCGCGAAATCAACTACCTCGGCCTCGGTTCGGTTTCGAACAGCGACGTACTCGACCGCTTTAAGCAAGATAAAGTGGGCCTGGTGGTGGAAAGCCAGTACGATCCCACTCGCATTAAAAAGGCAGAAGTTTCCATCAAGAATTTACTTTCTGAACACGGAAGACAGTTCGCGACCATCCGCACAGAGGTTCGCCAGATTCCTCCCGCGGCGGTTGGGATCACTTTTGTGGTGAAGGAGGGACCGAAGGTCAAGGTCGGAAAAATCAAGTTCGAGGGCAACAAGGCTATTAAATCGCGCGTCCTGCGCGCGGCCATGAAGAACTTGAAGCCGATTGGCATCCCGCATTCCATCTTCCTGGAGAATATTTTTGCCAAGACCTACGACGCCACGAAACTGGAGGAAGACACCGAGCGGGTGCGAGCCGAATACCAGAATCGCGGCTACTTTAAGGCTGCGGTAAGCGATCCGAAAACGGAGATTCACGACACTGGGCACAAAGGCTTTCACATTCCGATTCTGCAGTCAGGAGCCGGCAAGGCGGTCGACATCACTATGCCGATCGACGAAGGCGATAAGTACCGTCTGGGCAAGATTACCTTTAAGAACAACAAAGCGATCTCCAACAATGCGGCGCTGCGCTCGCTGTTTCCTCTGAAGGACGGAGATATTTTCAGTCGCGACAAAATCGCCAAAGGACTGGAAGCTCTGCGCAAAGCGTACGGCGAGTATGGCTACATCAACTACACGGGCGTGCCTTCCACAACCTTTGACGACGATAAAAAACTTGCATTTCTCGATATCGACATCGACGAGGGCAAGCAGTTCTATGTGCGGCGCATCGAGTTCGTCGGTAACACCACCACGCGTGACAAAGTAATCCGGCGGGAACTGGCTCTTGAAGAAGGCGGCGTTTACAACTCCCGCCTGTGGGAATTGAGCCTGCTGCGCCTGAATCAGCTTTCCTATTTCGATCAGCTCAAACCGGACGATCCGAACGTAACCGACAAGAAACTGGACGAGAAAAACGGCCAGGTGGATCTGACTCTAAAGGTGAAGGAAAAAGGCAAGAACAGCATTGGCCTGAATGGCGGCGTCAGCGGCCTGGAAGGAGCCTTCGTGGGATTGAACTACGCCACGAATAACTTCCTGGGCCTCGGCGAAACTCTGCAGATCCAGCTCAACCTCGGAAACCTGGCGCGGAGCGCAATGTTTGGCTTTACCCAGCCCTACATGTTCGATCGCCCGTTGCAGTTCGGATTCACTGTGTTTGGCAATAAGGTGAGTTATAACCAGGCGCGTCAGCTTTCGATATTCCGCGGCCAGACTCTGAATCTGCCGAACGCCGTTTTGCAAAATCTGCAAAATTATTCGCAGTCGAGCATCGGCTTTACCAGTTCGCTGAGTTATCCCTTGAGGCGTTCTTTCAAACGGCTAGGCATCACTTACTCGTTCGACGATTCGACTCTACTCCCCCTCAGCACGGCGTCCAAGAGCCTGTTTGATTACATCGCCTTCCGGGGAATTTCCGGCCCACAAGCCGTGAATGGAATCCTGACCAGCAAGATCTTTCCCAACTTCTCGTTCAATACCCTCGATAGTGGAATTTCTCCTCACAAAGGCCATTCGTTAACGGTGGGCATGGAACTCGCCGGAATCGGGGGCACCGTCAGGTCGGTTCGACCGATCGTGCAGTATAAGAAGTTCACCCCCGTACAGAATCGCCGGAACACCATCGGCTATACCATTAACGGATCATTCATTAGCGGTTACGCCGGTTTGGTCGCGCCGCCATTTCAACGCTTTTTTATGGGCGGCGAAAACGACATTCGCGGTTTTGATATTCGGTCCGTCTCGCCAGTGGCGTTTCTTCCCAGTTCCAACGCGATCACGCTTACCAACCCCGACGGAAGCCCGGTGCCCAAAAATCCAGCCAATCCCCGGCTTGGGAATTGGACCATCCCGATCCCGGTAGATCAGATCGTTTTTCCAGGCGGCGATTTGAGCGTATGGTCAAACCTGGAATACCGCATCACGATTGCCGGGCCAGTGGCGATTGCACCTTTTGTCGACACCGGCATGGATGTAGTTCTGCGGCCTTCCCAATTGCTGATTGCCCAAGTGCAATATGATCAGGTGCTGGGCACATATTTCGGCTGTCCTACGCTTGATGCCGGCTATAACTGCCAGGGTGGACACACTCTCGAGCAACTGGGCAAAGTGCCGCCTCAAAACCTGCAAATCCTGAGCTCAACGAATTGGCGGCCGCGCATGTCGACGGGACTGGAGTTGCAAATGTTCTTGCCCGTCGTCAACGCCCCATTCCGAATTTACTGGGCGTATAATCCGCTGCGGCTCGACGAGCAGGCCAATCCGCCGATTCCCATTACGCGCGCCATGTTCCCAGCCGGGGCGGCGGGAGATTATAGCTACCATCTGGCGGTAAATACGTACGCGCCCAGCTTCTTGCTGCGGGAGCCGCGAAAGACGTTCCGCTTCACGGTGGCGACCACGTTCTGATTTTGTTGGACTAAATTTGTTTGAGGCTGGTTTGTTTGACGGCGGGTGTTGTCAATTTGAATTTTCCGGCCGATGATTCGGGGTCATCCTGAGTGCAGTCGTTTTTCAGGCGGAACGAAGAATCTCCGATTGATCGTATCTTAAGGAGATCTCTCACGCGGCTGAAGTACGCCGCGTTTCGGGATGACGGCCGAGAATAAATTGAAACTGTCACTACCTGACGGCAAGTTTGTTTGACGGCCTGGGAGAGAGGCTTTTATAATGGAAATGATCCACGCCAATAAAATGAGCGGACCAGGGTGGACGGCACGCCCGCAGATTCGGTGTGCGATGCTGGCAATCGAAGCCGCCTTTCCGACGGCGGCCGCCATCGCAGCGAAGACGTCATTCAGTGCGGCCCAGCGTTGACTGAAGAAGCGATCTGAACAGATATCGAAATTCATTCCCCGGAACCATGTTCCAAGGAGTACAACCGATCCAATGAAAAGCAACTCTTTGCGAGTTCTTCCGGTCCTTGCGGTTACGCTTACGTTTTCCGCATTGGCCCAAACCGGCAGCGCCGCCACACCATCTGGTCCTGGCACAGCGCCTGCTCCCGCAGCGTCTGCGCCCGTGACCACTGGCCCAGGCACCGGCACCAAAGTAGGAACGATCAACATTACCGAGGCCATTTTCGGCAGCAACGAGGGCCGTCGCGATCTCGAAGCTCTGCAGAAGAAGTACGATCCTAAAACAGCTGAACTGAAGAGCCAGAACGAAGAACTCGAGGGTTTAAAGAAACAAATGTCGACGCAGGAGGGCAAGCTGAATGACGATGCCCTCGCTACCCTCAAAAAGCAGATCGAGAGCAAGCAGAAACTTTTTGACCGCTCCGTACAGGATGCGCAGGAAGAGTTTGGCGGGCAGCAGCAGGAGATCGCCAATCGGGTTCTGCAAAAGATGGCTCCCATGATTGTGAAGTATGCGCAGGACAATGGCTTCGGCATGGTGGTGGATACTTCCAAGCCATGGCCGCAGAGCAACATCCTGTGGTGGGGAGAATCGGTCGACATTACCAAGGCTGTGGTTGACGCTTACAACGTGCAGTCGGGCGTGCCCGCACCGGCGGCTCCGGGAGCTGCCAAGCCGGCTGCTCCGAAGCCCTCTGGGGCAGGCGCTGCGAAGCCAACTACACCCAAGCCGACAACTCCACCGTCGCAGTAAATTAACCGGACACTTCTGGTGTCTATAAAGTTCCAGGAGGCCGCGTGAAAACGCGGCCTTTTTTCTTTTACCGACCTCTTCTTCTGCTCACTGCGTGGTGTCCAAATCAGCAAACAGATTTCTCGCTGGAGGATGCCATGCCGGAAGACACGATATTTGCTGACAGCTTGCTGGAAAGTTCGTCGGCCCTAAGAACTCGCCGGAACTGGACAACGCTGACTTCGTTCGGACTGCAGTCGCTGGTCATCGGTCTGATTTTGCTGTTGCCGCTACTAAACACGGTCAGGCTGCCCTCAAGCCGCGTCCTTCCGACGCCAGTGTCGTGGGGAGCGCCGCCGCCCGCGGCACCACCCGTCCAGCACCAAAACGCTACTACCATCATTCAAAGCAATCTCGCCGACAATGTGCTTATCGCACCCCATGAGATTCCGCACGAGATTGCGCAGATTGTAGAATCCAGCGCCCCGCCCCAGCTAACTTTCAACACCACTGGAGTGCCCGGAGGCACCGGGAATGGCTCGAGCGACGGAGCGTGGAAATCACTGGGCGATAGCTTGAGTCACCCTGTGCCCCTTCCTGCCCCAGCGCCCACCGTCCATCCATTTCGCAGCTCGAACCTGCTGGCAGGCAGTCTGGTGCGCCGCGTGCAGCCGGTCTATCCTCCTTTGGCTAGAAACGCGCGGGTACAGGGATCGGTCATTCTTTTTGCTCTCATCAGCAAAGCCGGCGCCATCGAAAACCTGCGGGTTGTCTCAGGACATCCGATGCTGGTGACTGCGGCCATCGACGCGGTCAGCCAGTGGCGTTACCGTCCATACATCCTTAATACCGAGCCCATTGAGGTGGAAACGCAGATCACCGTTACCTTTTCATTGTCTGGAAATTAGTTTGTGAACTGCAATTCGGAGGCGAGCAGTGAAGTCTCTGCGCGGGAGTAGCCCCAGCGTAACCTGGGCTGGTGAGCCGCTGCCGATATAATCGCAAAAGTGGCTAGCACAGCAGAAATCCTGAGCCGCGTGGCGACGCGCCCCACCTGGGCGGAAGTTTCCCTGGGCTCGCTGCGGCAAAACTTCCGCACAGTGCAGAAGCACGTGGGAGCGAACGTGACGGTGTGCGCCGTGGTGAAAGCCGACGCTTATGGTCACGGCGCAGTCGAGTGCTCGCGCGCGCTGGAGGCGGAGGGTGCGCGCTGGTTGGGCGTCACTTCGCTGGATGAAGCAATACCCCTGCGTGAGGCCGGCGTTCACGCGAACATTCTTTTGATGACCGGGTTCTGGCGGGGCGAGGAGAGCGAAATTATTCGCTTACATCTCACTCCCACCGTTTGGGAACCTTGGTATATCCAGTCTCTGGACAAGGCGGCGGCTACTTTGGGCGTGGCACTTCAGCCGGTGCATTTGAAAGTGGATACTGGCATGGGACGCCTCGGAGTCAGTGTCGACCAGCTTCCCAACGTGCTCGCTGAAATCAGAGCGGCGAAGCATCTTGTACTGGAGGGACTTTCAACCCATCTCGCCTCTTCCGAAATCATGGATGCACCTTCCGTGGCCGAGCAGGAACGCAGCTTCGATTCCGCGCGAGCGTTAGTGCGTGAGGCAGGAATGGAGCCAGCTTTTGTGCACATGGCGAACACCGCGGCCGTAATTTCGCGGCGAGAGACTTGGAACACCATGGTTCGCCCCGGGGTTGCGCTCTACGGGTATTACTTGCCTTTTCAACGCGCAGGCCGCGAAGTAAGCGGGGGCACGCTGCGTTTGCCCGTGAAGCCGGTGCTCACCTGGAAGACGCGCATTTTATCCCTGCGCGACTTTGGACCGAATCAGCCGCTCGGCTACGGTGCGACTTACGTGACCAAGGCTCCTGCGCACGTTGCCGTGCTGCCGGTCGGTTATGCCGACGGATACAATCGACAGCTCTCCAATCGCGGCCGTGTGATTGTGCGCGAGCACTATGCGCCGATCGTGGGGCGTGTTTCGATGGACCTTACCCTGGCGGATGTCACCGGAATTCCGGGCGTTGCCGTGGGAGATGAAGTCATCCTGCTGGGCGCGGGCGAGGGCCTGAGCGTTAACGCTTTGGAGCACGCCGAGCTGGCCAACAGCACTCCGTACGAAATCCTCTGCAACATTTCGAAACGGGTGCCGAGACGGTACAGCAGCTAGCAGCCGCTCTACAGAGGCCGAAGCTTTAGCCGCTTCACGGTGTTGCTGCCTGCGGAGTCTTCAGGCCACTCGCGTGTAAGTACTTGACTGCGCTTTCAATAATTGCATGGTTTGGATGGCAGTTATGTGTGCAAATGCCGTAATAGGTTGGGTGAAGCGTCTTGCCATCGAAGCTCTCGATCGGCCTCCACCCGCCAGAGACTTTTACCTCAATTGCCAGATGAAGCCTGTCGTAATCGACTTCGTAGGGAACGTGACTCTCGGTTGTCGTCGTTGTTTCCACAGAACCTTCGATAGTTCCGACCTGCTGTCCGTAGGTCGTGGAACTCACGTTGCCGCGGTGACCGTCCCTTGGACGGGCGACTCAGTTGTCTGCGACTGAGAATACGTGCGAACACCATGAAACACCGCCGGACTTGCGCTGAAGAAGAGAACGATGTCTGTTTCGCCTTCGGAGTAACACACATCGGAATATTTCTTCGCCATCTTTTTTTGAAACCAATCTCGCGTCTCTTGGCGGAAGCCTGTCAGGAGAACACCTACGGAGTCTTTTCGGACGACGGAGAAGGTTACCCTGCAGGCTGGGCCGCTCTGGGCGAAAGCCGAGATCGTAAGCAAGAAGAGCGTGATGGCGTAGCGCATGACGCGGTGGATTCCACCCCAACCCATGCATTCTTGGGAATGGCCCAAAGGGGCAATTGATGTCAAAGTCAACCGTTACTCGTTCCGTTCCTGTTCTCGGTCACTCCATCTGCCGTTTCCTGGCCTCCACATACTTGCGCAGGACGGCATTGATCGTGGTCTGGTAACCTCGGCCATGCTTGCGAAAGAACGTGAGTACGTCGGGATCAAGGCGCAAGGTGATCTGCTTCTTCGGTCCCGGCCAGATTACAGCATGCGCAAAAAAGTCCGGCCCAAGCTTCGGAGCGTCGGAATAGTCAATATCCTCGTCGCGTAGCGAGTCAATCCGCTTCCAGTCCGTTCTCGATCGCTTCTTCGTATTCTTTGCTTTCACGACGGCTTGCCTTTCTCAGCGAGATGATGCGAATCGTCTCCGAACCACGTTCCGCAAAAACCACAACGGCAATGCGGCTTCGAATCGCGCCGACTCCAATCCAACGCATTTCCCCGTAGTCTTTCCGCGTGTCGGGTTGCGCGAGAAGGATTCCCCGGAACATCTCTTCCGCATCGGAGAAGTCGAGGCCATGCTTCTGGACGTTCGAGCGATTCTTGGTTTCGTCCCATTCAAAGTGATAGGGCGTCAGTCTTACATCGATTCTCTGGGGCATAGCAAAGCGCACCTTTCAAGTGAGCTTGCAAGCCCTTCTTTTTCCCAGTTTTTGGACGGCTTGGGCTTTGCCGTGTTTGCTTCGCTCACTCTCCCCAGTTTGCCCGTGAGGGCCGGGGTGTCTGATCCCCGCGAAGAGCGTGAAGTCATGGCCTTGCGGCCACCCTTTCTCCTACTTATGGGACGGCACAGGAGCGTGCCGTGTTTTTGGCTTTGCAGCGTAAGCTAGTTACAGGCTAGCTCGACTGGCCGGAATCACGCCGGCGGGGCTTCTCGCCTTTTCGGCTTTGCTGCTGGACCGCGCCGGAAGGGCTAAAGCAAAGTCATTGTAGCTCCAAATGTAGTTACATGTAAAGAGGTTTCGACCCGGCCCCGAAACCGCTCGCCGTGGGATGCGCTCCAATCGCTGTTGTTATCAGTGCCGTTGACCTGGCGTTTGTTATCCTCAAAGTACATGCCTTCGGGCTACGCACAGTGGATGTACGACTGGGAACACCGGCTCACCTCGGTGGACGACAATCGCGTGCTGCGTCCGCTGGAATGGGGCGTGGAGTGGACGCGAGACTGGCCTTGCCGCAATGGTTACCGCCTTGGCCACCCACCGGACAATCCAGAGAAATATATTTTGGATTACAACCGTCGCATCCTGAAGGCCAGCGACGAATTTTATTCCTACACGCGGCCCACTGATTTTCGCCTGGAAACCCGCGAGGTTCAGGTTTTCTCAACGCGTGCCGTGCCCGACCCGAAACTCGAGGCTAAGGTCAAAGGTACGCTCGGAGAATTTCTGCGTTTCACTTCGCCGGTGCAGACGCCGTATCCGGAAAACAATCTGGTGAACGCCCGCTGGTTCCCGGCACGGGGACGGCGTGCCATTGTTCTTTTGCCGCATTGGAATGCCGATGCGATTGCTTACACCAGTCTTTGCCGCGTAATAAACATGATGGGCATCGCGGTATTGCGGCTGACCATGCCCTATCACGACATTCGCATGCCGGCCGAGACCAGCCGCGCGGACTATGCCGTTTCCGCCAATATCGGCCGTACACTCGACGCGGTGCGCCAGGGAGTAACTGACATCCGAAGTTGTCTCGACTGGCTCGAACAGCAGGGCTACACCCAGCTTGGCATTATTGGTACGAGCCTCGGTTCCTGTTACGCTTTCATCGCGACGGCGCACGATCCGCGCATTCGCGTGGCCGTTTTTAATCACGCGTCTACTTATGTGGCCGATGTGGTGTGGCATGGGCAATCGACGCGCCACATCCGGCAAGGAATTGAAGATCAAATCGATCTTGATCGCCTGCGGCAGGCCTGGCTGGCGGTCAGCCCAATGTCGTACTTCCAGCAATTCGCGCGCTGGCCGCGGAAGTCGCTCATCGTTTATGCGAAGTATGATCTGACATTTCTTCCTGAACTCTCGCTGCAAGTCGTCGAGGAATTTGAGCGGTATCGGCTTGACCACAAAGTCGTGGTGCTGCCCTGCGGGCATTACACAATGGGCGAGGCGCCGTACAGTTACCTGGACGGATGGCATCTGGCTTCGTTCTTGCGAACAGCGTTTTGAAGGAAGCTGTCAGCCTAGCCGTGGCGACTGGGGAGGGCAGCAGCGGCTTGGAGCTTCTCAGGTGTGCCTTCGAACCTCAGCGGCTAGCCGCGCTGTTCACCGGCCTTTGCGCCACGACTAGAAGTCGTGCCCTTCCCAGATTTCGACGCGTTTTCGTTCAATGCTGAGTGCCACGGGCACATCTCCCTGCCGATTCACAGTTTAGAATGTAGCGATGCAATCCGCGCAAGCGATCGATCCCGATGCAGTCGTCGAGTTACGGCACGGCGAATTTGTGATCAGCACCGATGCCGCGCGCATCGATCTCGATGTGGTTCACGGCTTTCTGACGAACTGCTATTGGGCGAAGGGGATTCCGCGGGAAGTTGTGGCTCGATCGATTGAGCATTCGCTGTGCTTTGGCGTTTATGATGGTACGGGCGCGCAGGTCGGCTTCGCGCGGGTGGTCAGCGATTTCGCCACGGTCGCTTATCTTGGCGATGTGTTTATTCTCGAATCGCATCGCGGACGCGGGCTGGGTAAATGGATGATGGAATGCATCCTGCAGCATCCCGGGCTGCAAGATTTGCGGCGCTGGATTTTATTGACCCGCGACGCGCACGCGCTTTACGCAAAATTTGGATTTACACCGGTGAAGTCACCGGAGCGCCACATGGAATTGCATCGGCCCGACGTGTACCAGATCAGGACAACGACATGAGAAACGCTTCTACAAAAATGTATCGTTCGCTCTATGAAAGCGATCCGCAGATTGCGGCAGCGATTGACAACGAAACCCGGCGTCAACATGAAGGCCTTGAACTGATTGCCTCGGAAAACTTCGTCAGCGAAGCGGTACTCGAAGCCGCGGGCTCGGTGTTCACGAACAAGTATGCCGAGGGATACCCTGGCAAGCGTTACTACGGCGGCTGCGAGTTTGCCGATGTGGTCGAGAATCTCGCACGTGACCGGGCGAAGCAGCTTTTCGGCGCGGAGCATGCGAACGTCCAGCCCCATGCGGGGTCGCAGGCAAACATGGAAGCGTATGCGGCGGTGTTGCAGCCCGGCGACACGATATTAGGATTGAACCTGGCTCATGGTGGTCATCTCACGCACGGCCATCATCTTAATTTTTCTGGAAAGACCTACAAAATTATTCCGTACGGCGTGACCAAAGAAGCTGAAACCATCGACTACGACGAACTGGAGAAGATTGCAGAAAAAGAACGCCCGAAGCTCATCATCGGCGGCGGCAGCGCCTATCCGCGGATCATTGATTTCGCCCGCATGCGGCAGATTGCGGACAAAGTTGGCGCGCTTTACCTGGTCGATATGGCGCATTTTGCCGGACTGGTTGCGGGCGGCGCGCATCCCTCGCCGGTTCCGTACGCTCACATCGTTACTTCGACAACCCATAAAACTCTACGTGGCCCGCGCTCCGGGATGATTCTCTCCAAGGCCGAGTTCGCGCAGGCCATCGACAAAGTTGTTTTCCCAGGCATGCAGGGCGGTCCGCTGGTCCACATCATCGCAGCCAAGGCAGTTTGCTTTGCCGACGCCATGCAGCCGGCGTTCCGCGATTACGCCCGTCAGATCGTTGCCAATGCTAAAGTGCTGGCGCAATCGGTGGCCGATGAGGGCTTCCGCATTATCTCCGGCGGTACCGATACGCACCTCATGCTGGTTGACGTTTTCTCCAAGGGCATGCTGGGCAGCGAGGCCGAAAAGGCGCTGGGCGAAGCTGGAATTACGGTGAATAAAAACGCAATTCCATTCGACACCAACCCGCCGATGAAGCCGAGCGGCATCCGCATCGGAACGCCGGCTTTGACGACGCGCGGCATGAAAGAAAATGAAATGACGCAAATCGGGCGCTGGATCGCGGAAGCACTGTTCCACCGAACCGATGCGGCCGTGCTGAACAAGGTTCGCAAGCAGGTGCTCGATCTGTGCGAGGCGTTTCCGCTCTACGCCGATCGCCGCGCCAAAGCACAGGCGGAAGTGAAGGCATAATTCAACTCTTGGGGCCAAGCCTAGCCCAGAAACGCCTGCTATGGTTAAATGCTTGCGGTGAAGATCGCCATCGACATCCGGCGGATGAGGGACTTTGGCGTCGGCACTTACATTCGCAATGTGGTGCGCACGCTCGGCCGACTCGACCACGAGAATGAATATTTTCTGATCGGTTCACCGGCCAAGGTGGAAGAGATCGGCGCGCTGCCGCCAAACTTTCAAACCGTTCCGCTCCTCGCGCCGACGCGTACCATTCAGGGGTATCGTGAGTTTCGCGCCGACCTGAGCCGGCTGGAATGCGACCTCGTACATATTCCCAACCTGTTTTCAGTACCGCGTTTCCTGCCTTGTCCGTATGTTATGACGGTGCATGACATGCTGGAGCATATGTCGCGCGCCCGCCAGCAGAACGGTTTCTGGCGCTTGCTTTACTTTCAGATGACCAAACGCGTGCTCGCCGGGGCGGCACGAATTTTCGCCGTGTCGAATTTTACGCGGAATGAAATTGAAAAACTCTTCGAGATTCCGTCCGAGCGCATCGAGGTCATCTACAACGCCATTGATGAGCGCTTCCTGCACGGCCATGCCAGCGCGGCCGATCGTGATTTGATCGCGCGCCGCTACCAGGTGACTTATCCCTTCCTGCTGTACGCGGGCAGAATCAGTCCGCACAAAAATGTTGTGCGCATGATCGAAGCATTTTCCGCGCTGAAGACGGAACTGGAACGAGATCAGGCATATCCCGATCTCAAGCTCATCATCATCGGAGATGATCTATCCGGCAATCCCGACCTGCGCCGAACGGTGATCCGCAGCGGCGTGCAGAACGATGTGCGCTTTCTCGGATTTATTCCCATCGAGGTGCTGCGGATTTTTTACGATGAGGCGAAGATATTTGTCTTCCCCTCGCTGTACGAAGGATTCGGATTGCCTCCGCTGGAAGCCATGGCGCATGGTACGCCGGTGGTCACGTCCAATGTGTCGTCTTTGCCCGAGGTGGTAGGGAATGCAGCCGTGTTGGTCAATCCCGAAAACGTCTTCGAGATCATGCGCGCCCTGCACCGCGTGCTCATGGATCAGCCTTTGCGCCACCGCATGAAAGAGCGCGGTTACCAACAGGCGGCAAAGTTCTCATGGGATGCTTCGGTGCGACGAATGTTAGAGGCTTATGGCGAGATCGCCCACGAGAGCAGGAACGAGTTGGCCGGACAGCCCGTTGCAGACTGAGAGAGCGTGAAACTTAGTTTTCTCTGTTTCGGCCTTTACTTCAACAATGGCTGGCCCGGCGACAAAATGGCTAGTTTTTGCAGCTTGCCAGTAATGCGTGTGCGGTCGGCCTCGGTTTTGGCGGCGGCTAGACGCTTGCGCAACTGCAGGATCTTTTCTTTACGAGTACGACGCCGGCGAATTTCGGGCCGGCGGCTGGGTGCTGACATAAGGCGCTCCTGAGTTTCGAAATTTGTTGGCAGCCGGACCTGTAAGCCGAATTCTGTCCGCGAGATTGCTCCCGCTGGACGGCCATTCCTCTGGGCCGCGCATCGCTGCGCGGCTCTAGCGACCTACCCGAAGGTTTGACGCACCGAGCCGGCACGTGTCCCGCCATCGCTTCGAGCTGTGAGCAACCGAATTCACGGCTCCTCGCGTCCTGCTCATGGCTCGCAACTCAGAACTCGCAGCTAAAAGCGATGGCGGGACTTCCTCCCTATTTGGTCTTGCTCCGTGTGGGGTTTGCCCTGCCCGCGACATTACTGCCGCGGCGGTGCGCTCTTACCGCACCTTTTCACCCTTACCGCGGCCCGCAAAGGCCGAGGCGGTATGTTTTCTGTGGCACTTTCCGTCGAATGACGAGGTTCCCACCCTTCGCAAAGAGCACGAAGGATGGGCCACCCAACACCCTCCCGGACGTTATCCGGCACACTGCTCTGCGGAGTTCGGACTTTCCTCTCCCAGCGTCCGAAGACGCTGAAAGCGACCGTCCGGTCCGGCTGCCTACGGAATCATTATATGCGAAGGACCAGGGCTTCCGGCCGCCGGCTTTCGGCTGCCGGAACCAATAGCCCTTTCGCAGCGCATGCTTAGATGGGCTGATAAACTTGAGTCCGACAGAAAGGTTGCTTCTCCGGAAGCCCACGCCGAAAGCCGGTAGCCGACCCCATGAACATCGCTGAAGCCATTCGCATCGCGCTGCGGTCCCTGTGGGCGAACAAGCTTCGCTCCGTGCTCACGCTTCTGGGCGTAGTGATCGGAATTGCCGCGGTGATCGCCGTAGTTACATTCGTTTCCGGCATTCAAGATTATGTAGCGAAGAAAATTTTCAACCTGGGCGCAGACGTTTTTATTATTGGCAAAATGTCCCCGGTCGAAACCAATGTCGAGCATTTTCTCGCGGCAGAGAAGCGCAAGAACCTTGTGCTTGATGATTACCAGGCCGTGCTTGCGGCCTGCCGCCATTGCGAATACGTGGGAGCGCTGATGCGCGGCAGCGGCAAGGTGAAACACAACGAGCAATCGATCAGCGATACGACTATCCAGGGAATTACGCCATCCATAGCGTCAATTCTCGACACTGATTTGACCTATGGACGCATGCTGAACGATACCGATCTGAACAATCATTCGCAGGTGGCCGTGGTTGGCACCGACATTGTGGAGCATTTGCTCGGGGGCGCCGATCCGCTGGGCCAGGAAATACGTGTGGATGGCTGGACCTATCAGGTAATCGGCGTCGGCAAAAAGAAGGGCAAGACGCTCGGGCAGAGTGCAGACAACTATGTGCTGATCCCGGTGACTGTATTTTTGAAACAGTACGGAACCCACAACAACAGCATTGGCATATGGGGCAAGGCGACTGCGACCGGGGCGCCTCTGAGCCAGGCGATTGATGAGGCGCGAGTGGCGCTGCGGGCGCAACGGCATGATCGCCCCGGCGAAGAAGACAGCTTCGAAATTGAAACGAACGCCAGCCTGCTTAGCATCTGGTCAGGGCTGAGCAGCACATTTTTTATGGCGACCATTGGCATTGCAGCCGTGTCGCTGGTAGTAGGCGGCATCGTCATCATGAATATTATGTTGGTCTCGGTGACGGAACGCACTCGCGAAATAGGCATTCGCAAGGCGCTCGGGGCGCGGCGGGAGGATGTATTGCTTCAGTTTTTGATCGAGGCCGTGACTCTGGCGTTGATCGGTGGAGTGCTCGGGGTGCTTTCGGGTGTCATGGTCGCGGAGTTCGTTACCCTGCTGATTGGAATGCCTTCATCCATTAAATTGTGGGCAGTCGCGGCAGGGCTGTTGGTGGCGGCAAGTGTAGGAGTATTCTTTGGAGTGTATCCTGCGCGCAAGGCCGCCCGGCTGGATCCGATTGTGGCGCTACGATTTGAAATGTGAAAGGCTTCCGGCTCCCGGCCTCTGGCTTCCGAGAACGCAGCCGGAAGCCGATAGGCGAAAGCCAGAAGCCGGAATTTATTATGCGTAAAGACGAATTCGGCGAAATCTTTCGTATGGCGGCGGAGACGATTCGCAGCAACAAGCTGCGCTCGGCGCTGACCGTGCTTGGAATCGTGATTGGCGTAGCCGTCGTCATCGGCGTCTCCTCGATCGGGCGCGGGCTTGACGAGAATGTTCGTCAGATCGTCAGCAGCATCGGCTCCGATGTAATCTTCGCCTTCCACCTGGAACCTTTCACGTTCGGCCGGCCGACCGAAGAAATGCGGACCCGCAAGGAACTCACATACGACGACGCAGTCGCTATACGGGACCTGCCTCATGTTAAGGCAGTGACAGCAGGCCTTCGGTATTTCCGTCCGGAACTCGGTGTCGGATCGTTCGCGGTGAAGTATGGCGACAAGAAAGCGAAGAACACGATTCTCGAGGGAGACCAGGCTTCAGCGAAAGAAGTGTTCGATTTATTGATCGCGTCAGGGCGCTGGTTCAGCGAGGTCGACGAAGAGCACCGGTCTCCCGTTGTGTTGCTGGGCGCCGATACAACCGAGGAGTTATTCGGAGCACAGGATCCGATCGGCAAAGAAGTAAATATTGAAGGGCAGCTCTTCACCGTTATTGGAACGGCACAGCGGGTTAAGTCGGTATTCGGCGGCGGAAAGAATCCGGAGGACAACAAGGCCATTTTTCCGCTGAGCACTTTACGCAAGCTCCATCCCGAACTCAAGCAGCATTGGATCAGCGTGAAAGCCACGTCTCACGACGATGTGCCCAAGGCGATCGATGAGATTCGTGAATTGCTGCGTCGTCGGCGCAAGGTTCCGCCCGACAAGCCGGATAATTTCGCGGTTTTTACTTCCGACTCCATCTCCGACGCGTGGAATCAGATTACGGGGGCGCTGTTTGTTGGCATGTTCGCCATTTCGAGCGTCGCTCTTATTGTGGGTGGCGTGGGCGTGATGAACATTATGCTGGTCAGCGTGACCGAGCGCACGCGTGAGATCGGTGTGCGCAAGGCGATCGGCGCGCGCAAACGGGATATTCTGTTGCAGTTCACGCTGGAAGCCATCATGCTGACGGCCGTCGGCGGCGCCATTGGCGTGACTGCGGGTGCGCTCGTCGTGTGGGCGATTCCGGTGATGTGGCCTTCGTTGCCTGCCCGCATGTCTATGTTCTGGACAAGTTTCGGCTTCAGCGCCGCTGCCGGCGTCGGTCTCGTCTTCGGTATCTATCCCGCGTGGAAAGCAGCGAATCTCGATCCGATCGAATCGTTGCGGTACGAATAGGCCTGCGGCTGCGCATGATTCATACCACTGCCCGAATCTTGCAGATCGTTGGAGTTCTGGGCTGCTTCTCCAGTTCGGTTTACTATTCGATTTGTTTGTTGTCAGCGGCAACGTTTCTGCGGACGCGGCATTTCGCCAAAAACGTCGGATCGGCGAATGCGTTGCCTCCGGTTTCAATTCTGAAAGCGTTGAAGGGGACGGATCCTGATATCTACGAGAGCTTCCGCAGTCACTGTCTGCAGGATTATTCTCAATTTGAAATTGTTTTCGGGGTTAGTGACGCTGACGATCCGGCGGTCGCCAGCGTGCGGCAGTTGATGCGGGAATTTTCTGATCTTGCGATTCAACTGGTCGTCTGCCAGAAGAAACTGGGTGCGAACGTAAAGGTGAGCAATCTCGAGCAAATGTTGCAAGCGGCCCGCTATGCTCATTTGCTGGTGAATGACAGCGACATCCGCGTGGAGCCCGACTATCTTCGACGCGTCATGGCGCCGCTGGCGAATGAAGACGAACGCGTGGGAATGGTCACGTGTCTTTATCGCGGAGTAGCCGCGCCAACCTTGGGCTCGAAATTGGAGTCCCTGGGCATCAGCACAGATTTCTGTCCAGGCGTATTAGTAGCGCGCCAGTTGGAAGGCGGACTACGATTCGGACTCGGTTCGACGCTTGCTTTCCGGCGAAGCGACCTGGAGCGGATTGGCGGATTCCGATCCATGGTCGACTTTCTCGCCGACGATTACGAACTCGGCCGCCGTATTTCTAACCTCGGACTGCGAGTCATTCTCTCCGATGTGGCCGTCGAAACGCATCTTCCCGCTTACGATTTTCGGGGATTTATAGCTCATCAGTTACGCTGGGCACGAGGCGTGCGAGACTCACGAGCGGGCGGCTACATCGGGCTGATTTCCACTTTCGGCCTGATGTGGGCACTACTCGCGGTGCTCGCCAGCCGAGCAGCTCCATGGTCCTGGTGGGTGCTTGGGGCGACGGTCCTGTTGCGATTCGCAACAGCAATCGCAGTCGGCCGGTCAGTATTGCAAGATTCACAATTGCTCAAGAATTTGTGGCTGCTGCCAGTTCGAGATCTCATCGCCGTGGCAGTATGGGTTGCCAGCTTTGCGGGACATACCGTGACTTGGCGCGGCGACCGATTCAAGTTGAAGGATGGCAAGCTGATCCAGATTGCGCCCCGATAGTTGCGAACCATTACTTTTCCGGCGAACGAATCAATTCAAAGCGACCATCCGGAAAGAGCCTATAGCGCCGGCCTCGCCATGAAATCGTATTTCCGAAAAATCCGGCAATCCAGAAGCAGAGCCCTAATACATCCTCGATCGGCAATAGAAGCCAATTAATCTTCGCTCGCAGAACACGCGCGGAGACCATATACGCTGCCGCGGCACGCACCATACATGCCAGAAGCAGGAACGGCCACCAGACGGGGGAGACCGCGCAGACGAGCAACGCAAGCGGCAATGGCATGGTAAATAATTGCCCGACATATCCTGCGGGGCGCGAGCGACGGGTGCTGCGGGCCCAGCGCAGCCGGTGCTCTACATTTTGCCGCAGCGTCGCGTCGCCAATGTGATGTTCCACTACGTACGACGAAAGAATTACTCCGGACCCGGCTTCAGCCGCGAACTTGCCCAGAACGAAGTCTTCGGCTAGATAATCCTTGAGCCGCGCGAATCCTCCAATGGATTGCACAACACTGCGTCGCGCCGCGATCGTGGGACCGACGGCGAAGCGCATTCCTTCGATCATTCTCGCCACCAGAGCGCTACCCCAGAAATCGGTATTCATTCCCGTTGCTTCCAGGCGAGACCAGAAACTAGGTCCAGGCACTGCGCGATACGGGCAGGTCGCCAATCCGAGGTCAGCGTTCTGAAATTCGGCCGCGACCGTACGCAGCAGATCGGGAGTTACACGAATGTCGCTGTCACTCATCACCACCAGATCATTGTCAGCCGCGGCCAGCATGCGCTCAAGGCTGAACACCTTGGCGTTGGAATAGGGCGGTTCGCCGGTGATCAGCAACCGCGACGGAACTTTCGGGTATTCCCGCTGCAATCGGGTTACGACTTCCACCGCGGGATCGTCTTCCCTTCGAACCGCGCACAGGATTTCAAATGCCGGATAATCCTGCTGGAAAAATGTGCGTAAATTCGATTCGAGATCGAGGTCCAGGCCGGCGAGGGGCTTGAGGATGCTAACGGGCTCAGCAGAGCGCAAGTCCGGAGGCTGCACGGATAGATAGCGTGATGCCGCTAAAATTTGCAGCAGCGAATAAACGATGGCTGCGCAAAGAACAAGAAACAGAATGCGCGCCAGGATTTTTCCCGGTTGCACTTCGAAAACAGAAAAAGATAAGAGGAGCGCGAAACTTGCGCTTGGCAGCATTGAATCCATCAAGCCCCAGTTATTATACCTACAGGCTGGGCTGGGGCTCAGCGATACTCGCCACCTGATTCAGCGCCGAACGAATCTTCAGAGAAAGATGTTTCAAAGTGAAAGGCTTCTGCACGAAATTTGTCTCCAGGTCGAGGACGTTATGATCGAGGATGGTCTTGCCGGCATAGCCGGAGACGAAGAGTAGCTTCGTATCCGGCCGCAGTGGCGCCAGTTCCTTGGCCAACTGTCCACCACTCATGTTTGGCATAACGACGTCCGTCAGCAGTAAGTCGATGACTGCGCGATAGCTCTTTGCCAACGATAGGGCATCGAGACCATCTTTGGCCTCAATCACTGTGTAACCCTGCAACCTTAGAAATTCCGCAGTCGCCCGCCGGACAGCCTGCTCGTCTTCCACCAATAATATTGTTTCTGATCCGCGAGCGATGGCCTCGCTCTTGCCCTCGTCAATCTCACCCGCGTTACTGCGCATTCCGATACAGGGCAGATAAATCTTGAACGTAGTACCCAGTCGGCGTTCGCTGTCGGCCCAGATGAAGCCATAATTTTGTTTGACAATCCCATACACCGTCGCCAGACCCAGGCCGGTGCCCTTGCCCGAGCGCTTCGTGGTGTAGAACGGCTCGAAAATGTGGGGCAGATGTTTGGGAAGGATTCCTGTACCGTCGTCACTGATTGTAATCAGAGCGTAGTGTCCCATGGGAACAACGCCTGTTTTGCAATGAGCGTCATCTTTCCCCAGATTGACGTCGGCTGTTTCAATGCGGAAGTGACCGCCTTGCGGCATCGCGTCGCGCGCATTCGCAGCCAAGTTCATCAGAATCTGCTCGATCTGCAGTGGGTCGACCCGCACCTTTCCCAAGCCCTCGCCGCGCGCAAATGTGAACTCGATATCTTCTCCAATCAACCGAGGGAGCGTATGCGCAATGCGCGCAATTACTTGATTCAGATCTGCTACTCGCAACGCTTGCGGCTGCTTGCGGCTGAAGGCCAACAGTTGCCGGGTCAATTCCGCAGCTCTACGAGCCGCCAGCAGGATCTCTTCGATCTTGGATTGGAGCGGACTGTTTTCGGGCACAGCATCCAAAGCCAGTTCAGCGTAACTGGTAATGATGGTCAAAAGGTTGTTGAAATCGTGGGCGACGCCGCCGGCCAGATTTCCAATTGCATCCATTTTTTGCGACTGCCGAAGTTGTGCTTCCAGGCGCATGCGTTCGCTGAGATCCCGCCCGTTGGAGATGAAGTGCGTGATCTGGCCCATTGCATTCCGTACCGGACTTATGCTTTCCTCAACGTAATACATTTCTCCATTCTTCTTCCGATTTGCAAGAATTCCACGATACACATTGCCCGCGAGAATTGTCTTCCAAATTCCCTGATATACCTCGATGCCCTGTACGCCGGACTTTAACATTTGCGGAGTATTACCGCAGACTTCGTCGCGCGGGTATCCGCTCATCGCCTCGAATGCCGGATTTACATATTCAATGATTCCGCGAATGTCGGTGACCATGATCGCGTCCGCCGATTGTTCGACCGCACGCGATAATTTCCGCAGAGCGTGCTCCGCGGTTTGCTGCTCCTGTTGCAGGGAGTGCACCGTCAAGGTGTTCTGAATGGTACGGACTAATGTCGCGCCATCCAGTTGCGATTTTGCCACGCAATTCCATCTCCCGCCTTCAATCAGACCAGCGACGGATTTTTCGTCGGCATCCTCCGTCAGCAAAATAAAAGGCAGCGACACTCCGGCATGCAGAAGCTGCGCTACAAAGTGCACGGCTTCCGCGTTCCCTGTCTCGTGCTCAAAGAGAATCAGCCCATAGTTCTTCTGCTTCAACTTAACTTTGGCTTCTTCGAGAGAGTGGACATGGTCGAGATCTGCTGGAAGCAGTTTTCGAGTGCGCTCAAGAATCTCGCGAATCAGGTAGAAGTCTTCTTCCTTCTTACCGACGAGCAGAATATTCAATGGGCTCGGTGCCAAAACGGGTTTTGCGGCGGCCGACACTAAAATGGCTCCCTCAGTGGTTACTATCGGAATGTGACCGTACTCACATCGCCTCGTGCGGAAGTTTATAGCGATGGGATGAGTGCAGTCTCCCGAATGCGAGCCAGTCTTAAAACGGGACAAAATCGCCCTCGTAACATGAACGGCATTTTGACGCCGCATCCTGCCCTTATATCTCTCTCCTCAGAGTGTTAACCATTCTGCGCTTGCTTCGTCTAACAGTATGGTTCTGTGACAATCATCGCCTCAAAAGATTGAGGGAACGGCGGAACTACGTGCTGCGTATAGGACATGGGTGAAGTCTGCGTGAAGGAACGGTAATGCACGTACAGACACTAGTTTCGGCTGATCGGCTTGGAACCATTGGCTGCTAAAGCCGTGACCGCATCGCTCAGAAGCAGGCATCGAAGATTCGTGGGGGATTGTATGGAAAACGGGCAGAGGGTAAATGGCTCGGCAAAATCGGCGGAAAGCTATGATGTCGGCCACGTGCAGGAAGTGATTCAGCAGGCTCGTGGGGAACTACGTCATCTGTTGCAACAGCGCGCTGAAATCATGAAGCGTATTGGTACCGTCAAGCAAACCATCTCTGGCCTGGCGAATCTTTTTGGCGACGAACTCTTGAGCGAAGAACTGCTGGAAATGGTCGATCGCAAGAGCAGCGGCCGGCAGCCGGGCTTTACCAAGGCTTGCCGCATGATCTTGATGGAAGCTGGCCGCGCCATGAATGCGCGCGACATCTGCGACTATTTCGAGCAAAAGATGCCCGCGATGCTGGCCCGCCATAAGGATCCAATGGCCTCGGTCACGACCGTGCTGAATCGCCTGGTCGAATATGGCGAGGCGCAGGCAGTGCTGTCGAACGGAAGACGCGCTTGGCTATGGATTGCGGAAGATCCAGCAAAAGCGCCGCGCTCACACGGTGAGTCACGATTCGTTGCTAAACCCAGCTAATCTTATCACCTTCACTTCGGGAGGTTCACTTCAGCATTTCCAAACGGCAGAGTTTAGCCGGTCTTTTCGTGCTCCGAGGCGCTACGCCGAAGGCAACAGCATTCCTTTCTCCAAATGCCGCGTCACGTGCGCGTAAGAGGCTGCGTGGGGATCGTGCGTGACCATCACAATCGTTTTCTGAAAATCCTCATTTAGCCGCTTCAGGATTTCTAACACTTCAGTAGCGGAGTGACTATCCAGGTCGCCCGTAGGCTCATCGGCCAGCAGGAGCGTGGGATCGCTCACAATGGCACGCGCAATCGCGACGCGTTGTTCCTGGCCTCCTGAAAGCTGCTTGGGCAAATGATTGACACGGTCCTCCAGCCCCACGAGTTTGAGCGCGGTCATAACGTGGTCGCGGCGCTGCTGCGCAGAGAGCTTGGTTAGGAGTAACGGCAGTTCCACATTTTCAAACGCGGTGAGCACGGGAATCAGATTGAAAGTTTGAAAGACGTAGCCGATGTGCTCATTGCGCCAGTGTGCAATCTGCGAGTCGCTAAAGCGAAAAATATCCTGACCCTGCACCAGGAGTTCCCCACTGCTGGGACGGTCGATGGCTGCGATCATATTTAGCAAGGTAGTCTTGCCCGATCCGGAGGGTCCCATCAGGGCGAGGAATTCACCTTTGGCGATGTCGATCGAAACATCATCGAGCGCTGTAACCTGAAAGGCGTCGCGCTTAAAAACCTTGCTGACGCTGCGTACCTGTACAACTTTCGTTCCCGTGGCAACGTTTGCTTGTGCGACTGTGCTCATGATTGCCCCTTAATTTTAATTTTGTCTCCATCTTTCAATGTCGTCGGTGCAGTAGTCACTACGCTTTCGCCTCCGACCAGTCCGTCTACCAGCGCGCCGTCGCTGCGCTGGCCGATCACATGAATCTCGCGGGCAATAGCCTTTCCGTTATAGGCGATCCATACGATCTTCTTACCATCGCGATCACGAATAGCCGTCGACGGCACGTATACGCCCGAAGGGTCCTTCGCATTCTTTGGTGTATCGTTGGCGAGAAATTTCACGGTCGCATTCATCTCCGGACGCAGTTGAATGTTCGGATATTTGTCCGGATTCAACACCTGCACTTTCACTTGCACCGTGGCTTTCTGCCGGTTCGCTTCCGGAGAAATCTGCGCGATCACGCCATCGTATTCCTTGTCGGGATATGCATCGGTTGTGACTTTTGCTTTTTGATTAGGACCGAGCCGGGCGAAATCGGCCTGCGCGATGTCGAGTTCAACCTGCAGATCGTTCAAATCCGCCAGAGATACCACTGACCCCTGCGGACCGCCAGCCGCTGCGCTGGCAAACTGCGCCGTGATCAGTTCGCCTTTTTCCGCCGTGCGGTCAAGAATCGTGCCGGTGACCGGCGCGCGAATCACGGTCGCATCCAGCAGCGACTTGGCATAATCAAGCGCCCCTTGCGCCTGCGTGACTGTACCCTGCGCACGTTCGATCTCCTCCGGCCGCGGCCCAATTTTCATCAGTTGAAATGCCTTTTCCAGGGAATTCACGCGCTGCTGGTCAGAGTCGAACTTGGCCGTGGCATCGTCCAATGCCTGCCGCGACACGACCCCTCCGCTTGCGAGTTCTTTCGTGCGATCGAGCGTGAGCTTGTCATTCACCAGGGTGGCGCGAGCTTCGTCCAGATTATGTTGCGCCTGCTGGATTTCTTCCGGCCGCGATCCGTGTTGCAGTTCGCTGAAATAAGCACGGGCGTTTTCCAGCGCGCCGCGAGCCTGTTCATAGGAAGCCCGAAATTCCTGATCCTCCAGGCGAACCAGCACTTGCCCTTCTTTTACTTTGTCGCCCTTTTCCACGCCAATCCAGGCCAGGCGGCCCGTAACTTTAGAGTTCACGTTGATGGTGTGATGAGCCACAATGTAGCCCGTTGCAGAAAGGACAGTGCCGCCCGCGTCGTTACCGCTCGTTTCCGCAGTCGCGCGAACGACCTCGACTTCCGGCACAGCCGACGAGAACGCGCGATAGGCCAGGCTAACCACGCCGAGCAGGGCGACCACGGCGACGCCGACAAGGATGTATCGGCGGGCCCAGGCTGGCGGTTCTCCGCCGGAGTCGCCGCGCTGCGAGCGGTCGATGCGCAGGCTCTGCAGGTCTTCATGTTTTGTATCGATCGCCATAAAAATGTTTACCTTAATAAAATGTTGCCGACCCGATTATCCTCGCAACGCGTTCAGAATATTCTGACGTGCCGCATGCCACGCGGGAGCCAATCCGCCCACGAATCCCATAATCAAAGCGAACAGAATCGCATACATGGCTACCTGTGGCGTGATGCGCAAGGCAAACACGACCTCGCTAAACGTCACGGCATTCGACGTGCCAGTCTGCATCCCGTTGAAGGGCAGCATGAGCAAAATTCCGGCGGCTGCGCCCAGCAGGGCAAGCAGCAAGGACTCCAGAACAAAAGACGTCAGAATTGAGGGCCGCGAGAAGCCGATGACGCGCAGCGTGGCAATTTCGCGCCCACGATAGGCCACCGCAGCATACATGGTATTCATGGCCGCGAAAATCGAACCGATCGCCATGATGACGGCGACTACAATTCCGATCACTTTAATGGGCGTGCCGGAACTGGTTTGCTTGGCATAGTAATCGGTCTCCAGCATTCCTTCGAGTTTCAGCCGTTGGTCGTCGCTGACGCGGTTCTTCAGCGCATCGGCGGCGATGGGATCGGTCGCGTGCAGGTACGCTGACGAGTATCCTCCTTGACGATCGAAATCCGACGCCATCTGGTTCACATCACTCCACACTTCCGACTCATACGCCGAGCCGCCCGCGTCAAACACTCCAACGACCTTCCAGGATCCTTTGCCGAATTCCATGGTGTCGCCGATGTTGGCGTGGGTAAAGCGGTCGCGAATCGACTTGCTCACGACTACTTCGCGCTGACCCGGCTGAAACCAGCGTCCCGCAATGAGTTTCACTCCCGCATGATTGTCAGGGCCCGGCAACTCTCGCATCTCGAGACCGTCGGGCATCATTCCGCGTACAGTTACATTCACTTCGCCGGTTCCATCTTTGCGGGGCAGGATGATCACCACCACCCACTCACCCGACGTCATCGGCTCGCCGTGGCTGTCTTTCGCAATGCCGGGAAGAGTCTTCAGCGTAGGATAGAGCGAGGCGTCGAAGCCACCCGATAGCTCCGCCTCCGAGCCTTTGCGCAGCACGAGAACGTTGAGCGGATTGCCGCTGTTGACAAAGGCGCGGTTCAAGCCCGCGATCAACGCCATAAGAAAAATTGCAGTGGTGACGGTGAGCGCAATGCCCAGCGCGGTCATCAGCGTGAGCCCTTTGCGAAGACGTAAATTGCGAACGTTGTAACTAATCGGTATGGCCATAAATAAATTCTCAATCAGCCGATATGGCGCAGCCCATCGACAATGTTCATCCGCGATGCATTGAAAGCCGGCAAGTAGCCGCTCACCACTCCCAACGTCACCGCCACCAGCAACGACAACGCCGCAGTGGGAGCATTCACTTTCATAGCCAGCGGAACGCCCAATGCGATGAAGCTGCGCGTCATAAACCAAATGACCGGCACCGCCGCCAAAATACCGAGTACTCCACCGGCCAGGGCCAGCGCCACAGACTCGCTTACAAAGATCGACAGCACCCGTTGCCGGGTGAAGCCAAGAGTTTTCAACACAGCCACCTCGCGCGTCCGCGTGCGCACTGACATCGCCATGGTATTGGCCGAAACCAACATGATGGCAAACACCACCGCGCCGCAGATCCCCAGGATAAAAGCCTTCACATTGCCGAGAGACGCGATAAAACCGAGCTGAAACGCCTTTTCGCTCTCGGTCTTCGTTTGGAGTGGGGAGTTGCGGAACATATCGTCTACCTGTCTCGACACTTGCGACACGTGTTCCGCCGAATCGATCTGTGCCGAGTACCAGCCCGCCTGGCCCTTGAACCACGGTACCGATTCCTCGAGATACTTGGCGTTGAAATACAGCGCGTTCTGAGGCGGATCGCGATGATAGATGGCACGGATCGTCAATTGCGGATTGAACTCAAAGATAGTTCCCTGCAAAGTGATGTGATCGCCAATCTTCCAGCCGTATTTGTTTGCCAGCGTGACGTCCACCAAAGCCCCAGTTCGATCCTGCTGCCAAGCTTTCAGTTGATCGGGTGGAACAATCTTGTCGGAGGCAACTTTAAGATATTCGTCGGGATCGGTTGCCAGCTGCGCAAAAAAGTGTTGCGGCCGATCATCGATATAGCGTCCTCCAAACCATGTCAGTGGGGCAATCGCGGTCACCCCAGGTACGCTGCGAATTTTGTCGCGGTAGAATGCCGGCAGAAAAAAGGCCAGCGACACTCGGTCTCGCGTAATTACTCGACGCGCCGCCTCGGGTGCTACCTGATCAACGTAAAAAGAACGCCAGATGCAGATCATGAGCGTGAGCAACAGCAGTGAAAAGCTGATGCTGATCATGGTCAGCAAACTGCGCCGCTTGTTGCGAAACGTGTTGCGCACCACAAAACTGCCCAGCGTCATAATTCAACCAATGTGACGTAATCCGTCGACAATGTTTATTTGCGAAGCATGATAAGAAGGAACGGCTGAACTCAAAAGCCCCACTACTCCAGAGGTGAGAAGTGCAGCGATCCATATCCCAAGAGTTACCTGCAGCGGGAAGAAGCTGATGAATTGAGGAGAATGAGTCAGGCCATAAACCATCAGCCAGCCAAGCCCAGCCCCGAGCACACCACCTCCCAACGAGAGCGCAACCGCTTCGCTGACGAACAGACCCAGCACTCCGCGCTTCGTGAAGCCTAAAGTTTTTAATACAGCCACTTCGCGCGTACGCTCGCGAATCGACATGGCCATGGTATTGGCCGATACCAGCAGAGTTGCAAAGACGACGGCCGAGCAGATGCTTAGAATGAACGCTTTCACGTTGCCCATCATGGCCACGAATTCGAGGCCGAACGCCTTCTCGCTCTCCGTTTTGGTGGGCTGCGGAGAGTTGCGGAACATGTCATCCACAGTACTGGCAATCTTGCTCACGTCGGCAGGAGAAGCCGCCAAGATGCTAAATGTGCCGGCCTGACCTTTGAAGAATGAAACCGCTTCTTCCACATATTTTGTGTTGAAGTAGACAGCCTTGTCGTCCGGATTCGAGTGGAAGATGCCACGTATATTCAATTCGAGGTCGACGGGATAAATGTTCCCCTGCAATACAATTCGGTCGCCCAGCTTCCATCCGTATTTCTGCACCAGCGAATCGTCAACGATTACCCCTTGGCGATCGCGCTGCCACGCCTTAATCTGATCCTCAGGCATTTGCAGATCACGAAACGTCTTGAAAAACTCATCCGGATCGGTGCCGAACTGAGCGAAGAAATTTTCCGGCTTCTGATCTTTGTAGATTCCGCCAAACCAGGAAACGGGCACTACTGACACAACCCCCGGAATCGCCCGAATCTTTTCCCGGTAAAAGCCCGGCAGAGAAAATGTGAGAGAAACCCGATGTCGGACGACCAGCCTCTCTGAGGACTCGACGCTTCCGTCGCTCAAGTAAAATGCCCGCCAAATCGTCATCATCAGAGTCAGCAACAGCAAAGAAAAAGCGATGCTCAACACGGTTAGAGTACTGCGACGTTTGTTGCGAAACGCGTTCTTAGTGACGAACCGAGTCAAAGTCATCAGCGTACTCCAGAGGGGACCGGGAACGATCCACAGGCGACAGGCACGTCCCAGCCCACCAAGAATAGACGAACGAGCTCACTATCGACAACCGAGCCATATCCGATTTGCGCCATGTCCAACCTCTGCAAGGCCACAGAAAATCTCTTTATTCTTAAGCTCCATACTTTCGTGGATCATCCTTGACCACAAGTGGAGATCGTCATCCAAGCAGGATGACAAATGTCACACCAGACGACATAACAGCAGAACCGTTCCCGCATCCGTAAAGTTACGCAGTCGTCTGCAAGAAACTCCCACGGCCTGCAAACCCTCGAAGCGGGGGCCCCCTAAACGCTGAAACTGTCGCGTTCCTGGCCCATTCCGAGCTTACCTTGGTAACTCGAAGCCAGACACGAGCGGAGATATCCTAGCCGTACGCATTCCACGGGTCTCCGGCCAGCGTGCGATTATCGCGATGCGAACGGCTCGCGTGGTATGGAGCGGGAAAAATAAATGCCTACGAAAATCGGCCATTTCGAAATTCAAAGTGAACTGGCGAAATCGCCAACCAGCGCAGTCTACAAAGCAAACGATCCGGAAAGCGGGCAGACGATCGCCTTGAAGGCGATCCAGTTGAGCGCATTTGGAGAGCACGCGCCCGCGCTCGAAAAGGCTCTGCTGGCCGAGGCGGAAAGCACCAAGGTCTTAAGCAGTCCCAACATCACCAATGTATTCGGAGCGGGTGAGATTGAAGGCCAGTTCTGCGCCGCCATGGATTACGTTCAGGGCAACAGCATCGCGACCATGCTGGCGCGCAAAGAAGGATTTTCCATTTGGGATCTTCTCGACATTGGGCGCCAACTGTGCGGCGGCTTCGAACATGCCAAATCACACAACATTGTCCATTACAGTTTGGAACCTTCCAAGATCATGTGTGGGTGGGATGGCACGGTTAAGATTCTCGGCTTCGGCGTTTCCAACGTAGGCAATTTTGTGCAGTACGTCCCCGAAGGAATTCCTTCGATCTTGTATTACATGGCCCCGGAACAGATTCAGCAACTGGCTACGGATCCTCGATCCAATTTATTCAGCTTAGGCGCCATCTTTTACGAAATGGTGACGGAACGGAAAGCATTTGATGGCGCAGACGCCGCATCCGTGCGGCAGAGCATTTTGGAGAGCACGCCTCCCGCACCGGTGCAGACGAATGCCAAAGTGCATCCTCTTTTGAGCAACCTGATTATGAAGGCGCTGGCAAAAGATCCGGCTCAGCGCTACCAGGACGGCAAGCAACTGCTGAACGATCTGGAAAAGTGCAAAGAAGCGAGGCCGGCGGCTTCCAAGAAGATAGAGGCTCCAAAGGCTGTTGCGAGTCCGGTCAAGCCCAATGTTGCGGCCCAGGCAAAGTTTGTGACGCCTGCTGCGGCCACTCCAGCTTCGGCCGCTCCAGTCGAAAAGAAAGCCGCGCCTGCTCAGGCTGCGAGTGCGCCGACGCGTCCAGCGGTTGCGGCGAAACCGGCCGCGAGGCCTGCCGCTGCAAAAGCTGCCGCTGCGGCCGCGGGAACCGCAAACGGCATCGCTTCTTCGTCGGAAGTGCCGCAAGCTGTGCCGTCGGTTTCGTACGCTAAGCCAGCCATTGGCTCTTCGCAAACAGAATCGGCGCAGATGTCAGCGGCCGTTAGCGATGAGCCGCAGGTCGAAACTTTCGAGCCGAACAATTCTGCCCCGAGAATCGCAGTTGATCCGCTGATGGCCGAAGGGAGACCGACTGCCAGCACTGGAGTGAGCTTCTCCGAAATGACCGAGCTGCCGCCGCTGAAGGAGTACGTAGCGCCCGCTCCGCCTCCACCTCCTGCGCAGGCCTCTTTCGAACCAGTACCGTACACACGCCCAACGGAATTGAAGGGGAACCGTAAGATCGACGAAAAGCCCAAGGTACAGCCCCGCGAAGTAGCTCAAAAGGCCATCAAGGAGATCAGGAACGTCCCGCCAAAGCTGATGCTCTATTCGCTAGCCGGGGCCGCAGCGCTAATTTTAGTCATCGGAATTGGAGTCGCTATTTATATCCACTCGCTGAACAGCGATGACGATTCAGGCAGCGGCCGTAGCTCTGCCGTAACTCAAACCGCCTCTGAACCCAGTCAGGCTCCGCCGGTGACTGCGCCCGCGCCTGTAGCCGCTCCTCCTGCACAGGCTGAGCCGTCGCCAGATCAGTCAGCCGCAACTGCCGAACCCGCGAACCCGGTCGCTGAGCCGGCTGCGTCTCCTAGAACGCGAAATGTGCGCAAGAAGGTCGCAGCAATCATCATTCCAGGCCAATTGGCGGTTGACTCAACGCCTCAGGGTGCACTGGTTCAAGTCGATGGACGGGGCGACCCGACTTGGGTTACGCCGTTGTCTTTGACCAACCTACAGCCCGGTCAGCATTCCATCACCGTCAGCAAGGCCGGGTATGCCAGTGACTCACGCACGCTCAGCGTGACACCGGGAAACCGCGCAACAACGACAGTCCATCTGGCGAAGTTAATGGCCACTCTTATCGTGAAGAGCGATCCCGAGGGAGCCAAAATTTACGTCGATGGCCGCGACATGGGCATCAAAACGCCGGGACAAATCAGCGTCGAAAAAGGCCAGCACGTGGTGCTGGTTCGCATGTCAGGATACGTTGATGAAACCATGAACGCGCAGTTCGCCCTCGGCCAAGCTTTCAGTTTCTCGCCCGCGCTGCGGCCGCTCGGCAACACAGATGACCTTAAGACCGTAGGAAAGATGTCGAAGCTGTTCGGCGGAAAAGGACAGGCAGGACAGGGAATTCTAAGTATACGGACTCAGCCAAAGGGCGCGCAGATCGCTATCAATCAGCGCCTGGTGGAAAAGAGTTCGCCCGCCGATGTATTGCTCGATCCCGGCAATTATGTGGTCGACATTACACTGACTGGATATGCGCCCCTGCATAAGATCATCACTTCAGAAAAAGGCGGCAAGGTAGTCATCGACGAAGTGATGCAGCGGCAATGAGATCGTTCGGCTCAGCTCCGAATCGACTCTAAGCGACTTGACGCGTCGTTAGGATCGCTCGCTGAGTACCGGAGCTTTCATTCGTTGCATGCGATCTCACCTCCAATACCCTTCAGCCTGCGCATAACGCTCTCATCTTTTCACTTTTTTCTCTTTGCCTATCATTCTGATCCGGAACCATTTCCCCGGCGACGAAGAGATCGTTGCCTGTGGGAAGTCACGAGATGCAGTCAAACATTTATAGAGCTTTTGCACGCAGTGAAAGTGCGAAAGTGCACGCGGCACGAGAATGGGATAGCCGTGACGCCAGCGAAATGCGGCAACAAGGCCTATGGGAGAATGGCTCAGCGCCCAGCGCTCAAAGCTCGAGACTCAGAGCTCGGAGCTCAGAGACTCGCTAATTGGGTAACTTGAAGTTAATCGTGATTTGGGTTTGAATCTCAAGCGGCTCGCCATTGAGAAGGTACGGTTTGTACTTCCATTGCTTAACCGCAGTCACGGCGGCTTTGGCAAGCTCCGAATCCCCACTCACCACTTTCACATGAGTGATGTCGCCGGTTTTTGAGATGGTCGCAGCCAACTCCACCGTACCCTCGACCCGCATGTATAGCGCATTCTTGGGATACACCGGCTGCACTTTCTTGAAGAGCAACCCTCGCGAGACGCCCTGCGAAACAGTCATGGTTTGCAGAACAGGTTTCGGCGCGACCGTTGGGCCACTGCCAAGGTCGGGCGGAGGCGCGCTAGCGCCTGCAGTCGCAATTCCAATAATGTTCGGAGCCGCGACATCCGCTACTCCAACCTTCGCATGACGGCCCGGCGTCTTGCCCCCTTTGACTACGAGCGGCGTGTCGGAATCATCCGTCGCATCGGCAGTTTCCTTACTGGCAGAGGATCCTGTCTTCGATGTTTTCGTAGAAGCTGAGGAAGAAAGCTCGTCCTGAGCCGGATTGCCGTTCTCCGCAGCATGCCCTTTTAGGTTAGAAGACGTAGTCTGCGAACTCGGTAAAGTTGCTGATGGCTTTGCTGACGTGGGCGCGGGCGATGGTTTACTCGGTTTCGTAGTCTGTGGAATCGCGACAGGAGCGGGAGCCGAGACAGGATTGGACGCCGTCTCAGTTAGGTTGGGACTACTGGAGGGTGCCTGGAAGTGAGCCCAACCTGCATAGGCGGCGACGGCAATAATTGCGGCCGCAACGATTCCCAGAAAAATCTTTTTGCTACCGCCAGTGGATTCCGACGAGGTATTGGCCCCGCCAAAGCTGAATGAGGGCGCGGCGAAGGGCGCGGAAACTGACAAACTCGAGGTCTCTGCTGGAACTGTCGCCACTGGTTTCGATGAGGCATCCGTGGCGCCGGGAGGTTTCGGCAATACCTCGGTGGCGCGACTATCCTGACGCTCGCGGGCTGGAGCAGGTGCGCTAGCGGCGGCACCTCTATTGGCTGGCGGCAATCCCGAGCCAATGTTCGGCTTCGCAACCGGAACAGCTGTTGCAAGAGACTTGTCGGCCTGCGGCGCGGGCGTAATGAACTTATTGGACGGCGGCGTAAATGTAGAGGACGCGGTCGCCGAGTTCCCGGTGCTGATTTCGAGCAAATCGTCATCCGACAGGGGGGCCTGTGCGGCTTTGGAAGTCGCGGCGGGCACTGGCAACGCTGATCTTGTCTCAGGCTTGGCCGGGGTAAATACCACGGGTGCGGTTGCAACTTGCGCTGCTGGAGCCTGCCTGGCAGGCGGCGGCGCCGGGTTCGTGGTGACTGCAACTGCAGAGGGTGACGGCGCTTGCGGAGCCATAGGTTTGGGCGGCTCGCTCTTACGCAGCAATCCACGAGCCACGCGCAAGGTTCCCTTGGCCTGTTCAATATTGATGGGTTTGGTCAGGACGAGATTGGCGCCGATGCGGAACGCCTTTGCCACCCCGGCCTGACCTTCCACTACGGCTACGGCAAGGGACGCCTGGTTGGACGTCGAATTGCGCGCACTCTTGAATAACAATGTGGCATTCTGCTCGTTATCGCAGTCGACCACGACAGCGTCGAAGTGTTGGCCCATCAACTTCTTGACTGCAGCGAATGGTTCGGTGCAGGAGTCGACGTTGAACTCCAACTCGCTTAACACCTGCGTCACCGTGCGAGCGGTTTTTTCGTCGGGACAGAAGAGGAGAGCTTGATAACCCATACCCAAACCATCGTAAGTACAGGTGTTATCTCCAGCAAGTTACGCAGGTAATTCGCTTTTCAAGAATTCTGTCGGATATGCGACGGAGCATAAAGTCTTTGAAAGCGCCGTTCACACTTCCTCCGAGTAAATCCAACGATGTCTACTGCTCGGCATACAATAGCGGGCCATGCACTCGCGTCTTCCGTTGT
Source organism: Acidobacteriaceae bacterium (assembly GCA_003132445.1). GTDB lineage: Bacteria > Acidobacteriota > Terriglobia > Terriglobales > Acidobacteriaceae > Sulfotelmatobacter. Next base: position 36,961 of record PKXU01000049.1, on the reverse strand, counting down.
GGCTCAAGGTCGGGTGGACCATCTGGCTGATTGTGTGGGCGCCGCTCTACTGGCGGCAATTTGGGCTGCAAAATTTCCTTTTCTTTTGCGATCTCGGGAATGTGCTGATTGGAATCGGCTTGTGGTTGGAGAGCCCGCTCATTTTTTCGTGGGCGGCTTCAGGATTGCTTTTGTTTCAGACGATCTACACCATCGATCTTGCCGGCGCTCTATTGACCGGCCACCATCTCATCGGCGGAACGGAATACATGTTCGATCCGCACCTGCCGCTCATCATTCGCCTGCTGAGTTTGTTTCACGTAGTCACGCCGCCGCTGCTTTTGTGGGCGATCTGGCGTCTGGGCTATGACCGCCGGGGATGGAAGTTCCAGACGCTAATGGCTTGGATCGTCGTTCCCATCAATTATTTCTGGCGAGCTGAGCAGGACGTGAACTGGGCGCGGGGATTGTTTTTTCACGAACAACACACGCTTCCGGGATGGGCTTATCTACTTGTCTACCTGATTATGGTGCCGCTGCTGATTTATTATCCTACCCATTTATTCTTGCGTTGGCTTAGCCGCCGCTGGCTCGCACGGCAGCCGAACTCAATTAGTCTCTAAAACGCAGCGGTCAATACGGATTCAGAGTAGCTGTTCTATTTGCTACTCCTTTAAGAGTCGTAGCCGGGCAAGCCGATCCGCCTTCTTTCCATAATTTTTCCCAGTTCCACATGTCGGACGTCACTTTGCTTGGCAAGGGGAATCCGAGTTGATGCGCAAGCATACAAACCTGCCCGCGATGGTGGGCCTCGTGAGAGAGCATATAGCACAGCATTTCTTGCCCGGCGGTTTGGCACGCCAGGCGCCAGGGTCCAGATGTTCGATAAGAATCTGGTTCATGCGATCGTTGGCGGCAAACATCCGGGCTGCGGATGGGCCGAGGTTCGTATGAACCGCATGTTGACGGGCGGTCACGGCTCGCTATTCCTCGACGCTATGATACTGCGGCCGATGTTCGAGTCATGATGCTTTCAGGCGGGTCAGCCACTTGCAAGTTATGGGCTTGCTTACGCCGCTTCGATTTCCGCGGTTTTCCCTTTTACCGCTTGCTTTCTCCGAGCTAGCTGGCTTTGTCAGACCCATCCGTCGGCTTGCGTACCGCTGACTCCGGTTGCGGATATTCGATCGATCCTTTGAACGAAGAAATATCTTCGTCGTGAAAGTCGGGGAAGGGCAACTTCTTTCCGTCGCGCAATTCCGCAATTTTCTGGATCGCTTTTTCGGCTTTCTCTTTTTCCACCCCACTGTCGCGGCTCAGATAAAGCGTCTGAGCGGGAAGCGCCAGATCCCCTCCAGAGTCTTCCATCACATCCATCATGCGCAGCAAGAGATCTTCACGAACGGCAGAGAATTCGTTGAAATCCCGAGTCAGGATGTACGTGAATACCTCCACGCTGAGAGAAGTTCCGGCAATATCGGTAAGCCGTACCCGCACAGTCTTGGTTTCCACTTTGGGGTGGCTGTAAAGAAGCCGCCGGATTTCCGCCAGCACAAAACGCACGTGGTCGGCTTTGGTTTCAGGGCGCAATCCGAGCGTGGTCTTGAAAAGAATCTTGTCTCGCCGGCTAAGATTCTCGAGATTGATGGTGGCTACGGTACCGTTGGGTATCGCCACCAGCGTGCGTTCGTCCGTGCGAATGCGGGTGGAGCGCAAGCCGATGTCTTCAACAACTCCTGTACGGTCGCCGAAGCGGCAAACGTCACCCACGCGAAAAACTTCATCGCCGAGAACAGAAACGCCGCCGAAAAGATTCTCGATGGTTTTCTGCGCGCCGAAGCCGATTGCCAAGCCGCCAATGCCGAGCCCGGCGAGCGCCGTGCTCATGTTGAATCCCAGGTTGCTGAGCACGGCCAGAGCACCCGCCACAAAAATCACGGCCTTCACGATGCGCTCGCCCAGTAGCATCAGCGATCCCGTGCCCGCGTGCCCCCGCGCCAGTGCGCGAATGCGCACGCGATGCAGCGACCATTGCACGACCCGCCAGACAATCCACGTCGCGCCGATGATGAGCGCAATCGAGGAGACTTGAAAATAGTAATGACGCGGCAGCAGCGGAATGTGAAGATAGCTGGCGAAGAGTTGATGAATGAGCGTTCCCGCCAGCAGCCATGCGGGACCCGAAACGGAACGCCAGTTCGCAACTTCTAGGTCTCCACGACGGCGCGCCCACCAACGGATCGGAACTTCCAGCAGGGCTAACCCCAGCCAGGCCAGCACACCTGCCACAGGCACGGCAAGCAGCAAAGCCAGGAATTGCCACAACGGCATGTCGGCAAATTCGTGTTTGACCAGAAAATTCGGGAGCCGACTCTCCACTTGGCGGGCCTGAACTTGATCGTAAAGTTCGGGAATTTTTGCCAGCGTGTCGGAGGAAATCAGCCATATCTTGCCGGCGTTTGGGTCCGTGACACGGACCAGGTCCAGGTTGGCCTCCGCATCGCCGGACGACATGACGCCCAGCCTCTGCCGGCCCAGCGCGACGCCTTCCTGAGGAACTCCGTCGGCTTGCGTGAAGTTCTTAAATCGTCCCGTGAAAGCGGTGTCCAACACCACCTTCAACTTGGTGGCCATCTGCTCGCCTTCGGACTGTCGGCGCGCCGGGCTCATCTGCAGGTATTGCGCGGCGATGCCATAGTCGCCGGACTGCGCCGCCTGCAGAAAACCGAGCATCGCTCCGGACGGCGTCGTACGCCCAAGAGGATCGACTGGGGCGCTCGCAGCACTCGTCGAAGTCGACGTTGGCAAAATCTGGCCGAGCGCCGTCTCCCCGCCAGAAACCAGGCAAGCCACAAAACACACAAGCAATACGAATGTGGAGTTAGGGAAAGAGGACACGATCTTCTTCCGCCCGGCCCGGTGCGGGCGCACGCATGCCGTGCGTAGAAATCGAAGCATGAGAGCCCTCATTGTATCGAAATGTGCTGGAGACGGCAGGACGTAAAGCCCTAACTCCGCTTCGGACGGTAGATGTGCGTGCTGGTGCCGAAGAAAACTTCGGCGGATTCCATTACTGTTTCCGAAAGCGTGGGATGCGGATGTATGGTCAATGCGACGTCGCTTGCGAGTGCCGACATTTCGATGGCGAGCACCCCTTCCGCAATCATCTCGCCCGCGCCGACGCCTACGATTCCCACTCCGAGCACACGTTCGCTTTGCGGATCGATCAACACCTTGGTCATACCCTCGGGGCGATCGAGAGTGATTGCGCGACCCGAGGCGGCCCAGGGAAACTTGGCCACCTTGACCTCGCGATTTTCTTTCTGCGCCTGCGTCTCCGTCAGTCCGCACCATGCGACCTCGGGATCGGTAAACACCACCGCAGGAATCGCGTTGGGTTCGAAGGCAACCTTGTGTCCGGCAATCGCTTCTACGGCGGTGCGGCCTTCATGCGATGCCTTGTGGGCCAGCATGGGCTCACCGACGACGTCGCCGATGGCGTAGATAGACGGATCGTCAGTTTGCAGTTGCTTGTTCACCTGAATGAAGCCGCGCGGGCCAACTTGCACACGTGTTTTGTCGAGACCTGCGATTTCAGAGTTCGGTTTGCGGCCCACCGACACCAGCACACGATCAAAAACTTTCTCGCGCTCTTTGACGTTCGCACCCTCAAACGTGGCGCGAATACCGGTACCTTCGTCCTTAACCGACGCGACAGTCGTGTTGAGCAGGATTCCTTCGAACATCTTTTCCAAACGCTTGTGCAACGGCAGCACCAAATCGCGATCCGCGCCCGGCAAGAGTCCAGGCAGCATCTCCACCACAGTCACGCGCGTGCCCAGCGCGGCATAAACGGAACCGAGTTCGAGGCCAATATATCCCCCGCCGACTACCAGCAGGCTGCCGGGAATATCTTCGAGATTGAGAGCGCCCGTAGAATCCATCATGCGCGGCGTATCCAGCTTCAATGTCGGTACGATCGCAGGCCGGGAACCGGTTGCGATCACGATGCGATCGAAGCTGAGCGCTTCTTCCGACCCGTCGGATTTGGTTACGCGCAACGTCGTTGAATTTTCAAATGCGGCCCGCCCTTGCAGGTAATGCACTTTGCGTTGCTTGGATAAAACGCCGAGGCCGCCGGTTAGTTTTTTGATCACGCCCTCTTTCCATGAACGCAGGCGCGCGAGATCAATCTTGGGCGTAGCGAATTCAATTCCCCAATCCTTCGCCTGATGCGATTCCTCCAAAAGCTTGGCCACATGAAGCAGCGCCTTCGACGGGATGCAGCCTCGATAAAGGCAAACACCGCCAGGGTTCAATTCTGGATCGATCAGCGTGACCGTCATGCCGAGATCGGCGGCCAGAAACGCGGCGGCGTATCCGCCGGGTCCGCCGCCGACTACGGCAATATTCAAGTTCGAGGTTTCGGGCATTAAGGTGTTCTTTCGAGATTTTTTTGAATGCGTTATCCTTGGACGGATAGCAGGAACGGCTGTTCAAACGCTTCCGCGATCCATCGTAGGAATCGGGCTGCATCGGCCCCGTCAATCAGACGGTGATCATAGGAGAGCGACAGCGGCAGAATCAGGCGGGGCTCGAATTTGCCGCCGTCCTTGTCCGGGATCCACTCCGGCTCCATGCGCGACCGCGATAGTCCGAGGATTGCGACCTCAGGATAATTTACGATGGGCGTGAACCCCACGCCGCCAATGCCGCCGAGATTGGTGATTGTGAATGTCCCGCCCTCCATGTCAGCGGGAGTGAGTTTCTTGTCTCGAGCTTTTTTGGACAGTTGCGACAACTCGACCGCCAGTTCGACAATGTTTTTCTTGTCGACATCGCGTATAACCGGCACCAGAAGTCCTCGATCGGTATCGGCGGCAACGCCAATGCTGATGTATTGCTTGTAGACAATTTGTTCTTTCTCAAGGTCGATGCTGGCATTGAACTGGGGAAACACTTTGAGCGCCGCCGCGCAGACTTTCAGAGCAATCGCCGTCACCGTCATCTTGCCGCCGGCTTCTTCCGCCTTGGGAGCAAAGCGCGCCCGCAAATGTTCCAGCTCTGTGATGTCCGCGCGGTCGTGTTGCGTGACGTGCGGAATCGTGTTCCAGGCTTCCGCCAGATGCTCCGCAGTCTTCCGGCGAACTCCGCGCATGGAGACGCGTTCAACTTTGCCCCACTTCGCGAAATCTGGAAGCAGCGGCTGTGCGAAGTGGCCAGCGCGCGGAGGAGCCTGAGCGGCCACAGCCACTGCGGACAGCAGTCCTTTCGCGTAAGCCTTGACGTCATCTTCGCTGATGCGGCCGCCGGGTCCAGTGCCCTTCACTTCGTAGATATCAACGCCCACCTCGCGGGCGAAGCGCCGGACGTGCGGCGCAGCTGGAATGGCCTGGCGGTTTTCAGTGCCTGCCACCTTGCCAAGTTGCGCCGGCATATTGAAGGGAGATGACGTGAACTGCGGTTGATCGGGCGGCAAGGCCTGCTCTTCCGTTTTGCCTTCGGCCTTAATCGCCGCCTGAAACGCCAGACGCGCTCCGTGCTGACCCGAAACATGTTCCACGGGAGCATTCCGCGCGCGTGTGGTTTCGGTTTGGACCGCAGGTCCGCCTTCCAGTGTAAAAATTACCTGTCCAACTTTGATCTTCTCGCCTTCTTTTACTTTGACATCCTTGACTACGCCGCTCACAGAGGACGGCACTTCGACCACGGCCTTATCCGTCTCCAATTCCATCACCGGCTGACCTTCCGAAACTTTCGTGCCGGGCGAGATCATCAAACGAACCAGCTCGCCTTGAGAAATATTTTCGCCGAGTTCGGGAAGCTTGAATTCGCTGGCTCCAGACTTAGGCGACGCGGTTGAGGCAGAAGCGGGTGCAGGAGTGACCGGAGCGGCCGCGGCAGAAGTTGTACCCAGTTTGGCTGCTGCCGGCGCTGGGGAAGATGCAGACTCAGGATGCTTTTGCTCTGCTTCCCCTTGTTGAACTTCTTCTTGTTGAACCGGCTCTTGCTGAACTGGCTTTTGCTGCGCTGCGGAGGCGCGGGTCGGGGGCTCGGGCGAAGGTTTGCCCTCCGCTCCATCCACCGTAAAGATCACCTGACCAACCTTGATCTTGTCGCCTTCCTTGACTCGAATTTCCTGAACTGTCCCGCTTACGGATGACGGCACTTCCACGACCGCCTTGTCAGTCTCCAGTTCCATGACCGACTGGCCGGTGCTGACATTCGCTCCCGGCGCAACCATCAGGCGCACCAGGTCGCCCTGCTCAATGTTTTCTCCCAGTTCGGGAAGTTTAAATTCAATCACTGCGTCGTTCCTTTTCTAAGATCATTATTTTTTAGTGGCGCAGCCCCTGAAGGCGCGTTCCATGAATGCCGCCCTAACGGCACGCCTGAAGGCGTGCCCTGATACGAATCGCCAATTCGAATCGCGAATACGAATCGCAGGAACAGCGGATGCGAATCGTGGATCCCATTTCACGGATCCAATTTCAGCGGCCCGATTTCGGCGGGTCGGGTTTCAGCCGATTCGATTTTACCGGACACGATTTTAGCGAACCCGATTTCAGTGGACCCGATTTCAGCGAACCCAAAATTCAACTAATTGCCGGATTTGCCTTGTCCGGATTGATCCCCAATTCCTGGATCGCCTGCTTCACTACGTCTGTTCCAATCTTGTTCTCTCGCGCCAGAGCGCCCAGTGTGGCCAGTACGATGTGCTTTGCATCCACTTCGAAGAAGTCGCGCAAGGCGGTGCGATTCTCGCTTCGCCCAAACCCGTCGGTTCCCAAGGAGACGAGTTGCCCGGGAACCCACTTGCCTATGCTCTCCGGCAATACCTTCATATAATCGGATGCGGCGATGAATGGACCGACGGCATCCTTCAAAGTCTGCGTGACGTAAGCAACCTTCGCGGGTTCGGCGGGATGCAGCATGTTCCAGCGCTCGCAATCGTTGCCGTCGCGATAGAGCTGCTTATAGCTCGTGACGCTCCACACATCGGCCCCAACGCCGTACTTTTCTTCCAGGATTTGTTGTGCTTTCAGCACTTCGTACATGATCGTGCCGCTGCCCAACAACTGCGCTCGCAACTTGGCGTCGCTCTTGGTCGAAGTCTTGAACCGGTAGAGACCTTTCAACACGCCTTCGCGAACATTTCCTTCCGCGGGCATTCCGGGCATTGGCAGCGGCTCATTGGTTACGGTCAGATAATAGAAGATAGACTCCTGATCGACGTACATCCGCTTGATCCCATCCCGAATAATGATGGCGATCTCGTACGCGAAAGCCGGATCGTAAGCCAGCAGGTTTGGCACCGGAAGCGCGAGCACATGACTGTGACCATCCTGATGTTGCAGGCCCTCGCCGGCCAGCGTCGTACGGCCGGCCGTTCCCCCCACCAGAAATCCCCGGCAGCGCATGTCGGCCGCAGCCCAAATCAAGTCGCCGATTCGCTGAAAGCCGAACATCGAGTAATAAATAAAAAACGGAATCGTATTGATTCCGTGATTTGCATACGCTGTGCCCGCCGCGATGAAGGAACACATCGACCCCGACTCGGTGATTCCTTCTTCGAGAATTTGCCCGTTCTTCGCTTCTTTGTAGTAAAGCAGCGTATCCATATCGACGGGTTCATAGTTCTGGCCCACGCTGGAATAAATTCCCACCTGCCGGAATAATCCTTCCATGCCGAACGTTCGGGCTTCGTCAGGAACAATGGGGACGATCAGTTTGCCTAGTTCAGGGTCGCGCAGCAATTTCGCCAGCAAGCGAACGAAGACCATGGTGGTCGAAACTTCACGCCCTTCGGTACCTTTGTAAAATTCCTCAAAGTGCGAATCGGGAACCGACTTCAACGCCGCGGCTCTGACCTTGCGCGTCGGCATGTATCCGCCGAGTTGTTGGCGGCGCGCCTGCATGTATTTGATTTCGGCACTGTCGTCGCTGGGCCGGTAAAACGGCGCCTCATGCAGTTCGTCGTCCGGAATCGGAATTCCAAATCGTGAGCGGAACAATTCCAACTCATCTTCGTTCAATTTTTTCTGCTGGTGCGTAATGTTCCTTCCTTCACCAGCTTCACCTAGCCCATAGCCCTTGATCGTCTTGGCCAGAATAATCGTCGGCGCCCCGACATGATCGACCGCGGCGCGATACGCCGCGTGCACCTTGATGGGATCGTGTCCGCCCAGGCGCATGCGCGCCAGTTGATCGTCAGACAAATGCTCCACCATTTTCAGCAGGCGCGGATCGCTGCCAAAAAGATTCTGCCGAAAATACGCACCGCTTTCGACAAAATATTTCTGATACTGCCCGTCGCTGATTTCTCCCAATCGCCTTACCAGCAGTCCATCGCGGTCGTGTTGAATCAGGCTATCCCAATCCGTGCCCCAGATAACTTTGATCACGTTCCAGCCCGCGCCGCGGAAAATCGCTTCCAGTTCCTGAATGATTTTTCCGTTGCCGCGCACCGGACCGTCAAGCCGCTGCAAGTTGCAGTTCACCACGAAAATCAGATTGTCGAGTTTTTCGCGGGACGCTAACGTGATCGAACCCAACGATTCGGGTTCGTCCATTTCGCCGTCACCCAGAAATGCCCACACCTTCCCGCCGGTGGACTGCTTGAGCCCGCGATTCTCCAGATATTTAATGAAGCGTGCATGATAAATGGCCTGGATCGGTCCCAGCCCCATGGAAACCGTGGGGAACTCCCAGAACTCCGGCATCAGCCAGGGATGCGGATAAGAACTGAGCCCTCCGCCCGGCTTTAGTTCGCGCCGGAAATTCTGCAACTTCTCTTTCGAAATCCGACCTTCCAGATATGCGCGAGAATAGATTCCTGGTGCTGCATGACCCTGAAAGTAAACGATGTCGCGGTCGCCGCTCTCCGTTTCAGCACGAAAAAAATGGTTGAATGCTACTTCATACAAGGTGGCAGCTGACGCGAAAGTTGAAATGTGTCCGCCGATGCCCTCCTGAATCTTATTGGCGCGTACCACCATGGCGAGCGCGTTCCAGCGCACCAGGCTCTTGATGCGCCGTTCCATCTCCTGACTTCCGGGAAACGGAGCTTGCTGCCGTGTAGGAATTGTGTTTTGGTACGGCGTGGTTGCCGTGAAAGGCAAATTGATACCGGCCTCTCGCCGGGCATGCAGCGCCAACTGCTGCAGCAAGCGCCCCGCACGGTTCGGTCCGCCTTGCGAAAGAACATAATCCAGGGAATCGACCCACTCTCTGGTTTCCAAAACTTCTAAGCCATCAGTTTCCGTCTCAGCCACGTATGGTTTCTCCATTGCCGAATGCGCAATGCTCCATCATAGTGCAAACTCCGGGATTTTTGCTGAGATGAAAGGTCGGAGTGGCGAATTCGCAGCAGGGCCGCGCTTCGGAAGTGATCGGAACGAAAGTTAAAGAACGGCCACAGGCAACGGCTTCGCCGCGAGTCTGTGGGTTCGCACGATAGCTGCGCCAAGCAGAATTCCGATCGGATCGCCGCATGAGCATAGCATCCACGCAAGATCAATCGAGCCATGCAAGGCTACCCATACCCAGGCGGCGCCGATCAATCCGCAGAATATAAAGGCTAACAGGACTGCGGCGACCAATTCGCGTCCCTTGGCGGCCAACCCGACCATACAACCAACAAAAACGGACGCAAGAATAAGTTCGATTGATGTCCCGGTCAGAAGCCATAGGTAAGCGTGGAAGTGAGTCGACCAAAATGGAAGATATCGTTCGGTGAGCGCCGAAAGCAGCTTTTCGGGCAACCCGAAGACGAACCGGTGCAGGATATATCCGCCAAGAACAACTGCAGTGATCGACCCAGGGGCGCCACGGAATCCAGCGACGAAGACATGCGCAACGGTTTTTACAGTCTGCCGCCAATACCACGCACGGGCGAAGGAGATTCCAGATTTCGAGGCGAGCGGAGAAAACTCTTCGAGCAAATCACCAATTATGGCTTCCTCGCCGGGACAGGCGATCAGATTCAGAAGCCAGACGCTACACGCGGCGGCCGAAAGAAATGCTGTTGCGACGTCATGAATAGCTCCCGGCCAGGTCCAGTCCCTGAATCATGCTCTGAAGTGCACGTTGCGTGCGGTTCACGGCGTTCAATCCCTTAGCCGTAACTCGAAAGAAACGTTTCGAACGCCCTCCGCGTTCCGGTGTCGGATCGCCATTGCGCGACCGCACATATCCTTTGCTCTCCAGGCGGGCAAGCGTGGCATAGACCGCACCGATCGAGACTTCGCGTCCCGTGCGGAATTCAATTTCCTGTCGCACCGTCACCCCGTAGGCGTGATCTTCCAGGCGCAGAAGCGCCAGTACGATCATGTGCTCGAATTCTCCCAGATAGTCGCGTTCCGTCATTACCTATACAATATAGAATAAATGGCTGGCAAATGAAAGAATGCAATTCACTTACGCGTCGTTGCACATCTTCCTGATTCAGACCCCTGATTAGAATCGCTCCTCGCGTCGGTCGACCAACTGATTTACCAACCCCGCTTGACCCCCACTCAAGCCGAACCCTAACATCGACTGGACTCATGCGAACTCCTCTGTTTCTAGCGATTCACCTTTTTTGCCGAGCGTTCGCCTGCGGAGCTATGATGCTTTGGGCTGTGAATATGTACGCGGAGCAGGCGAAGCCGCTTGTAACGCAACCGGCTCCCATCGCGACTTTCACTGACATTGCCGCGAAAGCCGGCCTGACTGCAAAGAATATATTCGGCGGCCTCGACACCAAGAAATACATCATCGAAACTACCGGAACTGGCGTAGCGATTTTCGATTATGACAATGATGGCTGGCCCGATATTTTCCTGGTGAACGGTACAAGGCTGGAAGGATTTCCTGCGGGTCAGGGCCCGAGCAATCGCCTCTATCGCAATAATCATGATGGAACTTTCACCGACGTCACAGCCAAGGCTGGTCTAACTGCGACCGGCTGGGGACAGGGCGTTTGCGTTGGCGATTATGACAACGATGGATGGGAAGATCTCTACATTACATACTACGGAAAGAATCGCCTCTACCATAATCAGCATGGCGTGTTCACTGAGGTTGCCGAGAAAGCGGGCGTAGCCGGATCAGGCAAGGCCTGGGGCACGGGTTGCGCATTTGTAGACTACGATCGCGACGGCCGTCTCGATCTCGTTGTGGCGAATTATGTCGACTTTGATTTAGCGACGGCGCCCGCTCCAGGCGAACGCCCCACATGCATGTGGAAAGGAGTTCCGGTGATGTGCGGGCCGCGCGGGCTAGCCGGCGCGAAGAATATTCTTTATCACAATCGCGGCGACGGAACGTTTGAGGATGTTACGACTAAGGCTCATATTGACCGTACTGACGGCCACTACGCCTTCAGCGTCTCGACGCTCGATTTCGATGAAGACGGATGGCCCGACATTTTCATCGCCTGCGACAGCACGCCCAGCATTCTTTATCGTAACAATCACGACGGAACTTTTACCGATGTCGCCGTGACCGCCGGCGCAGCCTTCAATGAGGACGGGCGCGAGCAAGCAGGGATGGGCTCAACCGTCGCTGATTACAATGGCGATGGCCACCTCGACATTTTCAAAACCAATTTTTCCGACGACACTTCCACGCTCTATAAGAACAATGGCGATGGCACCTTCACTGACGCGACGGCGGCGGCCGGCTTGGGGCTTTACACGCAATATCTCGGATGGGGAACTATGTTCTTCGATATGGACAATGATGGCTGGCCGGACTTGATTCTGGTGAACGGCCACGTTTATCCGGAGGTCGACAGCCAGCACCTGGGCAGCAGCTACAAAGAGCCGAGAATTCTTTATCGCAACAACGGTGACGGAACATTCGCTGACATCTCCGCTACGGCAGGCTCGGGGATCACGACGCTGGCGTCTTCGCGCGGGCTTGCCGTTGGGGACTTGTGGAACGATGGCAAACAGTCGATCTTGATCAGCAACATGAATGCCGAACCGAGTCTATTGGTCAATCAGGTTCGCAACACGAATCATTGGATCGCCATTCATACTGTGGGAATTAAATCGAACCGAGATGGAATCGGAGCGCGCGTGCGAGTGAAGACGGCGTCGCGAATTCTGGTGGATGAAGTTCGCAGCGGTTCCAGTTATATCTCCAACAGTGATATGCGAGTGCACTTCGGCCTGGGATCGGCAGTGAAAATCGATTGGGTTGAAGTTCGCTGGCCGAGCGGGTTGACGGAGCGCTTTGCAAGTCTGCAGGTGGATCAGATTCACACCTTAGAAGAGGGGTCGGGTGTTGCAGTGGAGGAGTGCGCAAAGAAACCACAGTAGATTATTTGGCAGCCTTAGGATTCTTCTCGAACTGCATCGTGCGGGTGATGCCTGTGCCTTCTTTGACGAAGATCACCTGATTTACTTTGACATCCTTCAGCGTGTCGATTTGCCCGCTGGGCCAGCGAATTTCAAGTACTTCGACTTTCTCGGCCTTTCCCAGGCCGAAGTGAACCCGCAGATCATTCTGCGAGAAGTAACCACCACCGCTGCGAACTTCGTCGATCTGCTGATGCGGTTTCGTCTCTCCTGGTGAACGCGTCACACATTTCAGGCGCGCGCCGATTCCGCTGCGATTCGACTTCGTTCCTATCGTACGAATCTTGATCCAATTGTTTTGCAGTTTTGAATCACAACGAAGCAATTGCGGATAATCGTTGACCGTATTCACCACAACATCGATATGGCCATCATTATCGAAATCGCCGAAAGCCGCACCTCTAGATGGACTGGGATCTGAGATGCCGGACCCAGCCTGAAACGAAACGTCCGCAAAATGACCGTTGTGCAGGTTCTGATAAAGCAATTTACGCTGGGCGTAACCGGCTTCCGTCTTCAGTTGCTCGACTTCAGGATAGACATGGCCGTTGCAGATCAGAATGTCGGCCCAGCCATCATTGTCCATGTCGAAGAAGCCGCAGCCCCACCCCAAATATTGCGTGTGCGCTCCGAGCCCGGCTGCGAATGTGGCATCTTCGAAAGTCGCGCCACCCAGATTGTGATAGAGAGAAGGCGTGTCGCCGGCAAAATTGGTTTTGACAATGTCGAGGTTGCCATCGAGGTCATAGTCCGCGGTCGAGACGCCCATACCGGCTTGTGGCTTGCCATCGGGACTGAGCGCACAGCCCGCTTCGATGGCGATGTCCTGAAATTTTCCGTTCTTTTTATTCTGGTAAAGCGCACTGGCGGTGGAGTCGTTGGCGACATAGATATCCGGCCAGCCGTCATTGTCGAAATCCGCGGTGAGTACGCCCAGTCCGTACGTTCCATTCGCATCGAGAATTCCCGATGCTTCAGAAACGTCGGTGAACGTTCCATCCCCGTTGTTGTGATAGAGAATGTTTTTTCCGCCTTGCAGGCCAGGCGGCCCACACGCCACCATCACACTCTTATAGAGGCACGGACCCGATTCAGGCACCGGGGCGGTTGCCAAATCGAGATCAATGTAGTTGGCGACGAACAGATCGAGGTGGCCGTCGCGGTCATAGTCGACGAATGCGCACCCCGTGTTCCAGCGCGAGACCTTGCCCGCTACGCCTGCCTTCTGACTAACATCGGTGAACGTGCCATCGCCGTTGTTGTGGTAGAGAACATTCTTGCCGAAGTAGGTAACGAATAAATCCTCCCATCCATCGTTGTCGTAGTCTCCGACGCAGACGCCTTGTCCCCAGCCTGAATGCGCGACGCCGGCCTTCGCGGTAACGTCGGTGAAGGTGCCGTCGCGATTATTGCGAAAGAGATGCGAAGTCGGCTCGCTTCCGGCTGGAAAGCCTTCCAGCCGCGTTCCATTCACAAGAAAAATATCGAGCCAGCCGTCGTTGTCGTAATCGTAAAAAGCTACGCCGCAACCCGTGGTTTCGAGGAGATATTTATTTTTGTGCTCGCCGCCAAAAATTGTTTTCGCATTCAGTCCGGACTTACGCCCGATATTGATGAAGCTCACGCCCAGATCGGCAGCCTGGGTCGCAGCTTCGCCTTGCGAGGAAGTTGCTGACTGCGTTCGTGCTCTTGCCCGCAGCCGATTCGGACGGATCAATGCCAGCACGCTTTCCAGCGAAAGAACCAGCGCCGAACGGCTTAGAGATTTGAGGAAAATGCGGCGTGAAGGAAACAAGAGGTCGCTACCTGGTCCGTTCGGCTCGTGCTAGAATTCGCCCCTATTTCTTATATTCAGGGTACCGCGACTTTGCAAGCTTCGGCCAGTCCACATCCTCTGTCAATAAGAACGGCCGCTATGAATTCTCATCTTCGTGTTTGGATTTCAGGCTTCGCAGCGCGTATTGGGCGCAGTATTGGTCTCTTAGTAATCTGCCTGATTTGCAGCGCAGTGTCGGTTGCCCAGGAACCGATTCCAGCGCCATCGCCGGAGTTGACGAGGACCATTCGCACGTGGGAGTTCCTTCCGATCGTCGGTACTCGGGCGGGAATGTTCGGCAACGAAACGGGACGATTCGAAGCGTGGGTATATCCTTTGAAAATCTTTCGTGATTTTCATCTAACGTTTCATATTGGCGATCGCGCGTTGCCCGCTGAAAGTCTGGCGCGCACGCTGACGGTTCGCCCCGAGTCGGCTTCCATTTTGTACGTCGGCGATTCTTTTCGCGTGCGTGAAACATTATGCGTTCCTGTGAATGAATCGGGAGCGGTCATTTTGCTCGATGTCGAGACCGAGGAACCCCTGGAAGTGGAAGCCGCTTTCGTCGCAGATTTCCAACTGGAATGGCCGGCGGCACTGGGCGGAACGTTCGTAAACTGGGATGCGAAGCAGCGAGCCGTGGTCTTCGGCGAAGAGGCGCGAAAGTATGCCGCATTGATGGGATCGCCCACCGCGGCCGACGCGCGACTTTCCTATCAGACCAACTACTCCGCTTCCGAAGAGAACTCTCTGCGCTTGGGCGTAACGCAAAAAGGAAAAGAGACCAAGGTTCTGATCGTCGCGGCCTCGGTAACGGGCCGCGCCGACGCCGAGAAAACTTATCAGCATTTCCTAACGTCTTACGCGAATTTAATTTCTGACTCGTCCGACTACTACCGTACTTATCTCAACAAGACTGTAAGCCTTGAATTGCCAGACCCCGCGCTACAACAAGCTTTCGACTGGGCCAGGATCAGCACCTTTCAGGGATTGGTGAACAATCCATATTTGGGGACAGGATTAGTTGCGGGATACCGAACCTCCGGCGTTGGGCAGCGCCCCGGCTTCGCCTGGTTCTTCGGACGAGATTCTTTGTGGACTTCCTTCGCGCTAAACGCCGAAGGTGATTATTCGACCACACGCACCGCCCTCGATTTCCTCAGCAAATTTCAGCGCGAAGACGGCAAAGTTCCGCATGAGATTTCGCAGAGTGCAAGTCTGGTGCCGTGGTTCAAGGATTATCCCTATGCCTACGTCTCCGCCGACGCCACGCCGCTGTTTATCATCGCGATGAATGATTATGCAGTCCAGAGTGGTGACTCGGCCTTCGCTCGCGACAAGTGGGACAACGTTTGGCGGGCATACCAGTTCATGCACTCGACCTATGATGCGCAAGGCTTCGCGCAGAACGCAGGCGTCGGTCACGGCTGGATCGAAGGTGGACCGCTGCTTCCCGTGAAAAATGAGTATTACCAGGCCGGACTTGGCGTCGAGGCGCTGCACGCACTCTCAAACCTGGCTCGGCTCGTGGGTAAGGAGGACGTGAGCAACCAACTAGCTGCCGAATTCGCGGTGAAAGAACCTGCGCTGGATCAAGCTTACTGGTCGCCTGAGATCAGCGCTTATGCATTTGCCTTGAAGCCAGATAACCAGCGCGCCACGGAAGCGAGTGTACTTACGACAGTTCCCATGTGGTTTGGTCTCTCCGATCCCAATCACGCGAACCAGACCATCACGAAACTTGCGGCCGAAGATCACGAGACCGATTGGGGGATGCGGATTATTTCTAATCGCTCGAACGTCTATGACGGGTCCGGCTATCACTTTGGCTCGGTCTGGCCGTTGTTTACAGGATGGGCATCAGTCGCTGAATACCGCTACCATAGGGCGTTTCCAGCCTACCTTAATCTGCGCGCCAACGCCCTGCTCGGCGCGGACGGTGCGCTCGGACATTTCACGGAAGTTCTGTCCGGAGATTATTATCAGTCATTCTCCACCAGTTCTCCCCATCAGATATGGTCCGCAGCAATGGTGATCAGCCCGATTTTGCGGGGCATGTTTGGACTGGAAAGCGATGTGGAAAAGAATCAGATTACGTTCGCGCCGCACATTCCTGCCGACTGGACATCGTTCGGGATTCGCAATGTCCGCGTCGGCTACGCTAGTTTGGACTTCCAATATCGCAAGAACGCCGACAGCATTACGCTTCAGCTCAGACGAACCGGGACGGGAGATTGCTGGGTCCAATTTTCTCCTGCCTTTAGCCTGCGTACCCAGGTGGTCAGCGTGGAGATGAATGGGCGCCCGTTGCCTTTTAAAATGCAGTTGAACAGCAACGACCAGCATTTATCTGTGCGCTTTCTTGTTTCCGGCGGACCGAATACTCTCACCATTCGCCTGAAGAATGATTTCGGTTTGTCGCTCTCCAATGAGTTGCCCGCTCTCGGAAGCGCGAGCCGAGGGCTTCGCGTTCTTTCAGAATCATGGAACAGTTCTAAGACTCAATATACGGTTGAAGTCTCGGGGCAGGCGGGAGACAACTACGAGCTGAATGTTTGGAATCCCAGCCAGATCTCTTCCGTGGAAGCCGCAGTCGTTACCAAGTCGGGTAAGCTGTCCATTCAAATGCCAAAGGGAGCCCATGACTCCTACGTGCAGCAAAAGGTCGTGATCCATTTCCGATTCTGAGCGAATATCTCGCGGATCCAACCGAACGATACCGAAAGGGTTTACACTCTAGAAACTTGCCTCTTCGCTCAAGTCCAGTTCTGCGGCATCGAACGAGTGCCCCAGCATCGACTGCGGTTCACCACATTGCCATGCCCCCTAAGGAAATTCTTCATGTCACGTAAATTTTCCTGGATTTTGCTGAGCGCCTTCCTCGGTTTTCCTATGTTTGCCGCCTATACTCAAACCGCAAAGCCGGTCGATGCCGAAGGCCGCCAATGGTGGCAGCATGCAGTGTTCTATGAGATCTATCCTCGCAGCTTTAAAGACAGCAACAAGGACGGCGTCGGCGACCTCAACGGCATCGCGTCAAAGCTCGATTATTTGAAAGACCTGGGCGTAGACGCAATCTGGATAACGCCTTGCTTTCCTTCGCCCCAGGTCGACTTCGGCTATGACGTTTCCGACTATGAAAATGTCGATCCCATGTACGGAACGTTGGCGGACTTCGACAACCTGGCCCGCGAGGCCAGAAAGCGAAATATTCATATCATTCTTGATTTTGTCGTGAACCATACTTCCGATCAGCACAAATGGTTTCTCGATTCGAAATCGTCTCGCACCTCGGAGCATCGCGACTGGTATATCTGGCGCGACGGCAAGGGACCCGGCCAACCGCCAAACAATTGGACTTCAACTTTTGGTGGTTCAGCCTGGAAGTTCGATCCCACGACCAATCAGTACTACTACCACTACTTTTATCCGGAGCAGCCGGACCTGAACTGGCGCAATCCGGCGGTGAAGGACGCGATGTTTGATGTAACGCGCTGGTGGTATAAGCGCGGTGTGTCAGGCTTTCGACTCGACGCCGTCGACACATTGTTCGAAGATCCCAACTTGACTGACAATCCAATTAGACTTGGCGTCAATGCTTACGGCGACGCGAAGCAGGTGGAAAAGTACAACAAGAAGCTCCCGGAGGTGCATGAGGCGCTGCGCGGACTGCGCAAAGTGGCGGACGAGTACAACGCCGTGCTGATCGGCGAAACCTGGACCGAAAATATCGACGAACTCAATCTTTATTACGGACATGGCAATAATGAGTTGCAGTTGCCCATGGATTTTCTTTTCACGACCGTCAACGACCTCTCGCCCGCAAAGTTTCGCAAGGAAATCGCGGCCATTGACTCCGCGGCCGGTTGGCCGACATTTGTCATCAGCAATCATGACATCGTCCGCTCCTACGACCGTTATGGCGACGGCGAACACAACGATCAGATCGCAAAGTTAATGGCGGGACTCTATTTGACTCTGCGTGGAACGCCGATCATCTACTACGGCGAAGAAATTGGGATGAAGACGATGCCGCCGACGAGGAAGGAAGATGTGAAGGATCCCATCGGGCGAAAGGGCTGGCCCAGAGAGAAGGGACGAGACGGACAGCGTACTCCAATGCAGTGGGATGGGAGTGAGAACGCAGGTTTCTCAGAAGCTACGCCCTGGCTTCCTGTGCCGCCGACTGCAAAAATCCACAACGTTGCCGCGGAAGCGAAAGATCCCGATTCTGTGTTTGCGTTTTATAAACAAGTTCTCAAGCTGCGCCATACCAATAAAGCCCTTATGGACGGAACCTACGCTGCGCTGAATGGGAACGATCAGAATGTGCTTTCGTATTTGCGTGTCTTCAAAGATCAGGTGGTTCTGGTTGCGCTGAACATGTCAGGAGCGCAGCAGAAGGTGAGCTTCGACTTGAGCAAGCACGGGTTTTTATCGGCGAAGAGCCTGGTGGCTACGGGAAATTCTTCAGCGAATGGAAAAGTTGTAACTCTGGACCCTTACGGAGTTTTTATCGGTCAACTTTCGAAGTGAAAGGGGCCCCGTCGAGCAATCGCGATCGGCGATAAAATACAGACGATGCACGAATTATCGATCGCGATGGGCATCGTGGATGCTGCCGTAGACGAGTCGCAACGACGTGGGGTTCATGTCAGCGCGGTACACCTGAGGCTCGGCGCGCTGTCTGGCGTGGTCAAAGACGCCTTGATGTTTTCTTATGAAGTCGCGTGCCAGGATACAGCGCTGCAGGGTTCGCAATTGATCGTTGAAGATGTTCCTGTGATTGTGTTTTGCCCACAGTGTCAGCAGGAGCGGAAGTTGGCGTCGGTGCAGCTTTTTTCGTGTCCGGAATGCGGCCTTCCGACTATGGATGTGCGCCACGGCAAAGAACTTGAGGTATTTGCGCTGGAGGTGTCGGAGTGAGCGAGCCCCGCCTGGTGGAAGTACGCAGAAATGTGTTGAAACAGAATGACGTAATTGCGCGCGCGCTACGCGAACAATTCCGCTCCGCAGGAGTGTTTGTGGTCAGCCTGGTTTCAAGTCCGGGAGCAGGAAAGACAATGTTCCTGGAAAAGACGCTCACGCAGTTGCAGCCTCGCTATCGCGTGGCCGCGTTGGTCGGAGATTTGGCAACAGAAAACGATGCCGTGCGACTGGCACGTAGCAAGGCTCCGGTAAAGCAAATCACGACTGGGACGCTCTGCCACCTGGAAGCGGCGATGGTGCAGAATGCGCTATGCGATTGGGATTTGAATACGCTGGACTTCCTGTTTATCGAGAACGTGGGAAACCTGGTTTGCCCGTCTTCTTACGATTTGGGAGAAAATCTTCGCCTGGTGTTGATGTCGGTGACGGAAGGCGAAGACAAGCCCCTGAAGTATCCAACGATTTTCAATAGCGCAGACGTCGCGGTCGTGACCAAGAACGAACTCGCCGACGCTGTAGAGTTTGACTGGAATGCGGCGCGGACGAGCATCCAGGCAGTGCGTCCGGGGATGCAGATTTTTCGTCTCTCGGCAAAAACCGGCGCCGGAATGGAAGAATACTTGAGTTTTCTGGTTCAACAGTTGGCAGAACAGAGAGCCGTCGCTCATATTTAAGCTTCGGTTACAGGTATCAGCTCTGGCTGCGAATCTCACTTCCGTCTCACAAGTACTGCTTCACTGTTCCGCCCACGATGCCTTCAGAATGGCGGTTTATCCGGATCGATGGCGCCGATTCGAAATTACCCGGACTTTGGCACCGAACTTGCGAATCTTTTTCGCGAGAATAACTCGCGGAGGTTCCTCATGGCGCATTTTGAACGGATTCGCGATGTGATCTCGGGCCCATTCAGTCCCGAGATTATGCGGCAGCGTGCGGCGGCGGGATGGCAATTGGTCTCGCTCGAATGGCGGCGCGAATTGCCCGAGTCGGAAGCTCCGAGCGAAGGCGCATTTGCCGAGGACATCCCCTACGGGCTGCGCATCTCGGACGACCGCCAGCGGCTGGAGATCGACCCCACCGAGAATAGAGTGCTCATGCTGATGATGGAATTGCTGGTGCAGGACTTCCCTTACTCCAGCATCGTCAGCGACTTGAATGAAAAGGGCTTTCGCATGCGGAACGGCCGTCCCTGGAACCGCGTAGCGCTCTTCAATATGACGCCGCGCCTCATCGAAGTAGGCCCACGCCTGTTCTCGACCGAAGAGTGGAGGAGATTGCGGCAGAGATTTTCTTCGCCGAAGGAGCAAGAGGCTTTTTAGGTACGCGCGGGCTTACGGCCAGTTTCAGCTCAAATTCGGCGTCAATGTCTGCTTGTAGGGGTTCCGTGGTCTTGAGCTGTTCGATTTCGGCCACCGGCTTTTCGATTTCGGACACTGTTACGCTATGCTTGGACGTAGCCCGTTACTTTGAAAGAGATTTGTTACTGTGATTGGCGACGACGTTGCTGTCGCTGCAATCGATCCTATGCGGGCGCAAAGGTCAGAGTAGAGTTCGAGACGGGCGTCGTCTTTGGTAGGCTTACGGCGCGAAGCGAGATCACACTCAACTCCGGCAGAATCCGAAACACCCGTCAGTGTTTGAGAACAACCTCAGAAGCCGTACCTGGCTAGAATCTTCTTGTCCTTTTTCCCAATCACCGCAATCGCTGCGTGCTCCCTCGGCAGAGTGAATGCTAGCGATACGCCTGTCGACAGGTCGCGGAGATTAATTGTGGAATCGTTTGCGGAATCGGAGATCATGACATAGAGCGCTGAGTCCGCCATCACTGTGGGAAAAATGAGAACTCCTTCCGGGAGGGGGGACTGCTGCTTGAACAGTGGCGTGATGTTTAGGCGGTTTGCGACATAGGCGTAGAGGTCAGAAGTTGAGTCCAAGTTCTCGGAAAGTTCCACTGGATAGGACGTCCAGAAGATGCGGCCTTTGCCATGAGAAATTTCTTTGAAGGTCGTGCCATCGTCGAAGCGCAGAGAATCCAGCCAGCTCTGGTCCTGCGGATCGAAGGTAAGCGGGAGCAATCGATCACTGGGACGGTTTCCAAGGCGGACTGAGGCATCGTGATAAGTAAGGGGTTCGACCTGAGCCTGAAGTCCGAGTTCGGCCGCACGGTCGATGATCTGCCAATGTTCGTCGCGATCGACTGGTCCAGTAATCAGCAGGTTGCCTCCCTCATCCACATATTTTAAGAGTGTTCTCCACGCAGTTTCGGTCAGCGCTTGCGGCGATGGCAGGATGGCCAGCTTCGGGGAACCTAACTTTTCCATCTGATTCTCAGCGACGATGTACGCCGGCAGATGGGCGCCATAAGCAACTGCGCGCACGGCGCGTTGTTGCGCAGCCAACTGGAACTCCGCGAACACCGAATATTGTGCGGCTTGCGAGGTCACGATCGCAATAGAAGGCAGTTGCGGATCGCGAAGATGTTCCTGCAAAGACGGAGCGAATTGCGCGAAGGCCCGCAGGACGGTGGCCTCCGGCTTCTCGGTGCAGTCGGTGCGCATAGCGCCGATCGGCGTCTCGTTGCTTTCCGTCATGTAGGAATTCGTGTTCCACAGCCACTCGATTGCACCGGAGCCCTGAATAAAAGATGTGGCGATTTTGCGTTCTAGAAGAGCCGCCTCGCTCTCCGGTGTGCGGCGTGCAACTTCATCGATGTTGAGTTCTCGCTGCAGACCGGTTTCCTGGATCAGCATGGCCTCGCCCGGTTGCTTGGCCGCGAGCGAATCCCAGAGAATGTGATCGTTTTGCCACCACGAGTGATTGGTTGTGAAGTCTACCGACTGACCCCAAAACGCTGGAGACAGGCGATCTTGAATGCCGCCTTCGTCCTGGCCAACGGTTACGAGTTGTTGAGAACCGGTGGCGCGAATTGCGTCCCGCATAGTGCGCGCCCATTTCGCGAACGATTCCTGCGCGAAAAGAAAATAGTCATAGAGCCGCAGCGAATTGGTTCCTGTGTACATGCCGCGGGGAGAAAATTCATCTTCCGTCGGAAGCGAGATGGTTCCTGCGACAGAATTGGGTGGAACATTCCACAGCGCGGCCAGCTTCGCGCGATCGGGATAGCGTTGGCTCAACCACAGATTCCAGGCGGCGAGCTCGATGGGATCGCCGTTCGGACGCGTCTTCCAAAGGTGTTGAGAAAAACTGGGCTCGTTGATGAGATCCCAGGCAAGAAAAGGTACGTCATGAAAGCGGGCGACCACCGCTGAAATCAACGTCTGCTGTCGGCGAATGGCCTCAGGATCGAGATAGGCATTGGTTCCTCCGAGGACGTCGGGCAGAAAAGCAAAGAAGTTGAACTGCACCGGCAGTCCGTACTTGCGGGCGGTCATGAGATAAGCCTCGAGTGTGCGCAGGGTGCGCTCGTAGGGCTGACCGTTTTCATCGCAGAACTTGTCCCAGCCGGTCCACCAGCCGGTGCGGATCATGTTTAATCCTGCGTCTTGAATCTGCGCGAGATCGTGGTTCCATACGTACACATTGGGATGGTCGAAGTAGAGGCGCTGCACCTCGCTGGACATGTAGGTGGTGCCCACGACAGCCAAGGGACGGCCATCGAGTTCGAAGTAGTCATGGTTGACGCCGAGACGCGGTCCCGACCGGAGATACGATTCATCGCGAATCCAGAAGCCGGAATGGTAGATGGCGCGCACTTGGTCGCCTTCGAGTAACCGAGCTTCGACGGTGTAAAGTCCCTTGGCTTCCGGCGCGGGAAGCATGATCGGTTCGTTAATGGTTGCAGTTACCGTCGAGCGATCTGAGGGCTGCGCTTCGGGGAAAGACGTGATCTTCAGGGAGACGGCCGCTTTGGGCTGCACGGCTGCGTGCCATTGCACTTGTAGTTCGATCGGCTCGCCGGGAAGATAGAGCGGCAAAGCGGGCCGCACCGTGAATTCTTCAGCTCCCTGCAAAGCCCGTTCTGCGAGAGATTGCAGAAGGCTGTCATTGTGGAAAAACTCGCTGGAAAGTTCCGCATTCACGAAAATCCAGCGTCCTCCGTCGTAACCATTGCGGTAATGATCGATCTGCAGGGCAGGCGCCGATAACTTGCGGCCATTTGCGATGCCCCAGGCGAGAGCGTCGAGGCGCGCGTCGATGGACCCGGCAGCGCCGCCGCGGTGATAAAGGTCGACCGCACTCAAACGAATTACGGGGCTGAAGGCGCGCTTCCACGCGAACGAAGTAAGTTGCAAGGTTGATTCCGGATTCGGCTGGAACTGCAGCCCCTCGGAGCCGGGCGTTGTCTGGTACTGGTCGATCATGAGCGGGCGGATGAAGCGGACACTGTAGTCGCGAAGATGCCAGCCCTGCGTATCGCGATAAGCGGCGCGGGTAAACGGCATACCGCCGAGCACCAGAAGATTTCCTCCGCGATCAAGAAACTGTTTGATCGCCGACCACGAGTTTTCCGGGAAAGCTGATCCGTAGGCAAGAATCAGGAGCCGGGTGGATGGCGATTCCAGAGCGTCTCGAAGGCCATCTGCGCCAACCGATTGAGCGCCAGGAGAAATTGCTGCCAGTTGCTCAAGCGAAGCGGCCGCGGAATCGGCGGTGGGAAATCCGGGCTCGCTGAACACGATTACAGACGACATTGCGGTTTGAGCGACCGATGCGGCTGGACTGATCAGAGAAAGACTGACCAGAAAAAGAAGAGCGGCGACTGTGGAGATGACAAGCTTGCGCATCAGTATGGCCTGCGTTGAAGATAGCGACCGTGGAAACAGTGCAGTCTCCGGCAAGCCCTGTGGATTGTCAAGCTTAGAGAAACGATTTTGTAGGGTACCAACTCGATCTGAATGGGAAGAAAAATGCGTAACACCTTGCTGGGGCGATGCTATGATGACGCGGGCGCAGATTCATACAGCACTTCGGAGGATGGATACAGAACTCATGGCGATCTCGGCCCCCAACACTTCAACTGCTACTTCCTCCACGGCGCCCGGCGCGGGGCAGAGCTACGGCGCCCCGCTGGCTACGGTAACGACGCTTTTCTTCATGTGGGGATTTCTTACCTGCCTGAACGACATTCTGGTTCCACACCTGAAATCGATTTTTGACCTGAGCTATGCCCAGGTCATGCTGATTCAGTTTGCTTTTTTTGGAGCGTATTTTATCTTCTCCATTCCCTCCGCGAAGGTGATTGATTGGATTGGCTATCAGCGGTCGATGGTGGTGGGATTGTTGACCATGGGGCTGGGCGCGTTTTTGTTTGTTCCGGCAGCAAGTGTTCCGTCGTATCCATTATTTCTGGGTGCGCTCATTGTTCTTGCCGCAGGAATCACTTGCCTGCAAGTCGCGGCGAATCCTTATGTCACGGTTCTGGGAAAACCAGAGACGGCATCGAGCCGGCTCAATCTAACCCAGGCGTTCAACTCGCTGGGTACATTTCTGGCGCCTTTTTTCGGCGGCATATTGATTCTGAGCGCCACGGCGAAATCTATCGAGGATATACGAGCATTAGCACCGGATGCCCTACAGGCGTACCGGCTGCATGAGGCGGCGACGGTGAAGATGCCTTATGTGGGGCTGGGAATCGCACTGGTACTGCTGGCGATCGCCATCGGTAGTTTCAGATTGCCGAAGATCGAACATGCGCAACACAAGGTCGGCGAAAAAGTGAACGACTCGATTTGGAATCATCCGAATTTAATTTTCGGCGCCATCGGCATCTTTGTTTATGTGGGAGCTGAAGTTTCCATCGGGAGTTTCCTGGTCAACTACTTCGGTCAGCCGGAGATTGGCGGTCTGACAGAAAAAGTGGCTGCCGGTTTGGTTGCACTTTACTGGGGCGGCGCGATGGTGGGCCGTTTCTTCGGATCCGCGCTGTTAAGTGGAGCAAAAGCGGCTTATATGGGGTTGGCGTCGGTTGCCGGCGCGCTGCTCTTTTTGATTTCGTCTTGGGTTGCCCACACCTGGGCTACCAACCTCGCTGCCCCGGTTGGACATTTCAGTTTCGTAGCTGTTCTGTGGGCAATCGTCTCGGTCCTTGTTGCGGCCCGTCCGCTTTTTGCCCTGGTCGCCGTCGTGGCGGCTGTCCTGGGAATCGGCCTGGTTCTTCGAGGTGGCCGTTTGGTTCCAACAACCCGACTCCTGCTCGGCATTTGCGCCGTGTGCGCGGCCTGCCTGGTCGCCATCTCGATGCTTACTTCGGGAAGCACTGCGATGTACACCATTCTTCTGGTTGGCTTCTTTAACTCGATCATGTTCCCCAGCATTTTCACCTTGGGAGTGGCAGAACTTGGACCGCTCACAGGAGACGGTTCCGGAGTCATGATCATGGCCATTGTGGGCGGAGCCATTCTGCCGGTAGCACAAGGTGCGATTGCGGATCGTATCGGCATTCACCATGCATTCTTTCTTCCCGTCATCTGTTACCTCTATATTCTGTTTTTTGCTTTGAGCGGATCGCGACCGAACAGCCAACGCTATGCCAAGGCGTAATGCGCGCATCGGGGAAGTGATTGGGGAACACGGCAGCTTCTCGCATTTGGTAAGATAACCCGGCGGCGCGGCCACACATTCGATTAAAACGATTTAACTAATCATGGGCCAAATCGAGACACCCGGCCAAAAGCCCTCTGTGATTACGCTGAAGGCCGTCGCTCAACACATCGGGCTCACTCCGGGTACGGTATCTGCGGTTCTCAATGATTCGCCGTCGGCCCGCTCTATTCCGCAAGAGACCAAGAACCGGATTCACGCCGCTGCGAAGGAACTTAATTATCGACCCAATTTTTTCGCCCGCACGCTGCGCAACAAGCGCACCTACACCATCGGAGTAATCGCGGAAGAAATTGGCGACTCCTACAGCTCGCCCATCATCAGCGGCATAGAGCAATACTTAAGGCAACGCGATTATTTCTTTCTGACCGTAGTGCACCGCCACGATCCCGTCTTGCTGAATCGATATTCGCAGATGCTTTCCGAGCGCGGAGTGGAAGGCATTATCACAGTCGACACCACCGTAAATGAGGCGCCGCTGCTGCCGACGATTGCCATTGCCGGGCACAAGAAGTTGAAAGGCGTTACTAATATTGTGCTGGATCACCAACGCGCAGCCGTTTTGGCTCTAAATCACCTGAAGGAGCTTTCGCACGAGCGCGTCGCTTTTATGAAAGGAAATCCTCTGAGCTCGGACGCCCAGGACCGTTGGGATGCGATCTGCACTGTGGCCGCCGCAATTGGGATGAAGATTGATCCGGAGTTGACAGTGCAAATCGATACGGACGATCCCACGCCGATGTTGGGCTATCCGTTTATCAAGCAATTGTTGACGCGCCAAAAACCCTTCACCGCACTGTTTGCTTACAACGATATGTCGGCGATTGGCGCGATTCGCGCATTGCAGGAACAGGGCTTGCGCGTTCCGCAAGATGTCTCTGTGATTGGTTTCGATGACATTCCGGGGGCCGCCTTTTACACGCCGAGTTTAACCACCGTGCGACAGCCCTTGAATCGAATGGGAGAAGTAGCGGCACAGAGCCTGTTGGAACGAATCGAGGGAAAGAAAGAATATCCTTCCGAAATAGCAATCGAGCCCGAGTTGGTGGTGCGGGAATCTACGGCAAAGGCTCCGAGTTTCTCTTAATGCAAACTCTTCGATATAAGAGCGCTGTTGCGCCAGCGCATTAATGTTCCCGTCTGACACGGCAAAGGCTGCAACCTCGGCAAAGGCCCTGACGCTGGCTGCCTACGCGTCATTCGTGCCTATCGGGATCGCGACCGTACTCCTCGGTCCCATGTTGCCGACATTGTCCGCGCGCTGGTCGCTGAATTATTCCCAAGCTGGGGCTCTATTTACAGCTCAGTATCTGGCTTCGACTTTGGCTGTGGCGCTTTCGGGCGTACTGGTGTCCAGGTGGGGCTTCCGATTCGCCATCAAGATCGGACTGCTGCTGATGGGTGCGGCCCTGGCATTGCTGCTTGCGGGACCGAAGATAATGGGAGTCCTGTGCATCGCAGCCTCCGGCGCCGGGATGGGCTTGGCAGTTCCTGCGGGGAACCTGCTGGTGGCCGAAGTAAATCCGGGCCGGCGAAGCGCCACGCTGAATCTGCTGAACTTCTGTTGGAGTGCGGGCGCGGTAGCTTGTCCTTTCCTGGTGGCCGCTGCGGCCAAAAGTCATCGGATTCCCTTCTTCCTGGCCGCAGTGGCCGGGTTCTCAATTTTGGTGACGATTGGAATTGCCGCCATGCCCTCGTCTATTGTGGAACCGTTAACGACCAAGGACGCTGGAAACAAAAACGGTCCGGCCGTGGTTTGGAAGCAAGGTGTGTTGATTGCTTTGGCGGCCTTATTCTTCCTCTACGTCGGTCTCGAGAACGGTTTTGGGGGATGGATTGCTTCGTACGCGAAAAGCCTGCGGACTTTGGCTCCGCCCTTGGCACTCATGAGTCCTTCGTTTTTTTATGGTTCGCTCATGCTGGGGCGATGGCTGGCACCGCTGTTTTTACGACTCACCGATGAGATTCGATTGGCGAGAGCGGGATTGCTTTTAGCCTCTGCTGGCATGGCCAGCCTAATCTTTTCGCAGGGCCTGCGCGGTGTGGTGGTAAGTGCGAGTCTCGCGGGACTGGGCCTTTCTTGCGTGTATCCGATCACAATTTCTCTCTTGTCAAGGGAATTTGGGTCAGCGGCGGCGCGAGTTGGGTCGTTGATGTTCACCTCCTCAAACATTGGAGGCGGCACAGTACCCTGGACGATGGGGGTCTTATCGAATCACTTCGGCACTCTCAGGGCGGGCCTTGCTGTGCCCCTGCTGGGATGCGTAGCCATGTATGGCCTGTATTTGCGAAAATGGAAGGCAGCAGCGGTGACGCCAGCCCTTTAAGAGTCTGCGGAAAAGCCGATCAGCAGCATCTAACCTACGAATCAAAGCATCGTTCACGATTTAGATCGCACACCGTACAATAGATAAATCCCTACCCTTACGGTTCTCCGTACTGCGGCAGGTTTCAGGTCTTAGACCTCACGGAGGCTGGTGAACAGATTGGACGGATACGACGAGGTAGCCGAGGAGCAGGACGAACGCCTGGCTCAGGTCAGCAACGTTCTGTCCATGGAAGAGATTGGAAACCTTGCGGCGGATGGTGGCCGGCCGGCGGAAACGCTGATGAACGTAGTGGCCCTGATCGCCAAGAGGTTTCGTACCCACGTGTGCTCAGCGTACTTGCTGGAACCGGATCGCGCAAATCTTGTATTGGCTGCGACGGTTGGACTTCGCAAGGAATGCATCGGCAGCCTGCGCATGGAAGTCCACGAGGGTCTCACCGGTCTGGTGGCGGAACTGGTGCGGCCAGTTGCCGTGCAGCAGGTAAGAAACCATCCCCGCTTCAAGTACTTCCGCGATGCCGGCGAGGACGCCTACCAATCGTTTTTGGGTGTTCCCTTGATTGACCGCGGAATTCTGCAGGGAGTTCTAGTGGTGCAAACAATAGAAGCCAGGGTCTTCAGCGAAGACGAGATTCGCATGTTGACCGAGGCGGCTACTCAAGTAGCCCCGGTGGTGAGCGAAGCCCGCACTCTTGACCGCTTTATCGCCCCGCTACAGGAGCGGCTGTGGGCACTGGCCCGTAATTTGTGGTGGAGCTGGGACCACAACTCCTCCAGTCTGTTTCTCGATCTCGATCCAGCCCGCTGGAGCGAACTCAATCACAATCCGGTTGCGTTACTGAACGAGATTCCACTGGCGAAACTGGAGACCCGCGCCGCAGAACTCATGCTGCATAGCCGCGTGAACTACGCCTACCGTCGCATGCTGGAATACCTGGAAGCCGATCGGACCTGGGGCGCGCAGCGTGCCGGGGTTTTGCGTCCTCACCCGGTGGCCTATTTCTCCGCCGAGTTCGGTTTGCACGAATCCTTGCCGGTTTATTCCGGCGGCCTGGGAGTGCTGGCAGGGGACCATATTAAGAGCGCGTCCGATCTCGACATACCGCTGGTTGGGATTGGTTTGTTTTATGGCCAGGGATATTTTCGGCAGCAGCTGGACCTGGGCGGATGGCAGCGGGAAGAGTATCTCAAGACCGATGTAAATCAGATGCCGATGGAAGTGGCGATCGGGAAAGATGGTCGTCCTGTGGTGGTGGAAATCGAAACGCGCAGTGGACGCATTAAGGCAAAAGTTTGGCGCGTGAAAGTAGGACGGCGCGACTTGCTGCTTTTGGACTCCGACGTGGAAGGCAACGCCCCAGAAGACCGCCAGCTTACATCACGCCTGTACGGTGGCGACCTGCGCATCCGCATTCGCCAGGAGTTGTTGCTGGGTGTGGGCGGGTTGCGAGCCCTCAAAGCTCTGGGAATTTCTCCCGGCGTTCTTCATTTGAATGAAGGGCACAGCGGATTCGCCGTGCTGGAAGCGGTTCGCATGCGCATGGAAGAGGAAGGAATTTCATTTGAGGCTGCGGTTCCGCGAATTTCCCGCGAAGTGGTTTTTACCACGCACACTCCCGTGCCGGCTGGACATGATCGTTTCGACGCCGGCTTGGTCGAAGAACATATTGGGCCATTGCGCGAAGCCCTTGGACTCTCGCAGGAGAGCTTGCTGGGTTTGGGCCGGGAGAATCCCACGAATGGGGACGAATTATTTTGTATGACGGTGCTGGCGTTGCGTCTCTCGCGGCGCGCCAATGCCGTTTCGGCGCTGCATGCCGAGGTGTCCCGCGCGATGTGGACGAAATTATTCCGGAATAAGCTGGAGGATGACGTCCCCATTGGACACATCACCAACGGCGTGCATGTTCC
Organism: Acidobacteriaceae bacterium; assembly: GCA_003132445.1. GTDB lineage: Bacteria > Acidobacteriota > Terriglobia > Terriglobales > Acidobacteriaceae > Sulfotelmatobacter. The sequence continues at coordinate 7,089 of PKXU01000049.1, read as the reverse complement.
CTCGTGGCTCGCCCCACAAATGTATCGTCTCTACGATCGCCATCTGGGTACGAACTGGAACCATCACGGCAGCGAGGCGAAAATCTGGCTAGGAATTGAGAATGTTGATGACGGCGAACTGTGGGAGACGCATCTCAACCTGAAGTCCCAGTTGATCGAGTTTCTGCGCCGGCGCGCAGTCGCTCAGGCTCAGCGCCGAGGAGAATCACGCGACGTCCTGCAGCGGCTGGAGCGCGTGCTCAGTCCGGATGCTCTCACCATCGGATTCGCCCGCNNGTCCGGCGACAGGCGATCGAACAGGCTGCACGTCGCGGCGAAGCTCCCGAGACGCTGAAGCGGCTGGGCCGGATCCTCAGCCCCGACGCCCTCACCATCGGATTTGCCCGGCGCTTTGCCACTTACAAGAGAGCGAATCTAATTCTGACCGACATCGAGCGCCTCGCCTCCATGGTGAACGACCCGAATCGGCCCGTGCAATTTGTATTCGCCGGAAAGGCTCATCCGCTGGACGAACCCGGTAAGCGTGTTTTACAGCAGATAGCCGAGTTGATGCGTGATCCGCAGTTCCGCGACAAGTTTGTGTTTGTGGAGGATTACGACATTAATGTGGGTCGCCACTTTGTGCAGGGCGTCGACGTGTGGCTGGTGGGCCGAGGCCTTCGATGGCATGAACGGTTTTGCCATCGGAACGGGCAGAACACATTCCAACATGAACGTCCACGACGCCCGCGACGGCGAAGATCTTCTGCGGACCATCCGCGACGAGGTAATTCCACTCTATTACCAGCGTGATCGCGACGGCCTGCCGCGGGGTTGGATCAAGCGCATGAAACGCANNGGCTGGCGCTTCAATGCCGATCGCATGGTCATGGATTACACCCTGAAGTGCTATGTCCCCGCCGCAGGCGGCACCTCGAGCGATATGAGAGCCAGTTCGTAGGTTCCGCACTCCAGAGTTCTCTTCGACGCTTCGGCTATCTCGTTACCGAACCTTTCGTATTCTGCGAGATCAATGCGTCCAGTTTCCCGAGGAGGGCTGCATTGCCTTGTCGGGGATATGCGGCGAGCGCTTGGCGATAATGCGGCAAGTTATAGAGAAATGATTCAACTCTCTCTTTGTTTAATTCTTCCCAGTAGGCTCCATAGCCGGATTTTTCCAGCCAATAGGCGTTGAAGATTTGCTCGAACTGGTGGCGCACCGGAACGGCCAGGTAGGGCTTGCCAAGATAGAGCGCTTCCGTGACCAGGGAAAATCCAGAGTTGGCAACGATCGCACGGGCGCTGGTAAGGTCGGCGAAGAAGCCTTCGACCGAAGGCTTCTTGTAAAGAATGTTCTTATCTTCTCCCTCACGGCCGAAACCATAGGCGATAAAACGGCAGCGGACGGAAGACAACAACTTTGCCAACGCCGGCGCGGGTGAAGTGACATAGACGAGAACGTGGTCTCGTTCTGTGGGATTAGCCTCGAGGATTTCCTGCCGCAGAAGCGGAGGAAAGAGAAATGTATTGCGCTTGCGGATGGGCGCAGTAAAAAAAGAAATTACGAAGTACGCGTTCGCGTGCGGAGTCATCATGCGGGTTACGATTTTGGCAGCGGCGGCATCGCCTCGGTACTTTCGGGGATAAGAAACGACCAAATTCGTGAGGCAGTGCTGGTTATCGATAGAGATGACCGGGAGAAGTTTCTTGTGCCCGACGTGACAGGTGAGCGATTCGAAGTCGGTGATGATCAGCTCAATCTTTCGTTCCTCGACTAAGTTTTTTAAAATGGACAGACTCTTAGCGGCTTTCGGAATGCTGAGCAGGTTTCTTGCAATCGTGCGTTTGTAGCGCACGCGATTGTTGACGTAGGCGATGCGAAATCCGTAAATCTCGGTAACGTCAAAGTGCGGCTTCAAGTTTTGCAGTCCGCGGTCGAAAGTGGCGACGTGGACCGTGTGTCCGTTGCTGACAAGATGAGAGAGCACTTCTTTCGCGCGGGTAGAGTGGCCCGCGCCTTCGCCGTTGACTCCGTAGAGAATGTTCGCCATCAGGCTTGAACGGCGAGTATAACGCGCGCGCGAAGAAAGTTGTTGATTACCCACGCGCGAGATCCCTCCATCATGAAAAAACAGCTTTGATCGGGACGGAGCATTTCGCGCCGGCGGCTATTGTTGCGACGATGGGATCGGTAGATTGACAGTATCGATGGTATTGGGGTCGTCGCGAAGTTTGATGTAGAGCATTTTTCCTTTGGGCGGCGGAATCGCGAGGGCGTCTTCCACGAAACCCTCGGGAACCGCCACAGAATTCGCGAAATCTGCATCAGCGCTCACCGAGTCGAGCAGGAAAAGTTTGTCGCCATTGAGAGTGCACTGCTCTTCCTGAGCGGATTCGCATCGAACCTCTTTGAGCGCAGGCACGCGCACTAATTCGATCAGCGGCTGCCAATCCCCGTCTGTGCCATCCGCCGTGACTGGTCGAAACTTCAGCGGCCCAAACGCCGACGGGCCTAGGAGTTTCATGGGATCGAGAACGGCAAAAACAGTTTTCGAGTCTTGCGGCGTCAGATTCCCGTCCTTAAAACTGAGCAGCACGCGAAAGGACTCGTCGGCGGTGGCAACTTCGATCTTTTCTGTGGGCGGGAAGCTCTCTGGTACCTGCGTCTTCAGGAAAAAATTCAGCCGACCATCCTGCGGCAACTCGTCTTGACTGCCAAGGCGAACCGCAGGTGGAGATGATGTCTGATCGACTTGTACGCTGCGACTGAGGACGTTCACCTCTGGCCGCTGGGCTTCGACCTCCGCCTTGAGATCGAGAACGCGTCCGTCTTTGAGCGTAACGTGGACGACGATCGAATCTCCGGCATGCAGCTTGGTTTTAGCGCTGAGGTCGGTAGCCGTGACCTTCAGTTCATCTTGCTGATTGGCCCGCGTAAACGCGTCGGCCTTGAAGCGCAAACCGTTTAATTCCAGGCTGTCGACGTGATCCAGGCGCGTGCCTTTGAGAATGCCATCCATATCGCCGGCATGAATGCTGAAACTATCGAGTCGTCCGGCTTCGGCGTAAGTGTGAAGCGGAATCTCGTCGGCATCTTTCAGCCCAAACTTCTTGATCAACATGGTGACCGACCCCGCATCGGCCTTCTGCAGCGGGACCTTCAGCTCGAGTTCGTCGGGTTTCGAAGTCTTCCATTCTGCGTCCAGCAATTTCCCCTGCTCGTCTTTAAGCTTCACTCCGCTCACGCAACAGGCATCGGGAGACTGCAGATGAAGCGTGTCTTCGCGTCCGACGATCAACGCGCTGGCATCTTTCGAAGCAACGATCCACTGCACAGGACGCGAAGCGCGCAAGCGATAGTGCGGGCCATCGAAGATGTGGAAACCCCAGGAACCGCGCAAGACCCCGATCACTTCGCCATCCAGATCGGCCGACTGCAGAGCTTGGGTCTCGATTGAAAACCCTCCAAGCATGGGGTCCGGCGTTGCGGGCACGTCGATTCCCGGCCCTGATTTGGTGTCGACGTGAAGAACGAAGCCGTGCGCGAGTTCTGTGGCGTAAACCAGCGGTGCGCCCTCGGCGGGAAGGACCAGCGAAGGCTTGCCTGCACAGAATATCTGAGTCGCATCCACCGCGCGCAGGGGCGGAACAGGAGCAGGACGAACTGGCGGAAGGCCGATCACCAGCACCGATTTCGGATTGCGAAATGATGGTGGATTATTCAGGCGCAGATTGAGTTCGTCGTGCTTGGGCAAGGCCAGCGCGGGAATGTACTGATATTGCGCCGTGTGTGTCGTGCTCAAGATGCGGGCAACGTCCACCACGGCGCCGACGTATGGACTGTAATAACCGCTGCCCGCCTTAGGCGTGGAACTGATTTGCGCCAACAAATCGCTGGATGGACCTGAGGTTAGAGTCGCTACCATCGTCTGGCTATGCGCGTCGTCCAGAACCAGTTGATCGGTGTTCTGTGTGAGGCACGGCGCTTGCTGGGCGGACGGTTTGTCGAAGCACTGCTGCTCCAACCGGATGTTCAAACTGCGCGCCAGTAAAGTTGTACGCGCTTTCAGTTGTTCCGGATCGCTCGCCGAAATCTCCCGCACTGCGTCAAGATATTTATCGAGACGCTGCCGGTCGAAGCTGGCTTGCACCAAGTCTTGCGAGGCGCGCACGAAAGCGCCGGGCTTTCCGCGCACTGCGGCACGAAGAGTAGTGAAGGCCCCGCCGGTTTCCGGTGCCAGGAAAATGAGAGCCTCCTCCGCCTCTTGCGGCACGGCGACATAGATACCCTCCTCGTGAACCGGCTTGCTCCAGGTTTCCACGCGAGTAAACCATGAATCAGGTGGGGGGTTCGTGGCGCCACGCAGAAAAACCACGACCATCAGATAGCGGACCGATTGACTGTCGGGCAGATCAGGATGGATCCACAGGCGGTCTCCGGGCTGAAGATTGGGCACCTCCGCAATTGAGAGCGTCACTCCGGCCCGTTGAACCTTGACGTCTACTTTGGGACCAATGAGGTCGAATGCGGCATTATCGGCGGCGGCACCGGGGACGAAGGCGAGCAGCGCCGCAAGCAGGAGCAAGACACGACCACGCGAAAGCGTCGTGTGACGCGCGCGGTGTGCAGCTTTATTCAGGGTGCATGCAGGGTGGCCCAAGACATCATTTTAACTGATTTGCCGCTGAAAGTTATAAGGAAGGCGGCCTCGCGGCTAGGCCGCTTTAGTAAAACGTCCGCCCAACCCGCGACTTCCGCCTCGCATCCGTTAAACTCACTTTTTGAGAGGCGCCCGGCGGACTTAGATCCCGGGTCGGTTACGTGATTGGGGATGAGAAATCGAGATCAAGCGCGGGACAAAAGGCGAAGTCTGATCGGTCTGAATGCGATCAACTTTTTTCAGGCTGAGATGGTGGGAGTGGTCCTGCCCGTGATGGGAGTATTCCTTAGAGAACACGGCTGGCGCTATGACTCGATTGGGGCGGCGACGGCTGTGGCGGGACTGGGTACGCTGATAGCGCAGACTCCCGCTGGAATCCTGACCGATCGCATTTCCTCCCGCCGTCTGCTGTTTGCGATTGCCGCAATCGTTACCGGAGGTTGTTTCGCATCCATTCCATTCCTTCCCGATAAGCGCCCATTTGTAGACACATTGCTCTTCATTTCGGGCGCAGCCCAAAGTTTCTTTGCGCCCTTGTTAGGAGCACTGGCCCTGGCGCTCGCGGGGCATGCCTTGCTCAATAAGACGGCAGGAGCCAACCAAAGTTGGAACCATGCTGGAAATATAGTGGCTGCATTGACTGCGATTGGATTGGTGCGACTGCTGGGAGTGAGCTCGATCTTTTTTGCGGTAGGGGCATCTTCGCTGCTGGCTGCGGGTTCGACTTTGTTGGTTCGAGCGGAAGATCTCGACGAGCATCTGGCGACTGGCTTGACTGAACAGGATTCCGTGACTTCGTCGTGGAAGCAGCTGTTGCGCAATCGCGCCGTGCGCTGGCTCTTGCTTTCCATCTTTCTTTTCCATTTGGCGAACGCCCCGATTTTGCCTACGGTTGCGCTTTATGTGAAGCAGTTGGGCGGCTCCGACGGCCTGATGACGGCAACCGTACTGACCGCGCAGACGGTAATGGTCCCGGTGTCCATCCTGGCGGGGCGCTACGGAGACCGGTGGGGCCGAAAACCGGTGATGGCAATCGCTTTCTGGATCCTGCCCTTTCGTATTCTCTCCTACACATTCGTAAGCGACCCGAAGATGGTTGTCTGGCTTCAAACACTCGACGGAATTGGTGCGGGAATCTATGGGGTGGTGGTAATTGCCCTGGCTGCCGATTTGACGCGGGGAAAAGGCCGATTTAATACGCTGGCCGGACTTTTCGCGACGGCCCTCGCGACCGGAGGTGTGGCTGGACCTTTGCTAAGTGGCGCGCTGGTACAGCATCTCGGCTTCAAATTGACTTTTTACTCTTTTGGCGCGCTGGCGGTTATGGGTGCCGCAATCTTTACATTGTTCGTTCCAGAGACAAAACGCGAAATCCAGTCGTATGGAAAACGGAGCGGAATACTGGCTTAACCAATCCATGCAGTATTGGACAGGGCTGCGGGTGAACAAACCTTTCGCGGCAGTTTCAGGCGCAAAACAAAACGCCCCAGACTCGTTTGAGTCGTGGGACGTTTGTTGATCAGCCCTCCCCCAAGTGCTGCTCGTGAATAAGAATATGACTCAGCCAAGCACGAGGAAATGGCCCGTCCGTGCCATATTTTGGCGCGTCCCGGGCGACGACTCTTTTCGGCTTTCGAACCTTTTATCTTGATTGGGGCCCGGGAGAATCCATTGAGCCGAATCGAGACTTCTTGCAACGAGCAAATTCTGGCGGAAGCGAGTGGGAGTCGAACGGGCGAAGAGATTGATAACAAAGGAAATCCTCTGGAATCAATCCGGCTTTCCGATCAAAACCTTAACATCCGCCGGGGGCTAGCACAGTTTTAGCACAGTTTTCGTAAAGCTTTCGCCTTGCATTCGCCAAAGGAAACCAAACCGAACTCACCGTCTGCCTAGCGATGTGCTAAGTGAGCACTCTTCGACCGAAAGCATGTGCAGCAGCTTGTGGCTAAGAACTGTGTTTGATGTCCAATCCGGGAATCCGGGCAGCTGACGCTGCAAGGAAAATCACTGGATTGGGGAAGTTTTCTACAGTAAACGAAACCTGAAGTGCACTCTGCGCGGCTGGAGTCTTTCAAAACAAGGGAAAACATCCAGTCGATGCTCTATGGAACCCGGCCGCTCGATCCGGCGATCTTCGCGGCTGTGGCTGCAACCCTGCTGGTGGTGGCGGTGCTGGCGTGCCTAGTTCCGGCGTGGAGGGCATCGCGGATCGATCCGATGCGGGCATTGCGAACTGAGTGAGGCAGCATTCGCAAAACCCTGTACTTCTGGAATCTCGGTTGAAGCGAAATCGCGGAACCCAGCGAACGATCCAGGCAGGGGCCTTTCCCTGATACCACGTCGCTTAGGATTCTGGGTGGATCACGGGCTACCGGAAGTTGTTCCGTTATTCCGGGCCATAAGTCAGCTTCGAGGAGATCGCCACGATCTCCTCGAAGCCCGTTTT